>CALCOY010000098.1 GCA_937897325.1 uncultured Shimia sp.
GAGCAACCTCAAAACTGAAAAACTGGCCAACTCACTCGATTAATGCAACAGTACCTTTCATGATGCGTTCGCAGCAGAAGAATTTTCATATGATAAAAAATGCGACGGAAGGCGCTAAGCGCCTTCGGTTCTCAGAATTTGATGTGAAACACGATCCTGCCGATGTGGTCTTTTTGGCAAGGCGTTTTCACGAAGAGAGCCGTTTCAACTATATCCCATTCGCTCCTGAGAAGGTCGAAGGCATTGTAGAGCGTGTACTACGAAACCCAAAGCAAGAGGCTATTTTGATGTGCTGGGACGGTGAGCGGGCACTTGGTGCTGTCTATTGCTCTGCGGGTGAATACCATATCGGCAGGGGGGCAATTGTGACAACATTCCACAGTATTTTTGTCCTGCCAGAAATTCGCGGCACATTGCTGAGTGGCCGTGTGGCCCTCCGCTTGATGAAAGGCGTTGAGAGCTGGTCAAAGGCGCGTTCGGCTCAGGAAATTCTATTCCATGCAACCGCAGATATTGAGGTTGCCAAAGTACATAAACTTATTAAGCGAGTGGGTTACCGCTTTATCGGGGGAAGTTATGCAAAATCAATTTGATACCACAAAACACTCGTTTGCGTCCAACGTTGCACATTCCGCATCCTTAAGCGATCAGGAAATGGCTTACATTGGTGATGAGCTTGAGGCGTTTGAACTCGATGCACAAGCGTGTACCACGCAAGTGCATGACATGACGCAAAACCGGAGTATCGTAAACGGTTTTCAAAGTTTTGCTGGAACGAGTCCTTCACAGGGCTGCCCCCGGAATTGTGGCTGAGGTTTGGGGAGTGGGCAAAACATAGTGGTCAAGCGGCGCGCTTGGGAGTATCCGAAACTCTGTGTATGAGGCTTAGCCCATGCAGTTTTGACGGGTCACCTGTTGAACCGTTCGGGGTATAGGATAGCGAACTGGTTTCGCGCAGCAACCCATTCTCGGACGGCCCTGCCTGTCCTCTCAAAGCTACGGATCGCCAGATAGATTAGTTTGGTTGCGGCGTCATCGGTTGGGAAGCTGCTGCGCGTTTTGGTGGTTTTTCGAATTACGCGGTTCAGGCTTTCAATCGCATTTATCGTGTAGATGATTTTGCCCACTCCCCCCAATCCGCAGATTCTGATTAATTAGGGTACAATGACACCAGCAAACGGACTTGCGGATGCTTTCGCGCGCCAGATCCGCGAGCGTGATCAGGCAGACTGGTACGAGGCAGCCCTGTCGGTGAGCGCGCGCATACCGGTTCATTTTTGGAACGGACAGCATGATCCACACTTGCCCCCGGAAACGATCAAAGAATTCCGTGAGGACTTTCCAGACGCCCGTTTCAAAGTGTTCACCGATGCGGGCAGCCTTCTATTTTTCTCTCATTACACCGACATCCTTAATCATATGAAGAATGTCATGGCTCGCGACACGGTCAGAGCTCAGTGAGTCCAGAAATGAGCCCATAACTAATGTCGCTGCGCAAGGTGTTTGATCCCATGGTTTGGTCCTTTCTCTGGGGACTGTTGCATTAATAGGCTGTGTTCCGTTGCTCGCTGTCAGTGCCCGGGATTCTCGTCTTCTGTCTCAAGCGTGCCACGGTCAAATCGCCCAGCCCAAGTTTGAACGACTGAAGTGTCCCCTTCTTTCCGCCGCCATTGACGGATGGCGTTGCGCAATCCCGCGCGCCCCAACCGGGTCTCAGGTTCAGCATGACGCTCTGCGCTTTCGCTAGCTCTCAGCGCGGCCCAAACGGCGTCCTTGGCGGAAGTGTATTCCGCGATCCCCCAAGGTTTGAGCAATTCCTGGAAGGCTTCAAAGGACTCTGGATCAAAGTCCTTGTCCGCACCCATGCGATCAAAGACAGGATTGTCGGGATGAAAATAGGCACATGGGACCCAGCCGTCTGGGATTGGGGTGTTTGCCGAATGCGTACGCTCTGCGCGCAGAAGTTTGGGCAGGACATGTGTGTGCGGCCCTTCTGGGGATTTGCCTCCTGTGTCCGGTCCGCCAATCATCTGGTAAACCTCAACACGCCCGAGCCGGGTCAGCGCCACACGGTGGGGATGGGCCTTGAGGATCGCGCCCATGGCAGGGTTGCCTTGCTCAAACAAGGATTTTCCTATCGCCGCGCGCAGGACGGACAGCAACTCCGGATCAGACGCCCGAATGCAAAAATCAACCTGTGGCTGGGCGAGCCCCATGTCAAAAAGGACTGCCCCGTCGTCCTCCAGGCGTAAAGCAGCTGTGTCTGGGCCGAGTTCCGTCAGCTTATCGCGGCGGTTCATAATGGCTTCTTGTTCGGGCAGGCAAAGCGCCACTGCTTGGGACCAACGATGCGGCTTGGGACTGAGCGTTTCAAAAGCAATGGGGCGCACGCCCGCGAGTGTGTCGAGCCGAATGCCTCCGCGCGCAGTCGCGCGTGACAAGTCACCTGTAGCCTCTGCTGGTGGGTCGCCGACCACGTGGTGAAACTCTGCAATTGCGCCAAAGCTACCCATGTTCCAACCTGTGTTTGGATCGTCTAGGTGACCTTTCGCGACCTCAACAAGATCAAGCATCTTCACATGCCTCCTGTTCTGTTTTCCATTCCTGTGCTCCGGCAAGAACGGCGTCATAGACAACCCGGCCCAGAGCTTCCCCAATTTCCGTATGCAATCCCGCGTACATTGTGTCGCCAGGTGGGGTGGCGACTGCAACGCAATCGGTACCGGTCCCTGTTGCCTTGCCGCATCGCAAGGGGACGTTTGCGTCCATCACAGCCGCCGTCCGTGCTTGCACCACGATGCTCATCGCCTCAAGAAGCCCCGCCTCGGTCAGAGAGCTGCTCACCTGTGCTGCCACATTTATTGTGCCAAAGCTCAGCGGATGTGGCGGTTGCCGGTGCCCGACACGCTCGGCATTTGAGAGGCCTACAGTTGCGATGGCGAAGGCTTTCGTCTCGCCAACTTGAGCGTCAGCACAGTGAAACCGTTCAATGGCACGGGAGGTCAGGAAAGCGACGCTGTTCTCTTCACCGCGCGCGGTCAACTCCCGGCTGAGCCAGTCATGGACGTCTAGCTCTTTAGGCAGATCAGCGTTCCGAACCTCCCGCCAAACCACCTTGTCGGCCATCACAAAGCCGGGTCGGTTAAGTGTCCAACTCAAGACTTGATGCGGGCTGCCAAGGTCAAAGCTCAGCCAGGGTGGGTCGAGGCGAACATGCACGGGCGTCACGATATCACCTCCAACGGCTGAAAGACCGGGCCGTCTTCGGTGTCCTGATAGAACGCGCGAATGCCAAAGACGTCGGCCATCCGATCCAGCGTCAGGACATCCGCAGGGGACCCATCAGCGGCAATTTCCCCATCCGAGAGTAGGATCAGGCGCGTGCAATGCCGCGCGGCTAGGCCAAGGTCGTGCAGGGATACGATCACGCTCCGACCCGTCCGCGCCAAAACGGCAAATGTCTCCATCGTCGCGATCTGATGCGCCGGGTCGAGCCCCGCGACCGGTTCATCGGCCACGATCAAAGGTGTGTTCTGAGCGAGCGCGCGCGCGATGAGAACCCGCGCCTGCTCGCCCCCCGACAGGCGCGTGGCTGTGCGGGTACGAAAGCTATCAAGGTCCATTTTGGCCAGGGCCGTGTTGACCTCAATGTGATCCTCTTTCTTGGGTTGCTGGCCGCTAGACATATGCGGAATGCGACCAAGCATCACGAGAGTCTCCACGGTGACGGGCCATGCGATCTCCCGCGCTTGCGGCATCCAGGCAGCTGTCCTGGCCCTTGCTGCCGGGGCCATTTCCGCGATGCTGCTTTGCCCTTCATGGGAAATGAGCCCAAGCATCGCGCGCATCAAGGTTGTCTTGCCTGCACCGTTCGGGCCCAAAAGCCCGATACACTCTCCCTCGACCACTTCAAAAGAAACGCGTTGCAACGCATTTCGATTTCGAAGCGTAACTGAGAGGTTATTCACGGTGAGAAGCGTCATGCCAAATCTCTCCGCGTTTTGTAGATCAGATGCAGGAACAGGGGAGCGCCGACCAGCGCTGTGACGACGCCGAGTTTCAGATCGCGGTCTGGCAAGATCAAACGGACAGCGATGTCTGCGGCCAGCACCATGATCGCCCCACCAAGGGCAGAGGCCCACAGAAGCCGCGATGGTTGCGCACCGACAAATGGGCGTAAGATGTGCGGAACGACCAGCCCGACAAAACCGATGGCACCTGCAACTGCCGTGGCCGCGCCCACCACCGAAGCGGTCCCGAGGATCAGCGTCAGGCGCAGACGAGAGAGCCCAATGCCCATGGCTCCTGCCGCATCTTCCCCAAGCGTCAGTGCGTCGAGCCCGCGGCCGAGCGTTGCCAACATCACCCAGCCCACTGCCATGAAGGGCAGAGCGATCCAGACATGAGTCATAGAGCGGTCCGCAAGAGAACCCATCATCCAAAACACAATCTCATTTGCTGCAAAGGGATTGGGCGACAGGTTCAACACAAGCGAGGTGAGCGCTGCTGCAAGGGCTGAAATCGCGATCCCTGCCAGGATCAGGGTCAGAGACGACCCGCGCGGTCCGGCCAGCGTCACAACGAGAACGACGCCAAGGAGCGCGCCGGACAAGGCCATGATCGGCAGACCAAGTGCTACTGTTGCGGCAAGACCGGTCTGGATAGAAATCACTGCACCCAAGGCGGCAGAACCGGAGACACCGATCAAGCCCGGTTCAGCCAGCGGGTTGCGCAAGTAGCCTTGCATCGCAGCACCTGCCAGTCCCAAACTCGCTCCGACCATGATGGCCAGGATTGCTCGGGGCAGTCTGATTTCCCTCATCACTAGAGTGAGCGGTCCTGCATCGCCTGAGATGAGGGCGTTCAGGCTTTCAAAAGCCCCTATTTGGGCTGGTCCCAAGGTGAGGGCGGCGATGAACAATACCGAAACCGCCAGGCTAAGTCCTATGGCCAGTCGTCCCACGGGTCAGTCCGCCAACATGTCTCGTCGGACTCTGCTTAGTCCTTCGATGGCCCGCAGGACGAAAGGTGTCCCGCAAACCCAATCGCGATCCGTGATTGTGCCGCTGGCACTATCTTCACGAAGGGCCTGAACAATTGGATGATCAAGAATTTCCTCGGAGCGAGATGCTCCAGGATACCGTCGCCCCGTGATCAGGGCATCGGGCTCCAGCATGGCAAGCACCTCCAATGGCAGTATGCCGCCTGAAGCGAATCCTGCCTCCACAGCGGCATTTTCGAACCCAGCAGCGAACAGGATTTGCCCTGCCAGGGTTCTATCGCCCGAGGTGTATCCATTGGCATAGTAGAGTGCAGCACTCGGGCGTTTGCCACTCTCTGCGCGCAGGACATCAAGGCGTGTGTCGAAATCATCGATCAACGCTTGCGCGGCATCTTCGCGGCCGAGCACGTGACCCATTTCTCTCAGCCGATCTCGCACCTCGTCCAACCCATAGGCCGGGTTGAACACAGCGACCGGGATACCCAAACGCTTCAGCATGTCCACGGTTGCCCGTGTCGAAAAGCTACCTGCGATCACCAGATCAGGCTGCATGAGGTAGATTTCCTCAGCGAGCCCGCGATTGATCTGGTAGTTTTTGGCCTCTTTGGCCATAGCCGACCCACGCGGATCAAAAGCTAAGTACGACACCGAATGAAGCTGCCCCGGAGCAGCGACCATCATGGCCAATTGATCCGTGCACAGGTTCATTGAGACGACCCTTGCTGGAGGCGTGCCCGGAACTCGTGATGTGTCTAAACCCTCGGCAATGGCCGGAACAGCAAGTGCTCCGGCCAGACACAAAGTGTTCCAGAACCTAGAACCGCGCATCAAGCCCGACGTAGAACGTCCGTTCACGACCCGCATAGCCCCAAACTTCCAT
This sequence comes from uncultured Shimia sp., assembly GCA_937897325.1. Lineage (GTDB taxonomy): Bacteria > Pseudomonadota > Alphaproteobacteria > Rhodobacterales > Rhodobacteraceae > CALCOY01. The sequence continues at coordinate 5,883 of CALCOY010000098.1, forward strand.
GGCATCGTCATCGAAGAGGTTGGTCACACGACCAGTCAGCGTCACGTTGTCATTGATGGCGTAGCGGGCCGAGAGATCGACCGTTGTAAAGTCCGGCAAATTCAATGTCTGGAAGGACCCGAAGAACTGTGTATCCGCATTCCCCGCAATATGCCGAAGATCTGCGCTAAACGTCGCCCGGTCGTTGAAGGCTTTCAGGGTAGCTCCCAACGAGAGTTCGTGTTGTGGTCGGCGTATCTCGACACTGCCGTCAGGGTTCTTTGCATCCAGGTAAGTATATGACAAGCGTAGATCGAGATTGTCGGTCGCCACGACACGTCCCGTTAATTCCACGCCTTCGCGGGTACTGTCGCCTGTCTGGTTTTCATAGGTGAAAGTGCCTGGCCCGGTGCTGACGCGCGTGATTTCGTCGGTCAGCGTTTCATTGAAATAGGTCACATCGACAAAACCGCGCCCATCAAAAACTGGAACCTCCACACCTATGTCAAAGCTGCGGTTCCGTTCGGGGTCTAGGTTCGGATTGCCAGTGAAGCCGAAGTCGCTTGCATAGAGTTCAAAGTAGCTCGGATTCACGATGCCGGTGCCTGCTGACCCGTGTAGCCGGACGCCATTGGCAAATGCGTAAGACAATCCAACATTCCAGGTTGTCGCGTCCTCGAAAGGATCGTTGAAGTCCCGCCTTAAACCCGCTTGCACGTCTAGACCGTTCGTGAAGCTGCCCCGATATTCTAGTGCGATGGAATCCGACTCGCGCCCGAATGCCGGATTTGAGCTGCTGGCGTCTTCCTCATGCTCTACCAACAAGTTGAGAATGTGGTCGGCGTTTGCAAGAGCACGCCCGTCCAAACCATAGCTCAACCGGTACTTGATCGCGTCAGTCGTTGTCTCTGTTGGTGCGCCGCCGCCAAAAGACTGTTCGTTTTCTGTCTTTTCTATGGAAAGCCTATGTGTGAGCCGCCCATCCAAGGTGGAAAGCTCTGCGAAAACAGACGCGGTCAGTTCATCCCGCTCGCTGAACTGGGTCGGATCATCTACCACATACCCGTCGAAGGTTGTGGCGGTGCCATCGGTGCTGTCAAAGTCATAGTCTTCCTCGGACTTTCTGAAAGTAAATCCGAACTTCAGTTCAGGCGTGACCAAGTAGTCTCCGTTCAAGATCAGCGTGCGCCGATCTGTGCCGTCTTTCTCACCGCCATCGCCAGAGAAGTCCCAGCCCTCATCATTCGCGTCAGAGTAGCTGAGCGAGATACCACCACGTTCGGTGCGCGTGGATACGAAACCGGTAACGGTCGTGCCACCGCCAACTTCGATTGAGCCGCCGTACTCCTGCCCGATACCCCCTTTGCGGGTGATAATGTTGATGACACCTGCTGACGCATTCGAGCCATAAAACACGGATTGCGGTCCGCGCAGCACTTCAATCCGTTCAATATTTGCCGTCTCAAGCCCGCTCAGGATGTATTCTCCGTCGCCCCCCGCTGCTTCGATGCCATCGATCAGAATGAGTGTATGATTGCCTTCACCGCCGCGGATACGCACTTGTGTGAAGTTTCCGCCAGAGCTGTTCACGGCAACGCCAGGCACAGCGCGCAAAGCATCTTGTACTGTCTTCAAACCGCGGTCTTCGATTTCCTGCGCCGTAACCACTGTTGAAGCGCGCCCGTAGGCGTCGGCTTCAACGGGTGTCAGGCCGCCAGAAAAGATCAGAGTGCCGAGATCGACAGGTTCTTCTTGTGCAAGCGCGTTACCTCCTGCCAGGATGGCGGTTGTTGCCATAAGAGTGGCATACTTAAGTTTCATATTTCAGTCCCCCAAAGTCGGCCGTTTGGCCGATTAGTCCGTTGATGTCTTTGGTGGAGTGCTCCTCCGCAGACGATGAAAAAATGTCATCGCTACGGGTGTCCCGTTGCCTATGGCGCGCCCCGCGCCCAGACAGGATGATCACCTCGGCAGGTCTCCTGGCTTGCGGGTCACAGCTTCGCCGGGCCTTCCCAAAACACCCGTAGGTGCATCAGTGGCATTTCCAACTTCGCTCACCGCTTACAGTTGCGGGGGCAGCCGCAGAGTCGACCGGGGTCTCACTGCGTTCCCTTTTTCATCCAATGGAAGATTGACCATCAGAACCGAAGCAAAGTCTCGCTAGAGTTTTTCGGCAATTTGTCAAGGTTCTCACTTGTCCCGCATATGGGAACCGCCCCAAAATTTCCGATGCGTGCCTGCCTACTACGCTGCCTTTCGAATGATGCGTAGATATGAAACGACTACAGTCACTGGCTTTTGGTTGCCGCGCAAATCGCCCTTCAAGCATCCTCGGTTTCCGCGTGAGGCTATCCTGTGCGCAGTGCGGTGGTATCTGCGCTACCCGCTGTTCTATCAAGATGTTGTCGATCTGTTCAATGACCCACAATCCCTTGATAAAATCAAGTTTGACGTAGTCATTTTTTGTTCCGTTACGACAGAACCGGACACTCGTGCAACGTGCAGCACCTCGAGCAGTGGGCTCAGAACGGACCCATGCTGGCGCGGCGGTGCAGGTGCGGCACACCGGTTTGGGCAGGTATTTGCCAATATCACGATCTGTCACCCGTTCGGGGGACAGCTTGCTTTTGGTACTTGTCTTATCCTGCTCCTACGTCGCAACAAATCGGCACTTAGACGCTGACGAAAAGTTCCTTCCGAGGTCGAATAACAAAACTAAAATATCAGCACGCTGGAAGTTCGCATGAGCATATTTGACGTAGTGGTAAAAGAGTTCTTTGAGTCGTCGCCCTTCAAATTTATGAAAGGAATCAAGACGAGCTACGACATCTACAAGACGATTGATGGGCTGTTTCGGCCCGATCCGGTGAAGCAAGCTCTGGACGAGATACAGGACTCTATCGACGAGCTTCAGGACACAACCACCGATATACTCGAGATTGTTCGCGAGTTGGAAGGTGATATCGACACCCTTCTTGAAGTGCCGTTGGAGCAGGCCCTTGCACTTGCCAGAACCGCTCAAAGTGAAAGCGATAACCTCCGCTTCGGCACTGGAGAAGGTGCAAACCCTCGCAGAGATGCGATCGAAGCTGTGCAGCTTGCGCGAGGCTTCAGCCCAATTGATCAGTTCCTTGCTCTCGAAACCGCGGCTTTGGCCGGCGTTGTTTATCTTGACACCGTCCAATTACAAGAAAGCAATGCCTTTACCCGCCCCGACGTCCAGAGAAACCTTCTCGATATCGCTTCTGTGATAGAAGCTGGCTACTTAGCGATCCAGCAAGATGCGCGTAGTGCGATTGAGGCAACATCGGCGGCAATATTCGGTGTAGAAGAAATCCCCCCAAGCGATTTTATTGAAGGGCAACCATACTTTGGGTCTGGTCAGTGGACGTTTGTGCTCTCCAGTCGTGTATTTATCCGAGACGCTTCGCAAGTCATCAACGTCGAGGTTGTCGCATCGGAGACGATCCGTCTTGGTCCAGTCCCTATCACTCCGCCGGGAGGCTTTCCGCTGAGCTTGGAAGGAGGGTTTTCAATTGGTCTCGAGGCACCAGACCTCTCCCTTGCGGCTAGACAATCGGCTGAAGCTCGTCTTCTACCGCTCGCAGAGGAACGTCTACCGGAAAAGATCTCCGAGGTCGTCGACGAGAGACTGGAGTTGCTTGAACTCACTGACTACGCCGAGATTGCGGAGCAATTGCGTGATTTGGCGGTCGGGTCGTTTACGCAGCTCACGAATGGAGACGATGAACCTTTCGCAGGCGGGGCCTTCAACGATGTGATCGAAGGCCTAGAGGGCCGAGATGCAATCAGCGGTCTTGGCGGTAGAGATGCGGTCTTCGGAGGCGGTGATGATGATCGCCTGTTCGGTGGTGTCGGCGACGACGTTCTACGTGGCGAAGCTGGTGATGATTTTCTCGACGGCGGTTCTGGCGAAGATGTGATTGACGGCGGTTTGGGAGACGGAGACACTGTATCGTACGAGACTTCGACCAGCGGCGTCACGGTGGACTTGAGACTAACGGATCCGCAACTCGTGGGGCCTGAAGAACGCGATCAACTCATTGGGATAGAGAGCTTGCGGGGATCGCTCCGGAACGATGCCCTGAACGGTGACACAGATGATAATCAGCTCGAAGGTCTTGACGGGGATGATGCACTTGCCGGCGACAGGGGAGACGATGTTCTTGCGGGAGGTCCGGGTGCCGATAGGCTGGCGGGCGGGGGCGGCTCGGATACTTTCGTGTTCGACTTTTCCGATCCGGCGCGTCCCGCCGAGGGACCGAGCGACATCGTGGTGGATCTTGATTTCGGCGCCGGTGACGCGCTGGAGCTGGTCTCGCTGACTGCAGATATTCTTGAGGCTCTTGAGTTGCCCGCAGGAACGTCTCTGACGATCGGGTCGCTAGAAGAACTTGCGGAGTTTGCACGCGCCGGCGAAATCAGCGCCAGCGAGACACCAGATGGCGCAGTGCGTCTGCAGGATGCGGGTGGCGGTTTAGACGCTGTCTTGCAGACCGTCGATTTCGATGAATTTTCTGCCGCTTTGAACCGCTCGCCGCTTGATGCCTCCCTCAGTGTCGATAGCGATGAACGTGTTGTTCTGCCGGATGAAGTGCTTGCAACGATTACTACTGAATTGCCGCTCCAAGGTTTTGTTTTCACGACGACTGAAGACGATGTCGAGATCTTGGTAGACGCGGCGCAAAATCAAATTCGCGTGGTGGCAGCGACGACAATCAATCTGGACTTCGAGCAATCGGCATCCCGGGAAATCGTGATCGGCGTTCAACGCGATGGCGAGACGCTTGCACCGTCAACGCTGGTTCTCAACACGCTCAATGCGACGCCGGAGATCATTCAGGCCGCCGAGGCGACTGACAGTCTGTTGCTGATCGGGTCGAACGGGAACGACGCTTTGGTGACGGGCTCAGGCTCGGACACGCTGTTCGGCGGTCTTGGCGACGATTTTTTCAGCGGTGGGTCTGAACCGGAAGGTGGCGCCGATGTGGCACAGGTCGCCGACGCCCGAGGCGTCGCTTTCAACGACCTTCCTGTCGCGTTCGACACGTCCGGCCTTGCAGTGATAGATGGATCTGTGGCGGGGACGCTGACAGGGCCGGATGGCGTCGACGTCCTGAACGACATTGAAGTAATCGAGGTCGTCAACACCGGGTCGTCGACCTTTCTCCTTCTCAATGGGATGAGTCCAGAACTCACGCTAAATGCGGCGGCCTCGGGGGACGCCATCTTTGTGGAGACGCTCGACACGCTTGTTGCCGTCACAGGCAGCGCTGACGCTCCGGTCGCGGTGACTGATGTGCTGGATACCAGTTCAGCGCGCTCGATTTCGGGCAACCTCCTTGCCAACGACTTCGATCCGGATGGAGAAAGCCCGATCCTAGTCGGCCTGAATGGCAATCCCGATCTGAACGCAGGCGAAATCATTCTTCAGTCGGGTGCGGTCCTCACGATCGAAAGCGATGGCAGCTTCGATTACGATCCAAACGGGGTCTTCGATACACTGGAGGTTGGTGACTCGGCCATTGATGGCTTTGAATACACGATTGCGGATGCTGACGGGACGCAGAGAACCGCGAGCGTCGTTTTTACGGTAAACGCTGATCAAGATGGTGACGGCGTCCCCGATATCGCAGATAACGCGATCTTTTTTGTAAATGAAGATCAGCGAGACACAGACGGCGACGGTATCGGCAATATAGCTGATCCCGATCTGAACGGGGATGGCTTTGTAAACGCCGTCGACGCACTGCTGTTCTCGGACGTTCTGGGCCAGGAGGTTCCGGCGTCAGACTTCGGAGCAGCAGCTGATGCAGATTTCAATGGTGATGGCTTTGTCGACGGGACCGATACCGCTATCCTGCGCGATTTCTTCGGCGGCACTCCAGGGGTGTCTGCCTTCGATGATATGATCTGAACGAAAGAGTTCCTCAAACCGATGACATGGAGCCCCTCATGACACGCATATACGCGCTCGCAGTGGCACTCTGCGGCATCATCGCACCGCTTCAGGCCAACGCGGCATCCCTTGATTTTTTGATCGTTGACGATCCCGGCACATTGCAAATAGGCGATAAACTGGAAGTATCGATTACGTCGTCTTCTGACTTTCCCAATTTCACCGGCATCAATTTCGACATCAGCTACGATGCAGACGTCTTGTCATATGTCACAACGTCTTTCAGCTCGATCTTCGATTTTGAACAAGAGAGCCAAGCGGAACCAGCAGGCGCGATCGGCCCGACGACACTTCAAAACATCACGGCGGCGACACTTGGATCTGGCGGTGAAAGTGACAACGTGCTGGCGACTTTGAGCTTTGTGGCTGTTGGGACGGGATCGACCGAGCTTACGGTCTTCGGCACGGCTGGCCAGTTCGTGGTGGGTCCGGATCTCTCCTTCGACAAGACGCTGACGGTGTCGGCAATTGTCGTGCCGTTGCCAGCAACTGGTTTGCTGCTAATCGGCGGCTTGCTGGCCTTCCGTGTTCTGCGCGGCACTAGGTCCGACATTAGTTGACGAGATGATAGGATATCAGGCCTTTATAGCGAGGGCGTTTCAATAGAAAGCCTGTAGTTGGAAAGATGTATGGCACCATCTTGGAGGAAGACCAGTTCACAGATGCGCATTTCTAACGTAAGTTCAGAATCTCAGTTAGCGCAGGTCCAGCAGACCAAGGTGTAAAGACCACCGTTTTCAAGCTATTGGAAGCATCCTGTTTTTGTGCAGCAGAGTAGCAATGGCTGGACTTGTTTGGATCCGAAACATCGTTGTTGACCAGGCGAGTACATTAGCAAGTCACTGACCTCGGCCTTATAACTAGCATCTACCAATGGACCGAGGCTCATTCATTGGTTAAAATAGAAGTCAAGGTTTCTAAGTGGTCGACACCCGCGCTATCGCGATTATTAGGACTGCGTCACATGACTGCCTCGCTGTGAATTTTGAATACGTTTTGGCCGAACTCTATCAAGCTCCGATATCTGGCAACTGGGAGGGAGCGGCCTCGGTCGTCGGCGAGTTTGTTGGTCGGCGCCATGTTGTATTGGGGCGCGTTTGTCGGCGGAAGGGCCTCGGGCTCCGGGCACACACTGGCTTCGGTCGCGCCAAGTACGAAGAGATCAATAGTCGCTTCAAGGCCGACGCTGATGCGTATGTTGCCTCTCTTTCAGCGAAGCCGAACGGTCGAGCCAATCACGGCTTGAACGCCCCATTGGAGAGCAAAGGATACTTTAACCTCGACACTTACATGCGCCAGAGTTTTGGCGTCACTGCAGAACTCGGTGCCATTTTGAAAGTCGATCAGGTCGGGGAAGAGTTCGTGTCGATCATGCGCGCCGTTGATGATCTCCGGGAAGACACCGCAGCCGCTACCAAGTTTACAATGGTTCTTCCGCATTTGCGCAAGGCGATTGAGGCAGCGACTGCCTACGAGCGACGCAAGGCATATACAGCAGGCCTTGAAGCAGCTTTTGAAGTACTTTCCGCCGCGGTGTTTCATTGCGCCCACGATGCCCGTGTTATTGAAATGAATGCGGCAGCTCGAAAAATTTTAGAAAGTGCGAACGGCATTCGCGTGGTGAACGGACGCCTTAGTTTTGCAGACAAAGACGCAGAGGCAGTGTTTCGTGTCGAAATCGGTCGGTCACCAACGCTTGGTTCACCTAACCGGGTGAGGTTCGCTGCGCCGAGAAAGGGGGCTTTCCTACCACTTTGGGCAACGATTGTTGGCAACAAAAAGGGCGGCGCAATCGTTCTTATCGAGGATCCAGATCGAGACTTTTTGCCAAGGCGCGAAATCCTAGAGACAGTGGCGGCGCTCAGCCCAGCCCAGGCACGCGCTGCGTATTTGGCCGCAGCCGGTTACAGCACTGCAGACATTGCGCAAGAACTTGGTGTGAGCGCCCACACTGCGCTCACACATTTACGGCGCGCGATGCACAAGCTTGATTGCAGCAATCGCCTTTCGCTCGTAACGCGGCTGGCCGCGTTGAAAGGCGTGTCGGACTGATATCAGCGCTATTCTTCTGAGATTTTTGAGCGTCCACACTAAGCTCATGGCTGACGGGGTGTTTTTGATAGCGGCAGCTACCGCAAGACCAATGGTCGAAACTGTCCGTATCTCAGCAAGATGCCAAGCGATCGCTCCAAGCGTGCCACATCGACCACAACCAAACCCATTTGCGCGTTTCGGAGCCCGTTTTTTAGAACGGCAAGACATCTAGATGTTTCGCTGTCCCCAAATGAGGTGACAACTTGAAACTCTGGATCCGTTACCCTCCTGACCAAAGTTGCAACGCTGTCGCTATCGATGGCCGATTTACGTTTCATCAGGCTGATTTGGTCAAGCAATGCATTGGCAATACGATTACAGATCGAAATTCACCCGCCTGGCAGGTGGAACCACCATCCAGGTTGCCGACGTTGGCGAGGCCATTTTATCTGATAAACCCAGACGGGGCATTCTATCTATAGGCGACGAGGCTGTCATATGCACTGCGCAATTGCCCGAGACTTGCAGCGCGGAAAAGCACGCGGACGAAGAATGTCTTCGATCCAACTTTGTCGCGGAGTGGAGCGACGAGGTTTGGCATCACAGCATCAATCTCCTCGTGAAAGGGTCGAACCGAACGCCGCAATTGCAGAGATGCCGAACAGCAAAGCTTGCGGCTCCAATCCAGAAAATGGCCAGTTGCCTGTTCAAGAAACGTTGGCCAGAGATTGACGGGCGATCACTTCGCGCATGGACATCGTACAACACTGCCGTCCGCCCTGGATCGGTCGCCAAACTTGGACACTGCGTGATTTGTCCCTCTGCGAGATCAGGCGGCTCCGAAGACGCTCTCATTTTCATAAGACGGAAAAAGTGCCGTTCCAAACTCGAGCACTTTGACGCTTGTGGAACGGCAATTCGGACCACTGACACCTCAGCCAATTGGCAGCGAACTCAATTCCCTTTTTCCTTTCACGGAGACTTATTGACATGGCGATCTTTAATGCGTTCAGACCCTTCGAATTCGATGAAATTGAAGACTGGGACGGGGCCATCTTATCGGCCACCGGCACGCAGATTGTGGAGTCTGATGGATTTCGACAGGCGGTGTACTCAGGCACATTCATCTATGGCGCTGCTGGCGACGTCATTGGCGGAACACTAACATCCATCCGCGAGACCCGGGGTGGTCAACCACTCTATGCAATTACCAATATCGCGCTGGATGCCCAGATCGCTTACGCCTCTATTGAGTTTGAAAGCCCGCAGGAAACCGCCGAGCTTGTCCTGTCTGGCAATGACATCGTAAATGGATCGTCAGGGGCCGACTTCCTCGTCGGCCTGGATGGCAACGATCAAATCAACGGCGGTCCAGGCCCGGATACGCTTGAGGGTGGTGAAGGGAATGACACGCTAGCAGGCGGCGTCGGAAGCAACATGATCATAGGGGGAAGGGGCTTTGACACCGCAGTTCTGAATTTTGCCTTCGCTGATGCAATGATCGAAGTTGACGGAGGCGGTGTCACCGTCATGAGTGGAGGCGCAACAACTCGGCTTGCACAAATCGAAAGCTTCGTCTTCACCGACCGATCATTTGTTGGGACCAGCCTTCTGGTGCCGGATGAGCCGTTTATCTTCGTTGGGGACGATCGCAATGACACAAAAACAGGCGGATCCGGCAATGACAGTATCGATGGCGGCGGTGGCGATGATGCGTTGCGCGGTCGGCATGGAGCCGACACGATTATCGGTGGTGACGGAAACGATACCTTGGATGGAGGATTTCGCCAGGACGGCAGTGGTGAAGGCGATCTTCGCGACCTGATTTATGGCGGCGCGGGGGACGATGTCATTGACGGTGACTATGGCAACGATGAACTTTGGGGACAGGACGGCAACGATACAATTGAGGGTGGCTTTGGGGTCGACTTTGTTCTTGGAGGTGCCGGAAATGACGTGATCACGGGTTCGGCCCTCTCGGACCTTGTGCTTGGTGGCGATGGCTCTGATTTCATCAACGGCGGTTTCGGTTTCGATCGGGTCAACGGCGGTAACGGCGCCGATCGCTTCTTCCACGCTGGCATTGGCGGTCACGGCTCGGATTGGATCCAGGATTTTGATCATGGCGAGGGGGACAGGCTGGTTTTTGGCGGCTCAGCCGCAGTTGCGGATTTCCAAGTCAATTTCGCAAATACGGCTAGCGCTGGCGCGTCTGATGTCGCTGAAGCCTTTATAATCTACAGGCCGACGGGACAGATCCTTTGGGCCCTCATCGATGCAGCCCAACAGGACGCAATCATTTTGCGGAGCGATGGGTCAGAGTTCGATTTACTTGCGTGAGACCAAGGTGAGACGGTGTTGTCACGTTAAGTTGGACGCTGCTGGCGCAAGTGTGTGTGTATCGAGTTCAGGCGATGCCCGCTGCTGATTTCCAGGCGTCGAAGGCTTCCATGCAGTGATATCGGATCTGGATTGCAGAACGGCGGCGGGCTGGAGCGAAGAAGACGTTCCGGACCGCCGAGTGGCAGGATACGTAGCGTTGCAATCCGCCAGGGGACCTGAAACCCTGCATACATCGCTCTCGCTTGCGGAATAGCAGATGACTGTTCTCAGCGCGGTTTTTCAGCCCCTTGTGCAAGCGGTGTTCGAGGCTTGGCGTCACCTCCCGTTTTGCTGCGCCATACGGCCAAAGTTTATCGGTCACAATCCGTTTGGGCAGGCCATTACGCTTGATCAGTTTTCTCAGCAGCCGCTTCGCCGCAGGTCTGTCCCGTCTGCGCTGCAGGATTTCATCCAAAACGATGCCCTCCTGATCGACCGCGCGCCAGAGCCAGAATAGAGGTGGGCGAAGAAACGATCGATCACGAGCCGGTGGTGAAGCTGTTCACACCCGATGCCGGCGCCACCTGGCTTCTGACTGAGATTGATCCTGACCTGCCAGACCTTGCCTTCGGGTTGTGCGATCTGGGTCTCGGATAGCTAAGAACAATCAGCCTCCGGCAAACCCGGGGCGGTTTAGCATTCGGGAGACCGTCTTTTAGGTGGATCGCACGCCGGAGCTCGGATAGGTCAGATCGTGAGGGATCAAGCATCAATGGAATTGTTCAAACCCATGCGATGCGGGTAAGGGCGGTCTCGTTGAGAGTTCGCTCAATCTTACGGGCGAGGCTGTACCCAAGGGTTTCGGGGAGGTCGCGTGCATAAGTGGAGGCGAGTAGGCCGCGTCTATGAACGATCTGGCGCAGGACCATCTCGCGCTTTACTTGACCGATGCACGATATCAATTCGGTGAAGGGTGAGAGCCTTTTGTGGAGTACTTGAGCTTCTTGAAAGCGTCCGGAACGGGTGGTGCGGTAAAGTTCTGCAACTTCGTGCGGAGCTATATACGCTAGGCAGGAGATGACTGCATCAGCCCCAGTGTTGAGGTCGTGGACAAGCTCGTCTTTGGAAGTCGTGAGGCAGGCCAGAGGCTGATATACGGCTTTGAACACCTTATTGACCTCGTCGTATTGAAGCGCGTTGTCATGATTTTCCGTCGCGACGCTGACTACCTTGCCGCCGTCACGGCCCAGCAAGGCGATCTCCCGAACCTGTCCATCGTCAGCTGTGTTGCCCTCGCTCAGGGCAGCGATGATCGGCAGAGGCATCCGATCTACCAACTCAGTGAGCCGAACACTATGCGTGCCCAGTTCTGATGACTCCGAACCATTGCGCCAAGTTGGTGGGAAGGTGATAACGGCATCTGCACCGGCATCTTTGCTGGCTGCGACTTCCTCTTCGACATCGCGAGACAGATCCCCGACGCAGGCCAAAACCAGCTGTTTTGGAGCGAGTCCTTTGCGAGTGTATTCGATCACCGCAAGACGCTCTGCGAGACTCAGAGACTGCCGCTCCCGTATTGTTGTGCTGACGGCGATGCCGACGATACCTTCGATCCGCGCTAGGCGGCTGGCTTGATCGGCGATGGATTGACGCATGATCTGATCATCTTCCTCGAAAGGTGCAAGGGTCGGCACGATCACCCCGCCCAAAAGAGCTTCGACTGTCGTAGGTGTTGTGGGTTCAAGTCGCTGGCTGTTCATCCGGAATCCGATCTTGCGTTCAAACCACTATGACTCGGCCAACCTTTGCGATCGCACTGTTGCGCTCGCCTTGGGTTGTCGACCAGTTCAGTCTTCATTGCGTTCGACTGTTCAGGTTTGAAGTTTGGCCATAATGCTCCGAGTAAGCGGGCAGCTGCTTCCCGTATGAGTAGAACTTACCTTTCTAAGGAGAGCACGATAAAATACGCAGAGGAATGCACTAAAACGCAAAAGCGGCCAGTAAAGCTTTGATAAAGAACGGAAAGTTTTTCGTTGCGCCTGAGAGGAGTTCTAAAAACTTCAAGGCGCTACTTGCTCGTCTGGCCGCTGAAGGTGCTGGGCGGCCAGTTGATCAGCATGGCTTCGCCGATGGACCGTGGACCCCAGAGACGCTAGCCAATGCGATCTCATCTATCGACGCAAACAAAGATGGCATTGAACTGCGGGCGGTCCAAGTGTGGTTCCAGCAAAACGATAGCGGCATTAGCAACGAGAATATTCGATGGCTTGCCAGAATTTTCGGATGTGATGACCCGCAAGCGACCAGTCAATGGCAAGCCGAGTTGAAAGCCGCGAAGGACCTGCTAGCGAAGGAAAGACGTGAGAAGCGAAAACGTGCTTCGGTAGACCCTGGTGAGACCTACCCGGGCCATGATGCAGCTAGCAACGAAGCGAGCGAACCTTTGGTATCTGACCAAACCACCGATGCTGAGCGGACCGATACCAGCCTGGGTCGGATAGAGTATTCACCGAAGTCTTTGGCGAAGCGATATGAGCAGTTGTTAAGCGGCGGAGCATCCATGAATCTTTTGGTTTGGTATTGGCTCGTTTTCTGTGGTCTCGGCCTGATGAACTATGTCTTCGGAACGCTTAGTATTACGTACAGCCCGATCAAAGGAATGTCGAAGCAGGTAGGTTTCATTTGGGCACCAACTTTGACATTTCTCCCCCTCGTCGTTCTTCCGCTCCTTATCTACTGCATAAGCGATCTTATCACCTATTGGAAGCGTGTTGGTCGCCTAAAGTGCGCCTCACCCTCAGCATTTTGCGTCTGTCGTCAGAATGACCCGGCTTGGTACGCAAAACTAAACAACTTCAATTTCTCGTTTTGGGCCATTACGCTTTTTTGTCTATTTTTCGTATTTGGCTTGCAATGGGGGGGGATTTATCTACCAGCGTATTTTTCTGGCATAACCAATGGGGTTCAGATCGACCGATATTTAGTGACGTTGGTTCGGCCAGAAACCATCTCGATCAATGAAGCGATTTTGTTATCGGCAGTCGGCTATTTGTACACTGCTTCATACATTGCGATTTTCATGTTCGGCTTACTGTTTTTCTTCATCATCGTTTTGGATTTTGACGAGATCTGCTCCTCTGCCTATCTCGAATATAGCGCATCAGATCGCTGCAGAATCTACGAAGAAGGGCAGAAGATTATTTGGGGTGGGTTCAGGATCATCGTTTTGTCTCTCTGGCTCGCTACATGCGTGAAGCTTCAAATTACTTATCTTTCATCCGATAGCGAAGACTTCTTTGCTTGGCTTCAGACAGATTCTTTGTCTGTTTTAGGCGTCACTCCCGATCGCAACGGGTGGTTAGAGAACAGCTCAATCAGCCACTTCACAACCTTTATGATGATGATCGTTACCGTCGCAATCTTTGTAGTCTGTATCATCAAGGTACGTGTGATCTTAGAAGGCTTAGCGGTTTACGGCCAAAACTATCGCTTTCCTCAGGTCCAGAAAGTCATATTGAAAATGCTCATCGTTATAGCGCTTTTAGTGGCAAACCTCGTCTTGATCGGACGATTCAATGGTTTCTCTCTTTTGCTAGCGATCTGTGCCGTTGCGTCGTTGCATGCATTATCTGGACCGAAACTTAGAAATACTTGGATGGAGAATGGAACAAGCAAAGTTCTACTATGACATTGCAGATGGGCCTACCTTTGGGAAAGCTTATTGGCTGCGAACCGTTGATAACGTCCGTGTCCGAGTTGGCACCTACGAAACTGAAACATCTAGCAGTGGAACGATACTGTTGATGTTGGGGCGCTTCGGATACGTTGAACGATATGGCCGAGTGGCTAAGGGCTTTGCTCAACATGGATATTCAACAGCCGTAATTGACTGGCGCGGTCAAGGCCTTGCAGATCGACTCGCTGGCGACCCGCAAGCTGGCCACATCAACAAGTTTTCTGACTACCAGAACGATGTAGCAGCGCTGATGACCGCGGTTAGGGACCTCAACCTTCCAACACCGTACTTCCTAGTCGGCATTTCAATGGGCGCTTGCATCGGACTGAGGGCAATGCTGAACGGACTGCCCGTGTCTTCAACCGCATTCATCTCCCCAATGTGGGGTATCAAAATGTCGATGATCCAACGGATCGCCGCATGGCCGCTTTCCTGGGTCGCACAAAAAACTGGTCTTGGGCAAAGGTATGTTCCGGGTGAGAACGGTGAGATCTACGTTCTGGCGACGCGCTTCGAAGATAACAATCTGACACACAATGCTGCCATGTATGATTATTGGATTGAGCAAGCGGAGAAGGCACCTGAACTTCAAATAGGCGGACCGACGATGTCATGGCTCTATGAGGCGTTGTCCGAATGTCGCAGTCTTTCGAGGGCATCTTGTCCCAATGTTCCATGCATTACATTTTGTGGTGAACTGGATCAATTGGTTGACAACTCTTCGATAAAAAGGCGGATGGATAGATGGCCGAATAGCCGGTTTTCGATGGTCCGAAATGCAAAACATGACGTGCTTACCGAGCGCCCTGAAGTAGGATGCGATGTGATGAGTGAGGTTTGCAACTTTTTCTCGGAACCTAGATGAGAGTGCTCAAGTCCAGGTGGCATAGCTCTTAGACGGCGAGTGAGACAGCCTAGAGGAGGACTTTTAGATCTCTGTCGTAACATTTTGCGAAGCGCCGCCAGTTCGCCAATATGCGATGCTGACCAGCCTCGCTCAACATGTAGAAATGGTCTTCCTTGACTTGCACCGTAAGCGTCCGGTCTGACTGCCCTGCCGGAGGGGTGCTAATGTCGGATAGTGTCCACTTAGCTAAGTGGACACTTAAGGGACCGGGATGGCGAAGCGGCGCAAACGCAGGAAGTGGAGTGATGACGAGAAGCGCATGATCTGTGCGCAGACTGTTGTTCCGGGTGTGTCGGTTGCGCAGGTTGTCAATCGGCATCCAACCGTGACCCCTCATCGGCGTCCAATTTTGACCCCCTTTGTGCAGAGCTGGCCTGGCGCTGCGTAGCCCTCACATAGCGCAGCGGCGTCAGGCCAGCGGTGGTGCCATTTGGCGCTACGCTCTGTTTTTGAAGCGCCAGCTTTCGTTTCCGGTTTCGACGATCTCGCAGTGATGCGTGAGACGATCGAGCAGCGCGGTAGTCATCTTGGCATCGCCAAAGACGCTGGGCCATTCTCCGAACGCCAAGTTGGTGGTGACGATGATAGAGGTTCGTTCATAGAGCTTGCTGATGAGATGGAACAAGAGTTGGCCGCCTGTCTGAGCGAAGGGCAGATACCCCAGCTCATCCAGGATCAGGAAGTCGAGGCGGGAGATGAGATCGGCGGTTCGTCCTTGCCGTTCCGCGCGTGCCTCGGCGTCCAGCTTGTTCACCAGGTCGACGACGTTGAAGAACCGGCCCCGCCGTCCTTCTCGGATGCAGGCACGGGCAATGCTGACCGCGAGGTGAGTTTTTCCAGTGCCGGTTCCACCGATCAGAACCAGGTTGCGCTGATGGTCGAGGAAGTCTCCGGTAGCCAGATCACGGATCAGGGTCTCATTGACCTCTGCCGCTTCGAAGTCGAACTCGTTGATCTCCTTTGTCAATGGCAGCTTGGCGATGGTCATCTGGTATTTGACGGACCGGGCCTGCTTCTCCGTGATCTCGGCATGCAGCAGATCGCCAATGATCTGTTGCGGTTCATGTTGGCGTTTGACGGCTGTCGCAATGATCTCGTCGTAAGCCGTCCGCATGCCGTAGAGCTTCAACTGACCCATTGCGCCCAGGACTTGCGTGCGTTCCATGCTGTGTTCTCCTCAGGCTGTCATATCGGTCGCAGTTGGCTTCAGGTTCACAATCCAGCTTCAGCGCGTCCGGGGTGGTGATTGTCAGGGGAGGCGGCGGTTCGCGATGCCGGGCGAGGATGTTGAGCACGACACCGGCAGAATGGACGTTGTGAGACAGCGCCTCTGCACAAGCCGCTTCAACGGCTTCCAATCCATCGGTCAGGATGGCCCCGAGGATATCGACCATTTGGCGGTCGCCGCCGGGTTGACGTTCTAATTTGCGCTGCACTCGGCGAATGGGCGTAGGTAGCTCCCAGTCCTTGAATGGAGCACCGTTGCGCAGAGCGCCTGGCTTTCGCGCGAGGACCGGCAAATAATGCAAGGGATCATAGATCGTTTTGCCGCGCCCGAAGGCCCGCTCATGCTGGCCGACAATCTTGCCATCCTGCCAGCATTCCAGCCGATCCGCATAGGCGCGTATCTCAACCGGACGACCGACCGCGCGGGCATCAACGGAGTAGCGATTGTTGTCAAACCGCACGAGGCAGGTCTTTGAGACAGACGCTGGAACAGCGTGGAACCCATCAAATGGACCAACGTAGGCGGCGGCTGACGCTTCCTGGACCTCACGAGACCAGTTGGCCGCATACCGGCGCACCGCGTCATAGCTGCCATCGTAGCCGAGATTGCGCAGTTCCTCGTAAATCCGAACCAGGGTCAGTCGTTCGCGCTTCGGCTTGCCAGCATTGCCCTCAAGCAGGCTATCAAGCTGATCTTTCCAGGGATCGATCTTCGGACGCGGTTGAACAGATCGGTCATAGCTGAACTCCGTGTCCCCAGACCGAACAACCTTCCGCACCGTGTTACGGGACAATCGCAGGTCACGAAAAATCTGCTTGATCGACTTCCCTTCAACGAAAAATGCGCGCCTGATCTTCGCAATCGTTTCCACAACCAACATCCCCAATCTGCTCCCCAAAATCTTTTGGGAAGCATCTGAACAGAATTGTCACAGGGGTCACTTTTGGACGCCGATCACCCCTCAATGGGGGTCAATCTTGCATGCCGTTTCACATATCGAATGGCTTGGACGGGGGTGATTATTGTTTTGTCCCTACAGTCTCTTTCTGTCACCTCAACACACATCTTTGGAGCGCTCGGTCGCATACCTCTAAGGCCGGGCCGACTTAGAACGATGGCGGTTCCACGGGGCTGAAGGATGAGGTGGCGAGGTCGTTGATGACTGTCTCCTTTGGCCTGTCGTTTCTGAAGGGATGGGACGTGGCAGAGAATCTCGTCCGGCAAAATCACTAAACAGCTGCGCTGCTCCGGGCCCACCCGTGTCCTCGGCCCCATCACTGCGTTCAGGCCTGCGGGCCGCGCCAGTGCGCCCTGCGGTGTTTCACCGGCCGAGAACCGTCTGCCTTGGCACGACCCATCGAAACGACACACCAAAGGAGACAGTCATGATCAACGCAGCAACCTTCCAAATCATCGGCCGCATCGGAAACCTCAACACCCTCGAAAAAGTCACCCATGTCTCCATCGCCTCTGACCGCTCGGTCAAACGCGGCGACGAATGGGTGACAGAGACCGATTGGAACAACGTCACCGTCTTCAACCCCGCCCTCCGCAAACGCCTTGCCAATGCCAAGGTCGGACAAAAAGGCAACCTCGTCATCTTCCAGGGCACCATCCAAACCAACGCCTACGAACAGGACGGCACCAAACTCTACAAGACAGCCCTCGTCGCCCAATCCTTCGAAGTCCTCTCCTTCAAGGCGGACGCTCAATGAGCGCCGCCTGCAGCTGGTGGCCCGTCGGCCACCACCTTCTCCCCGAAGGCTCAACACTCACCCTGGAGGATCAAATGCAGCTCCAAGCCAATCTCGATATCGCAGAACGCGTCGCAGATCGGGCCGATGACATCCTCACCAAAGCACGTGCTGCAAACCTGGACGCCCAAGAGCTCGACCATCTCCGCGAGAAAGCCGCGCGCGCCCGAATGGCATACTACGACGCCCTCAACGCAGATCTGGCTCTATGAGCCAGATCACCCTTCCAAAACGCTCCCATCGATGCAGCGCTCCAAGGCGTGATTGCTCGCGCTGAAGCTTTCGATCATGGCCGCCATGAACGGTTCCGGCTCAAGTCTGTCCTCATCCAACACACGACCGCTCGTTTCCACCAGAATGGTCAGCAAGGTCAGCTGACAGCGGCCATTGCCCTCTCGAAACGGATGGACAGCATTGATTTCCGCAAGATAGTGCGCAGCCCGCGTGATAAACTCAGCTCTGCCTGCGTCGATAAGATGGTCTTCCTCCGCGAGAGCGGCAAAGAGACGTGTCATCTCCGTCTCAATGAACTCCGGGTAGCAAAACCAATTGCCGCCCTTGGCGGTGCGCACTGTTCGCGTTTGGCCCGCCCAATCATAGACATCTTGAAAAAAATGGTGGTGGATCGCTTGGTAATGCGCATAGTCCAACTCTCCCTCAGGCAGGTCTTCTTCGGCCCGCGAGAGAAACATCAATTGCTCGAACTGATCCAGTGCTTCTTGACCGCGGAGGCCTGCGCTGTTGATGAGAACAGAGGTGCCTGGGTAGCAGGCGGGATCTTCAAACGCGTCGTAACGGCTCATTCACCGTGACTTGGTCTTGTATTGACCGCTGACAGCACTGCGAAACGCGTCTCCCTTGATCCGCTTGGCTGTCATGGATTTCACAACAGCACGAGATGACCCGCTGAGCGACAAGCCTTCCACAGCCCCGAACTTGGCAGCTTTAGACGCGCCAATGGATTTGGTCACAAATCGTCCGCTTGCAGCAGATCTCTTAGTTGTGGATGCGGTCTTCTTACTCATAGATCTATGTCTAGCATCTTTTTGCACCTGTTGCACGACCTGAGCGCGCACCGTCCTATTATCCCCAAACCACTTGCTTAGTCCGACATGTTGCCTTCTTCGCTCATCGATACTGGAGCGCCGTGCCGGCCGCGCTCTACTCGCTGCGCTCCCGAAGCCCGCAACCGAGGTCTTCGCCATGCGGTAACGATCGCTCGCGCGGGTCCACGGATCACGAACCTGAGTATCGATGATTTATGGTGATACTTGGATGTTCAGCAAGGCGCCTCGATTGTCTTTTGTGCCTGCGCGTCCCATAGTGATCTCACACCCTCCATAGAGGGTTTGAGGCTTAGAAACCTCACCAATGGAAACCACGATCGGTAGGCAAACGCTTGCGGCAGGGCGGAAGTTGCTATGTCCAAGGTGCTCGCACCGAAAATCGTTCGCGCCTTTCCAGTCAAGGTTTCTAACACCCGGCTTATGGTATGCGACCTCAGCCAACAGGAGGGCGCACCATTGTGCAGAAGGTCCAATTTACAGATGCGGACGCACAGCGACTGATTGAGGCCCTCGCCAATGCCGATGATGCCTTCCCGCAGTTGACAGGCGAATTGAGACGCAATCGGCTCCAGCTCTCACCCACGACGTTCCGGTGCTACGTGAAAGACGAGCTTTTCACGTGTTTTTTCGACCGCGGGTCAGTCTTGGAGACGGCGCTCAGCGCATCTTGAAACCAGTAAGCCACCATCGGGCCTTGGGCTTTAAGCATGTCTCTCGACTACCTTGTCATCCTGGGTGTTCATGACAGTCCACTGGGATTTACTACAATTTAATCGCTGTAGGGCCGCTGACCTATTTCATTCCTATCAGGAATGTGTAACGATATATATAACGATAAATATCAAGAAAATATAGTGACGGACGATCGGTTAGGTTCTGCCCCTCAAATGGTGATTTCATTTCGACAAAACTGTCTCGATGCGCTCAACGACGGTCGTCTTGACGACCTCGTTTTGCTTTTGGTGAACCATCTCAGACGCCGTCAGAAAACGGTCAGCCCGCATGCGCGCCTCGCTTACCATAGACGCCTCAAAAGCCAGTCCGGTTGGTGGTACAAAACTCAAGCGCGAAGAAGCGGCGCTCTATGATATTCGCGACATGAGCTGGCACCTTGTCGCGCTTAAAGATCACGAGATCGTCGGCGCAGAGCGCTTTCCGATCCCGTCCGGTCATCCAGAGTTCGATCGCCAGGTTCTGCAGTACACACATGCGGTGCATGGCTATTATGGCGAGGACGCTTTGGTCGTTGCCGCGTTCCACGCTCACGGATTGATGGTTGAATGACAGTTTCTCAGCGACTGTACCGCCGCGCAACGCAGGTATTGATTGGCGGCGTCCTAGCCTGGCTGCTCGGTCTTGCCACGTCCCGCGCAGAAAAGACGTTGACGGGGCCATGGCACATCTGCGCGCCCTTTGAAAAACGGATCACCTGTATCGTGGATGGCGATACGTTCTGGTTTCAGGGCGAAAAGATGCGGCTCGAAAGCGTCAATACACCGGAAGTCGATGGTCCCTGTGCCGTTGAGCAGGCGCTGGCCCGCGAGGCGAGGTCCATGCTTCTGAAGCTCATGTCATCGGAGGCGACCTCAATCTTTCGGGTTGGCGTCGATCGATATGGGCGAACTCTTGTTCAGGTCCGCACAGCCGATAGCTCAATCGGCACGCGTCTTCTCGAGCATGGGCTCGCAGAAACCTTCGGTCAGAGACCGCGTAGAGACTGGTGTCAGTGATGTCCGGGTCGTTTACTTGGGCGGCCAATGTCCGCATTGGCACGATCAAACCCTACTCTGCCGCGCTCGTGATTACCGTGGTCCATGAATGGGAACGCTACGGTGCGGGGCAAGGAGCGGAGTCCATCCCCGTCTGGAATACGATCGTCTGTTTCAAGACTGCGCTTCGGGACCGGTTGCAGGCGAGCCTCGCGCCCGGAGATCTGGTCTCCTTCCAGGGCTATGTCCGAACAACCTCCTTCACCGATGACAGCGATGCAAAGAGGCGTGCCGTCGATCTGGTTGTCACGGCGTTTGATCTGTTGCAAAAGCATGTTGATGGTCCGCGGGGCTGACACTTGGCCGCCGATCGGTCTCTTGTGTCATGAATCCTTCAGACCGACTGATCTTCTCAGTGTCGCTGAACCTAGTCCGTCGGTCACACCATCATTGGCGTGGGACGGATGTCGAGGTCGTGCGACCGCAGCAAAGCCAAGGGTCGCTCTCTGTTTTGGCGGCTTTGTGAAACGCACCGATTGCTCACCTTGGTCGACCTTTCTCTCGAGCGACGGTCAGTGGGCATTTCCTGATCGACACCACTGGGCATGGGTGCTCCAAAACGCAATCTCGAAAATCCCTCCCGTGTCCTCGCTGCGCTGCGGGCCGCTCCATTCGGGTTTTCTCGGTGCGTTTTCTCGGCGGACCCCATGCTGTCCAGTGCCATCAGGAAATACCTCCTGACAGTATCAAAAGGATCGAACACATGAGCAACAAACTCGCATCTCTTACCAAAAACGACAAAGACATCTTCGTCGGAACCCTTGCAACCATGGCCGTGCGGACCCGTATCTCCATCGTTCCCAACGCCAAAGCGCATGGCGATCAACCGGACTACCGCGTCTTTGCCAATGGCGATTACGAGATCGGCGCAGCTTGGAAAAAGGTCTCTGAGACAACCGGCAACGACTACCTATCGGTCAAGATGGCCGCTCCTGAACTCGGTGCCATGGCGATCTATGCAAACGTCATCGCGCTCGACCAGATCGGTGAAGACAACGTCACGCACCTGATGCTCTGGTCCGCCCGTGAGCCCCAAACCGCTTCTGCCTCCATGGCAGCCTGAGCGACAGACGAGGCCGGGATGTCACCCCTCCCGGCCTCTCCAGCATTCACTTGTCTACAGATGACAATTCTTGGATATAACCATATACGAACGATAGGGGCGGCGGACATCGTCTCTTATGAACCCAAAAGCTTTGATCCCGCATGGCAACGCAAACCGACCCTCTATGACCGTTCTATTTGATCCAAAAGCGCTGTTTGACACGGCCGACGTGAAGTTCTTTGACGCACCGCCAAAAGCGGCAGCTCTCAAGGCTGGTGAGCTGGGAGTAAACGTCGATATCTTTCGACAGGTCAAAGTGCATTATCGTAAGGCGAAGGAAAACAGTGCCGCGCGCGTGCTCGCAGACATCTGCCAAGACATTCAGATCGATGGCTATATTGGTGGGTTAGAAGACAGCGCCTTACGGGTCGGGATGTCCTATGTGACCGTGCAGCGCTGGCGGTCTCGCTTCTACGAAAACGGACTGCTCAATCTGCACAATCGCAATGGCCTCTATTCGGTCAACCCGAAAATGGCGATCCTGAAAGGTGCCGACGGCAAGGTGATCAAACCGCGCTCAAGCCAGTCCGGCGTCTTCACCTTCTGAAACGCCAAACAACGCACCCAACTCACCGGCCCAAAAGCTCGGTTTCGACGGCGTTCAGCGTTTTATCCCGTGTCCCTCGGCGTCCCTCTCCCGCGTCCCAAACCGCATCTCTTCCTGCGCCGTGATATCTTCCTGGCGCGCGATCGCCTCTTCATCATCGAAGATTTCGCGCAGTTTCGTGGTCCACCCCGCAGCCCGTTCGGCTTCACGCAACTCTTCGGATTTGGAATAGGGCACAAGCACGCGGTAGATGTATTTCCCGATCCCACTCACCAGAACATAGACGCCTTTCTTGTGCAGAAGGGGCCCAAGCTCGGTTTGGAAGTCCGTGCGATGCATGGCCGGTTCACGCTTCTCATCCCTGATCCACTTGAGACGACCAGACCCATCTGTATCCCGCCGGTAGGTGATCAGGATCGAGTTGCCAAACTGCTCTTCAAGCCTCCGAGCAGTCTGACCCACATTGATCTTGGCGATCACTTTCGTGCCGATCAAAGACTCGATCTGGTCTGCGACCTGTTGCGCGTATTTGGCCACGAGCTGTTCTAAACCCTGGATACCCAGCACAACCGCCAAGCCCTTTGAGCGGCCTGTTTCCAGCATGGCTTCAAACCGATGTACCTTCGGTAATTGCGCGAACTCATCAACAAAGAGCCAGACCCGCCGTTCGTTATTCTCACCAAACGACACATCAGACACGGACGAGGACATCACAGTCAGAAAGGCTGAAATCCATCCCTCTGACTGATCCTGAAACCGACCCGAGCGCTGCAGAACGAGTGTGCGATGCTTGGTCTCTTCGTCCAGAAGCCAGCGTCTGAGTGAGAAGGTTTGGCGTTGGTGTGCATCATTGCGCCAGCCATAAGCGAGCATGCGTACAGCGCCCAAACCGGCAGCCATTGTGGAAATCGTTGCCGCGACTTGGCGGTAGTCTGCGTTCAGGTAGATCATCGCATCCCGGTGATACTTGCGCGCAAACTCCTGCAAGGTCTCAAGCGGCAATTGTGTCGTCTCCATCAACTCCCACCAGGTCCAACGGCGCGGCTTTGTCTTCATCAAGGTGATGATGCAGAGCGCCAGGATCGTACGCGCCGAGTCTGAAAAGAACCGATCCTTGCTTTCCGGAATAATGCGGTTTGCGACCTCAATGGCGTCCTCTTCCACCACAAGATCATTGGCGATGTCCCAGATCACAGAGCGCGCATCATGGGGCGCAAGGATCAGCGGCTCTACCTTCTCCTTTGTCCCCGGCGGGAGGGAGAAGGCCATACGGGTGTAGTCGCCCTTGAAGTCAAAGATGACTGCTTTGTCACCGCGGCCCATCACCGATCTAAGCAAGGGCAGGATGGTTTGTGTCTTCCCACCCCCAATCGCGCCATAGATCAAAAAGTGGTTCACCTCGCGCAACCGGCTCAATTGAAACGGGCCAAACCATGACAGGCCCGGGGCGTTCCGTTTGATCTCCCCCTGAGAAGCTCTTTCCAACTCGCGTGCGCTTGCAACAGACAATCCTGTCTTCACAGTGAGCGGCCTGATCCGCAACGCCGCTTCCCAAATCAAATAGCCCAAGGCACCGATGGCGAGGAGGGCAAGCGATGCCCCCGTGATCAAAAAGTGGTAGAAACGTTCGGCCGATGCTGGCTCCAAAGCGGCCTGTATCTGCGCGCAGTAGTCCTGATCGAACGGATTGAGGCAGGCCTTCACGTAGTCCCATTGCATGGGAACAAGACCGCCGCCGGATGCGCGGAACTCCTCAAACAGGAACGCGTGGATGCCGAAAGCAATGGTGGCGAGACCGGCTAGAACGGCTGTTATGATGATTGCCACATAGGGCGGGTCTTCTGGTTTGCGGATCATTGCTTGCGCCCCTCGCGCACAGAAACGGTCGTCGCTTCAAGCCCATGCGGCGCGGCCTCATCCACGCTTTGTGGAGGCTGACCGTCGAGGTGGCCGCGCAATATCGCGATCAGCTCGGCGCGTGACAAATGCCCTGCGCCGGCGTCTTCAACAGCTTCACCGAGTTCAAGCCGACTGCGCGTCGCGAGCCGACGCTCTGCGTGTTTCGCCCTTTGCATCTGTTACTCACAACGTTTGATCTGCACGTCCAACCGGTGCAGAAGGCGCGGTTTTGGGTGGGTTTTGAAATCGGTCCGCGATCGCCTTGAACTCCTTCAGCAATGCGTCGTCGGCAAAGTCGAGCATCGTCAGCCCCGCCTTGTCTGCGAGTTTCCCGATATGGGCGGCGCGGGCTTCAAGCGCCTCTGCGCGTTTGGCTTGCAGGGCTTTGATCTCTTCGTCGAACTCACCAACGGACTTTGGTTTGCGGGCCATAGGGGACCTCCTTTAGCATGGGTTTGTGGTCTGTGGCCTGTCTCAAAAGGTGTCGACTGGCACATGATCACTATAACGTTATATTTAACGATAAGTAAGGGGAGATCATCCCTTATCCGTTCTAGCGAACGGGCGACGGTCGCTCGGGTGGAGAAAGAGAGCGCTGCTCTCTCTCTCCTGCAAGGGATTTCAAACCGACCGAGGCTCGCTGCGCTGCGCCCGCACCATCCGGTTAGAAATCCCTTGCCCCTCTCTCTCTCGCTGTTCCGCACGAGCTCAGGAGCAGGACATGCGTCCTGCCCTGACCGCAGTTTGAGAAAGGAACCCCACCCATGTGCTCTGTTGAAACCAACCTGACTTCAACGGTCATACTCCCACATCACAAAGACTATTGGACATCACGACGGATGGCCTTTGCAGCAATCGGGCGCGTCGAACGTGCTCTCATAGCGGTGAAGACAGCACCCCTCTACACCTGCCGAGGATATGACGAAGACGGCCAACCCATCGACATTGAGGAGAACCTCGCTCCGTTTGACGAATTGACGGAAGCTCGACTCGCTGTCCAAGCCAACCCCAACGCCATGTCGGTACTTGAAGCTCAGAAGAGAACCTACTTGCTCGATCCCGCGCACCTTTGAGCTCAACAGGGCATCTGGTGACAGACGGTTTCTCCAGATGCCCTAAATATAACGATAGATATTACTGTACGTATGATGATTACTATGCGATAAGATTGAGGACAACGGCGCACTTATACGTCGCAAGCGACATACGCGGCCTGAACGGGCCGCAACGAGGTGGCGGGCTCTGGCGCTTCAACACTGCCGGCATCGTAGTGTGGCGGGTGAAGGGTCAAGAAGGAGAGGAAGGGTGGCGATCTACCATCTGTCAGCGCAGATCATCGGCAAAGGGGCGGGGCGGTCGGCAGTGGCCGCCGCCGCCTATCGCCATTGCGCGAAGATGGAGCGGGAAGAGACCGCAGAGGAGATCGATTATTCCCGTAAAGGCGGGAATGCTCATTCCGAGTTTGTGGTGCCGGATGGGGCTCCCGCCTGGATTGCGCGGGTTGCCCAAACGCATACGGCTGCGGAGGCCAGCGCCTTTTTTTGGAACGCTGTCGAGCAGGCAGAGGCGCGCAAAGACGCGCAGCTGATGCGTGAGATTGTCCTCGCGCTTCCAAATGAATTGACCCGGGAGCAGAATATCGCGCTCGTTCGAGACTTCGTCGCTCAAGAACTCAGCGCGCACGGGATCGTGGCTGATTGGGCCTATCACGACATGCCGAACAACCCGCATGTCCATGTGATGACATCGCTCCGGGCGCTGACCGATGACGGATTTGGACCCAAGCGCGTTCCCGTCCTCGGGGATGATGGTGCGCCGCTTCGTGGGTCAGATGGGAAGATCCGGTACAGCCAATTCTCAGGCGGCCCAGAGCGGCTCATGGAGATGCGGGAAGCGTGGGCGCAATTCCAAAACCATCACCTTGCCAAACATGGTCATGACATACGGGTTGACCATCGGTCCTTTGAGGAGATGGGGATTGATGCGGTCCCAACCACGCATCGGGGACCGGCGGCCGACAACATGGATGCGCGCGGTGAGGCCTCTGAACTGGCTGAGAAAGCGCGCACCGTCGCGCGGCAAAACTACGAGCTCTATGCCGATGATCCGGCGTTGGTACTCAAAAAGATTACGACCCAGAAGGCTGTCTTTACACGTCACGACATCGCCCGCGAGATCCATAAGACAGAGTGTACGCCGGAAGAGTTCCAGGCGCTCTTCTATCGCGTGGGGGCCCACGAAGAGCTGGTTTCGATTGCAGCGCCCTCATTTGATCCGTTCACCGGAGACGAGACCAGTGAGGCCCTCTTCTCCACGCGCAGCATGGTCGAGCTTGAGCATCGGATGGTCCAAAACATCCAAGCGATCGCGACAAAGCAGAACTGGGCCGCACCAGCCAACGTGGTGGACCGTGCCTTTGAGAGCTTTGAAGCGAAACGCGGGTTTGCGCTCACCGATCAGCAGAAGATGGTGGTCCGGCATCTGACCAGTGAGGCCGGAGCTGCGGCCCTTGTTGGCTATGCGGGTGCGGGGAAATCGACTGCCATTGATGCCACCCGATCAGTTCTTCAGCAGCAAGGCTACACTGTCGTCGGTGGCGCACTGGCCGGGATTGCGGCTGACAACCTGCGGTCCGAGGCCGGCGTGGAAAGCCGGACATTGGCGTCCTGGGAATATCAATGGGGCAGGGGGAACATGCTCCCCGATGCCAAGACCGTCTTCATCATGGATGAGGCAGGCATGGTCTCCTCCGATCAAATGGAGCGGATCACGGGGCGCCTGGCCGAGGCGGGCGCGAAGATGATTGTCTTGGGCGATGCGCGTCAGCTGCAACCCATTCAAGCCGGAGCTGCCTTCCGGGCCTTTGTTGATGTGACGGGCTATGCAGAGCTTGATACGGTTGTGCGCCAGTCCGAGCCGTGGATGCGCGAGGCGGCCATTGCCTTTGGGTCCGGCGATGCAGAAGCGGGCGTGGCAGCTTATGTCGATCAGGATAAGTTCGCCTGGAATGAGACCTCGGAAGAGGCGCGCACAGCCCTCATTGCGGAGTGGATGCCGCATCATCGGGCTGGGGCTGACGTCACCGTCATGGCCCATCGCAACAAAGACGTTTTGGCGCTGAACGCGGACGCGAGAAATGCGCTGCAGGACGCCGGAGCCTTGGGAACGGATACCCCGTTTGCGGCCGAGCGCGGGGCGCGCAGCTTTGCGGAAGGAGATCGGGTCCTCTTTCTGAAGAACGAGCGCAGTCTCGATGTCTTCAATGGCTCAACCGGTACAGTGCGCAGTGCTGACCCCAACAAGCTTGAGGTTTTGGTCGATGGACATCTCGATCCGATTGTCGTGCGCGCCCATGAATACAATCATCTTGATCACGGCTATGCGCGCACCATTCACAAAGAACAGGGCAACACTGTTGATCGCTCTTTTGTCTATCTCTCACCCACGATGGATTCACAGCTTTCCTATGTGGCGCTGACCCGGCACCGCGAGGATGTAACGCTTTACGCGTCCCGCGAAGACTTCCGATCGCAAGGTGAGATGGTCGAGAAGATGGCGCAAGACAGGCTGCAGGATTCCACGGCGCTCTACCGGAGTACGATTGACTACAAGGACGCTATCCAAGGGTTTGCGGAACGGCGCGGCTACCCGACCACCAAAACTGTGGTCGAGTTTGTCCGGTCGAATTTGGCCTATCTGCGGGAACGCCTGGAACGGTTGGCGCAGCGCTTTGACCGGCTCGAGCGGCCCGTTGATCGTAGTTCACCACACCTGTCGCGGGGGTCTGATGCCAAAGCCGCTGTGCGCTCTGGTCGAGGTCAACGACCCTTGCCGCCGCATGTTCCGCACACTGTCCATCAGGCAGGGCGTCGGTTGGGACGTGATCTGCAGGCGCAAGCAACGGCTGGACGCGCCGTCCGTCGTTTTGAGCGTCGTGCCCATTACGAGCTGAATGTCTCCGACGGTGCAAGGGAGCTCCGCGCGTTCAACAAGAGCGTGCGCGCCCAGTTTGGTGAGGAGGCCATACTGCAGCATGGCTCTCACGCGCCGACATCCGACAGTGCTCTCCTGCGCGATCAGTCTTCCGAGTGGCAGAGCTTTGCGCAGGAAAACTGGCAGACCCTCTTCGCCGCGCAATGGGCGGAGCACAAGACCAATCTGCAGCCTTTGAAGGCGCAAGACGTTCGCGGTCAAATCCTTCCTGACGCACCCACCGAGAAAGCGAGGCCCCCCATGGCAGACCCGAAAATCCTTATCGACGGCGTGCAAGATATGCCTGCCGTTGCGCCGGAGACCTTGCGCGTTCAAGCAGCCCAACACTCCTCCATGGAGCCGGTCATCGCGACGGCAAAAGACATCGCAGGCCGGATCTACGTCCAGCCGGACCGGGCTGTCGAGCAACTGGTCGACCGGTTCCAGAAAGGCCAAACAGCGGACACCGTCTCAGAGGCACTCTATCGAGAGCCGGCTACGCTGGGTGATGTGAAGGGCGTATCACGACTGGGCATCGCTAACGCTGAACAGCGCGAGGCGCTCAAACACATTCCGGCTTTGATCCAGCACACGAGCAGAGTTGGGGCTGCGATTGACCAGACAGAAGGACAAATCAAAACCCGCCACGATCAGACAAGAGCTGCTATGGCCGTGCCGATCCGCGACTTGTCTCCAGAAGCGCAGCGGTTTGTCGAGGACGTGAAGAGCGTGGACAAGATGCCCAATGGTGACGCGAAACTGCGCGCGGCATCCGAGCTTCTGAAGAATGCACCTGCCCAGAAAGAA
The DNA here is from genome assembly GCA_937897325.1 of uncultured Shimia sp. Classification (GTDB taxonomy): domain Bacteria; phylum Pseudomonadota; class Alphaproteobacteria; order Rhodobacterales; family Rhodobacteraceae; genus CALCOY01. The sequence goes on from CALCOY010000098.1 coordinate 34,989, forward strand.
GTGTCTCAGTTCCAACAAAGCCTGAACGACCGATATGGGCGCGGACGGACACGGATTGAAGCGGGCAGTGCGGTCGATCCGGCAATTGGGCGCATGAAACCTGCCCAGAAAGCCGCTGTGATGGCGCGGCTGGAGAGTGTCGCGACTGCCTTACCGGCTATTCAGAGACTGCAAACACAGGTCAAGCAGCATGAGCGGTCTCGCGACGTGGGCAAAGAGGGCGGGCGTGGCATCGAGCGATAGGCCAGCTCAATCGATCGGTATCAGAGCCACCGCTTCCAGTGTTCGATCAATTCTTCGGATCGTTGATGGGTCCAGCTTTCCCATCTCATTGGCTAGTTCGGCCGATCCAAGCAATCCTCGCTTTTTTGCGATCGCACAGAAAACAGCGTAGCGGTCCGTTTGAGGTTGATTGCCAACGAGCTCGACAAGCGGAGACAGCTTGTTGTGCGTCGCTTGCGCTTCGAAGAAGCGCCCTTCACGCGACGCTTGGAAGAGGGCCACCACTTCGTAGGGTGCGATAGAAGCAAGCTTTGATATGACGCCATCTGCACCTGTATTGATATTATGAAAAAGAGCCGTGTCAGATGCAGTTAGGCAAGCGATGGGGCGATCCATCGCTTTTATGGCGTAGTAGTTTTCGTCATAGGCCTGTGTCCGGTCATCATGCCGCATGACGATGCCGACAACGTTTTCGCTGCGCTGTGCTACGCAGTCATGTAGCCTGCCAATTTCAGTTTCAGAGCAGGGCTGATCGAGAAGAACAGGAAGGCAGGTTTGATCCGCGAGCTTCGCTTGATGTGCGATGAAATCGTTGTTCGATACCGCAGACTTGGCTCGAGCGATGCTGTGCAATTTTGTCACAATGGCGTCAGCACCGAACTCTGCGCACGCAGCACATTTCTCGATATGCTCGTTCGAAAAGGAGCCAACATCCACAATCAGCATCTTTTCGGCGTTCAAGGCATCTCGGGTCGCTTTGAGGCAGTCGAGATGAGCGCGTCCGTGACTAGAGTGTTTGACCTCAAGTGCCGTGTTCACTTCGACGCCAATAACGCCATCAATGTTTGAAAACCGTTTGGATTGTTCGGCGATGGCTTCGGTGAGAGCGGCCTCATTTGATGATCGAGGCAAAATCAATGGAAGGATTACACCTCCAGAAAAGTCCTTCGGTGATATCTGTTTGGAAGAACCCTTAGACGTCATTTTGGCTGAGAGTCTTTTTCAGCAACCCACGTCTCGCCCAGGGATATCTTCAAAGGGACGAGTTTCGCTGGCGCCCGTGATTTGCAACGCTTCGAGGCAAGCAGCTTGGCCGCTCGCAAAAGCATGGTAGTGTGTGCGTCATGTCCGAAGACATGCATTACACCCGGAACCTCCGATGTATGAGGAAGCTCCGACGCTACTGTGATCGGGAGAGCATCGAGTTCTGCGCGGAACATGAGTGTGCGATCACTGGATCCTCGCTTCAGCACTCCGACAACGGCAGTGTCGACAAGATCGCAATCTACCACCAATCCAAAATCGGTGAGCTTGCTGGCGACAAAATCTGCGGTCTGGAACTCATTGAATCCTAGTTCCGGCTGTCTGTGAATCTGCCGTTGCCAACATTCAACTTCGGCTACAATTTGATCTATGTAGTCATTTCGCATCAGGTCACCCATCGCTCGCTTCATCGTTTACGATAGCTGTGAGCTGCCAGGACCGCCTTGTATTGTATGAACTTGCTCTCAACGAGACCCGTGCCGCTGTCCCAAGATCCACCCAACGGCTACCGTCGTCCGCCAAGGAGAGAGGAAGAGGAAGGCAAGCCCGGGTCGCCGGGCTTGATAGGGAGAGAGAGGCTCTCCCGGGCCCGGGGACCTGGAGAAGGATCCCAGAACATGACCAAGACGAACCCCAAGGCCGCCGAAGCTTCAAAACCAGCTGCCGCCGTTGCGCCCAACTTCGAGCTCATCCCGCTTTCGAAACTCACCCTCAGCCCGAAGAACGTGCGCAAGGTTCCGGCGTCTCCTGAAGCTGATGCAGAACTCTATGCCAGCATTAAGGAAACCGGTCTCAAACAGAACTTGCTCGTCCACAAGGTGGGCGCGAAATTCCACGTGCATGCCGGCGGTCGTCGGCTGGCAGCTTTACAGAGATTGAAAGAAGACGGACACATCAAGGCGGGGCACAAGGTCCCTTGTCACATCGAAGATCCAGACTTGGCCGAGGATACGTCCACGGCTGAAAACATGGTCCGCGCTGCGATGCATGCAGCCGACCAGTTCGAAGCTTTTGCGGCATTGCGCGCCAAAGGCCGCACTGAGGATCAGATCGCTGCACAGTTTGGGATCACCACGTCTCTCGTTGTGAAGCGGCTCAAACTGGCCAGTGTGTCGCCCGAGATCATGCAGATCTTTCGCGATGGGGGCATGTCACTCGACTGCGTGACGGCATTCACATTGACCGACGACCATGCCCGCCAGATCGACGCCTGGGAAGCTGTGCGCAAGCAATACAATCCTGGCGCTCATGCTATTCGAAACCACCTCACCCAACAGACCTATTCAGGGGCGTCGAAGCTTGCAAAATTCGTCGGGGTGGGCACCTACAAAGACGCAGGCGGAACCGTGATTGAAGACCTTTTTTCAGACCGCGGTAACACGCATCTTGAAGATCCAGATCTTCTGGAGCGGCTTGCCGATGACAAGCTGGCCGATCTTGCCAAAGTGGCTGCAAAGACGTGGAAATGGGCAGAGCCCATGCGCGACGTCGACTACGACAGCTTTCGTCCCTTCGGCCGGGTCTATCCGCAAGCGCTTCCTTCAGATCCCACCCTCGACGCTGAATACGACAAGCTTCAGGCCCGGCAAACGGAGCTTGAAGAGGACTATGACGAGGAGACGTGGACAGAGGCGCTTCAGGAGGAAGAAGAGAAAGTCTGGGGCCGCCTGCGGGAAATCGACGACATCCGCGCGGCAAACGTCGCCTTCACAGACGAAGATCACAAGATCGCCGGATGTGTTGTGACCATCTCTCATGCCGGTGAACCGACCTACCACGAAGGCCTGGTGCGTCCTGAGGACATCCCGCCTCAAACAGCTGACCCAGAAGACAAGACCGAAGGTGATCGTGAAGAGGATGCGCCGGCGGCGCCCACAATTGAGTTGCCGCAATCCATGCGGGCATCTGCCTCGGCTGTCCCGGTCGATGCCACAACGGCGGCGCGCAAGGCACAAGGCATACCGCAGGCTCTGGCAGACGATCTCCGTGCAACGCGGCATCAGATCTTGCAGGCCCATCTGGCGGCAGATTACGCCACGGCGTTCGATGTCATGCTATATGCCATGGCCCGTGCTGTCATCGGTCGTGGGAGCTATCTGTCGCCGCTCGATCAATCCTTGCGGCCAGCGATGACCCACGGATCAAGTGATGCGCTCAAAGACACTGTGGCGGCACACATGCTCGATCAGATGAAAGAGAGCCTCAACCTTGCCTGGGCCGATGTAGAGGCTCCCGAGGACTTTGCAGCACTTTGCGCCTTGAGCGAGGTGGACAAACAGGCCCTCTTTGCCTGGTGCACGGCCTACGGGTTGAAACAGCAGCTAGGCAATGACAGCCGTGCCAATCCGGTTCTTGAGGCCATTGGCGCACGCCTCTCGATTGATGTCGCGTCCTGCTGGCGTCCAGGGGCGGACACCTATTGGGCGCGCGTCAAGAAAGACCACGCGCTCGAGATCGGCAAAACCCTCATTGGGGAGACCTGGGCGGACGAGAGATCAGGTCTGCGCAAACCAGAACTGGCGAAAGCCATGGACCAAGCTTTCTCGGACAATCCCGTCGAAAGCGCTGGTCTGACGCCTGAGACAGCAGCCCGGACCGCGCGTTGGCTGCCTGATGGGATGGCGTTTGCTGAGCAGTCTGACGCTACCGAGGACGTTGCCGATGCATCTGCAGACACGGAGCAGGCTCTCCCTGATTACCTCAATGATGCCGCATAACAGGCGCTAGGCCACCGAGCAGCTGGGCTGTTCCGATCTCATGGGGATTGGGACAGCCCTTTTGTCCTGCCGGGTTTCATTTGGTGGGATGTCCTCGCCCGCCCGGCACGGAGACACACTATGCCATCCCCTGATCCGGTGACCGCTGATTCAAGTACAAAAGAGACCGCCAAAATCGTCGCGGCCCAAAACGATGCATTCCGAAAGGCCAGTCTTGGGCTGGCCGTGGACGGGGCTATCCCTTCTGGGCAAGTTGTCATGACACAAGGCATCGTTCAGCAAACTGACGCGTTCAAACACACGCTTTTTGCCGCAATCGCAGCCTATGACACCTTCAATGAAGAAAGCGATCCCTATGGCTGGCATGAGATGGGTGTCATCGAGATCGCCGGAGAAACGGTTTGGTTCAAACTCGATCTCTACGACAGCGACTATCACTATGGCTCGCCTGACCCGACCAATCTCGAGGTGACCCGCCGGGTCATGACCATTCTGCTTCCATCAGAGTATTGATCTGCTCATTGCCCATCCCACGGACTGCCCCAACTCTGGGGGCGGTCCTTTCTTGCTGGCGCGTTTTCAAGGTCTCCACATCGGCTCGACCGGCGCGCCATCAGGAGAGACCCGTGCCCAAAAGCATCGAATACACCATCACCCTCTATCGCGCTCACAAAGAGGGCAGTTTCATCGTCACCAAGTTCGATTTTGGAGAAGAACGCCCAACCCGGCACATCACGGCCGCCGGAATGGACGATCTCGTCGCGCAGGTGACCGCCTTTGCCAAACACCATGGCGAGGGCTGTCGCGCGTCTGTGCGCTGCCTGGCCGCCCGCAAACCACCGGGCTTTAAGAAAGCGACGGAGAACCTTGTCTTTAATCTGACGGAACACCCCGTCGGAACCGCATCTGCTGCGTAAGGCGCTCAACCCTCACACTCTCACATGACCCGCCCCACCTGGCGGGTCTTTTCATTTTTGGAGACAGCAATGGACAACCCCATTCACACTGAGATGTATCGCGATCACCGGATCAAAATCTTTCACGACACCGACCCAGAAAACCCCCGCAACTTTGAAACCTACACAACGATGACCTGCTGGCACCGGCGCTACCGCCTTGGTGATCCCCACACGTTTGAGACGCCCAGCGACTTTCTCGTCAACCTTGCAGGGGTTTCGAAAGCAACCACCCTTGGCATGGACGCTCTCCTTATGCGCGCGCGCCGCCAGGCTATCATCTTGCCGCTCTACCTCTATGACCATAGCGGTATCACAATGAATACGATCGGGTTCCATTGCCCCTGGGATTCCGGGCAGGTTGGATTCATCCACGTCACGCGCGTAGATGCGCGCAGCGCCTATGGGGTGAAGCGCCTGTCACCGCAACGATCTGATCACCTCGAAAAGCTGCTGGTCCAAGATGTTGTCACCTACGACGCGTATCTGACGGTCAATTGCTTCGGCTTCATCATCGAAAAAGATGACGAAGAGACCGATAGCTGCTGGGGGTTCTTAGGTCACTACGAGACCCACTGCCTCCCAGACGCGCGTGCATCCATCGACGCAGTGTTTGGCACATAACAAGCATGATTGGCCTCAGTCTTTTGGTGTTCGCAACATCGGCGCTGCGAAGTTGGATGGGATCTGAAAGCCAGCTTGTTGCAAGGACCCGGAAGAAGAGAGGGAGAGGCGGTGTGGGGAAGGGCAAGCCTTCCCCGGGCCAGAGAGAGGCGCGGAGGAAGGTGCCACCCTTTTCTTGGAGACCTCCCGATGAAACAGCCCCTTCGATCCACGTCCAAACCCGCAGAAAACATCGCCCGAAAAGCTGACCTGCTGCTCGCGGCCGCGCAAGTGCTCCTCCCAAGTTTTGAACGCGGCACCCCCATCGAGACATCCATTTTAAGAAACGCGATGGAAGATGCGTTTGGCGCGGACGACACATCTGGGCAATGGGTCTGGAAGGATGCGTATAATGCTTGCGAGGCCGCGCAAATTCTATTGCTGACGAAGTTCGGCTCTGCCCTGATCAAGCGCGCAACGTCGCCACAAAACCTGATTGGTATCTACACCAAGATTGCATCGCTTTCGCCGTCGCATACCCGCCGGTCTGAGACATCGCAGAAGCTTCAACAATTCTCGACCCCCCTGCCCCTTGCAGCCGTCGCGGCGCATGCTGCCGGCCTACACCGCGGGGACGTCGTTCTCGAACCCTCCGCCGGCACCGGTCTCTTGGCCATTCATGCTTCTTTGGCCGGCAGCACCTCTCTGCATCTCAACGAGCTCGACCCACTCCGCGCGGCTCTCTTGGAGCGCTTGTTTCCTGCCGCGACGGTCACCAAGCTCGACGCAAGCGCCATCCATGACCGCTTGGGTCGGTCCGTTGAGCCCTCCGTCATCCTGATGAACCCGCCTTTCTCCGCCTCGCCTCGCGTGGACGGCAAGCACAAAGGCGCGATCGCGGCACACATTTTGTCGGCGCTTGCGCGGCTCCGGCCAGGCGGTCGGCTGGTTGCCATCTCCGGCGCAAATTTCGCTCCAGCACACAGCCTTTATCGCTCGGCTTTCGACCGCATCGCGCAAACCGGCAGGGTGCAGTTCTCAGCGCCAGTCTCCGGCAAAGCCTATGCGCGTCATGGCACGACAACCGAGACACGCCTTACGGTGATCGACAAGATTGATGGCGGAAACGCGAGCGATCAATCTGTGTTCCACACGCAGATCGACACGTCGGAAGAGCTTCTCCAGCGTCTGTTGGAAAACTGTCCGCAACGCGCACATGTCCGCTCACACGCTGTTGTCTCAAAGGTCGAAAACCCCGCCCTGTCGTCTTTGTTGAAGGATGCAAAGGCAAAGGCCCGGGCTGTCGCCGCGGTCAAAGCACAACACCCCTTTGATCGCACCGAGGCGCGCGAAGTCTCCTACGCACCAAAAGACTGGACCGCTCAAACATCAGCGAAACTCAACAGCGCGCTCTATGAGGGTTACAACGTCCAATCCATTGCCATCGAGCGGGCCAAAGCCCATCCAACCGCACTTGTGCAATCAGCGGCCATGGCGTCAGTGGCCCCACCCGTCCCCTCACACCGCCCCCTGCTGCCTAAAGACATTCTCGAAGAGGGTCTGCTCTCTGATGCTCAGGTTGAGACTGTCATCTATGCGGGCGAAGCGCATGCTCAGCATCTTCAGAGCTGGTTTTGTGTCGATCCTGAAACGGACCGGCTGGTCGCGGCCGAAGCAGAAAGCGACGGCGCATTTCAGTTGCGCAAAGGTTGGTTTCTGGGGGATGGCACAGGATGCGGTAAGGGCCGTCAGGTTGCAGGCATTATTCTGGACAATTGGATGCGCGGGCGCCGGCGCGCTGTTTGGATCTCAAAGTCTGACAAGCTGATAGAAGACGCCGTTCGAGATTGGACCGCATTGGGCGGGCGTAGCTCAGACATCATTCCACTTTCTCGCTTCAAGCAAGGCTCAGACATTCGTCTGGACCAAGGCATCCTCTTTGTGACCTATGCCACCCTGCGCACATCTGAGCGGCAACATGGCGAGACTGTCAAAGCCTCTCGCCTTGATCAGGTGGCGGATTGGCTGGGTGCTGATTTTGACGGCGTCATTGCCTTTGACGAAGCCCATGCCATGGCAAATGCGGCTGGCGAGAAAGCCAAGGAAGGCGGCCGCGGCGAAAAGCAAGCCTCACAACAAGGTCTCGCCGGTCTGAAACTTCAAGACCGAGTCCCCGATGCCCGCATCGTTTATGTTTCCGCAACAGGGGCGACTGTTGTCGGCAATCTGGCCTATGCGTCCCGCCTTGGCCTCTGGGCCACAGGTGATTTCCCTTTCGCCACACGCGAACAGTTTGTGGCCGACATGGAAGCCGGGGGCATTGCCGCCATGGAGATCATCTCTCGCGATCTCAAAGCACTCGGCCTCTATCTGGCGAGATCCCTCTCTTACGAAGGTGTCGAATACGAAATGCTTGTCCACGCGCTCACATCGGCGCAGCGGGAGATATACGACAGCTATGCCGACGCCTTTCAGATTATTCACTCCAACCTCGAAGCAGCCCTTGAGGCCTCCGGCATCACCTCTGACGAAGGCACACTCAATGTCCAAGCGAAGTCAGCAGCACGCTCGGCATTTGAAAGCAACAAACAACGCTTCTTCAATCATCTGATCACGGCGATGAAATGTCCCACGGTGATCAAGTCCATCGAAGCTGACCTGGAGGCTGGACATTCAGCTGTGCTGCAGATCGTATCGACCAGTGAGGCCTTGATGGAGCGTCGCCTTGCTCAAATCCCAGTCTCGGAATGGGGAGACCTGCATGTCGATGTCACGCCACGGGAGTATGTGCTGGACTATCTCATGCATTCCTTCCCAACGCAGCTCTTTGAGCCCTTCACCGATGAGGACGGCAATCTCAAATCCCGACCTGCCCGGGATCAGGATGGCCATCCAATCGAATGCCGCGACGCTGCTGAGAAGCGCGATGCGTTGATCGAGCATCTTGGTGCGCTTGCACCCGTTCAAGGCGCTTTGGATCAAGTCATCTGGCATTTCGGCAAAGAGATGGTTGCAGAAGTGACGGGCCGCTCTCGTCGGATCGTCACCACACAAGACGGACGCCAGAAGGTCGAAAACCGCCCCGCCTCGTCCAACCTCGGAGAAACTCAAGCCTTCATGGATGACCGCAAGCGGATCCTGATCTTCTCCGATGCCGGTGGCACGGGTCGCTCCTATCATGCTGATCTCGGCGCGCGGAACCGTCGGTTGCGCGTGCATTACCTCTTGGAACCGGGCTGGCGGGCAGACAATGCCATCCAAGGGTTGGGCCGGACAAACCGCACCAATCAGGCGCAACCGCCGCTCTTTCGACCCTGCGCGACGGATGTCAAAGGCGAAAAGCGATTCCTGTCGACCATTGCCCGACGGCTCGACACGCTGGGCGCGATCACCAAAGGTCAACGGGAGACCGGCGGCCAGAACATGTTTCGCGCCGAAGACAATCTTGAAAGCGCTTATGCCCGCAAAGCTCTGCGCAACTTCTTCTGGGACCTGACCAAGGGCCGGATTGTAGCCTGTTCCCAGACCGCCTTTGAACAGATGACAGGGCTCTCGCTTTGCGATGAAGACGGCACGCTGAAAGAGCAGCTCCCACCAATACAACAGTTTCTGAACCGGTGCTTGGCCCTGCGCGTGGATATGCAAGATGCGATCTTTGAGTGCTTTGGTGACATCCTGGCGGCGATCATTGACGAAGCGATTGCTGCGGGCACCTACGAGGTCGGACTTGAAACACTGCAAGCCGAGAAGTTTGAAATCATCGATCGCAAGACGATCTATGAACATGCAGCCACCGGGGCGACCGCAACGGCGCTCACGATCGAACGGACAGATCGCAATCAGCCTTTCACCCTAGAGCAGGTCAAAGACCTAGCCGCTGAAAGAGACAGCGTCCGCCTGATGCTCAACAAAACGTCGGGACGCGCTGCTGTGGTCGTGCCCGCAACCAGCCTTATGACAGAGCAGGGTGAACCCATCGCGCGCCTAGAGTTGCTGCGTCCCATGGGTGATGAACGTATGCTGGAGCTTGAGCTCAAAAACTCACACTGGGACGATGCGTCTGACACTGCGTTCGCCAGAGCATGGGAGGCGGAAGTCGCTTCGATCCCGGAATTTACGATCTCCAAGCTTACCTTGGTGTCGGGACTCCTCTTGCCGATCTGGGATCGTTTACCAATCGACAATATGCGGATCAACCGCTTGCAGACGGAAGATGGCGAACGGGCCCTGGGCCGTCTGGTGACACAAGAACAGCTGGCGCAGCTCTATGCGGCGCTTGGCCTTGACCACACCATCGAACTCTCACCTCAAGATGTCCGCGAAGCGGTCATTGACCGGGGTCAAAGCATCCACCTCTCCTCTGGGCTCAGCCTGCGCCGGTCACGCGTGATGAGCGCCTATCGTCTTGAGCTCATCGGAGCGTCCCCAAGCGCTCTGCCGGCCATGAAAGCCAGGGGTTGTTTTACCGAGATCATTCAGTGGAAAACCCGTCTCTTCGTTCCCTTCGACACGGATGCTGTTCTCACGGCCCTGCTCGAGGCCCACAAAGTCGTCGCCAAACCCGACCAATCTCGGTGGGCGGCATGAGAGGTATTGATCCAAAACAGATTGGCGCGGTGGCTGAGGATCTGGCCCGCGACACGGAAGCCTTCTGCCGTCATTTCTTCCCGAATGGCCGCAGGACGGGCAATTACTGGCAAATGGGGGACGTGACCGGCGCGGCCGGTAAGAGCCTTTCCATTCGGTTGAGATCCAAGGGAGGCCGGGCTGCCGGGAAATGGACTGATCATGCGACAGGCGAGTATGGCGATTTGCTCGATCTCTTGCGGGCGCATCTTGATCCCATCGGCTGGCCCGCGCTTCTTGAGCGTGCAACTGACTTCCTTGGGCAAACACCTTTGGAAACCGGCAAACCACCCAAGACGCAACAACGCCGCCGACCCTCTCAAAATCGCGCGGAAGCCGGACAAAAGCTGTTTGGATATGGCAAACCTATCTCGGGAACCTTGGCGGAAGCCTATCTGATACGTCGTGGCATCACACGGCGCGACCCGACCCTACGGTTCCATCCAAGTGCCTATCTGCTGTCTGACAGCGGTCAGCGCATGGCCTATCCCGCACTCCTCGCCAGCATCACCGACAACACGGGCAAAGTCACGGGCTGCTCTCGGATTTTCCTCGATCCTTTTGGTGGTCTGGCAAAGATCGAGGCTCCGAAACGTGTCCTTGGGAACCTCCATGGTAACGGCATTCGGATTGGACCCTGGCAACAGGCGCGCGATCTCATTGTCGGCGAAGGTCTCGAAAACACGCTTTCCGTTGGTATGGCCTTTCCCACCGCCGCGCTTGTCTCCTGCCTAACGGCCAATCACATGGCGGCGTTCATCTGGCCGTCTTCTGTCCGGCGTCTTTGGATTGCTCATGACAACGATGTGGCAGGTCTGCGCGGTGCGGAGGCATTGAGATCGCGGTTCGAAGCAGAGCAAGGCCAAGCGGTGTTGCTGTGCCCGGTCCGAGACGATTTCAACACTGACCTGATCGCAGAGGGGGTAACGGCACTTCGGCATCGTCTGTCGGCTTTCGTATCCGCCCAAATCTCAGGACATGATCTGTGGCCAGATGAGCAGGCGGCCTAAAGGAGGGAGAAAGCTCCTTCGCGGTCCTGGGAGATGTGGCCCGCCCTGCCCCGTTTGGATTCCTGGGTCGATGAACCAGCGGGTCGGGCGCAGAGGCGCCCTTGGCCCAACCACAACACGGGGATCCCCGAAAATTTCCCCGGCGGGCGCGCCCGCCTCCTCGCGGATCAAATTTGCGGGGACCCCGCGTCCTCCGCTTTGCTCCGGCCCTTGCGGGTGTGGTTGCGCCGCCGCCGGTCCTGTTATCGCCCCATCCAAATCGGATCAGGACGAGACCCAAATCAAAAGGACCACAAACGATGACCCTCCACGCTCCTCTCGACAGCCAGACATCGAGCCCCACGGCCCACGCGCTTGAGACCCTTGCCCTTCATGGTGCAACGCCCCCGGAAGATGAAACCGACCACCGCACCCTGCCCGACCCAGATCAAACCGCATGCGCCATCAAATCCATGGTCGAGGCAACCTATATGCTCCTCGCTGACACGCAGCTCGAGGACGATCTCGAAGAGCTCCTATGGTCGCTCACCAATATCTTCCATCGGCGTCTTGGCATAATCAAACGCCGACTTGATGAAAACGAGACTGAACAACGCCAGCTCATGCGCGAACAGGATGGATCTGAAGTGAAGAGCCTTGAGCTGGAGCGCCAAATCGCGCGAGGTCAAAAGCTGATCGATCACCGTGACGCCTATGAAGCGATGCGAGATCACGCGGTGGAACAGTTCAAAGTCGAAACCGGATCGGTCTGGTTGCCACGAACAGGGTCCCGGACGTCCAACAAGGGACTGACCGCTTCGGTCATCGACAGCCGTAACTTCATCTCTGCAGAGCGCCGCAAGAAGAACGAGGTCCACTGCCCAGACGGCACGCGGATCGCATTTACAGGCGGTGACTACCAGGACCACGAGACGATTTGGCATGTGCTCGATCAGACCCGGGCGAAATACCCTGACATGATCCTCCTACATGGTGGCACGCCTAAGGGCGCAGAGCATATCGCAAGTCTCTGGGCTGAGAACCGAGGCGTCTCGCAAGTGGTCTTCAAGCCCGATTGGGCCGCACATAACAAGGCCGCACCGTTCAAGCGCAATGACAAACTGCTGGACGCGATGCCCAAGGGCGTCATTGCTTGCCCCGGATCAGGCATCACTGACAACCTCGTGGACAAAGCCCGCAAGCTGGGCATTCCGATCAAGCGGGTCGGGAGCTAACGCTCCCGATTTCGGGTTCCTTTGGCTCTCTTCTTCACGGGGGAGCTAGCAGGATCTGCGATCTCGCCAAGCACGGAGAGCTCGCTCAGCACATCCACAGGATCGCGCGCCAAAGCGTCAGTGACATACTTGCGTAAGCTATCGCTGGTCTCAGGATTGTTCTTAAGCTCTGCGAGCCGCAGCAAAGCGTGTTTCAGGTCCTGGCTTGCCATCAAATACGTTCTCAGTTGACGCGCGAAAAACACTCTGGTTTATCATCATACATAACGTTACATATAACGATATAAAAGGGCGCGTGAGACAAAAGTGATGTCAGCCCGAATGTAATGAGGCGGGTTTGGCAATGATGCGAATTGTGCTTGTTTTAGCGCTTGGAGGACTGAGCTCCTGTACGACTGCAACGCCGGAAAGCGCACCGTCGGTTTCAAGCTTGGTCGAGCAACAGACGTTCGATATCAACCGTGAGGTCGCAGATGCTGGGCTCTACAACGGTGTCCTCGAGCCCATCGCAATCCGGCAGGTGGTGATCCGTAACCCAGAGCACGTGACCGATGAGGAGCTGTTCCGGGTTGTGAATGCGGAGTTCACAGGAAAGATCGAAGACCTGGTCTCGATCATTGCGCGCGAAACAGGTTACCGCGTCATCGCGGATGGTGAAAAGCCAGGCGCGCCGATTGTGATCGTGCTCGTTCAACAGAATTTGCCCGCCATTGGTGCATTGCGCGAAGCGTTCCACCAGGCCAAGGGCCGCGCGAAAGTCTTTGTCGACCAATCTGCCAAGACCATGACGATCCACTACCGACGTCATGAAGCAAGCCCGGTCCCAGATCTGGAGGACCGCGAGATATGATCAAATGCCAAGTGAAGCACACCGTCGTTTTGATGGCGGCCTTCGTTTTATCAGCCTGTGAGACCTTGGAGCTCTTGAACGCGCCAGAAGACCTGCCGCCGCCCCCCATCGTGGTGGGTGGTCCCGATCAATATCGCAGCGACCGCGCCCCGGAAACCTTCTCTCAGTTTACAGCGCGGGCACAACGCGGGAGTTTTGAAACTGAGATCGAAGAAGAGCGCTACGATCTCTTGCGTGACGCAGCCCTCTCCTACGCCGCTCAGGCCGGTTATGAACGCCGCGTCTGGCAAATCATGCGCCAGCTTGAGGCCGATAGCCCAAAGCTGTCCCAGTCTTTTGATTTCAATCGTGTCGCCTATCGTGCGCCCCAGGAAACGGGTTACATCCTGCCGCCCGTTGTGTCTCGAGCCACGGCGGCCATCAATGTCGCAGAGAACGGTCGCTCGGCAGTTGCAGCGGACGAATACTACCGCATCGAAATCCCAGGCCGCATCACCACCGTCGTGCCGACATGGCGGGACTATCTCGTCATTCCGCTAGAGGAGCCCGCCAGGCAGAACGACGATTTCTTGCCGCAGAACCGCGAAGAAAAACGGGTCTTCGCGAGGTTTGCGGCCGAGGGCTGGCAGGCCGGAGTTGAACAAGCTGACGAAGCACTGGCGCTGAATTTTGCCCGTCTGCGCCGCGACTACCTTGGGATGATCGAGTATCGCCGCATGGTGCAAGCGGGCCTCATAACCGAGATGATCATCCGGGATTCTGAGCGGCGGGCAACGGGTGCAGGTGAGGAACTCTTCATTGCGGAGCGCCGCGTTCAGATCATCAATGCTGCACGCTTTGTCCGAGACCCCTCAAAATGGCGTCCGCTACAACGCCGTGTCGCCGTCATCAAATGATCGACCTGAACGCTCTTGTTCTCGAAGCGGATGATCCATCATCGCCAGAGGTGCGTCTTCTCAAATCTGAACCACATCGGTTCGATACGGATCTGGAAGCTTTTGAGCATTTACTGGTGGCAGCGGCCCTCAAAGGCGCGTCGGACATCAATATCAGCGCTGATCTCCGCATCCGCGTGCAGATCCATGGCGAGCAGAAGTTCGCAACTAGACGACCGCTTCTTCTTCCGGAGGCGCAGTCTATGTTGGCTCATCTCTGGTCTGCCAATGACGCCATGTCTCTTGTCAGCGCGGGCCGCGCACTGGACTTTTCATATGAGAAGAAAGTGGATCGCCGCCGTGCGCAACGTTTCCGCGTCAACGCCGTTGGCGAACAGCGACATGGGACAAATGGTGTGCAAATCACCCTTCGCGTTTTGCCCGACACAACTCCGACCCTTGATGATGTTGGCTTAGAAGCCGAACTCCGCGATAAGCTCGAACCCACCAGTGGGATCATCGTCGTCGCAGGAGCTACGGGCCACGGCAAGTCGACGACAATGGCGGCTATGACACGTTGCCATCTTGAGAACGCACCGCACTCTCGAAAGATCGTCGATCTTCAAGCGCCCATTGAATACACCTTCAGGGATATCGACACGGACGCGGCAGACACACCGTCATTCATCAGCCAGTCTGAAGTTGGCATCGGTCGCAACATTCCAAGCTTTGCTGAGGGCATTCGCGCTGCCATGCGCCGGGCGCCCGCGATCATCAACGTCGGAGAGAGTAGGGATCGTGAGAGCATGGAGGCCTGTATCGAGGCCTGCCTCACTGGGCACCTCGTCAATACGACGACACATGCTGGCTCCATCGCAGAAGCGCTTAGGCGCATGGCGTTCCTGTTTCCGCCAGAGGAGCAAGCCGCGCGCTCCTTCGATTTGATGACGTCCCTCAACCTTATCATCTGGCAACGGTTGGTGAAGCGGGCCGACGGCAAAGGGCGTGTCGCGCTCAGGGAATATATGGTGTTCGACGAGAGGCTTCGCGCGAGGTTTCTGGAACGCCCAATCCTAGAGTGGGTTGGACTGGTCGACGATATCTTTGCAGAAGCTGTTTGGGATGAGACGATTTTGGCGCGATCGAAAGCGCATTCGTTGGAGTTGTTGGCAAAGCAGGGATCTATAGTCGGGCAAAACTAGCAAACCACAGTGCTTTCTGTCTTCCCGCAATGAGAGAGCGAAAGGAATCGTTTGTGTAACGCCTTCGGGAGATGCTTTCCCGCGCGCTCGAATTGTCCACGCTTCCGCAGTTGAGCTTAGCCATCACAATTCCGCAAATCGGTAGAAAATCCGCAGTAGGCCAATAGTATGCGGCTAGCTCGCGCCGCCGCTAAGCGAAATGCGATGCAGCACCCGCCGACCATCCAGGTGACGATGAAACATGGCCGCTGCGATATGCAACACCAAAAGGCCGCTGAGACCGACTGCGATCAGGTCATGTGCCTGGTCGGCGAACTGCGCGACTGGCACGTTCAGAGACAATGGAGGCAGCGGCACAAAACCGAAGAGGGTCACCGTAAACCCAAGTGCCGCGAGCTTTAGATATCCTGTGATCGGGAGCGCGAACAGGCACGCGTAGAGCGCGGTATGGGTGGCTGTGGCTGCGACGCGCAAAACTGGATTGTCGGACTTTGGCGGTGTGGGTGAACGCCAGCGGGCCGTAATCCTTGCCAGCGTCAGCAGAAACAGAAGCGCGCCGAGCGAGATGTGCGCCTGGACGAGCGCTTCGGCGAGGATTGGGCGCGGTTCGTAAAGTGCTACGTTCAGCAGGGCCAGCGTGATCTGGGCCGCGAGTAGCGCGACCGTTGTCCAATGGAGGATGCGTAGCGCAGGGCTATAGCGCGCTGTCACTCGTGGGTGCCTTCGAGATAGGTATGCAGGTCGCAGGGGCTGCGCCCGCCGCGGTCACAGGTGAGGCGGGCCTCTCCTAGAGTAGGCGCGGCATCGAGGGACGGCTTGGTAAAGGTAAAATCCGTTTCCGCCGCGCGCGCGTGGCAGGAAAGGCAGGACGCCTGTGGCAGGGTCGCGAGGTTAACTGTGCCTTGCCCGTTGAAGGAGCCATAATGCCACTGCCCATCGACCTTTTGTTTGTGGAACACGGTGCTGAGGCTGCCGGGGCTGTAGTAGGTCTCCATCAAGATCCGGGTGCCATCGGGCAGCGGCGCGCCTGCATCGGTCGCCGCCAGAACGTCCGGTGTCGTGAGCATCCGCCGGTACGTTCCGTCCGTGCGATCCACTTGCGCGTAAGCGATAAAGGTCTCGCCGTAGCGATACGTGGGCGTCAGAGTCTCCGCCCAAACTGCGGCGGCCATGAGAATAGGCAGAGCAGCCAGCAGACAGTAGTCTCTCATCTTGCGTCCTTTCGATATCGAGCGCGCCGCCCGGCGAGGGAACCGAGCGGCGCTGAGGTTCATCGCGCTATGACCATCGAGTGTGCACCACGGGCAACCGGCACGGAGTGTTCGGTCTTGATGAGTTGCGTATTGCCCGGGTCGAGGGGATCGGTCTGGATGCGCCAGAAGTCGATGCTGGAGCCCTCGCGGCGATCATCGAAGTGGTCATAGTTTGCGACAGCCAGATAGTTGCCGGAATTATCGAAGACAGCGGCTTCGGGCAGTATGCCATCATAGTTGAACGTGCCGATCTCGGTCATATCGCCGGTTTCCTGATCTAATGCGGCGAGTGTGACGGACGAATACCAGGTGATGCGCGGATCGTCGTAGGGCAGATAGCTACGCTCAAGGTTGGTCGTCGCGACCCACCGGCCATCCGGCGACACGGCGAGGCCCTCTGGCGAAACACCTGTCATCACCCTGTCGATCAAGGCGTGCCGCACAGTGCCGTCGTCGCTCACTTCAGCATTCATGCGAACGGTCAAAAGTTGTCCGCGCGGGGCTTCGATCCAGATGCCTGCGATGTCAGGACCCCAGTAGAGGGCGTTTGTCACCGCGTGGTTGCCGTCCGGCGTGAAGAGCACACGGTAGGGCGCGCGATCGATATCGACCGTATTGCCAAAGGGTTTCACACTCAGATCGTCGCCGACGCGGGCAAACTGCATCGTGTTGGCAAACTGGTTTATCCAAACCACGACGTTCTCGTCGGGGTGCCAGTCCATATCCATGATGTTGTCTTCGCCGAGCGCGTAGCCCTCGATCACCGGGGAGACCGGCGCGCTCAGGCTGCCATCCGCGCCGATCCGAAACAGTTGCATCGGGATTTCACCACCTGACCCGCCTTCAATGGAGTAGCTGACGGCGAGGATATCGCCCGTTGCATTGACACTGACCGAGATGGGCCGCTGGCCAACAGTGAGTGTCTGCAACACCTCGGGAGCTGTCGGATCGGCGAGACTTACAACGGTCAGGGTCGAGCCGATGGCCTTGTCGCCAAAGCTGTGGACTTCGTCGTTGTCCGGGCGCGGCGCAAAGGTTTCGACGACAAAAGCGAAGCGTCCATCGGGTGTGATTTCAACGGCAGCGGGCGGGCCCGCCACTGAGTTCGACGCGAAGACTTCGGCTGCCTGCCAGTCGCGCGGATCACCAGCCAAGGGAATAACCGCAACTGTATCAGCGCCTTCGCGCGGACCAAGCATTCCGTTGACATAGGCCGACGACACCATGTCGGCGTCCTGAACGGAGACTAGAAACTGACCTTGGAAATCGAGCTGGCCGCGCGCATCGCGGGATCCGGCTTCCTGGGCAACGACCGGCGTAGCAAGAGCAGTGGATATAGTGAGGGGAATGAGCAGTTTCTTCACGTGGATCTCCTTTCATGACGTGCAGCACCGCGCTTGAACCGCGCGTTTCCCGTCATAAAATTGATCGAAGAAGGCGACTTACGATGCAGTTGCATGATAAGTTTGATAAACAGGAGTTATCATAAGTGTTCGCGCTCACCGACTACGAAAGCGTTATCGCCATCGCAGAAGAAGCCCACTTCGGGCGAGCGGCGCGACGCTTGAACGTGACCCAGCCTGCGCTGTCCTCTCGCCTTCGGCGTATCGAAGAGGAATTGGGCGTGCGCCTGTTCGACCGGGATCGTGGGGGCGTCAGTGTAACGCCCGCAGGCGAACAATTTGTAGAGGGCGCCGAACGGGTTATCACCGCCGCCGAGGAAACCGCACAGTCAGCCCGCAATGCACAAGCCGGGCTGGGTCAAACCCTGCGCATCGGCATGACCCAGGTTGCTGCCTATCAGATCGTCATCCCCACACTGATCGCCTTCCGCGGGCACCATCCACATGCAAGGGTGAAGCTGTACGAAGGCACGACTGCTGGCCTGGAAAAGCGCCTCGAACAAGGCATGATCGACGCGGCATTTCTGCACCCGCCTCTCCATGCGCCTGACTTGTCAGAGACCTTTCTTCTGTCGACTCCGATGGCACTTTTCGACGGTGATCCAGACCCAATGAGGCGGAAACCAATGGTGGCTTATCCCAGGGCCGAAGCCCCTGTACTGATGGGCGCGCTGGCACGGCAAGCGTCTGAGGGCAGCGGTGAGTATCCTGCGGCGGAGGCCGATACGATGTTAGGCGCGATCATCCTGTCCCGGGCGGGCTTCGGGCCCTTTGCTGCGACCGCAGACTACCCTACCCCGTTCGAGAAATCAGAAGCCTGCCTAGCCTCAACAGATACTGGTTTGACGTTGGAAACGTCTATCGCGCGACGCTTGCTCGACAGAAGACCGATGATTCAAACCTTGGTCAAATCAGCCGCTAGCGCCGTGGCGTAAAAAAGAGTTGAGCATTCATACTCAGCCAAACCCGACCCGCGAAAACGGTGGCTTCTGTCCTCGTCTGGATGCCTCGCCGGATCAGCGCCTCCGCTCGGACGAACACTTGCGGTGAAGACAGCAAGGTTCTGGACGGCTTTTGACCCGTTCCAGCAGCGCTTAAAGGCTGGTTTGTGCAACACTGACGACGCACCGCCATTGCCTTAAGCGCAAAGGCGAGAAATTGGCCCGTGTTACTCAGCGACGCGAGAGTGTGCGCTGTCAAGCCACGGAAACATTTGAACGTAGCCGGTTTCAAATTGGGCAATTTGGTCTGCCTTTTGCAACGTGAGCCCAATTTCATCCAAGCCAGATTTTAACTGTGCGTGGTCACTTGACGAAAGGCCCGCCCTTATGGCCGTCCCATCCCCCGGAAAAATTTGGAGCGCGTCCGTGTTCACAGTAATGCGGTTCGGCTTTTCAGTGGCGTACCGGCCAATGAGAACGTCTAGATCGTGCTGAGACACGGTGAGCGGCCACAAACCGTTCTTTATACAGTTGTTGTGGAAAATGCTCCCGAACTGGGTTGATATCAGCGCGCAAATCCCAAAGTCTTTCAGCGCCCAAACGGCATGCTCTCTCGAAGAGCCGCAGCCGAAGTTATATTCTCCGATGAGGATTTTTGCGTCTCGAAACCCCGGACGGTTCAGGATGAAATCTGGCTGCGGGCGGCCGTCACTATCAAACCTCTGATCGGCGAACAGCGCGTTTTCCAAGCCAGTTCGCTTGATCGTCTTCAGGAATTGCTTGGGATAAATCGCGTCGGTATCGACATTGATCCCGGGGATAACGGCGCAAATCCCGTGGATTGTGCTATCCGGTTGGTCCTCATCGGACTGCGGAAATCCTGTGCGCAGCATCAGTTGAACATCAGGTTTGGCAGCCCGACCGCGATCACCGGGAACCATATAATGAGGAGCAGCGTCGCCGCTTCCATCACGAGGAAAGGTAGCACACCGCGAAAGGCGGTTTTGGCGTCGACCTCACCATCCGAGGCCGCGATCACGGCAAAGAGGTTTAGGCCCACGGGTGGGGTGATGGCGCCTATTTCCACCAGCTTGACGACAATCACACCGAACCAAATCGGGTCGAGGCCCAGCGTCTGGGAAATCGGGTACATGATGGGCACGGTCATCACCAACATCGACAACCCGTCGATGAACATGCCCAGCACGATGAACATCAGCACGGCCAGCGTCAGGAACCAGGCGACGGACATGCCATCGTCGCCGAACATACTCGTGATCTCGCGCAGGACGCCGGAGACCAGCAGGAGCCGTGACAGAAGGAGGCCGCCGATAATAATCAGAAAGAGAACAGCCGTCATTATGGCCGTTTCTTTGAGGGACTCGACAAATCCCTTTCCCGACATCTTGCCGCGCAGGATCGATATCAGGATGGCACCCCCAGCGCCTGCGGCGCCGGCCGTCGACGGGAACATGATCCCGGAATAGATCCCGCCCATGACAAGGAAGACGAGCAGCAAGATCGCCCAAAGCCCTTTCAGCGACTGCACTTTGTCGGCCATCGTGAAATGCTCGACATCGGGCGGTGCGACGCTGGGTTGAGTTCGGACGAGGATTGCGGTGCCAAGGAAGTAGACCGCGATGGTCACGAAGCCCGGCCCAAGCCCGGCCATGAGGAGCCGCCCGATGCTCTCTTCGGTCAAGATTCCGTAGATCACCATGGCGAGCGATGGCGGTATGAGGGCGGCGAAGGTTCCGGCGGCGACGATGCAGCCCGCGCTGACGGACCGTGAATAGCCAAAGGTCAGCATCTCCGGCAGGGCGATCTTGGTAAAGATTGTGGCGCTGACGACGGTGGATCCATTGATGGCCCCGAACCCACCCGCCGCGAGCGTTGTGGCATAGTAGAGCCCACCGCGCACACCGCTGGTCCAACGATGCGCGGCGCGGTAAAGCTCTGAGGTGATGCCCGTGGCCGAGGTAATCGCGCCCATCAGGATGAACATCGGGATCACGACAAAAACAAAGTCGCTGCCCACGGCATACGGCAGCGTCTGCGCAGTGGTGAGCATGAAGGCCTCACCCGTGATCAGCCACATGCCCAGTAGGGACACGGCGGACATCGCAATCCCGATGGGCAGGCCAAGTGCGGCACAAAAGAGGATGGAGGCGATGAGCAGAGCGCCAAGAAGAAGCGGATCCATGGCTATACCCCGTCCGGCACGGAAGTCTCAGTGAAAAGTGCCCGCCCCAACAGGCGGAGGTATTCGAGCACGGTGATACCGAGCCCGAAAGCGACCGCGATCTTGGCAGGCCAGACGGGGAAGCGAATGGCGGCCATGGCGCGTTCGTCTTCGGTGAAACTGGCGAGGGCCAATTCAGCGGATTGCCATGCCAAAAGCGCCATCACCGCAGCGCTGAGGGTAAGGGCGACGACGCGCAGCCAACGGCGGGCGGCAGGTCCAAAGTAGCCAAGGAACAGATCGACCTTCACATGCCGTTCTTCGCGGGCCACCAAGGCCAGCGACATGAAAATGACCACGGCCAGCAGCACTTCGGACAATTCCCGGACGAGCGGAACGGGTCGGTCAAAAAGGAACGTGGCGACGACGTCCGCACTGCCCAGCAATGTCATGAACGCGAGAATGACGCAGGACAAAATCAGGCAGCTATCGACCAACAGCTTGATCGCGCGATCACAGGCTGACCACGCCAGGGCCGCGCCCTTGGGCCGATCTTTCGACATGCTCATGATATGTCCTTTCGCACAGTCCCCCGAACGCAGCGCCCTGCGCGTCCGGGGGAGTGGTGCTTAGTTGGCGGCGCCGACTAGGGTGCGCACAGTGGCAGCAACCTCTTGGGCGGCGTCAGTCAGCCCCTTGGCCTCCATCTCACCCACCCAGATGTCGAGGAAATCCGGTGCGCGGGCCATCAGTTCGTCCGTCTCGGTGAACGTGACCAGTTCCATGCCGGCCTCCAAGAACGCCGCCCGCGCATTTGCACCTGATTGGCTGACGATTTCCTGGTCCATCGCGGCGGCTTCTGCACCAATCTCGTTGAACAGGGCTTGCGTCGTATCGGACCAGCCGTCCCACAGATCCTGGTTCACGTAAATCGGCCAACCGCTGATCGCACCAAAGTTCAGGTCGATGTAATAGTCGGCCACTTCCTGGAGCTTGTAGGCCATGGCAAAGTCGTCGGGCAAATAGGAACAATCGATATTGCCCCGCTGAAGCCCTTCGTAGATTTCCGGGGCCAAGACGGTCACGTTGACCGCCCCAAGCGTGTCCCAGAGCCGTGGTACGTATTCGCCGTAGCTTCGCATCCGCGCACCCACGAAATCGGCGAGGGTCTCAATCCGCTTGGTGCAGAGGATGTGATAGGTCGGCAGGCTGGTCCACAGGATGGGCACCACGTTGTTGCGGTCATGCTCTGCCACGACAGCGGGCAAGGCCGCCACCGCCTCGGACGTGGCACGCGCCACGCCGTTGTCCGGAAAGATCATCGGCAGGTACGTCACGTTCATCAAGGGCAGCCTAGATGCGTAATAGGACGGCGCGGGCGAAGCCAGCTCGACCGCGCCCTGACCGACCAGTTCCAGCAGTTCCGTCGATTTGCCCAAGGATTCCGACCAGAAGAAATCCACCGTGATGGTGCCGCCGCTGCGTTCCTCAAGCTCGGCCGCCCACCATTTCAGAACTTCGGCCTGAGGAATGCTCTCGGAAAAATAGAGCGCGTATTTGAGGTTGACGGTCGGGTAATCCTCGGCCTGTGCGGCCTGGGTCAGCATCACGCTGGCCAAGGCTGCGGATGCGAGGGTCATGGTTGTCGTTTTCATCGGTTCTCCTCCCTGAGATTTTTGATGATTGGTCGTACGGTCAGGCCACGTGCGGCGCCTTGGCCCACTGACGCTCACGCGCCAGATAGTCATGGGTCCCCAGGACCTCGTTGAGTTTGGAAAAGGTGAGCGGCGCATCGGGTTCCCCCGCTTTGGGGAAGCGCGCCATGATCGCCTGTGCGCTTGCCATGATCGTGGCAAGCGGATGCAAGACGGCAGCGTATCCCATGGCGGTGAGCGCCGCATCGGTGGGCGGGACAACAATGCCGGTCTCTGCCGCGTTGAAGATCGCCGGGCCGTGGATGTCCTGCGGGATCACTTTGATCTGGTCGAGGGTTTGCGGCGCATCAATGAATACGGCAGAGGCCCCAACCTCAAGAAAGGCGTGGGCGCGCAGCAGCGCCTCGTCCAGCCCATGCACCGCAATCGCATCGGTGCGGGCAATCACGCCCATCCCGTACGGCGCGCTACACGCAACGGCGGTCTGCACCCGCGCCACGGCCTCGTCCCGCGCAACCACATCCTTGCCGTCCAGATGCCCGCACCGTTTGGGCAGTACCTGATCCTCGATATGAAAGGCATCGACCCCGACGCTCGCAAAGGCCGCCACCATGCGTTCGACATTCAAAAGACCGCCATAACCCGCATCGCCATCCACAATCAGCGGCTTGCCAAGGCTGGCCTGTTTGATCCGACGGTAGATCTCGGCCATCTCGGTCAGCGACAGCAGGCCTAGGTCAGGCAGGGCATATTGCGCTGCGGTCGAGGCAAAGCCGCCGCAATAGACGGCTTCACTGCCTGCCCGCGCCAGGAGCCGTGCGCTGAGCGCATCATGGGCGCCGGGCAGAACCAGTATATCCTCATCGGACCGCAGGCGGTCATGGAACCAGGTCATCGCGGGACGCTCCGTTCAGCCGATGTTGAAAGGGTCGCGCGTGGCGCCGGTCAGTTCGGTCCAGACGGCCTTGGTCTCGGTATAGCCGCGGATGGCGTCAAAGCCGTTCTCGCGACCGATGCCCGAATGTCCAAACCCGCCAAAGGGGACGTTCGGTGCGACCACCCGGTAAGCATTGATCCAGACCGTGCCCGCGCGCAACTGATGGGCGACCCGCGTACCGCGTTGGCCGGATTGCGTCCATATGCCTGCCGCAAGGCCAAAGCGCGTGTCGTTGGCGAGTGCTACGGCCTCTTCCTCGGTCTCAAAGGTCAGGACCGACAGGACCGGGCCAAAAATCTCGTCCTTGGCAATCTCCATATCCGGCGTGATGCCATCCACGATGGTGGCCTCGATGAAGAACCCATCATGGTCCGGGCTGGCCTGCCCGCCAGAGACGAAATGCGCGCCGCTCGCCTTGGCGCGGTCCAGCATCCCCATGACCTTTTCGAATTGTGGACGCGTCGCCATCGGGCCCATCTCGGTGCCCATATCCATCGGGTCGCCCAGCTTGATCGTCTTGGCGCGGGCGGCCACGCGTTCCAGCAGGGCATCTTTGATCGACGCTTGCACCAACAGGCGGGAGCCGGCCATGCAGGTCTGCCCCGTGGCCCCAAAAATGCCAGCGATGACCCCATTGGCAGCGGCATCCAAATCCGCGTCGTCAAAAACGATGTTGGGGGATTTGCCGCCAAGTTCCAGCGTCACGCGGGTGAAATTCTCGGCTCCGGCCTGCATGACCTTCTTGCCGGTCACGTCCGATCCGGTGAAGGTCAGTTTGTTGATGCCCGGATGTCGCGAGAGGGCTTCACCTGCCTCCCGGCCTCCGGTGACGACGTTCACCACACCGGGCGGGAAGCCTGCCTTCTCAAACAGTTCCGCAAAACGCAACGTCGAGGCGGGCGTGTGTTCCGACGGCTTTACGACCAGGGTGCAGCCAGCGGCGAGCGCTGGGGCCAGTTTGAAGCCCAGCAAGAGAACGGGTGAGTTCCAGGGCGTGATCGCCCCCACAACGCCGACAGGTTCGTGGCGCGTGTAGATGTGAAAATTCGGGCGCTCGGACGGGATAACGTCGCCACCGAATTTGTCGGCAGCCCCTGCAAAGTAATAGAGCCACTCCGGCAGGTATTTTGCCTGCGCGAGCATCTCTTTGTAGAGTTTTCCGTTATCGGTGCTTTCGACCTGCGCGATGTCTTTTGCGTTCTCGGCAATCAGATCGCCAAGGCGGCGCATCAGCTTGCCCCGGGCCTGGGCGCTGAGTGATCCCCATTCGCCTTGCAAGGCCGCGCGTGCAGCAGTGACGGCTGCGTCCACGTCTACAGCGTCCCCATCCGGAACATTAGCCCAGACCTCTCCAACATAGGGGTTTTCCGAGGCGAGTTGCTTGCCAGAGCGGGCATCAACCCACGCGCCACCAATCAACATCTTGAAATCTTCAACGGTCGCAGACGGCTTATCCAGCATCGCGTATCCTCCCAGAATTGTATCTTTGTGGCGGTTCGGTGCTGCACCCGATTGGGTACGCGACCCTCGCGCCATCCTCCGATCTCAATGCTGAGAGTTTCTGTTTCAGGAAAAAAGACACTTCCCCGGAAGTCTATTTTTCATAAATGGAAAATAGGAGCATCCCGACGCGGTCAATTTGCCTAGGAAACAATGGCTAGTTTGGCAGCGCCGCGCGGCCACGCAATTGATCCGAATGGTACTCGATCACCTTGGTCATGTGCTCGGCCACGACCCTGATACGGCGAGACGTGGCCAGGTCGCTGTGCACCACCAACCAGATCGGTTGATCCAGGCCGATATCGGACGAGACAGCCTGCAACCCAGCGTGCGTTGCCAGAAAATGCGGTAAAACGGCGAGGCCCAGACCAGCTTGCGCTGCCGAGACCTGCCCCATCAGGGACGAGGTCACAATCGACGGTGCATCGCCCTTCAGTTTCCGTTCCATCCATTGCGCTGCGGGCAGCATCTGCTGCCGCTCTGACCAACCGATAAAGTGATCCCCTGAAATCGGGCTGGGTGTCATGGACGCGCGCTGTGCGAGGTAGGCTTGGGATCCATACAATCCGTATCCCAGGATCCCGATCTTGCGGACTGTCAGGTTGCCGCGATCCGGGCGCACCATCCGAACGGCCAAATCGGCATCACGTCTATGGAGGTTCGACGTTGCGATATCGGTCAGTACCTCAAGCGTCAGGTCCGGATGTGTCTCCAGAAGGCGCGGAAGACTGGGCAGGATAAGCAGGTTGGCAAAGTTCTCCGCTGTCGCAATCCGTACGTGACCTGTGGCCTCGGCCTCTTGCGCGGCATTGCTCCGAAAACTCTCTGCCGCTTCTTCGAGCGCCTCGGCGCGGGGCAAAAGCGCTTGGCCTTCATCTGTCAGGCGATACCCGGTTTGATGACGCACAAAGAGCGGCACGCCGAGCGCATGTTCCAACCGTTCGATCCGGCGCGACACCGTTGCAACCCCTGTGCCCAAATTCTTGGCCGCGGCGGTAAGGGTGCCCGTGCGGGCAATCGCCAGAAAAGCTGGCGCATCATCCAAATGAAGCCGATCCATATGTCTTTCATAATTGGAAAACCTTCTTCCCAAAAGCGCTGTTTCGTCGCGATAGGCGGAAAGTGTACGCTGCGCGAAAACGGAGGCCCTCCATGCGGCAAAGAGCACTCTCAAACACATTTTCTGTTAGTGAAATCGGCCTTGGCTGTATGGGCATGAGCGAATTCTACGGCCCCCGTGACGACACGCAGTCCTTGCAGGTTCTACACCGCGCCATCGATCTTGGCGTGGATTTCTTTGATACAGCGGACATGTACGGGTCTGGCCACAATGAAGAATTATTGTTCCAATTCCTCTCGCAAACGCCCACCCGCCCGAAGATCGCGACGAAGTTCGGGATCAGACGCAAGCCAGGGGAGTACGCGCGGTCTCTAGACAACTCCCCTGCGTATGCACGTGCCTCATGCGACGCCTCGCTTAAACGGTTGGGCATCGAGCATATCGACCTTTACTATGTCCATCGGCTGGATCGGACCCAACCTGTCGAAGACGTCGTGGGCGCCCTCTCCGACCTGGTCCGCGAAGGCAAGATTGGCCATATCGGCCTCTGCGAAGTCAGCGCCGCCACTCTTCGCCGTGCGCACGCGGTTCATCCGGTGACCGCGCTGCAAACCGAGTACTCCCTTTGGAGCCGGGACGTTGAAACAGACATTCTACCCACTTGCGCGGAACTGGGCATAGGCTTTGTCCCTTACTCTCCACTGGGCCGTGGCTTCCTCACTGGCGCGTTCGACAAAACGACAGAGTTCCAAGACGGGGATTTCAGAGCGGGGCTCCCAAGGTTCCTGCCCGACAACATCGAGCAAAACACAGGCATCGTGCAGGTGCTCAGACGTATGGCGCGGCGCAAAGGCATAACGCCAGCTCAGCTTGCGTTGTCTTGGGTGTTGTCCAAAGGCGAAAACACTGTGCCAATCCCCGGAACACGGCGGATCCCTTACCTCGAAGAGAACATCGCAGCCGCAGAAACCAAGCTGACGCAGGACGACATGCAGGAGTTGGAAAGGAACCTCGGTACAATCGAAATTCGCGGCCAGCGCTATACCGAAGAGGGGATGAAAGGAGTGAGCGCCTAGGTTGTGCAACAGGGTGCCTCGTTCACTTATCTCCCGCCCTCGCCCAATATTACCAACTACGCGCGAAACTGCTGGTTTATGCAACAAAGGAAACGCACCAGGGGTTCTGCAAGTGCAAAAGTCGGCCCCAGAGCCCGGACCTACCTATTTTCTGCTGCGCTGCGAAGGTCTTGCAGTCGACTTTTTTGTTGACCATCTTCGTCGAAATTCTCCGATGAAAACCATTCTTCGAAAGCTGTTCTACACAATGGCCACTCGTTTTGCGACTGGCAACGCCAAACAAGCAGCAAACGCAATAGCCACTGCTGTGGCTCCGACCGTGTCGGTCGCGGCATTCCAATAGCCCTCGCTTTGGTCCTGGGATGCGCGGCAACCGCCCTCCTTGTGAAAATGGCCGGTCTTGTGATCGCGCGTGTCTTGCTAGGCATAGAAACGGGTCTCGCGACAACCGCGGGGACGGCCTATATGTCCGAAATCCTTGGAGCAAATCGGGAAAAGACGGCTGCGCTCATCGTAACGTCGGCAACATCGCTTGGCTTTGGCCACGGGGATCAGTCTTGGCATCCAAAGCATGACGTTTCTACCCGCCAGCTATATTGTCTTGTTCGTCTTTGGACCGGCACTTGCTATGGTCACTCTTTTGTTGCCACGTGTCGATGTACCGCGTCCTCTCTCCCTACTGCGTCTTCCCGTGTTTCCAGTCAGAACTTGGATTTTCGGTGTTGCTATGGCCCTGGCATGGTCAACCACCGGCATGACTATTGCGGTCGTGCCATTGGAGCTTGCGACGAACAATCTCGGCGGTTGGACTGGGCTTGTTATTTTTCTGGCGATATTTGTCGGGTTTCTTTGTCAGCCAATTGCCCGTCAGATGACGAATGACCAAGCGCTTTCCACTGGCTTTACCCTGATTCCTCTCGGTTTTCTGGTCCTTCTAGCCGGGGTTTGGCTCAAACTCTTGGTCCTTGTTCTTATGGGGACATGCATCACAAGTGCCGCCAGCTAAGGTTTTACTTATCTCGCATCGCTCTCTGAGGTCTCAATGCGCGCGCCTGATAATCGTGCACGAGCAACGGCAGGCTTATTTGTTTATGCTTATGTCGGGTTTTCGCTACCCGTCATTGCAAGCGGAGCACTGGCGGACAGATTTGGCCTCCTGAACGGGATGACAGCGTTTGCCATAGCACAGGGAACGTTAACGACAATAGTCATGTATCTTTGGAAAAGATGCTCTTCGCGGCGCCTTCGAACTTCGAATAGCTGTTGACGCGGCCATTCGGGCCATCAAACTGAAAGACAGTTCTGCCCCGCCCTACCCCCATCCGAACGCCTTGCAGCTAGGGTCCATGGTGAGCCCAAAGCTACCAATTCTGCGGTTTGAACGAGCGACAGCTTTGGGCGTGGTTTGTAAATCCTTGTTGTTTCCAGTGATCTATGCCGATCTAACCTGAGAGATACTCTGCGACCTCGGCGCATTTCGGGTTATTGGTGACGGTTTGCGCCGTTTCGGCCCATACAAAGGGGGTTGTCTCATGCTCACGGTCAATCGCGTCTACCTGAGCGCCGTTCTGGATCAGACACTGGACCATCGGCAGATCCCCATTCCAGGACGCTGAATGCAAGGCGGTTCCTTGAGAGCCGAACGAATGTCGTGCATTCACGTTCGCCCCGTGCATCAAAAGCCATTCGGCAATTTCAACATGTCCAAAATCAGCTGCTGCCATCAACACATCATCCGACAGGGCTGAACTTTGATTGATGCGATACACTTCCTTGAGCTTCTGAAAATCGCCAACCCGCGCCAAATCTCTAGGGTCAGGTACGCGCCCGCTGGCCGCGAGAACTTCAAGCAATCTGCGTCCTTTTGGTCCCAACCGACTTATCGCGTCTTTTGCATCAGAACCCCAACGGTCCTTATCCGTTAGGGAATATCCCAGTTCCATCAACCGCTTGACTGCATAAGGCGAGCGGCAAAGACCGATAAGCGACCCACTTGGTCTGGGATATTCGGTGGAACCAAGCCCATTCAGTAAAGTATCGAGGGTGCGATCGTCCCCAGCCAAAAGCGCTTCACATATCCCAACGACCGCCCCTGCTTTTCGCAGCTTTTCTGCAATTTGGTCGTGATTGTTGTGAAGCGCCAGCATCAGAGGGGACCAGAAATCGTACTCGGCGTTTAGGCCATCCACGTTCGCGCCCGCTTCAAGGAGTAAATCAAAGAGGTCTTCTCGGTTGCCCTCTGCGCAAAGATGAAAGGCCTGTACGCGCCCGCCCCAAAACGGGTGCCGACCAACAGCATCCTTAACATAGCTATGCGTTTTCAGCGCCGACACAACGTCTTCGTATTTTCCCTTCGCGACATTTCGCAGGAACGTATCCGTTTCCTCTGCGCTTGGCCTGTCACCTGTGAGTCGGTCACGTTGTTCAAAATACGCGGCAAGGCTGTGCCAACTGGAGAATCCGCTTTCCTTTGCGATCTCAAACTGAACATCTGCCAGTTTGCATGGACGTCCCGATGCCACCAGCGCCTTCTTTCGCTGCTTGGCCTGTTTCTTAAGCCATTCCAGGTCAGAGTTTTCGGGTAGGAGATTTGTCATGGTTCACCGTCTTTCCTAAAATCCCGACATCCGCATCTTCGGGAGGAAAAAGGTGCTATGAAGCAATTTAGTATGGTGGGTTGGACCCTTTACGCGGACCGAGTGTCTCCATAAGACGCAGACAGATTTGCAGCTTCATGATATCTTTGCAAGGTTTTTTGACATTCCTCTAACATTCCTGCCATTGGTCGGTTTTGCGGCAAAAGCTCGCTTTGTCCCGCATTGCGGTCATGGAGGCACGTGCACAAACGTCCCATATTGCAACAACGCGTTCGCCAGAATCCCATGCAAGTGCCTGTTAGCGCGTAAGCTTCTTGAATCTAACGGCAATCCACTTGCAACAGTCAGCTTCGCAACTGGTGCGAATACTTGTTGCACAATGTAAATTTTGAGCGACAAGAAAGCGCAACAGCTTTACCCGGGTTTAAACATGGCTCAATTGTCTGCGGAACGTGGCATCTCGGACGCTGCTCAATACCCTCCGTGACACCACTAAAGTCCATGCGCCCAAACTGAACTCTGCTCGTGCTTCGCATAGGCTCTCGATGACATCCTGCGGAATGCGAAGGCGCAATGTTCACCCACTGTTCTTCTTCTAGTGTTTCGGGTACGGTCGACGGGTTATGAAGTGGATTCTGAACATATTGCGCTGGTTCAAGCAGACGCGGGAAACCCATTCGACCCTCGGTCATTGGGTGCATTTCCTCGGCCAATGGATTGCAGTGGGCCTTATGATCTACTGGTGGCGCGCAATGCTGCATCTTCTCGACGCGGTCGAAGCTTTCGTTGAAGGCTGGGTCACGAGTACTTGGGACGGATTTGGTTTCTTCGCAGGTCTATGGGCGATCCCCGTCCATCTGGTCTCCGAGCCGATATATTTCGCCCAGCTCGTTGCCATCAATCTCGTCCTCTATCTAACTGTGAACCGCGAGGGCTACAGGCAAGCTGCATACATTCCACCAATGACCAACTCACACGGTGGTTTGATTATAGCGGCCTGGATGATGTCGCGGCGCTAATCCTTCGCGGCCTTGTTGCCAATCTGCCTTGGTCGAGCGCGCTGGTTGGCGAGAGCAATATTGCCAGCCTGGCCCGCTGCTCCGCCAATCATAGCGCCAGCTTGATAGGACCCCGCACCAGCTATTGCCTTCGCAGCATTGGCGGTTTGCGCTCCTAGATCATCACCCAGGCCGTCGATCCATTTGAAGACCCGCGCTGGAAACACGTTGATCAGACTGAACGACCAGTCGATCAGGATCACGTAGAGAACAGCGACAAAGACAGTTAGCACAGCCATCACCAAAAAGCTGGAAAGCCCTCCAAAGGCGCCGGGGTCTGCTGCCATCTGCGAACTCAAGGCTGCAAACATCATTCCGTTGAGCGAGAAGGCGGCGATCCGAAAGAGCACCATTCCAAGCAGAAAGCCGAACACCATAAGGAGGGGCGTCAAGAACAACATCAGTAAAAGTGACCAGCCTTTGCGGGCGATGTTTGAGGAAATCCCATGTCCATCCATCGACAGCATCGCCACGGCCCATAGCGGTGCGGCAAAGATCGCCTCGATGACGAGCAGCATGAAGGCAAGGATTGCAATCAACCAGATCACGGCTGGAAGGTATGGTAGAATGAACCCGATAAAGACGGCCGCAAAAATCCCGATCTGAAACAAGCCGCTGGTCAGCGCGGCAACCGTTGCCGGGATTGATCCGATATAGGGTATGGCTGAAGCTGTCGCCAAAATCGCGACGACAGCGATTGAATAGGTCAGGAATGTTGATGCGAACGCCATAAGTCCGATCATCGGATCGATGGTGATCGAGTCCGGTGAAAGCAGCTGGATCCCCTTCAGCAGATTGGTCGGAGGCGGCAGGAAGTTTTCAGGTGAAGAGGCGTCATCTCCCGCATAGGCGCGCTCGGTGATAAACTCGCGCAGGCCTGCATTCGCGGCCGCCTCGTTCCAAGCTGCAATGCTCGCATTGTAGCTCGCACCTATGGAGGCCAGTATCTTCTGGGCGTCCCGATCCGCATTGCTCTGGAACCAATAGGATCGGCCCAGTTCTGTTGCGAGCGTGTTCTGAATCCCCCCATTCAACGTGGTCGAGATCAGCGTGCCAGGCGTTGCCGTGGGGAACATCGATGCGACAGCGTTGGCGTCGCCAGAAATCTTGCTGATCAGCATGTAATAGGACCCGGCCATCATCCAGCCACCCGTCTTGAGGTCACCGGCGATTGCGGTTGGCGCAGAGAGCGCGCCAGACCCATCTGATCCAATGGCTTGGATTTGTTGCGTGATGGGCGTTCCGCTTTCCGTCTGGACAAGCTGAGAAAGGGCATTTGGATTGACGATGGGGGCGACGATTGCGGAGTGCTGGGTCCGGAGTTGCCGCATCATATTGGCGAGATTGGGAATGTCGGAAGATGTTACAGGCTCTCGGTTTGAGATTTTAGCCGCGACGCTCTCGGCTGACGTCCGCATCGATCCACGCAGGTTATCGATCAGATCCCGCATTGACGCGTTGATCGTGTCCATGTTCGTGCCGGGGCTGATGCGTTTCAGAGCAGGTGTCGCCGCTGGCAACGTGACGGACCCGCAAGCTGCCGTGATGGTCGGCGTCGAATATGTCAGGATTTGCGGCGTGTAGCCGTCGATGAGATCAGTCGGCTGAGCTGGTTGAAGCGCTGACCATACCCCGCCGCTGACCAGCTGGAGCGCGCCACCTTTCGAGACTTCATGGTTGTAGGCTGCGCGGCAAAACTCCATCCGCCAGAGCTGCTGCAGGAACCGCGCATCTGACGCCACGTAGTCTGTGCCTACAATCGGGACCTCGTCCGCGATGATCAAATCCGCTGTCTGGTTCCAAAAGAACGATCCCGCAGCTGTGCCCGCGCGCACCACATAGGAAATCCCATGCTGAACGCCGTTGTAGCCGTTGCCGAGCGGGATCAGCAGCGCGAAGGCGGTCAGCACGCGGATTGGCACCCAGATCGTTGATTTCTGACCCAGAACCACCCCTTCATGGGCAGAATCGAGGGTGCCTTGGAAGATGTTGTAGAGCAGGAACAGCGCGCCAATCGCCAGAAACAGGATGTTGAAGGACAACATTAGCAGCGAAATCACCGTGCGATCATTGGCAGCGGGACCGGGAAACAGGTCCCCAAAGATCAGGTTGAAGAAGGTGTTCGAGCGGTCATCCCCATCCCCGCTGAAGATGTCTGGCACCGAAATCTCTTGCGCGAAGGCAGGGCCCGCAATCCCGATTACGAGCAAGCCGGAAAGGAGGATGAGGGCGGCGAAGGTGCGGGTGCCAGTCATCGGGCGTCCCCTCTTCGGTTGCTCGGGGTCTCGCCTCTATGGCGCTCGGGCAAGATGATTTGCACGTTGCGTGGCAAGCGTGAGCCCAGATAGTCGAGAAACCCGCCGAACCGTCCCTGCTCAAGGATCCAGACAAAGAAGTCGGCACGGATCGCGCGGAAGAGTGCGAATAGGAACAGCGCGACCAGCCCGAAAACCAAATAGCGCGAGATGTCGAAGAAGACGGCTCCGATCGGAATCGAAAGGACAGCACCAAGAGCCGCATATTGAAACCATGTGCGCTGCAGCTGCCAGCCGTGGTATTGATCATCGAGGTCAGCCGCACTCATGTTCTGTGTGAGCTGCTGGAACCGCGAAATGCCACCATCGGAGTAACGGCCAGATAGACCTTGCCGATCAAACGGCCTGGGTCGTAATCGGCCTGCAAGGTCTCCGAGAAAGTCCGCGCCCTTGCGCGCACCATCAAACGCGCGGTGAACGCCACCGCGGCGCGCCAGGAACCCTGCCGCGCGTCGGGCGCGGCTCGGTTTGGCATCCTCCTCGTCCGCCGCCTCTGACATGGGCTTAGTTTCCGATGGGTGCGCTGCCGCCGGCCCCCTCCGTGCCATCGACTTGCGAGGCGAGCTGTGCGGCCTCAACCGCCGCCACACGACGCTCAAGCCCGAACCGCATCCAGTTCACATGCAGGTTGAGGGCCTGCGTGAGAAGCAATTCGCGCTGCACTGCATCCGGTGACATGCTTGCGATCGATTGGTGCCAGTCCGGGTTGGCGAACCGCGAATGCACGAAGATATCGACGGCCTGCAGGGAGGAGACCTTGTCGCCAACCTCATACGGATAGGCTGGACCAGCCGCATCTTGCGCCCAGCTTGCCAATTCCGTTCCACCGGTCGGCGTCGCGATATCGCCCAGATAGGTAAAGACCGCATGAGAAGCGGACCGGCGCGTCGCATCAATTTGCCGTGCGGCTATGCGCGCCAAGCCCGTTGGCGTTTGAGCCTCTTGTGTGGTGATCGGTTTGGGCGGGAGTGGATCAATCATGTTGTTGATCATGCGCGCATAGGCCTGCGCGACTTCCTGGTCAGACGTGTCGAGGGTGATCGCTTCGGTGAGAAGACGCACATCTGACGTAGGGTCGGCAAAGCCGCCAACGTTTCTAAGCCGGTCCCGATCAAGCTGGATTTCCTGAGCCAGTGCCAGCCCGCCTTGCCGCACCGGCTCGCCCGCCGCACCATTGCCATAAGACCTGTTGCGGGACAGGTTGGCGATATCGACACCGCCGACACCCTGGCTGGTCTGCCCGCCGCCATAGTTGATGATGCCCGATAGATCGATACAGGCCGAGGTGGCAGGATCGTAGCGCCCGCCTTCTGCAGCCGCCCTGATCCTTTGTCGCTCCAGGATGACCGCATTCTGGTCTTGGGCTTCGGCAATTCGCTTCTGTGCTTCCGTCTCACGCTTGGAATAGGCCGAGAGCTGCGCCACCCCTCTGAGGATGTTGTCGACGATGTAGTTGCCGACATCCGTTGTGTGGTTGTTGATATTGACCCGCGCGTTCCGCACGATGTTGGACACGCCACCACACGAACAGCCGCCAAAGGCATAGCTCGGCGTGGCGATGTCAATCGCTGCCACGGTCGTGGCCAGAAGAGACAGACGGAAGGATAGTCTTGTTCGTTTGGTTTTCATTTTGACTGATCCTCCGTCACTCGCTCGATGGGCTGCCTGACCCTTGTTGTTGAATTTCACGCACTGCATCGAGGTTGTTCTCAGTCTGCGTTGGGCCTTGCGGTGTGATGCCCCCGCCCACTTGCGGCGTTGCGGCCGGTTCGGTCAAAGACCTCGGGACTTGGAAAGACGTGAATTGCGTCAGGACAACGAACGCCACGACGGCCAGGACAACGGCCAGTGCAATCCATTTCGTGAGGGTCATTTTCGAAAAGAGCTCATTGGTCATTGCCACCTCCGTAGATCAGCTCATAGACGGCATCGAGATTGTTCGGGCTGACGGTTGTGCCATTGATCGTGACACCCGCACCCGTCTGACCACCACCCACATTCAAATCCACGCCTCCAATTGCGGTTGTTGAGTTTCCAGCAAGGCCACCAATGGGCAGGAACTCAAAGGTTGGAAGTTGGAGCAAATCCGTGATCTGAGCCGTTAACTCGTCCATCTTGCTCTGCGCAAAGGAGCAAATCTGATCCTGAACCGCTGAGACCGCCGCCGCGAAGATGCCTTGCAAGTTCGGAACCTGGATCGCGATGTCGAGGTTCACGTCAAAGAGGTTGTCGAGGCACCCAAGAGCGCCAATCGATGCAGGCGCCTTGATGGCCTCCTCTCCTCTACGCACTTCAGCTTCAATCCCAGAGCGAATGGCCTCTGTGAGATTGATCTTCACCGTGTCCGTGCACCCTTGAGCGCCTGACGGAAAGAGTTGGATGATCTGGTCATTGCTCTGAGCAATAGCGGCGCTCGCCGACAGACATGTGACAATGGCCAAAGAGACAATCCAGTTTAGCAGTTTTTGTGCCATCAATTCACTCCAAGAGTTGCGCGCTCGCCCTGAAAAGGAGGAGTTTCACGGATAAGAACGGGGCGTTTTGCGCCAAAGCCTGGGAACCCGTCAGTGCCGGGATAGGTGCCGCCGGTGCCATAGCCGCCTGCGTAGCTGGTGCCACTTGCGGCCCCGATGCGGTTCAGAAGATGCGCTTGCAGTTCCTCGTAAGACGAGAACCCGTTTGCCGTCAGGTATTCCTGTGGGAAGACGGTCGGGTCCATGCCGCTCGCCACCCACTCGTTGAGGGCCCCAGCCCCCAGAAAATGCGCGGCTGTCAGCAGACCTTCTTGCGTGAAGGTCACGCCATTGATCGTTTGCCCGGCAAGCCCAAGCGTCTGCGAGGACAGAGAGCTGAGGTTGCGATCGGTGAGTTCTCCAAACGCCCTGTCTTGCAGCGAATGGCCGGACGAGCTGTTCAGGAAATCGCTCAGAGAATTGACGCCTTGACTGCGGGCTGCATCCGTCCATTCATAGTTGGCCCAGCTGCCACGCGAGCCGCCGGTGTGCCTTACATACCCTAAACTTGCCAGCGTGCCGGCTGTGATCTGATAGGCCCCCGCAGCGGTTCCACCTTGGCTGTTGAGCGCACCATAATTACCGCCAGATTCCTGCGATCGGATGAGATCTGCATAGGTCGAGGCAAGAGCTCCGAAAGGAACAAAGCACAGGACCAGGACAGCAAAGGCAAAGGCACGGGTCATCGCTGTGCCCCCGCGATTGTGATTTCCTGGACCGGCAAAGAGGCGAGGCGCTTGCCGGAGGTCGAGGAGACGATCGAGATCCCATTGCGTGTGAGAAGCTCGATGCCGCGGAAGCCTTGCTCATCGCGCACGCGCCGCGAGAGCCCAACCTCGCCTTCCAAAGAGCGTAAAACGCGGAAGATCTGATCTTGTGCATTCAGCAGGTAGATGGGGCAGCTTGACTGACCGCAGACCTCCGGGGAGCGCACCGCGATGAGCTTGCCGAGGTAGCCGTTCATATCGACGTCATAGACATCGACTTCGGGCGGCGCGAAGGCGCTCCGGTCACCGGCATCATAACCGCCACTGACCTGCTCTGCGACGATCGCCAATTCGGTCTCGGTCGCGTCACGCCTGGTCAGACCATCCTTGTTTGGTTCAGGCACATAAGACCGTGCGTTCCACGACCAAACCCGACCATCTGCGATGATGGACTTCATGCCGGTCGCCGCAACCCCAGTGAGGGCGAGTTGCTCCGCGCGCGGCCGCCGGAAGATCTCCAGCCATTGCTCATTGTGAAAGAGCGCGATCTGTACACAATCTTCTGCGCAGTCCCGGCCGTTGCCAAGTTCCACAAACAACTGCTCTGCGGCATCGCTTGGCGCTTCCAACCAAACCCGAACGGCGCGCACATGGCTGAAGGTGTTGCCATACATGCGCCGTGCAATCTGCGTCGCCTGAGGGTCGGTCTTCTCGAATGAGATCGTTTCCGTCGCGACGGCGCGATCCGTGTCCTGCGCGCCAGCAACCGAGCTCAAAGACGCAAGGACCAGGCCCGCCGCCCAGGACGCAAGAGACGTTCGACCCATCATGCAAAGGCTCCTTGAACAAGCGTGTCTGCAAGACGCGCAATGACGTTCCCGCGCGCGGCCTCGTCGATCATTTGACCGCTGGCCATGAGCTGCTCGAGTTCCGCTTCAATCTCGGGTTTGGCTGATCCTGCCGGGAACCTGCGCGCCAAAACGCGCCTGGCTTCTGGACTGCCAACGCGTTCGTAGAGAAGCGCACGAAGAGCAGTGTCTTCCGCTGTGGTGGACAGGGCCCAAAGCTCAATCGGTCCAAGCTGATTGTAGAAATGCTGGACATAGGTTTGGGATTTCAGCTTGAAGATCCCAACGATTGGAGCCCCCTGCCCCGGTTCCGGGCCGCTCAACCTTGAAATCACAGGCTTCAACGTCTCGGGCAGATCGTAAGTATCCATCACCGCCTTCACGCTGTCGGCGGTTGGGACATTGCAGAGGAAGATGTTGGTCGCGAGTTCGCGGATAGAAGGATCAAAGTCCCCAATGAGCTGGCTGGCGAGCGAGATTTGGACGCCCGCTTTCCGACCCACCCGCACATCCGCCACCACCTGGTCCCGGATGCCAAGACCGCCGGTCAGGTGATATTCGTCGATGCAAATGCGCTTGGGCATCTGGCGGTTGTTTTGCCAGCGCAACAGATGATGCGCCTTTACGGCCTCAGGCAAGTCCGCAGCTTTGATCTCGTCTTCATCCAGCCAGAAATCCGCGGTCAGCGTCTGGCGCGCCATCATATACATGACCGCGGTTTGCTTGCGGCCGCGTGTCCCTGTGGCTTGCGTGACCCCGGCAAGATCAAAGGCGACGATACGGGCGTTTGAGACATCAAACCGGGTTGGGCTGGCTAGGATCACATATTGTTTGATCGCGCCTGTGATCTGGCGTTGGAACGCGCCAACAAGCGGCTCTTGGGTCGATTGAACCCGCATTTCCACAAAGGGCTCACGGATTGTCTCGGCATTTGAGATCGGAACCAGGTCGCCGAGCACAGGCACTGCGAGCCTCTGCGCAAGCGCCGCGATATGGAACTCACCCCGGTCAAAGAGAAAGTCGACGATCTCCCACCAGCTGGTCGCATTATCGGTCTCGAACCCATGGCTTTGGAGGGCATCGTCGACCTTGAGCTCCATCCCTGGCGAGTATCGCTTAGGGCTCACATCATCTGCATGGATGCGGTACGCCTCATCAACGCAGGCCTCTGCCAGTTGAGAGATGCCGTCATAAGGCGCGTCCCCATCTTCGGGCGTGCAGATGAGTGCGATCAGATTGACCAAAAAGGCTCGTTCATGGGCAAAGGGCCTGCGGCACCCCAACTGCGTATCAAACGGATTGACCGCGTCCTGTTCCACCATGCGCAACCGATGGAACATGGCTTCATGCCGACGTTTCGGGGGCAGCGCGTCTCTGATCAAGCTGATCAGACCAGACGATGAAGGACCGATATCGATGATGGAGATACGCGGCAGCAAGGCACCATCGTCTTTGTCACTGCCGGCCTGCGGCGAGAGCGCGACCCCAAGGTTGATCGCGTTCATCAAAACGGATTTGCCGGACCCCGGCGTTCCCACCATGATGTCGACGCTGGCATTCTGTTTCGAGCTCCCAGGCTGATAGGGAAACGGCTTTCCGTCTGAGGTTCGAAACACGATCGATCCCTTCTGCCAAGGGCACGCGGGGCGCGCGAGCGGTGACATGGCCAGTACATCGAGAAGGTCCGACGCACAGCTCTCGGCTGTGGACGCGGTGGAGAGACCCAGGGCCGAAGACATGACGCAATCAAGCGGATCACCGGCGATTGCATTGGTCTGACTATTGCCCCAGGACCGCACCATCTCTTGGAGTGAGGCCACATGGGCGCGCAGAAGCGCAATATCGTCCGCAGGGGCCCAGGCACAGAAAGATGCGCGCCAGCGCACCACGGTGTTGCCGTCCCCATCAGTCTGGCGCAGCCGTGCAAAGCTTTCTTTGATGCGGCCGTTATGTGTGGGAGCGGTCCACTCGAGCAGTCTTGCCAGTTGCTCGCGTAGAACCTGTCCTGCAAATCCGCCGCTTTCAACCAGCATCGCGCAGCGCCAGGAGATTTTGGCGCCGTTGGTGACAACGCGGCGGATCAAGTCATTGAAGGCCACCACGATCTCCGGAGGCAGCGTGATGTCAAACCCTGAAAACACCGTGTTGCCGATCTGAACGATCTTGCTGTCGACCACCTCGGCGTGGTCCGTGAAGAGCTGCTCGGAGAGCGTCGGCCAAACAAGGTTCGACAGGTCCTTGCGTTTGAAGTGCCGATCAAGCGTCGGCATACGGGCGCGCAGCGCATCGCCTGGGAGAGTGGCCCGCCAGGGGTGGTTCAAGCCGAGTGTTTCCGGAGCCAGTGCTTTGCGAATGGCATTGAGCGCCTCATAGGTGTCGAGGGTTTCCAGAACGATGCCAGCGCCTCCGAACTCGCGTTCGAGGGCTGTGACAAGGCTCTCGTGCCGGACGGATAAACCCTCGAGTGCGGCATCAGGGATTTGTCCCAATGTGAGTGGTGGCGCCGCTTTGAGCGTATCCGAGCGCTTTACTTGACTGCGATTGCGATCATCATTGGTCAGAAGCGACGGCCGGGTCCAAAGGGCGAGGTAACAGCGCTCGCCGTGGATCGTGTCGGGCAGAAGCTTACGGCGTTCGCCCAGAAGATCGTGAAGATCGAGCGCGTTCGTTCGCGCAATGCGCGCCGTGTCATCGATAATAGTTTCGATCTCGCGCCGCCCCAGCTCAGGGGAGTGGCCAAACCAGAATTGCAGCGCGAGACCAGGCTTTGAGAAGAACGGAGACAGACCGACACGGAGCCTGTCGCAGGCTTCCGTGATGTCTTGCTCCCCGGGGAGAGAACGGAACCCCTCAAGCCGGAACAGGGTGACCATTGAGCCATCTTCGGCCAGCAGCGCGTGATCGCCGTGGGAGGTCTCAAGACGGCAATAGCTGTCGAGAGACGCCCCAAGGGTGTTGCGACCAAGATATGCCGCTGCCTGATGCCAGAAGGCCACCATCCAGAGGACCTCAGTTCAAGGACCGCAGCTGACCATCCACGGTCGACTGATCTGCGCCCGTGCCGAAAATCGAGGCCACACCAACATTCAGGAAGGTCGGGATTGCGATCATGCAGGCGGCTGCGAGTGACAGCATCAGGATGCGTCCTACTTCGACCGAATTGTCGTTGGTGGTGCGCGAGCGGCGGATCATCGCCATGACCGCCATGATCCCGAAGGCCACACCGAGAACAAACGAGATCGTGCCCAGAATGTCGGCCGCAGGACCAAGCTGGCTTGTCCGCATGTCGGTGAAGATATCGCCAAAGGTCTGCGCGGCGACAGGGGGTGCCGCGAACACCGTGAATGAGAGCAGCGATAATGCGGCGAACGCGCGAGGCGATGGCAGGCGCAATCTCGCGGTCAAATTGAAAGAGGGCATGGGGTCTGTCCTTTCATGGTCCAAAGAAGAGGTTTTCGAAAAGGCCAACGGTGCGGGGCAAATCCACCGCCATCACGCCAGCG
The DNA here is from genome assembly GCA_937897325.1 of uncultured Shimia sp. GTDB lineage: Bacteria > Pseudomonadota > Alphaproteobacteria > Rhodobacterales > Rhodobacteraceae > CALCOY01. The sequence goes on from CALCOY010000098.1 coordinate 75,856, forward strand.
ATCATGTGAATGAAGCCTTTGCCCATCAGGCCTTGCGACGGCATGTCGGCAGACTTCACACAGAGGAAAAGACCGCGGACCACCGCGAGCAGGCCGATGAACTGCGCGACGCGCACCAAAGCGATCAAAATAGCCTCGCCCGGCGCGCCTGCGACCGGAGCGAGCATCTCCGGCGCATAGGCCATGATCTCGCTCGCCGCACTCGCTGTTGTGTTCGCGGACCCGTAAAGCGAAGCGATCCAAGCTGAGAGAGTCAAATCCAATGAGATGATCAGCAGACCGAAGGCGACATACATCGCAGCTTGCCAGAATCCATGACGGCGATGATGCGCATGCGATCTTTCCTCCGCTGTAATGAGGAACAGCCGCACACCCATGATCACGAGGATTATCCCAAGCACAAAGCACAGGACTGCCACAAAGGCTTGCGCTGGTGACAAGATTGCGACGACACGCTGAAAGAAGGCGGTGAGCTCGTCCATATCCTCGCTCTCCGATCACTGCCCCTGCCCTTCCGGCGGGTTGGAAGATGAAGGTGTAACCACCACGCGCTGCGGTTGCTCGCTGACAGCGTTGAGAATTGGCGTAACCTGAACAGGACCAAATCCGTTTCCGGGAAGAGGTGACGTCTCTGCCGACCCGGCCGTCTCGACGCCGCCAGAGAGCAATTGCTGAAGCGCAGCACCATGTGCTGCATCAAGCCGTTTGCCTTCTTGAAGCTGCGTGATGATCCTTGGCAGAACGCCGCCCGGACCAGACAAGCTGTCGAGCTCAGCGCGCAGAACCCGGTTTTCCTCTGTCAGAGCTGTGATGCGTCCCACGAGGGGCGATAGGTCTACGGACGAAGCTGTCTCAGACACGATGTCAGGCGTGGGCGCGTTCCCCCAGGTCTGCCAGGCGATTGCGGAACCCGTCGCGGAGACGACCAGGAACCCCAGCCCCAGCATGGCCATGCCAGCGCTCGACAGGATGGAAGGCGTTCGTTGTTCCCGTGTGTGGCTGTCATGAGCCTGCTGCATTCCATCCCTCCACCGACGCTGTCTTTGGAAATCTGGGGACCAACTCTGGCCCTGCGTCGGAATCGCACTAGATCGTCTTGATTTATATCTTTATATATAACGATACACACAACGATGTAAACTGGACATTAGGGTTCCTGTGACCCGCTGCCGCAGCTTGGAGAACTCCCAATGCAAAACACCGCGACCTCGCCTGCCCCTCGCTTTGGTGTCTCACACATGGCGATGATTCTTTCTCTTGGCCTTGCGATCTCCGTCATCTCTCAGCAGGCGCTCGCGGAAGGGAGTGAGTGGAAGGAAAACTTCGCGGCCTGCGCAGGGAACTCGCCCTTCATTGACGGCTTACTCGCACAGCATGGGGCTACGCACAGGCCTCTCATGCGCATCGGAGAGATGCAGGCCTGGGCCATCACGGGAGACGACGGCAAACCAGAACTGGCTTTGACGACAGGTGATGGACTCACCATCATTGGAAAGGTGATTGGACCACAAGGGGAAGACATTTCGGCCGCCCTCTTGACCACCGTTCCAAACGCATCACACGCTGCCACCACAATCACTCAGGCGCAGCCCTCTCAAGCCTCTGAGGAAGACTCACAAGCGCCTACAACGCTGCAGGTGCCAACGACACAACTCTCCTCGTCTCCGCCGGTCAGCAATCTGCCTCAAAGCACTCCGGCACCACAGGTTCAGCAACAGGCGGCTCAGCTTCCGGAAAATCCCGTCACGACTGCCCCCATCACGGCAACCGCCGCTCCCTCTCCAGAAGTTCAGGCTGGGATGAACACGATCTTCAGCCAAGCCACCAATGAGAGGGTTTGGTTCTCGGCGGCAACGCCAAAGCCCGGCGCGCCTGTCGTCTACATGCTTGCTGACCCAGCCTGCCCGCATTGCCAGTGGACCATCGATCAGATGCATAGCCAGATTACGGCCGGTGACATCGATCTGCGGATCATCTTCGCACCGGTGACCGGCGTTGACGGGTTCAACACGAGCCTTTCGATCCTGCATTCCGAGAATGTCGCGGAGAGCTTCATGGCCCACATGACTTCAACCACACGCGGTACGGCGGCCGTCACCCAAATGAACACGACCGAGGCGGACCAGGCCGTCATCCGAGGCATCGTCGACAACATCAACTGGATGCGCGCCAATCGGATGCCGGGGGTGCCGTTCTTTCTCTATATGACGGATGACGGTGCGCGGTTTGCTTTCTCAGAGCTGCCGTCCGATATCCTCACGCTGGCAAAGGCGCTGTAATGAGCGGCGATAGCGAACATCTCGCCAAAACCGAGGCGATCCTCAGAAACGCACGCACTTTTGAAGCCGCCTACAAAGTGATGGCGCGCATCGCGCTTGGCTTGGGCGTGTCGACTGTGGTGCTTGCGGCCTCAACGGCGTACCTCGCCATGTCCAAACCTGAGCCGAGATATTTTGCGACGAGCACGGATGGACAGATCCTGCCGCTTGTGCCCCTCGATCGCCCGCATCAGACGGCGGCTGAAGTGAGCAACTTCGCGGTTCGGGCCGTTACCACGTCCCTGACCTACGACTTTGCCAATTACCGCGCCGATTTTAACAACGCGCTGCAGTTCTTCACCAAGCCTGCAGGGTGGAACCAGTTCGTCGATGCAATCCAAGAATCTCAAATGCTCGATCTCGTTCAAAAGCGCCGCCTCAACACCACCGCCGTTGCAAATAATGCCGTCATCGTGCGCGAAGGCATCAACAGCCGCGGTATCTACGAGTGGATTGTGCAGATCCCGCTGCGCGTGACGTATCAATCCGCGTCAGAGGTCACCGGGCAGAACTTCTTGATCACCGTCAATATTGAACGCTTGCAAACTTACGAGTCGCCCTACGCGATGGCCATCTCCCGCTTCATCGCAGCGCCAGGAGGAGCCTAGTGATTACACCCTTTCCAAAACGAAGACGTTTCTTATCACCCACCGCGCTGGCACTGGTCATCGCATCCTCTCAGATGGCAACGGCCCAGAACATCCTGCTCGATGAAACCGGCGACGAAACCGTCCCGCCCAGCACGGCCGTGCAGCGTCCCCTGCCCGCACCGACAGAGCGCCCGGTTGCGACTTTGCCAGGCCAAGAGCCTGATACAACCGTTGTCACCATTCAAAACGGTCAGCCACAACCGGCCGCCCCCGCACTGCCAACCGGACAGCAGCCGGTCTCGCAGAACGAGCGCAATCAACAACTGCAGGCGCAGCCCTCACAGGAGCAAACGCAAGTTGGCGATTTCCCGATTATTGGAGCGACAGAACTCTTAAAGAGCCTCGATGAGCTTGATCGACCGCTCACGCCCGAAGAGATCACAGCCTACGGGGCTGCGCTGCAAAGCCAGTTTCCGATGACCCCTGAGATGATCCTCGACTACAGGCGCCGCCTTGATGAAAGCCAGAAGGCTGCAGCCACGCCGCCCTCTGGTCGCTTTCCAAATGCCATCACGGATTCCGTCCATCTGACGTTGAACCCCAATCAGGTGCCAGAAGTGCTTCTGACCGGACCAGGAACAGTGAGTGTCATGGCGTTCTACGACCGAACCGGCAAAGCCTGGCCCATTGCGTCTTACGTCATTGGCCGCCCAACGGGGTTTCAGGTCTATGCGATGCAGGAAGGATCCAATCAGCTTGCAGTCACGCCACTTGTCCCGCATGGCTTCTCAAACATCATCGTTTCTCTTGTGGGAGAAAGCAGGCCTTTGGTCTTTGATGTTCGCACCAATTCTCTGAACACCCACTATCGTAGAGATTTTACGGTCGATGGCCTGGGGCCCAATGCCGAGCGGGCCTCCCCTGCCCCATCTGCAGCCGAGCCGCGCGTGCGCGCTTCAAACAACATCATGATGGCTTTCGCCACAGGCACAGACATTCCCGGCAATGCGCAGCGCCTCTCAACCGACAATCCAGCCGTTCGGGCGTGGAGCTTTGATGGCGCGCTGTATCTGCAATCGCGTGAGACAGTGATCTCTCCGCCTGCCTCTCAGATCCTGACCGCTGCAGGTCAGATCAAAGCCTACAGGATAAGGCCAACTGCCGTGGCGTTGATCTCCGTAAATGGCGTTGTCTCGAAGGTGAGGATTTCCCAATGACAGATATTGAGAACACTGGCAGCGATGATGCCGCTACAAGTGGCACGGAGCGCGAGCCAAATCCCGCATCCGCACGCCGGGTCGAGCGCCCGCAATCGAAAGGCTTCCTGTCGTTCCGAAACGTGGCCATTCTCGCCGTGATCGGTGTCGCAGGGGCTGTTGGTTTTGAGCTATGGCGCAATCCCGAGCTCATCGGCGACAGCAGGCTGGGCGGCACACCCAATCTTGATGCAACGCCCGCTGGTGACCAGCTGCGCACCTCCGAGCGATACGAGGACAACCTGCGACGCCAGAATGAACAAGGGGCACAGGACGCCGCCGATCAGGGCGACTCTTTCATCGCAACACCGGATGAGCCTCTACGGCAGATCGATGAACCGGCTGTGACACAAGCACCCAATGTGAACAGGCCGCTACCGCCTGCCAATCCAAGGCCTGAGCCTGTCGAGCAGCCAAGGACCGTCGTGATTGAACGCCAACAACAACCTGTCCGACAGCAACCAGCGGCCCCTGCCCCAGACCCAGGTCCGGACTACGCCCGTATCAACCAGCTTGCACAGTTGATGGCGTCACAACAGCAAGGCCTGCTCGAGTCCTGGCGGGTACAGCCATCTGGTGTCACTGTTGTGGTTGAGCAAGAACTGATGCCCCAATCGCAATCAGAAGCTAACAGCGCCGCGTCTGATGCGCGACAATCCTTTGGGGCAACCGGGCAACCGCCCACCGGAGAGTTGTTTGCCCGTGCCGGTGACGTCGTTCTCGCGTCCACGATCAACACAAATGACAGCGACACGCCTGGACCAGTCATCGCAGAAGTGCGGCGCGGACCGCTGCAAGGTGCCCGCCTCGTCGGTGGCTATCAACCAAACCAAAACAATACCCATCTCATTGTACAGTTCGGCTCTGCAATCCTGCCCGACGGCACTGAAATTCCAGTGACAGCTTATGCAGTCGATGCGCGGCAAAAGTCTCTGTCTGTGAGAACCGACTTGGATCGTCGATTGGTACAGCGCTATGCGCCACGTGTAGCAGCAGCATTCGTCTCTGGGCTTGGCGAAGCACTTTCAGATCCTGGCAGCACGGTCGTCGATCTCGGTGGTGGACTTGGGATTACAAGACCCGAAGCCACGTTTGAGCAAGGTGTGTATCAAGGTCTTGCAGAGGTTGGAAACGATCTTGCCGATGAGTTTGTGCGTGCCGCCCCAAGGGGCCCGCTCATCAGTCTGAGATCGCGCCAGATCATCGGTGTCCTCTTTGCCTCCAATGTTGAACGGCCTTAATCCGAATGGCTGAGGAGCGCTACAACATCTATCGATCGGCTGTGCATTGGCGCTACGCAATGGCACGTCCCATGCTGACTTTCTTCGACGCGCGTCTGGTTTTCTTCATCGCGCTTTTTGCGTTCCATATCCGGTGGTGGACGTTCCTTTTGCTCGTTACTGCGCTTACGCTGTTTGGGGTTGCTGCACAGCTCAACTACTCACTTCATAGTGTGGTCAGGCTGGTGAAATCGCGCATAGCCGGTGCACACCGACCAGCTGTGCCTTACACGCGTTTGCGACCCATGGTTGACCACCATAGTGACCGCGAAGCTGATCGCTGACACGACACAATTCAAGCGAATCGATGTCTCGATTCTGTTCAGATTGGCCATCCGAGCGTGTCGCTGGCCGCACCGTAACGTCAGTCTCTACGAAGGACATTACTGTCTAAGAGCTTGGATATTCGCAGCTTTTCATGCGCGCAAAAGTGAGTTCTTCAAGTGGTTTGCTAAATGTCCGCTCCCTTTAAGTATAAGAAAAACAATCTCTATTTGCTAGTTTTGACTGCAGTCAACTACGCCAAGACACGGCAACACACAGCCTTGTGTTTAAGTTATTGACGCCCGCAATATCTAGGTGTCCAGGGCAGCTTTTGCTATCAGATAAAGGGTTGCTCGCTAGACATTTTTGACCATAATAGCGCCAAAATATACAAAACGGCGTAATTAGCGCCATTACGACGAGAGAGCAGATGACCAGCGAGCGGCCCTTCCCGGCTTTTGAGTTCGACAACAAGATCCTGGCGCAAGGCGCTGAGATATCCCGTCGTTTGGATATGTTGCGTCAGCAGCAATTCCCACCTGATGCCAGAAAAAAGCTGCGAAGCTTCTCAATGCAAGAGGTCGCGCGTTTTCTGGGCGTCAGCCCGAACAACTTAAAGCGTCTCAGTCTGGAAGACAAAGGCCCTACCCCAGAAGTCAAAGCGGGCGGTCGACGGTTCTACACTGCGGAACAGATCCTTGAGCTGCGGACTTATCTCGACAAAACAGGTCGCCGGGCCACGAAGAATTACGTCCCGCACCGGCGTGAGGGTGAAAAACTTCAGGTGATCGGCGTCGTGAACTTCAAGGGCGGTAGCGGCAAGACAACGACCGCTGTGCATCTCGCCCAACAACTGGCTTTGTCCGGACATCGTGTTCTCGCCCTTGATCTCGATCCCCAGGCGTCGCTTTCAGCGCTTTTTGGCTTTCAGCCTGAATTGGACAACAATCGATCCGTTTATGATGCGTTGCGCTACGACGAGCATCGCTGCTCGATCAAAGAACTCATCAGCCAAACCAACTTTCCAAGTCTCGATATCGTTCCTGCAAACCTTGAACTGTCGGAATACGAGTTCGAAACGCCTCTGGCTGCTCAAGCGACACGAGAAGGAAAGCTCTTCTTCACCAGGCTAACGAAGGCTCTGGAAGGCGTGGACAGTGAGTATGACGTCGTCGTCTTGGATTGTCCGCCTCAACTTGGGTATTTGACCCTCACAGCGGTGACTGCAGCGACTTCGATTTTGATCACTGTCCACCCTGAAATGCTCGACCTGATGTCGATGAGCCAATTTCTTTTGACGCTCGGCAACTTCACCAAGTCCCTTATGAAGGCCGGCGCGCAAGTCGAGATGGATTGGCTGCGTTATCTGATCACGCGCTATGAGCCGACTGACATCCCACAGAGCCAAATGCTGGGCTTCATGCAGTCCATGTTCGCTGAAGAGATCCTGACCAACCAGATGCTCAAGTCGACGGCGATTTCAGACGCCGGTCTGACCAAGCAGTCTCTCTTTGAAATCGAACGCGCCAACATGAACCGAGAAACCTATGACCGTGCATTCGAGTCCTTATGGAACGTGAATGCTGAGGTCCAAGATCTCATTCACAAGGCATGGGGTCGGTCATGATGGAGTTGACTGCAGTCAAAATTGCCAAAAAAACGCATGAATTCAGTCCCATAATCAGAATTGGGTGCACAGATGCCTAGGAAAAATCCTTTTGAGACGGTTTTGGGCGACACCCCTGCCCCTTCGCAGGACGAAATTCCGGCCTTCCAAGCCCGCGGCGCCTCAAGATCGATCACCAGTACCCTAGACGATCTGGCTGACAAAGCGGACAAGCTCATGGAAGGTGAGACAATCGTTGAGCTTGATCCAAGTCTGATTGATCCGTCATTTATAAAAGATAGGCTCGAACACAACGCCGAGGAATTCGAGGCGCTTAAGAAAGCCATTGCCGAAGAAGGTCAGTCTTCTCCGATCCTCGTGCGTCCTAACCCTGAAGACAAAAGCCGGTACATGGTTGTCTTTGGTGCGCGTAGAAGGCGTGCAGCAGAGGAACTTGGTATCAAAGTCCGCGCTGTCATTAAAGAAATGTCAGACCGCGATCACGCCGTCGCACAAGGGCAAGAGAACGCGGCCCGCGCAAATCTCTCATTCCTAGAACGTGCTTTGATGGCTGCCGAAGTCTCCGGTAGGAACTATGATAGCGACAATACAACGGTGCTTTCAGCGCTCGCTATCGACAAAGCGACGCTGTCCAAGATGCTTGCTGTCGCAGGTATTGATGCCAAGGTTCTCGCGCAATTGCAGTCCGCCACGTCGATCGGGCGTGACCGTTGGTACGAGCTCAAGAACCTCTTGGACCGACCGGCCAACCTAAAGCGCGCTTTGAACCTAGTCGAAGCTCAGGATTTTATCGATCTCGATGGGGACAAGCGCTTCGATCATCTTTCTTCGGCATTGAAGCGAGGTCGCAAACCAACAAAAGGAGCCGTGCCGAAAGGACAGTCCTGGTCTCCCAAGGACAAAGGCGTTGAGGTCCAGTCTTCAACGCGGGGCAAGAGCTTCACAATCGCTGTAAAGGCTAAAGACCGCAGCGGCATAGAGTTTGGGGAATTCGTCTCCAAACGCCTTGATGACCTTTACGAGCAGTTCAAGGCGGAAACCAAAACATGAGGAAATGATACAGGCAAAAGAAAAGCCCTCCACCGTGCGGTAAGAGAGCTGATCTATCTGTTTAGCACCTAATAGATAGCACTCACCGCGAATCACTGTCAACGCAGAACACCGATTAGGTGAACGGATTTCTATTGCCTTCTTTCGAGCAGAGGAGGTCAAACACCCATCATGGCACATACAGGTTGGCGCAAGCCGACACCGGGTCTTTTGCAAGCTGAAAAGCATGCCCAAGCCGGTGAACAGCTCTCTGTACCCAAATCTCAGGCAATCGTAGCAACGAAGAAAATCGCTGCAGCGATCGGTCTCAAAGCCCAAGACTTACTTCTCCTGGACACTTTTGGCGCGGTTACCCAGCCGCAGGACTGGGAGCAGGGCAGGCGTCCCATTGTGTGGGCCTCGAACAACTTCCTGATGGAGCAGACGGGTTTCTCTCTCGCAACATTACGTCGGCATATCCGTCGTCTCTGTGAAGCCGGGGTCATCTGGATGAAGGACAGCCCGAATGGCAAACGTTGGGGCCGCCGTAACGAAGAAGGGTATATCACTGAAGCTTATGGTTTCGATCTGGCACCACTTGCGGCGCGTACGGAAGAATTTGAGGCTCTCCAAGCCCACCTACAAGAGGAGCGCCAATTCTGCGCGTCTCTGCGCAATACGATCACAGTGTCTCGGCGTGTCATTCGCGCAAAGATCGAGAAGGCGCTAGAGAGCCGTCTACGCGGGCCATGGCGTGAGCTTGAGGAAGAGTTCGCAAGCGTGCTCCAGCGTCTTCCTAAGCGCTCTGTGGCTGCTGAGCGGCTATTGGACTACATCGACCAACTCAAAGCTTTCCAAGAGCGCGTAGCGCAAGCCTTCGAGGCGGCATTCGACTGGCCTGAGCAGTCTGATGAAGTATCTTCCGACAAGAGCGTTGATACCGAAATTGGAGCGGCTCCATTTTCTATGAATCATTCACCCACGGGTCTCGAAAATGAGACCCACATACTAACTACAAATGAACCTAATCCCGTAAACAGTAATCGCTTTGAAACAAAGCACGCGGCGGACGATGTGCCCGGAAATCCAACCAAGGAGCCAGTTGAGAGACCTGAAGAGGTTGATCTAGATATCAGCTGGACCACACAACGTGGAAAACGTGGATCAGAGATCGATGTACCCATGTTGATGATTGCCTGCCCGGAGTTTGCCGAGCTCGCGCGGTCGATGGAGGGCGGATATCTGCGTGATTGGATGGATTTCCATCGGGCGGCGGCCAAGATCAGAGGGGTGGCAGGTATCTCAGAGGACGCTTGGAACGTCGCCAATAAGGTTATGGGACCTGCGATCGCCGCGGCCACAATCGCGCTGATCTACGACAAGCACGTTGAGGGGCAGGTTAAGTCCGCCGGCGGATATCTCCGGGCAATGGTAGAACGCGCGCAAGCCGGTGACCTTCACCTTGATCGGAGCTTCTACGGTCGCTTGAGCGAAGCGAGGGCAGGGTGACCTCCAGAAATCTGCATTCCTCGACACTTACTGGACATGTCCTGGACCCATGCTCATCTTGGGTTGTGACTTCATCATGCAGCCTGTTCATGGAGCGATATTGATATGGCGCAATCCAATGGGTTTGGAGATCGTCTCACCGCGGAAGAACAAGAGGCTTGGTTTGTTGAGTTCACGGACAAAATGGCGAAACCAAACTGTTCCGAAGAGGCCTTTTTCCGGGCGCGGCGCGAGCTTGGCAGGGGCGTGGGGCTCTCTAAAGCGGGTGATCTGGTTTACCAACGCGACACGGCGCGAAATTGACGCCTTCAGGGAATTTGACCTGAGTGGAAACAGAGTTCCAAGCGGTTAGCAATGTGACGTGTGTCGCGTGACACTTGACACATGCAGTTAGGTGAGCTAAGAGAGAACGATGAAGATCGAGAGTATTGCCCACAAGGGACTCCGGCGCTTCTTTTTGACCGGTAACCCAAAGGGCATCGTCGGTGATGCAGACAGGCTGCGAAAGATGCTGGCTTTCATTGATGCGGCAGAGAACCTGGAAGAGTTAGGTTTACCGCCGAACTACGGACTTCACGCGCTGACAGGAGATCGCAAGGGCACCTGGTCGATGACTGTGACGAGAAATTGGCGCCTGACGTTTCGGGTGAACGAGGAAGGCGCTCCGCTGGACATGGATTTGGAGGACTATCATGGCTCTTGAAATGCACCCATCACTCACAGTCCATGTGGGAGACTGGCTCAAGACCGAAATCGTCGAACCTGCGTCGATCAGCGTGAAGGATCTCGCAGAGCATTTCGGCGTATCCCGGCAAACCCTGAGCACCTTGCTCAATGGCAATGCTGGTTTGTCCGCCGATATGGCGATCCGGTTTGAAAAGGCGTTCGGCATCAAAGCCGATACGCTTCTACTCATGCAGACGAGTTACGAGTTGGCACAAGCACGACTGCACGAAGAGGATATCCAAGTCGGGAAGCTTCAGGCTGTCGCCTAGTAGGGCAGGGGGCCTAGAGGCCCGCTGCTTTGGTCAAATTCACTCGGAACCGATCTCGGCGACGCTGATAGGCCCGCGTCATTTCAGGCGAGGCATGTCCCAGTTGCTTCTGCACGTAGCGTTCATCCGCTTCAGCGTAGGAGGCAAGGCCCGAGCGCAGGGAATGCCCTGAAAACAGTTTCACGCGTTCTGCATCAGGAAGATCAGGCCGAAGCCCTGCCTCCAACATCGTGCGCTTGATGAGACGTGCTACGTGTTTGTCGGACAGCCTAGCTGATTGGACGCCGCCATTGTCACGCGTCACCTGTCGGAAGATGGGGCCATGCGCGATCTTCGAGAAGTGAAGCCACTGCTCCAGCGCATGAACAGGGCAGGTTTGGTCTGAGGAGCCTCGCGCGATCTCTTTTTCTTTCCAGCCAGTCTTGGTGCTGAGAATAACGATGGCGCCGCCATCCTCGATCTCGACCCAGCCGCGACCGTCCTCCGTGTCTTCCCGATCGACATCAAGCCCGACAATCTCGGAGCGGCGCATACCACCCGCATAACCCATGAACAGGATCGCGCGGTCTCTGAGATCACGCAGGCCATAAGTCAGTGTGCTCACCATTTCGAGTAGCTCGTCGGGCGAGATGGGCTCTTTCTGCACAGGTGGCTTGCCATGCTGGCGCCGGATGCCGGCAAGGACTGTCGCGATATGTCGATCCTTGCGATCCAGATATTGGCCGCGTTGCTGATAGTTCCACGCGAGCCCTGACAGACGTCGTTCAATCGTCGAGACCGCGAGGGACGGGGAGGGGCCCTGCGGCGATGCGAGCTCTGCAATGTAAAGCCCGATGAGTTGGGGATCCGGCGTGAACTGATCTGCGCCGCGACGCCGACACCAGCTGCCGAAATGCGCCCAGTCCGCTTTATAGGCCTTATTCGTGTTCTCGGCCGTCGCTTGTTCAGCGTAGCCACGCGCCGTCTCAACGAGGTGCTCCAGGGAACCGGATGCGGCAACAGAGTCCGGAAGGCTGATCGCGGTCTTTGAAACATGATCGCTCTCGTCGCGCTGACTAGGATCGGGCGGGGCAGGGGCCTCTGAGCGCGAAATCTCGGTGTTTTGGGGTGGTTTGCTGGCCATTTCTGGAGGCTATCTCTTTGGGTCCGATAATGCAAACTTATTGGACATAGAAGAGATCAGCAGGGTGGGGCGGTTTATACAGTATATGGTAGCGGAAAGCGCCGCCGTGCGATAGTCTTGTGGTATGACCTATGCCGCTGACAGCTTTGATACCTTACCGAAGATGCCTTCCTGGGTCACTTCTGGGCGGCCCGAAACCTCTGAAGATGTTGCGTTTTTGTCGGGCGCGGCCCTCGGGCATCTGCATCTTGTGTTGACACAGCCCACAGTGCCCCAAGACTTGTTGCGAGCGCGGCTAGCACTGCGGGCGGCGGAGGTTTGCGTGGCACATAGCGGGCGTCCAGAACGGGCTGCAGACCTGCGCGACGCGGTGGCATTTTTGCAGCCAGGCGACAGCCCAGGTCCGGCAGGGGAGGTGTATCGATCCTGGCAGTGCGCTGTTGATAGGCCTATCTCGGTCAAAGCGCTTCACCGTGCGCTCCCACATCTTGCACCAGAACAGATTGCTGTCTGGCTTGACGCAAGACAGAGCGTACCCGCGGCACGGGCGGCGTCTGTCTTGGAGGCGGTGATCAACGAACGCCCGCGTGACTACGGCACGGCTCTCATCTTGGCGGATGCGGTCTTGGCACAGTCACTTGGATGGACGCGCGCAATGCCGCTCTTGCCGCTCGGATTGAAACGGGCGGGGCTCAGATTGGGCGGTGATGAGCTCTGCACAGCTGTTCATCGCGCAATCGTCAAAGTGGCGGGCCAAGTCGCACAAGAAGCAGCGCAACACACCCGCAGCGTCAGCAAGCTGCGGGCCGTCGCACCGAAACTCCGTGCCAAAGGAGCTGATGAGGCGGTCACGCTCTTTCTAAAATCTGATGCCATCGCTCCGATGGATCTCAATAGCTTTGGGTCGCAACGAGCAGCACGGCGGTTTTGTGATCGACTGGTTGAGCTGGGTACCGCGCGCGAGCTGACAGGCCGCGACACGTTCCGGCTGTATGGCGTGTGACTATGGCGCGGGATCATCTCGACACCGATCTGGATCGTGAGTTGGAGGATCTGCCTCAAGCCTTGCGCTGGCGCGAATGGATGCGTCGGATCGAAGCGGTGTTGTTTGCATCTGCATCGCCAGTACCGAGTGAGGACCTTGCGCGTGTGGTGGGGCAGGGGGTTTCGGTGGAAATGTTGATCCAAGACCTTATTGCCGATCTGGCAGGGCGTTCGTTCGAGGTGGCCAAAGTGCCGGGCGGCTGGATGTTACGCACACGTCCGACCTATGCACCGGCCATCAAAGCTGCAGCGGATGTGGGCGACCAAGACCTCGATCTGCGCGAATACGATGTCGCGGTACTGGCAGCGATTGCGTACCACCAGCCGATAACACGCGACGGGCTGAAGGATATATTCGGTAAGGAGATCAGTCGTGATCTGATTGGGCGGTTGCATGCGCAAGATCTGATCGCGACAGGGCCAAGGTCGCCGCGGCGTGGGGCACCATACACCTATGTGACGACGGAAAGGTTTCTGACCGCGTTCGATTTGGAGACTCTTCAGGATCTGCCGGACCGGGAGCAGTTGGATGATGCTGGCCTGGGCGCGGCGTAGCGGGTGAGAGTGATGGTTGTTTGGTGAGGGCGGCATTGGACAAATCGTGCAGGTTGTAATGGACATTTCGTGAGGCGGTTCGGGTCTTGGACACATTGGCCTTGTTTAATCGCATTTGGTACCTGCCTCACTTTCATCAGGCTCAATGCCTTCCAATCACCGGGTTCCTGACTTCCAATTGACAGGCCTTTTGAGGTCAGGCTGCGTTAATCTCCGCCTCCAGCGCCGCGATCGCGTTCATCACGTCATCAAAGCTTGGCGCGTCGCCCATGATCATCTCGCGCATTCCGGCGTAGTCTCGCCGTAGCGCGGGCTCGAGCTCAGCGCTTGGAACAAGGCGGAGTGATCCCGGTTTTGCGTCTTCATATCTCGCCCAGGCCGCCTTGAAGAACACCGATTTGTGGTGGCCGACTTCGCTCAAGAGGTCGAGATTGGCCAAAGCGCGCGCCTTGGCATCGTGCTGTGCCAGTTGCGCCATGTCATAGTAGTGTCGGGACATCCGGTCGGCGAGCGGTTTGCTGGTGTTCTGATGGAACAGCATGTGCAGAATCGTCGCCTTCTCCCAGAAGGTGCGCTCGATCCCGAGGGTGTGAACCTCGACACCATTCAGGCCAGACAGATCGGGAAAGGCCTGTTGGACATAGGTTGAGAGGGTCCGCTGCTCGGCCGGGAGCTGTGCGCCTCGTGCGCCGAACTCAAACCGTACGATAGGTTTTATGTAGCCTGGGTCGTCGTCGCCGAGTGCCGGGTAAGCGAATAGTATGGTCTGAGGATCGTTTTCGTCGATCTGGAGCGAGAACGGCTGCTCCAGGCTGTTTGAGAAGGCGGTGTTGATTTCGTCGAGAAGGGGACCTGCGACAGCGGCCTCGGCGGCCTCCTGAAGGTCTTGCAGCAGGGATTTGCGTTTGCCGCCCGTGAGGTCGGGGTTCTCAGGGTCACTGTCTCCCTCAAACCCGAGTTGGGCGCGGTCGAGCGACAGATCGACGTCCTCAGAAAACCGATGGATCACATCGTAGGCTTTCGAGAGTGATGTGCCTCCTTTGAAGATCAGGTGATCGCCAAAGGACGGCAATGCAAACAGGTTCTGTAGCGACCAGCAGACCCAGAAGTCTTTTTCGACAATCGCCTTGGCAAACCCAAGCTCTGCCTCGGCCTGGCGGAAAGCTTCATCTCGGTTTGCAGGTGTGTCGTTTGCAAAGGCGTCCATGCTCAGACGTGTGCCATAATCTGCTTTACGACCGGATGCATCCAAGCCGGGACATGCCGGCTTTGTTTTGCAAGCTGCGCCCGATCTTTGGCATCCAGCGTGCGGGCGATCTTGCCGATCACCTGATCATCCACACGGTCCTTGCCGACATAGCGGAGCGCCTGAAACACAGTGCCGGTCTTAGACCCGGCACCAACCAAAGTCTTCGGGGAGGCGTTTCGGAACTGGATCACCTGCCGTCCGATCTTCTTGGTACGTGTCGGCCCGTCGGTCATGTAGGTCGGATTGGACGGCACTTGGGTGGATAGACCCAACTGGTTCGCCGCCATCGCAGGGGAGGGTTGCAGAACCTGGTTGTCCTTCCGCGCTACCGCGCGTGCTATATCATCGGCGGACGGAGCCAAAACTCCAAAACGCGAGCTGTGTTTGGGATAGTCATAGAGCCCACGCGTCAACCGCCGGATCATGCCCTGATCCGCTAGACGCGATAGCGCCTGATCCACGCTTGCGCGCGATCCGATGTCGAGGAAGTCCGACGGGGCGAAGATGGCGCCTCGGCCCTTTCCAACGATGCGTTGCTTGATTTTTGACGTGATCATGGTTCAACTCCATGTCAGAAAATAAGATATGTTTTTCTGAACGTCAAGATAGAGAGATTCCGGTCAGGAGGGCGGGAAGCAGTCATTCGCGGCATGCGCAAAGTCTGATTTAAAAGGCTGAAAAGCTGACATTCCATTCCGTCACGGCCTGCTTCAATTTGCTCAACTTCAAGCAGAAACGAACGGACGCTCAGACTACGGGCGCTTCCAATGGTTGCTCTTGTAGACGGTCTCGGTTTCACCTGCAAAACTGAAGTTCTGGCTTGTCCACATGTTTTCGCCATTGGAGTTGAGTTTCGCGGGCTTGCTTAACTTATTAAATGTCCTGCTAGAAATGTAGGTGTGATAACCTGTATCGCGTGCATCTGAGAGTTTGGCTGAGAAGCTAGCGGCCTTTCCAATCCAAATGAGGTCATTACTATTTCGAATACCCGATCGGACCGCCCTGACTTCGCCGACGTCGATTCCAACCCCATGGCGGATTTCGATTTCGTTGTCCCTGATGGACTTGAATTGCTTTTTTGCTGCCGGATGGATGATCTTCCGAACTGCCCAATGGATTTCTCGCCCACAGATGGACGCGTTGCTGTTCTTACTGTCCCCAATGAATACGCCCATGACCCGGTCACCGTCGAAGCTCCGTATCGCCCCCCCATGTTTGACGATCAGTCTCGTTGAGCAGTCCAAGAAGCAGCGAATGATCTTTGCTGTTGTGCTCCATGGGCAGAGTTTCGATAGCAAAGCCGAGTTAGCAAGGTCTGCATAGAGAAACGCTGCGTCGATCTTTACAGCGCCGTCTTTTAGCACAACGTCGTCGGTGGTCGGAACCACTCTGCCTTCGCGCACGTTGAATGACGTGCCAAACAGCGTATCCACACGGTTCTTGAGGAATGTCTCGTCAGTTGCCAAAGTTCTGGTCCACAGAGTTGCCGATTTCGCTCAATCTTTTTTCTCGTCGTGAGCCTGTGTGAGCTTCAGGTCCAGGACGCCTGCAAAATAGGTGAGCAGCAAGAGTGACAGAGACCCGATCGCAAAAATACCAGTCTTTAGTTCGGTTTGGACGCTAAAATCAATCAGAGGAAGGTCGAACTTTCTACCATCGATTGTCAAAACGAAACTGGCTACGCCGTATAAGACAAACGCAATCAGGCCAAACCCGGCAGCGCTGGAGAGGTTTCGATAGCGCAATTCTGGGTTAACCAAGAGGACGCCCACAAAAACTGCGACAGCTAGCGACGGGCCAGCGAGGAAGTAGTATAATGTTCCTAACCCCATTGCCCAAGTTCCGACGCACGCGGATATCCCCGCCACAAGTCCGGCAATCGCGCTCTTTGAAGTCCATGAAAGTCCCGGCCTCGAGGTCTTTTCGCCCAACAGCCGGAGGTTCTTGCGTCCAACTGTGTCTACAAGATCGGTGAGCCGTCCATGGAAATCTGGATACGATCTAATGATCTCACGAAATTTGCTTGCCGACATCACCCGCGCTTCAAACACATCAGAGTCCACTACAACGTCTGCTGACCTAGCTTCACCTGGTTTCATTGCCGCCATCTCGCCGACAATTTCTGGGGTGCTCCTTGTGTCGATGAAACGTGAATTTATGAAGATATGCGCAGAACCAAATATGACGAAGTAGACATCGTCAGTCTCGTCACCGTGATTGATCAAAACATAGCGTTTTGGGTGCCGAACTACTTCCGAATGCTCCACGATTTCTGCCGCCAGTGCTTCATCACCTGCAACGAGCGCATTTCGACCAATGATCTGTCGGTGCTTGTCTAACACTTCTGTCGACAATTGATCATTTTCCACTGGTTGCGGTGGATCGCTTATTTTCTTCTTTCCAAACAGGTCTCTATTTCTTCCAAGTTAAGTATCTTGAGATGGTAGCTGCTCTTATTTCGCATGGCTTTCCCAACCATTTCGAGAGGATCAAAGCCGTAGAACCTAAGGTAATAGAACAACATTGCCTTGCGCACTGGGAGCTCGAGGACGCCGTCAACCATGCTGTACTCGATCTCAATCTGTTCTCTTTGCCTTACAGTAAGGGTTGGATCTGCCTGCAGTTTTAGTGCTGCGATTTGTTGCCAAAGCGCGTCTGGGCGCGGGTCCGGGCATCCCTCTTGTGATACAATTGCAGCTTCAATTCTTGAAAGCACAAAATCTGAGAACCGGTCCTTCTCAACATCAAAGGCACGCATGTGCCATCGGTGTCCGTCGCTAGCAATGGCATGAGGGCAAAGTGTTCGTATCGATTCTGAGTCTGAGCTGAGTGAAACATATCGAACCTCCAAGCATGCTTGTGCATCAATTGCATCGAGTACTGATCGAAGAATTTTTGGATCAACCTTACGAGACGCGATGCCAACAGCGTCAAACTGCGGCAAGTGAGTTGGCCAAATTTCCTCTTCAGTGCGATAGCCTTGGTGAAGCATCTCCAGATGACGAAAAAAACCGGAAGACTCCCCGCTGGAGAACTTTGGCTTGAACTTTGAACCCACGACGTAAGATCGGCGTCGCGGGTCGTAGCTCATGTTCCGGGGTGCGATATCGAGATATGTCGTTAGGTCGTTTGTCGCTTGTTGAGGCGATATCTCAAACTGATCTTGCAAGGCCTTGCGACCGATTGAGCCGGCCCATTGCAACTGAAAATCGATAAACTCGAAACGTCGCCGTACGCTTGGTTTGATGTCCATAGCTTACCCCCTGATGTCTCCTAATTTCTATCATATTGACATTGTTTTGGAAACTCCTATTTTATAGGATTACAGAAGAAACTGTGCGACTCGCTGCCATGCTAAGCCGCTATGTTAGGAGATGAAGATCATGCCTTGGAAGCACACGGTCGCACGTGATCGTATTCAGAAGCTGTTGGATGAAGTGCCCGAAATGGATGTCCAGCGCTTCGACCAGTATTGGTCGCGATATCAAATCGATAAGGCGCTGCAGACAGCGATGAAGCTGCCCACTACGCCGCCGCTTTTCAGTCTACCAAGGGACAAGGCCGTCGTAGTCGATACCGTTCAGATCTATATCTCGATCGTTGGGTACGATGAGATGCGTTTGGATGATGGTCGTGAAACCGAGGCATCTCACGCGCGGGCGCTAAAGGGGCTGCATCTATACTACGGCGCGGCGGATCGTGTGATCGAAGAAACCAATGCGCAAAGGGTCGACTTTCACAGCGGGCGGATGCATGCAGTTTTTCTTGAGACCGGGGGCGGGGGAGTATCGCGAGAAACTATAGGTCAAGCCCTTGCCCTTGCTGAAGATTTCAAGCGCGTAGTCCAATTGGCCAATGATCGGTTGGCCAATGGGGAGTTTGGAACTGAGTTCCGGATCGGTATTGATGTTGGGACATGCGTTGCGATCAACAACGGGACCGGTTCTGAACAAGAACCGATGTTCCTGGGTTCAGCTGCCAACCATGCGGCGAAGCTTGCAGAAGGTGATACGGTCGGTGTGTACGTTTCAGACCGAGTCAGAGCTGTTCTTGGATATCAAGAGGTTGGCATGCTCGAAAAGTATCTGGGACTGAACTCAAGCCAGATCAGCGCGAACTCAGCCTACACTTCTGACGATGGCAGCTTGATGTTTGGAGTAGCAAACAGGCAAGCCTTTTCGGAACGAGTTGTAGACACTTGGTCCGGAGATGTTCGAAAGGGGATTGTTGACGACTTAACGTCCCCCGATTTCAAGTTTGCCTTCAAGCAACCTCCTTTGAGCGAGATTGAATACTCAAAACTCTATCCGAGCAAATCAATCCGGATGCCCCTTGTTTCATTGTTCGCAGACTTATCGGGTTACACAAAATTCATCGACGAGGCAGTGTCCAAAGGAAATATACAGGATGCCGTTCGCGCGCTATTTGTCATACGCCAAGAGTTTCAAAACGTGGCAGAAGCCGACTTTGGCGGTCGAAAGGTCCGTTTCATCGGTGATTGTATCCACGCCTTAGTTGCAGAAGGCAGCGGTACATCGACTGACGAAGCTAGGAGTGTCGCTGCGGCCACTCAGTGCGCAGCGGGGCTTCATGCTTCCTTCGGCCTCTGTAAATCGATGCTTGAGGGGATAGAGACTTTAGAACTTGCCGTAGGTCTAGAGCTCGGCACGACTCCGATTTCGAGGATTGGTATTCGCGGCGAGCGATCCGTGCGAGTGGCATCATCAAAGGCCACATCTGAGTCAGAGAAAATGCAGAAAGAGTGTAACGAGAGTGGTGTAAAGATCGGACCAGATGCTCTTCGTGTAGCTCCCAAGGGACTTATTGATATCGTCGGTGACCAAGGGTACGCGAGAGAAGTCGACTACGACGATGTGTCAGCTAGCATTCTTGCGACGCCGACTGAGTTGACTCAACCGTTGTATGCCCGCGCCCACGCCCCTGCTGAACCAAGTCAACCGCGCGCCCATCTCGCAAAGAAATGAACTCTCTTGAGCTGCTCCTGAAACACACGCCTTCGTGGGTCCAGCTAGTAAGAAATAGAAAAGTATCGGTTCAGGTATCCTGCGCTCCCCGAAAAGCCAGCGGATTGATCGCAGGACACTACCTTTTGAAGCTTTCTCTCTTGAGAGGAGGTGGCGTGAGCGTGGCAGAGGGCGAAGGGGTCAGCAGCTTCCCAAAATCCTGCCCAGAGAGGCACATCAATCCCGATGCCACTTTTTGTATCTCCTACGGATCAACTGAACCGCTCATAGAAGAGCATGCGGCGATCGCCTGGTGGGAATACTTACGTATGTTCCTCCTTCATCAGGAGTATGCCCAGAAGTACGGAGTGTGGCCTCTTGAAGGAGGCCTTTCTCATGGAGAAGCAGCACGGTTTCAGGAAAAAATGGAAGAGTTGGCTGCTCCATTGGGTTGGAAGGAAGAAATTCTAGTCGGCATGTTTCGGAGCAAGGGCTGGCTGGCCAACAGCTTGCCCAAGGCGTCTCAGCGCTTGGACCGGTTACTCAATTCCAGAACTCCGTGCCCTAGAGGTTGTATACGTCAGGCTGACAGCAACCGTTCGATTGTTTGCCGTCCAGCAGATGCTGATCTTAGTGCAGCAGATGGGAAGCCGATCCTGAGGGCGGAGTGTCCAAACAGGTCGACATTAGAGCGCATTTCTTTACTCGAGCACAGGCGTCGCAAAGCGCAGAACAATTTCATCAAGGAGATCCGCAAGGATGCGCGTGTCTGTTGCGGGACGATGAAATACTGCCCACTGGCAAAAACAAGTTCGTGACCGATCCCCGTTTGGCATCGCTTCAACAAAGCGCGGAAATGCCGCGCTGCAAAAGATACCATCCTAGGAGAGCTTTGAGTTGGCAATTGTCGATTGGCAGCCTCGATACTTACTCCTGATTTTACGATATGTTAGTTAGTCGCTTCTTTACGACTTCTAAGAACCAATTGACCGCGGGAACAAGGGCGTCATCATTGAAGTCATATTTATCACTATGCAACGGAGCGCTGTCACCATTCCCAAAAAATCCAAAAGCGCCAGGTGCGAACGTTAGTGCCTGTGCAAAGTCCTCCGAGGCCCCCATACGCGGAGCAGCGGCATTGGTTCTTTCTTCTCCAA
Organism: uncultured Shimia sp.; assembly: GCA_937897325.1. Lineage (GTDB taxonomy): Bacteria > Pseudomonadota > Alphaproteobacteria > Rhodobacterales > Rhodobacteraceae > CALCOY01. The sequence goes on from CALCOY010000098.1 coordinate 96,816, forward strand.
AGACTGACTTAGCCGCGTCCACTGCAAAATCGGTGACATCCTCGTCGTTCACCAATGGCACAAATATTCGCTCATAATTGACATCAACCTCACACCCGTGGGCGAGGCCCACACCTTTTGCAATTCGTCGCATTGATGTCTCGATAGCTTCGCTGGTAGTGGCATCGAAATGGCGGCAGTCACCTTCGATGCATGCCTCGCTAGCTATGGCATTCTTTATGTTGTCACCTTTGATTGATGTAACCGAAAGAACGGCTAGAGATGCCGGATCGATGTCCCGGGAAACGACCGTTTGAAGCTCGCCAACGATTGAGCAAGCACAAACGATTGCATCCTTGCAGTCTTGGGGGCGCGATGCGTGTCCACCGCTGCCTTGAACTCTGATTACGAAGCCGTCCTCAGCGCCCATGAATGGTCCGGATCTGATTTCAAAGGAACCTACGGGAAGGCCAGGTTTGTTGTGAAGTCCATATATTTCGTCAAATCTCATCCGTGACCCGAGTCCATCTGCAATCATTGACTTCATTCCCTAGCCCCACTCTTCAGCCGGTTGAAAAATCAGTCTTATAGTCCCGCTAAACTCTTCGTCTTTGGCTAGAGCGGCTGCTGTCCCTAACAGGATTGTTGTGTGGCCATCATGTCCACAAGCGTGCATTAACCCGGGTCTCGAAGAACTATAAGGCAGGTTCGTTTTTCCATCGATTTGCAAACAATCCATGTCCGCTCGCAACGCAATTGTCCGCTTCCCCTTTCCGCGACTTAGCGTTGCAACTACACCGGTATCACCGATGCCAGTTTCTATATCATCAATGCCAAAATCCTGCAGGCGTTCGACGATGAATCGAGCTGTGTCTTCTTCTGCGAAGCCGAACTCGGGATTTTTGTGCAGGTGACGTCGCCACTCACGCATCGCTCTGGCAAGTTCTGCTGAAACCAAATATCAAGCTCCTTTTATTTAGCTATCACTAAGATATCCGGAGATCATTGCATTTGGAAACATATGCGTAGCTAAACTCTGGTTCACTGAAGCCATTCTAGATTGTCGATTAGTCCAGGTGATTTTATACCCCAATCAACGACTTATATAGCTCGGGGTCAGTATCAGCCTCTGTTCCATAGACAAGGATCCTCGATGTTGTGTCGATCTTTAAGATGTCCCTCGTTTCTTCGCACTTGCAAGCATTCATGGCGCCAATGAGACTCGCGACACCAGCTTCACCAGCTACAATAGGTTGCCGATGAGCTGACTCTAGCGCGAGCAGCTTCATGGTTTCTGCGACCTCATCATCCGATATCACCATTGCAGCATCTGCGTGATCTTTAAGTATTTCCCACGCGAAAAGTGAAACCTCCCCACAGGCAAGCCCTCCCATGAGTGTTTCTAGATCGCCTTCTTGTCGGGAGCGGCGGCCGCTTTGAAAACTCTGGAAACAACAGCCGGCCGTCATTGGCTCGACTATTATAATCATTGGTCTTTTGGAGCCAAAAGTTCTCTTAAAGTGGCCGGTGACTGAGGCGGCGAAACCACCAACGCCAGCTTGGACAAAAACGTGTGTAGGCGGTCGGTGGAGTTGCTCAACAACTTCTGATGAGGATATCTCATATCCCTGCATGACATCCGAGGGGATTGGATCTGTCTCGTTATGGGCTGTGTCAGAAATCTCAACCCAACCATTCTCCTTAGCCAGCTTTGACGCGAGCAAGACACAGTCATCGAAAGTTCCTGGATGCAATATGAGCTTGGCACCCAATAGTTCCAGTGATTTGCGCCGTCCAAGGGACACTTCGTCGGGCAGGACTATGACACAACTACTGCCTGCCTTCTGGCAACCCCATGCAACCGACCTCCCATGATTTCCATCGGTTGCGCTCACAAATGTAGTGTTTGCTGCAAGCTCACTTGTGTCCGCGCGGGTTGTCTCAGTTTGGAGATACTTAAAAACAGCGTAAGCTCCCCCGAGCACTTTGAAAGTGTTTATCCCGAAGCGGCTGCCTTCATCCTTATATAGGACTTCAAGAACATCTAGATCGAGTGCATAGTCGCAAAGGGAGATCAGCGGAGACTTACTAAATTCTTCCCAGCTATGAATGATCTGTTTGGCCTGCGACAGACGATCTGTCGATAGCAACGAGTTTTGTTCTTTGGACCAAGGCAGATCACGCCCGCCTTGCTTATTTCTTACAACTTTGAATGACGCAATATGTCCAAGAGCACTCATTTTTTCCCTTCTCAATCAATGTATACTGCGTCTTGTCAGAGTTGATAAACAGGTCTCTGAAAGAGCAATTATAAAGGTACTGGTGACATGACGAATTGGAAAGGTCGGGACTTACTTGGGCTTAGAGATCTATCTCGTATCGAGATCGATCAGGTGATTGCATGCACTTTGGAGTACGCAAAGGGCGATCCCCAGCTGAACGAATACCTACTGAAGGGTAAAACTCTGCTATCAGCTTTTTTTCAGCCCTCCACCAGAACGCGGCTGTCTCATGAGGCGGCAATGACCCAACTTGGAGGGCGTGTCATTGGGTTTGGTGACCCAAAAATGACCCGTGCCGGAGATTTCTACCAAGAGTCAATCCGAGACACATTTGGCATGCTGGAGCACTACGCGGATGTTATCGTGATGCGTCACTACGAACGCGGAGCCCCCCACGAAGCAGCTAAATGGTCACGTGTGCCAATAATTAACGCCGGTGATGGGTGGGGCGAGCACCCTACGCAGGTCCTTACGGATCTCTCAACCGTTGTTTCAAAAAAGGGCGCGATCGATGGGTTACATTTCATGTTGGTCGGCGATGGACGTATGCGGACAATGCACTCAATTTGCTATGCACTTGCCAAATATGAAGCGAGGGTAACGTTCATAAGCCCAAGTGAATTGACCATACCAAGTGTCGATCTAGACGATATTCAAGCTCTTGGGGGCGAAGTGGAGTTTGCTGATGATGTCCATGACGTGCTTCCAGATGCCGACGTAATCTACATGGAACCGGTTGTTCAAGCAGATTACTCCGCTAGTCGCGTTGAGCGTTCAGGTGATGTCGGGATCACAGAAGAAGCTTACAAGATCAATCTCGCAAAACTGCAGAAACTTGCCAAGCCGGATGCGATGGTTTTGCATTCTCTGCCGCGCATGGATGAGCTCGCCACGGACGTCGATTCCTCAAAGTACGCGGCTTACTGGGATGAGGCGGCGATGGGAGTACATCTGAAAAAAGCATTGCTCCAACTTATTTTGACAGATGGGGAGAACCGATGAAGGTTCTATTTCAAAGTCGATACCAATATCCTTTAGTCGAAAGCGGCGGATTGGGAATTGTGGTCTACGAGTTGATGAGGGAAATGCCCTCTCTCTGCGAAAAACTTGAACATTGGACTTGGGACACGCACACAAGTCGCTCCACGGAATCCGTAAGGGGAATGGTAGGGCATAAACCACTTGCTGATGTCGAGATCCCAGATCAACAACTTGCATTGCTGTTTGATCTCGAGCTGACTAATTTATCAATGATGCGTCGCTATACGGACAGGTCTTTCGATTTCGACATTGTACATGCCCACACATGGGAAGTTTCTCTGGCAGCTGTGATCGCCAAGTACCTAAAGAAGCTTCCGTTGGTCTACACCACCCATGATATCATGCAAAATGACGCCCATGACGAACTCAATGACACATCCGACATCTACGAACATGGTGTACTATGCGAAAAAATCATGATGGCAGAATCCGACCGCATAGTTGCGGTATCTGAGGACAATCGAGATACCTTGTTGTCCCTTTATCCGGAGGTAGCTGAAAAAACCGTTGTGATACCCAATGGGGTCGACACGAAGAATTTCCATCCGTCTGCGGGATACAATGGACATACAGAACTTCAACCAGGTTACGTGTTTTTCATTGGCCGCGCTGTTCCATCCAAAGGCATCGAAGCCATCATAGAAATGCTTCAGTATGTGCCGGACACTGTCACTATGGTTTTTGCGCTATCCACAAAACGGTGGGATGGCGAAAAACATCCTCGAGCCGAAGAGTATGTGCGGAAAATTGAAGAACTTATTTTGCGGCGCCCAAATACCAGGCTGATAATCAACGAATGGCGTAGGGAAGTAGTTGCTGAATTGTATGCGAACGCGGCAGTTACGCTTGCACCATCAACCTACGAGCCGTGCGGGATGGTGACGATGGAGTCCCAGGCTTGTTGCACCCCGGTGATAACAAACAACGTTGGATTCATGAAAACATCTGTTCGACATGGAGTTGACGGACTTATCATTTCATCAAACCACGAAGATGAAAGCTATTCTAGAGAAATGGCAACTGCAGTGATGTCTTTGCTGGATGATCTCGATCTAGCCTCAACACTAGGGGAGGCGGGCAGACTGCACGTTGAAAGAGCTCATTCATGGCAAGCTCGTTCAAAAGATCACATGGAACTTTATCGGCAGCTGATTAGGTCATGTTGACAAATGGCGGACCCAAAGGCGTATGGATGCGATGTCTATGAA
>CALCOY010000099.1 GCA_937897325.1 uncultured Shimia sp.
TCCGACAGGGAAAAGGAAAGCCGCGCCCAGAAACCAATCTATGCAACAGAGTCGTTTCGTTAACAGAAGATAAACGCCAGCAATCCCGTTAAAGCTGCCCGACTTCTTCCAGGCGTGACCAGGCATAGCGCAGGAAATCAAGCTTGAACGCGTGACCGCCCGCAAAGGTGCAAAAGTCCAGGATCGCGCCCGACGCATTGCTCTGACGGTCGCACTTGAGCCCGCTTGTCTCGATGGTTTGAACCGGGCCGAAATCGCCCTTGGCGCGATGCATTTCGAGCGCTTCGAACACATTGCCCTGATGCGTCGGACCGATCGGGCGCCCCGTCAAAGGCACGATCTTGTCCTCGGTGCCGTGAATGTGGATCACACTGGCGATGCTTTCGGCGCAAGTTGCGGGCGGGGATAGCCAGAAGGTGCCAGCGATGGGGGCGAAACCGGCAAAGAGATCGGGGCGGTTGCAGATCAATTCCCACACCATCATGCCCCCTGCGGAAAAGCCCGTCATCATGATCCGGTCTGCGTCGATAGCAAAACGTGTTGTGGCGTCAGTGATGACCGCGTCGAAATAGTCGTATTCGATATGCCCGTCCGTGCCGGGATCAGCCGGCACATTCGGGATCCGCCAGTCCTCTGCGTAGGATTTCACCGCAATGAGTGCCAGCCCCATGTCGCTTGCCATCTCGCGCAGGTTCTTGTTGCGCATCGTTCCCTGCGCCGAGCCACGATAACCATGCGCGAAGACAATGGCGCCAATCGGTTCGTCATTCTGGGTCTCTGGCAGCGCGATACGATAGGTCCGATCGCCGATCACGCAATCCGTGTTGGGGCCGCAGGCGAAGGCTGATGCGGGAACAAGCAGGCTGCAAAGCAGTATAAGACGGCGCATGACTTTTCCCTCTGTTTGATACTCTCTCCGTGATGCCAGCGGAGAGGCAACCAAGCAAATCACGAGGACGTTTCTGGCTTTGAAATAGGCATCGCAAGACTATGGATCTAAAAAAGCTGTTTGTGTGTTTGCTGTGTGAAGGCGCAGCAATCTGCGCTCGTCCTTTCACGCCGTGGGCGCGGGTTCGGAGATCCGCCTTGCGCGTTTTCGGAGGTTCAGGGCTCTGGCAGCGATTTGGAGCCGTTCCATTGCGCCTTTGGGTCCTCGCAGCCGCATCATCGGCATGCCGATGTAACGCTTCCGAGGAGTGACCGGCCTCTCGACTTTCCGCCTTTGTTGAACGGGGTCATGTGGGCATCGGTTTTGCGGACGTCGCGCGCAGCCTCATAGAGACTTCGAAGGAGTGTCGTTTATCTTGTCTGTGAGAGACATCTTGGCTAGCTTTTTGAGCACCCGATGTTAACCGACAGCAATGCCGGAGCGCCTGAATGATTGTCACGCCCAACGACATCTCAGATGTTTTTTCTGTACTGGAAGACAAGGAAGCGCGCGATGCGAGGGCCTCTTTTTTCAAGCATTATTCGGGAAACGCGCTTGTTCTTCCCAGCTTACTGAAGTGGGCAGACTTTGATGAGAATGCTTGTTTTCTGCGGGGTGGGGTTTGCGATCTGATTGACCGATCTGCCGTTTTGGCTGCCACGCCTGAGCAGGATGCGGATATTCAGTTGATGGTAGACTGCTTTCAGGGAGGGGATGTCGCTGTCGGCACTGTAGAGCCCGTTCAAAGCCGAGACGCTTTTGTCTGGTTTCTGCCCTATACGCCACAAGGCACTGATGAGGCCGAAACGGCGGTGCGGGCCCTCTACATCACTCACAATCTCTTTCACGACGTTCTGGACCGGTTTAACAAGTCCAGCAAACTGACGGCTGCAGAAAAGCGTATCATCTGCCATTTGTCCTTGGGTTACACGTTGCGGGAGATCGCGGCCCTTGATGCGGTATCATTTGAAACGCGACGAAGTCAGTTGAAGTCAGCCTGCCTCAAACTGCAGTGTTCCAACCAAAAGGACCTTGTTCGAATAGCACTGGGACAGTTGGTGCATTTGCTGACCCGAAGTGGGGTTGAAGCGGATCACTCACAGATTGCGGAACAATTTGTCGCAAACCATGGACCGCCCGGCACCCAGCTCAAGGTGCAGAGGCTCGCAAACGGGCGGCTGTTGAGGTTTATAGAGTGCGGCCCCGCCGATGGGGCGCCCGTTCTAATTTTCCACAGTATGATGTTTTCATTGTTGCTCAACAATGCTGCACCCTGTCTTGGCAAGAGATCCATGCGCCTTATCATGCCGATAAGACCAGGTTATCTGGAGCCGTTTGTGGCCTTTCCGCTCATGACAAATACCGATCATATTGATCAATTTATTGACGACATCGCAGACTACATCAAGACAACTTCCAAGGGTCCGATAAAGGCCATGGGTCATTCCTTTGGTTGTATCGTTTTGGCGAGATTTGCGGTTTTGTACCCAGACCTCTTGTCGAAAATCTCGTTGGTGTCGCTGCTGATTATGAACCAGAAAGCAGAAATCTCATCCTGGTATGCGAAGTTTGGAAAGAGCCTGTCCCGGCTTGCCACGTCGCATGGTGTTTTCAGGTTGCTGGCATGGGAGTTTCGACGCCGCTACAAAAGGGATGTTGCGGCGCGAAAGGCCATCCGCAAGCTTTTTGCCCACTCACCATCTGATATCGCGGCCTTTGAAGGTGACGAGGGGCGGCCCTCATCATATTCCAGCTTCAATGCGAGCTACCAAAGCTCTTTCATTGGGGTCGCTGATGATTTCACGTCATTCTTCCACGAATGGGGTAGTGGGGCGATTGCCGATGTCAAAGTGCCAATCCAGTTCATTCATGGGGCAGAGGACTCTGCTACACCGGTTGAGTTTGTAAGGAGGCTTGTGAACGAAGATCGAGGGGATGTGGTGGATCTCGTAGAGGGGGCCGGCCAGTTTTGCTATGGGTCACATCCTGATCAAGTCTGGGACTTTGGCAAGGTCTGGCTAAGTGATCCCTAGCCCACACGCGGATCTGGGGATTGTTTTGTTCTGACCACTCTGGACGAGATGAATCCGAATGGCTTTGATGCATATCACTTTTTCCTCATGCGCCAGGTATACGGATCAGCCCCTCCCTTTCCTTGGTTGCCTCGATGGCACTTAGTCCTCCGTCGCTAAAGGCGTTCGGCACGCTTGTCGTTGACCAACCAACCTGCATCCCTGAGCAAAGCAGCGATCTGGCGATAACCACACCGCCTGTAATCTTGTGTCAGCTTTACCATATCGGCAACCAGACGCGCCTCGTCAGTGCGACAAACAGGCAGACGCCTTTGTGTGGACCTGTGCTGCCCCAATGCGATCTGTCGATGAATCAATCGGGAAGAACCCGAAGACGCACGGAACTTCGCGCGGTCGAGCCGGACGACGAAAGCCTACGAAGTCGGCCGCCACAAGCGGAAGAAGGCTAAGATGCTGTTGTGCATCTGAAACGTATCCTGAACCTGACCAGGTTGCGATGGAGAGGCCCCGGTGGGGCCAGGGATGAGGTCCTTCTCGCCGCCATCGCACAAAACCCCAGAAAACGCGCCAAGCTAGGGCTTGAAGGAGAAGAGGCCACGCCCATCGACCGCCCACGACACCGCGAGGAACAAAGGCGAGCGCTTCAACAGAACCCGCCCAATGTGGCCGCACAGATCGGTCTTGCGCAAAGGGGTGGGTGGACGCGGAACAGGCCGCCGGATGCTCTATCTCATCGTATCAATGAACCAGCGAAAAAGCAGCCGAATCACCCATCTGGAGTATTGTGAGCTTCTTGCCGGAGATTAACGTTCAAAGCACATATTGCGACAATTTGGAGAACGATATGGCTTTTCTTACAGCCTCAATGCCTTTGTCTATTCCAACTTTAGAAATCTGGGATGGCGAGTTTACCTCGATCACATCCACCCAGATCGTAGAATTTGATGGGTTCCGACAGGCGATCTACACGGGTAACTTCACTTTTGATGCTTCGGGCATTCCATTTGGAACGCTGACGGGTTTTCGCGAAACGCGAGGCGGGTCACCGTTCTACGCCATCACCGGCCTCTCGGTGAATGCCAATGCAGTCTACAACGCATTGGAAAACCAATCCGATCCAGAAGTTGTGGCCGCGCTTTTATTGGCAGGGAACGACCAGATCAACGGATCCCAGGATAGCGATACGTTGGCAGGTTACGCCGGAAATGACGTCATCAACGGCAACGGAGGGAACGACAACCTTGATGGTGGAGTTGGAAACGACACGCTCAATGGCGGGGGTGGCAGCAACCGGATTGAAGGCGGAAGCGGGGTGGATACGGTCGTTCTGCCTTACTCGTACGCATCTGTCGAACAATTCGTCGAAACAGGCGATGGCTTCATACTGGAGACCGCAACCCAGTCAGACAGAATATCAGGCGTGGAAAGCTTTGTTTTCACAGACCAGACCCGCTCAGCCGCCAATCTGCTTCCGATCGATCCCATCGTGCTGAACGGGTCGGACGCAGATGAGCGGCTTGATGGTGAAGGTGGCAACGATACGATCACGGGCGGCGGCGGAAATGATACGATCAACGGCGGCGATGGTGTGGACAATCTTCAAGGCGGTGATGGAGACGATCTTATCGTCGGAGGCACCAGCACCAATGACTTGCGGGATCTGATACTGGGCGGGGCCGGTGCCGATACGATCGACGGCGGCTTCGGCAATGATGAACTGCGCGGAGGGGCTGGCGACGATGTGATGGAAGGTGGCTTCGGCGTTGACACGGTCATTGGCGGCGAGGGCAACGATGTCCTTACTGGCTCGGCCTTCTCGGATCTGGTGTTTGGCGGGGATGGGGACGACTTCGTCAACGGTGGCTTTGGCAGCGACAGGATCAATGGCGGCAATGGTGCGGATCGCTTCTTTCACATCGGTGTTCCGGGGCACGGATCTGACTGGATACAGGACTTTGATACCAGCGAAGGTGATGTGCTGGTCTACGGTGGCCAGGCGGGTCTGGGTGACTTTCAGGTGAATTTCGCAAACACGCTCAATGCGGGCGCCCCCACTGTTGACGAGGCCTTTGTGATCTATCGTCCCTCCGGGCAAATCCTTTGGGCATTGATCGACGGAGCGGCCCAAGATGCGATCAACATTCGGATTGGCGGCGATGAGTTCGACTTGCTGGCCTGAAGACAAGGGGCCGCTTCTGGGCCGGTTCGATGTATGTCGCATCAGATTGCGGCGTGATCAGACAAGTCTTGCAGGTGCAAGTTCTGGAGCAGACCTCAGCGGCGGCATCTTTGTCCCATGCCAATGAAAGCAGAGACCATCAGCGCTGCTTGCATCTGAATGGGATCAGACCCCGTCCCGGATACTGAGGCAGCCGAATTATCCGGCTGTCTTGGTCCTCTGCGAAACCGTTCCTTTTCCAGTCCCGAATGCGAGGTGGTTGCAATTGGAGTGGGCAAAAATGGGGGACTCAGACGCCTTTGTTGAACAAATTGGGCTGGATTGGGACGTGCCGGATTTCAGCACTCTGTGCCGCCGTCAAAAGTCGCCAAACGTGAACCTGCCCTATCGTGGCAGCACTGGCCCGCTGAACCTGCTGATCCCCCCTCGGGACATCACTGCGTGATGCCCTGCCGCGCAGTGGATAGCACTGGCATCAAATCCGAAGTTGAAGGCGAGTGGAACGCCCGCAAGCATGGTGGTCCCCAGCGACGCATCTGACGGAAGATTCACGTTGCGATTGATGAGGAAATACTGGAAGTGCGGGCGTTAGAGGTCACAACCAGCAATGTCGGTGATGCGCGTATGCTGCCGGAGTCGCTTGATCAAATCCCAGCGGATCAGACCATCAGGTCCGTGACCACTGACGGAGCCTACGATACCGGCAAATGCCATGACGCGATTGCTGCGCGCGGTTCTCATGCCGTCATACCCCCAAGCAAGAATGGCAAACCCTGGAAGCCCACGAGCGCCGGTGCGCTCGCCATTGCCCTCCGACCAATGGAGGACAACGGGTCGCCTCGGAACGAGGCAGTCAATGCATCACGATATTTCGGTCGCGTCATCTGTCGGCGATGGAGCGGGTACCATCATCAGAGCCGCGTCGAAACCAAGATACATTGTGTGAAGCTGTTGGGCCAAAGCCTGATGGCACGCGACTTCAACCGGCAGGTCGCGGAAATCCAAATCCTTGTCGCTGTTCTCGACCGTTGCACCGCGCTTGGTATACCCGTTACTAAGCCGATAGGCTAGATCCGACCAGGGAAAGGAGAACTGCGCTCACACCCCGATTTGTGCAACAAAGCCGACCAGTTCAGTTGGTCAGGCTTAAGCTCAATCCAGTCATTATGATTTAGTGCCGCAGGCGCGCGCAGCGGAAAAAATGCAGCATGAGCGAAAATACCCATGCAGCCGTAAAGCGGGAGAAACAGCAATTCATAAGGCTCGCAGCATGGACTAGACGTCGAGCTCACAGAGCCAAAAAACTGGCTTTGGTTTCTCCCGCCGTCGATTTGAGCAAGGCCTGCTAAGCATCTGAGAGGGCGCGGTGCAGTAAAGACTTGAGCACATCTTCCTCGGTCTTTGAAATCGGAGCGAGGATTTCGCCAATTGTCTCTGCCACAGCATGTTGGATGGCGCGCACGGCATCCTGGCCTGCATCGGTGAGGAAGACCAGCGTGACGCGAGCGTCATGCGAAGCGGTTTTCCGCGCCACCAGCCCCTTGGTCTCCAACACGCGGATGGTACGGGTCATTTGCGATTTGTCGCGCGCAACACGCTTGGTGAGTTCATTCAACTCCGGGCATCCCATGTCGGCGATTGCCAACAGAACAAAGCCGCCCCCCGGACCAACACGTTCAGTATCAAACACATGCGCTTTGGCGTGAACGCCACTGTGAAGCCTTCGCATGAAGCGATCAATAAGAAGAGCTAGCTCTGTGTTTTGCATCCAACGGCTTTTTGTTGACTCTATCCACCAATGCTATTTAGTGGAGACTGTCTACCTTATGATTTCACGATCATGTCTATCCTCGAGTGTGACCAAGGGGCGTTCAAATGACAACCAACTACGGAACAATCCTGAAAATCGCGGCGGCGCTTTGGGTCATCTGGGGCTTGGTCCATATGTTCGCCGGGGTGATGACGATATCGCAGGATGCAGCGGGCGCGGTTTCAGGGATCGCGGATGCAGTAGATCCTGCTTTGATTGCAGGTGAATTTCATCCGGCTGTTGGCGCGGTTCTCAATCAACACGGGTTCAACCTGCTTTGGATCGGAGCGTTCACCGTTGTGGGTGGGGTCTACATCTGGCGGCAGTCAGTAACTGCGATTTTCATGACGGCGATAGTGGGTTGGGTCACAGACGTCGGATACTTTGTGTTTATGGACCTTGGCGGCTTTGTGAACTTTGTGCCCGGTACGGTCATGACGATCATTTCCTCTGCTGCGGTTGTGTTGAGCGTCTTGGCCTATTTTACGGGGTTGCGCGGAGGGCGCAGTCGTTCTGCAAGTTGAATGCCCCAGTCGGCCATTTCGGTGTCTCTTGCGCAGAGATTGGGAGCGGTCCTTTCGGACAAACATCTTTAGATCCTCACTCGGGGATTCAGGTGACGGCATGCGTAGAAACCGATCACCAAGAGGGAAAGTGCATGTTTTTTGGATTTGGCCGGATACTTCTTTCTTTGAACCTTGTCCTTTTGCTGTGTGGATGTTGGCCTGAAGATGACGCTGGCGCGGGAGGAGGCGAAATGCCTGTGCGCGGGTTGATCACCACCCTTATCGCTGAGGTTGAAGAGGTCACGGTGCGGCGCTATCCGGGCGTGCTGGAGCCAAGCGAGGTCAACTTGCTGTCCTTTGAAGTTGGCGGGCGTCTGGGGCGGATTGAGCTGGATGTGGGTGAACGCGTCGATGCGGGGCAGTTGCTGGCCGAGCTGGAGCCAGAGCAATTCGAAACCGTGATCGGAAGCCGCCGGGCCGCAGTCGAGGAGGTCACGGCGACTCTGGCACTGGCCGAAGACGATCTGGCGCGCTCACAGGCGCTTCTCGACAGCGGGACAATCACCGTTGTGCGACGGGATGAGGATGCCACCGCAGCGGCACAGGCGCGTGCACAGCTGACCCAAGCCGAGAAAAACCTGGCAGCAGCGGAACAGGACCTGGCCGACAGCAAGCTCTATTCTCCCTTCGATGGCATCGTGGATGCGCTTGAGGTGGAGAGTTTTGCAACTGTGGGCGCGGGCCAGACCGTCCTGTCGCTATACCAACAGGAAGAATACGAAGTGTCCTTTTCGGTCAGCTTCGACGTCATAAGCCGTTTGGTGGTCGGCACGCCGGCGACGGTCCGTCTGGCGGATGACCCAAGCGTTTCACTCACGGCCGTTGTTAGTGAATTGGGGGAACGTGCGGGTCAGGTGTCCTCGTTTCCCGTCGTCGTGCGCCTGACCGAAGCGGCTCCGATCATCAAAGCGGGCATGGCCGTTGAGGTGGCGCTGGAGTTCGCGTTACCTGCGTCACGCGGCCACCTGTTACCAATGTCGGCGGTGATCCCGGGCACGGATATCCCCGAGCGCACCGGCCCAAACGATCTGATCCCGCTCGACATCTACGTCTATGATCCGAGCAATCAGTCCGTACGGAAGCGTACTGTAACAATGGCCGGTATCCGCGATAACCGGTTTCTGATCATCGACGGGCTCAGTCCCGGAGAGCGTGTTGCGACCAAGGGCGTCGCCTTTCTGCGCGAGGGGATGGAGGTGTCGCTGTTGCCCGATGCCGAGGGCGAGTAGATGGATTTTCTGACCCGCTTTGGCCTGCTCAAAAGCCGCCTGACGGCGCTGATGATGGTATTTGTCCTGGCGCTTGGGGCCATGTCTTATCTGGGCATTCCCAAGCGCGAAAATCCCGAGATCACCATCCGCACCGCTGTGGTCGCTGCGTCGTTCGAGGGCATGGCGCCGGTACGGATGGAGCAGCTGATCGCCATCCCAATTGAACGCAAGATCCGCGAGATCGGCGATGTAGAGGATATCGAGACGATCATCACCGACGGGCAGTTGCTGATCTATGTGGATCTGTTCGACACCATCTCTGGCACGGATATCGATGCGGCGTGGGAGGACCTGCGCAACAAGATGCAACAGGTATCGGGTGAGCTGCCTGACGGCACCAGCCAACCTGCGGTAAATTCGGACTATGGCGATGTGGCCATCGCTACAGTCGCCGTAACCGGGGACGGGTTTTCGCTGGCCGAGATCGAGGATGTGGCCGAAGACCTGCGCACGCGCCTGTTCCGCGTCGAAGGCATCACCAAAGTCAGCTTCTCCGGGGTGCAAGAGGAACGCATCTGGCTCGAAGTGGATATCCGGAAGCTGGCTGCTGTCGGGGTGCAACTGGAACAGCTATTGGGCGATCTGCAGGCGCAGAATGTGATCCTGCCCGCCGGTGAGATTGATGCAGACGGCAACAAGATCACGCTGGAGGCCAATGGTGATTTGCAATCGTTGGATGAGATCGGGGCCGTGCTGACCAAGGTCAGCGGGCTTGCGGGATTTGTCCGGCTGTCCGATCTTGTGACCGTCCGGCGTGGGTATGAGGACCCCAAGAACGCGCCTGTCTTCTTCAACGGAGAACCCGCCATTGTTGCCGCGATCGAGATGTCGCCGCAGACCGACATTCAGGACCTTGGCATACGGCTCGATGCCGCCTTGCGCGCGTTTGAAAACAGCCAGCCCATCGGTATCGCGCTGAACGTGTCGACCTTTCAGGAAACGGTGGTGACGGACAGCGTCAACAACGCGCTCGAAAATGTTGGTCAAACCTTTGTCATCGTGTTCGTGGTGATGCTGGTCTTTCTTGGTATCCGGTCGGCCGTCGTGATTGCCTGTATTGTGCCCTTTACGATCTGCTTTGCGCTTGTGGCGATGGGTGGTATCGGGGTCGACATCGAACAGGTGTCTATTGCGGCTGTCATCATTTCGCTTGGGTTGCTGGTCGATAATGGGCTTGTCGTGGTCGAGGACATCGGCAACCGCATCGATGCCGGAGTGGAACCAGAAGAGGCAGCACTGGCCGGGGGGTCCCAATTCGTGGTGCCGCTCGGGGTGGCGTCAATCACCACCATCTCGGCGTTCCTGCCGATGCTGATGATGAACGGCATTCAGGGCGAGTTTGCCTTTTCGCTCGGCGCGGTGGTCGCCTCGATGCTGTTGGGGTCGTGGCTGACCGCGCTTTATATCCTGCCCTACCTCTGCACCAAGCTGCTCAAACGCAGCAAATCCACTGGTGGCCCCGGCGTGTTGTCACGCGCCTATGCACGACTGATCCGGTTCCTGCTGCCCCTTGGCATCCCACTCACGGCACTTGCCCTGGGCGCAGTGGTCTGGAGCGCGAGCCAGTTTTCCTTGCTGAAATCCGAGATGTTTCCGTTCAGTGAGCGGGCCGATTTCCTGATCTACATGGACATGCCAAAAGACGCCGCGATCTCGGAAACCGAACGGATGGCGCTGCGGGTGCAGGATTGGCTGACGGATGAGACGACGAATCCTGAAGTGATCAATACGACGGTGTTTGTGGGCGATGGTGGGCCGCGGTTCAATTTGGGCCTGGACCCGAACAACCCTGACCCAACCAAAGCGTTCTTTCACGTCAACACGATCAACCTTGCCGCCGCTGAAGCAACTGTCATGCGTGCCCGCGACATGTTCATTGCGCAGTTCCCTGAGGCGCGGTTCCGCGTGACCCGCCTTCCCCAAGGCGGCTCGGAATCAGGGATCGTGGATGTCGAGATCTTTGGCCCTGATGCCGAGGTGCTGCTGGCTGCCGCCGAGGAGGTCTCCGCCGCTTTTGCCGCGATGCCAAACGTGGTCAAGAACGAAGCGGACTGGGGCCATAAGATCGTCAAGATCGTGGTCGACATCGCACAGGACAGGGCGCGCGAATTTGGCGTGACCTCAGAAGACATCTCCAGCGTGATGGAGGCATACTTTTCCGGCACAGAATACTCGACCTTCCGCGAGGATGACGCGCAGATCCCCATCGTAATGCGCGCGCAGGCCGCCGGGCGCGACAGTATCGAAGATTTGGCAAACTTGACCGTTTCCACGGGCGGTCAGCTGATCGCCATCGATCAGGTTGCCACCTTCCGGCCCAAGCTCGAGCTTTCCGAGATCCGACGCGAGAACCAGGTACGGCGCATCGTGATCTCGGGCAAAAGCACGGGGCAAAGTGCGGTCGA
>CALCOY010000100.1 GCA_937897325.1 uncultured Shimia sp.
GGGGGCGCTGCCGCAACAAGAATTGGTAATTATTAATAGCGCTGGAGCTGCCGCAACGAGAAATGGGCAGTATAAAATGCGTGGCGCTCTACGGAACCTTTACGTTCTGGTGGCAGCCTCAAGGCATGATCGCGATGCACTATATCGACTTTATGGTGGTCACGCTCGTCACCAGCGTGCTGGCGGCGCTTAGCGTCAATCGGGTCTTGGGCAACCGCGCTGAATTTGTTGGCTTTAGGCGACGCGGCGAGGCGACGGCGTGAGCGTTGACTTCGCTAAGCCCCATCGGCGCTATAACCCGCTCAGCGGACGCTGGGTGCAGGTGTCGCCGCATCGGCTCGATCGGCCGTGGCAAGGCGAGGAAGCCGAGCCCGAGGAGCCAGCCCCCTCTTACGACGAAGACTGCTATTTGTGCCCCGGCAACACGCGCAATAACGGCGAGGTGAACCCGGATTACAAAGGCGTCTATGTCTTCGAGAATGACTTTCCGGCTCTGCTCGATCCTGACGATTTGGGGGCCACGGATGACCCGCTTTTTCAGGCGCACACGACCAAAGGTGTCTGCCGCGTCATCTGTTTCTCCCCCGATCATTCCAAGACACTGCCGCTGCTTGCTTTGGACGAGATACGCGAAGTTGTGGACGCCTGGTGCGATCAGACCGCAGAGTTGGGCGAACGTTTCGCCAGCGTTCAGATATTTGAAAACAAGGGCGCCATGATGGGGTGTTCAAACCCGCATCCGCATGGCCAGATTTGGGCGACCGGGCATGTGCCCGATGAGGTCTACAGCGCTGATTGTTCGCAAGACGATTACTATAGGGACTTTGGTCGATCGATGCTGCTTGATCTGGTTGATCGTGAGGTCGAGGCGGCCGAGCGGGTCGTAGAGGTCAACGATGATTGGCTGGCCATCGTCCCCTATTGGGCTGCTTGGCCCTTTCAAACCTTGCTCCTGCCGCGCTTTCCTACAGCGCGCCTGACGGGCTTGGACGATCCCCAGCGCGAGGCGCTCGCTGCGATCTTCAAGGCGCTGACCACCCGCTATGACAATCTGTTCAAGACCAGCTTTCCCTATTCGATGGGTTGGCATCAGGCGCCGTTCTTTGACGATGGTCGGCCTGTTGAGAATCCCGAGTATTTTCAACTCCACGCCCATTTCTACCCGCCGCTCTTGCGCTCGGCCTCGGTGCGCAAATTCATGGTGGGCTATGAAATGCTGGCCGAGCCGCAAAGGGATTTGACACCGGAGCGCGCGGCGGAAATGTTGCGCGCGGTGAGTGGGAAGCAGCACTATAAGGAGTTGGCAGCTTGAACCGACGCGACCGTCTGATCGCGCGTACACGGCAAGGCTATCGGCTGGCGTTTGGCAGCGTCGGACCGAACCCGCGCCGTTTCTTCGCCGCTCCGGGCCGGGTCAATCTGATTGGCGAACATCTCGACTATAACGAAGGTCTCGTTTTGCCCTGCGCCATCAATCGCGAAACGGTGGTGGCTCTGGAAGCGGGTCCGGAAGTGGGCGGCGAAGGCTTCATTGAAGCGGTTTCGATCGATTTTGACCAAACCCGTGACAAGATCCCCTTGCACGAGCCTATCCAGCCATCAGACGCAGTCTGGCGCTACCTGTTGCGTGGTGGTGTGGCGGCGCTTCAGGCTCGCGGTCATGAGGTGCTGCCCGCCCGATTGGCGATTGCCGGCGATATTCCTATGGGCGCTGGGCTTTCCTCTTCGGCCTCGTTCGCGGTGGTGACCGCCTTGTCGCTTGCTCAATTGAGCCGCATTTCGCTGACCCAGCAGGACTTGGCTCTCATCGCGCAGCATGCGGAAACGAGTTTTCTGGGAACGCAATGCGGTATCATGGACCAAATGGCTTCGGCGGCGAGTCAAAAGGATCATGGCCTGCTGATCGATTGCCGCACGCTCGAACACATGCCCATTCCGGTCTCGAAAGAGCTTTCGATTGTGATTGCGGACAGCGGCTTGCGTCGCGAACTGGTAAACAGCCCCTTCAACAAACGGCGGCAGGAATGCG
>CALCOY010000101.1 GCA_937897325.1 uncultured Shimia sp.
GCGTGATCGCTGGGCAGAACCAGCAGCACAGCATCCGGCTCATCCCGGCGCATCAGAGCAGCGGTCAGAATGGCGGCAGCGGTGTTGCGACCTTCGGGTTCGATGACAATGTCACCACCGCTCGGGAGGATGTCCTCCAGCTGTGGCTGGACGAGGAAGCGGTAGTCTTCACCGGTGATCACCATGGGCTTGGCAAAGCCTCGACCCTTGATGCGGTGGACAGTCTGTTGGAACAGGCTTTGATCACCTGTGAGGTTCGCGAATTGTTTCGGTAGGCTTTTGCGAGAGACGGGCCAAAGACGGGTGCCGGACCCTCCGGCAAGGATAACAGGATGGATCATGGTTCTTCCTTTCAAGTTTTGATCTGACGGGGGTGTAGCAGGACGAAATCACGGCAAGGGGGGCGCGGAAGGGTAACGGAGTGCGCAAAAGTATAGGGGGAGTAGACCAACGTTGTATGCGGTCGAATTTGACCTTGAGCGGGCATTGGCAGGGTGGGGTTTCACCCCACTATTTTAAGGTTGAAGAGAGCCGCGCATCGACGGGCCGCGGAGTGGCGATCCGACTTATGGTCGGGGCACTTTATCGTGCAGTGTCATTGCTAAATTCGAGCTGCGCACTGGCCCCGCCAAATCGCCAGTCCGTGGGAGCGGCCTGGCGATGCGCGGCGGCGGCAAGCCGCCTTGATTCCGCGCGGGGCGCAGCCAAAATGCCGGTTCTAGGTAAAGAATGCTCGATCAATTTTCGGACAAACACCTACCCAAACGGCGTCTCTATCAACCCCACATACATCATGATCAGCATCAGAAACGCCGACAGCGCCGTCCCCAACTGGAACTTGGCAAAGCTGTTCTTCGACGTCTCCAGCAACCCTTCTCCGCCACCCGCAGACTGGTTCCCGCGGTTCGACCATTTCTGCTTCGACAGATGGAAGATCATGTAGATCTTGACCGATGCGTTTATCACCTGATTGAGGTAAAGGATGAATGGCCAGGTCATGTCTGCCCGGCGGCTGTAGCCAAACAGGAACAGGCACAAAACGACGCGCGAAAACAACACCCAGATGATGCAGTTCCAGAAATAGCCGGGCAGGATCATGCTGCCCAGAACCGCCATCACCGGGCTGACCATCATGGTCCACATGGCAAGCCGCTGATCGACAATGCACCACCAGATGAAAAACGGCATCGCCCCCGGCCCGAGCGCAATCGCCCGAGCCCCATTGCGTAGCATATTGCCCGACCAACGGCGGAAATTCTGCACCATTCGCATCAGGCCGTTTTCCTTGATCACCTCGATCGTGTAGACGGTCGCGTCCGGCACGTAGGTCATCTTCGCACCGCGGCCCAGCAGATGATACCAGGTGGATTTGTCATCGCCCGACAGGAAGCGGAAATTGCCCCAGAGCCAGTGATTGAGGTGGTCGGCTTCAATCGTGCGAATGAATTTCTCATCCAGAATGTGCTGTCCGCGAAAGACGCTCATGCGCCCAGTTAGCGTGAGGACCCTACCGGACAGCGCATGGCTTTGCATCGCAAGACGGCGCTGTGCAAACCGCATGTCGAGCCATTTGGCAATCCATTGCGGCCCGTAGCAGATCACCTCTTCATCGGTGGTCAGCGCCTGCAGCTCCGGGTCGGCCCCGAACATCGACAGCGTTTTGCGCATCACGTCCGGCCCATAAAGCGCATCCCCATCCATGAAGATCACCAGATCATCCGGGCTTGCCCCCGACCGGCAGATCGCCCGCAGGATCAGACCAATCGCCATCCGCTTGCCAGGCTGATTCTGGCGGATGAACACAAGTTCGGCGAGGTCATCAGGGATGTCCTGCGCGTAAGTCTCCAAGAATTCTCGAATGATCAGCTCATCATAGGCACTGCCCGTCCCAATGTAGAGCGTCGTAGGGATTTTTTCCTGCCGGATCTGGCCGAGAATGGAGCCGATCACGCGCTTGGTGATGGACGGCTCTTCGTAATAGGTGGTCATCTGGATGTGCAACCGTTTGGGCCGCCACCCTTCATTCCAAAGCTTGTCCGCCCGCCTGCGCATCCCCGGCCATCTTGTTTTCGCGTAAACTTGCGCGCGCAGGGCGTGGGTGAACCACCAGCCAAAACGCCAAAGCCCCAGAGTACCCAGCACCACCGTCACATGCAGGGTTGACGGATTCCCGAAACGGTTGGGCACATTGGCCAGCAGCCACAACAGCACCATGAAGATGACCAGAAAGGCCGTGAAGTGACCGAGCGACCAACGGCCGAAATAGTTCGGCGCCGGTGTCTGCAACTCATGCAACCGACGCGTAAGGTCCTTGTCGAACTCATATTCGGTCATCTCATGCGCCATCGAGCCCGGCCTTTTCCATCGCCCATGCTTTTAGGCGTTTGCCCAGCTGACGCTTTGCATCAAGATTGACAGGTGCTCCAAGACGTAGTCGCACCTTGGTATCTGCGGCAGTGAGTTCTGTGGCCGCGACACTGACCATGATGCCGAACTCACCCGGACGCTCCGGATGATCAGCTGCGCGCACATCGACGACTTCGCCCTTGAGCTGGATCTTCTCACCATTTTCATTCAGTCCGATGGTGGCGGGCATGCCGAGGTAAACCGTCTCGGCAAATCGCTCCGATATCCACCCGACCGTGACGCGCGGCTCGGATGCTTCAAAGATCAGGCCGGTCGCGTCCGCATCAAACACCTGACCTTGACGCACAAGTACCTCTTGCACACTGCCATCCAGAGGCGCGCGCACGTGGTTCTGCTCCAGCATCTGGGCAAGGGCATCGCGGTCGGCTGTCAGCCCACGCAAAACCGCCGACTTTCGGGCGGCTTCCTGTTCCAGCAGGCTGTGCACCACACGCACCGGATCGAATGTGACCGCCAGATCCGGATCCTTGCCGCGTAGCGCCAGCCACTGCTGACGGATGTCATCAAAATCCCCGTCACTTATGAAATCAGTATAGATGCGCGCGGCAAGGGCGGTGCGCACGGAAAGTTCTTTAGATGCCATCTGCACCTGCAGCTCATCCATCGCCTGCACGACGCGGTCATATTCGGTTCGCGCCACGATGAGCTGTGCTTTTGCGGTTTCAAGTTTGGCGTGGGTTTCAGGATCGTTCAAACGCAGCAGGATGTCACCGGCTTCAACACTTTGGCCAGCCACGACTTCGACGGACTGCACGAACCCGCCTTTGGTCGGAAAGCTCTGATGCATAGGGGCAAGTACACGGCCATGCTGAATGTCGATACGGTCCAGATTTGTGAAGATGTTGCCGCCGATGATGCCTACAACCATGGTGGCAATCAGCAGGTAGGTGGCAATGTTGAAAAGCACCCGAAGCGGGCGGGGCACGAATTTGACAGGTTGGCTAGCCTGTTCGTCCTCCGTTTGCCCCATCGGTACGAGGTCTACAGGCGTGTCGAGGCTGGTGATCACCTCCCTGCTGCTGGCCATCTTTCCCGACAGCAGCGACCGATAAAACAGCGCCAACGTTTCTCGCTGCCGCCCGCTCAGGCCTTCGAGCTTTACAATGCCCTTTTCTGCATCCTGCGTCAGCCGGACGGGAAAACAGATATCAACGCCCTGGAACGGAACGCTCAGCGTGCCTGTGCTAGGACAGTCCACCGTGTCTTCCGGCCAGACCAAACCCGCCAGAGACCAATTTTCAATCCGCACCCGATCGCCCAGGGGCGAGGCGATCATCAGCGGTGCCTGAACCGTCCAGTTCAGGTTCGCATCGGGGGCTTCGTGGCGGATTTTCAAGATTCTCTCCTTGGTTACAGGCAGAGAATTAGAATGAAGCCCCGATCCGCGCGGCTGCGCTTGCGTATATGTGTGGTCGAAATGGATACCCAGACTATCCGAAAGACTAGCTTCCTTCTCGCCTTCCTCGTTCGACGACAAAATCCAGTTAAATCGGACCTGCGATAAAGCGTTTCCATCACTGGCTGAGCGCACCAACGATCACATTCTGCTCCTGTGGCGATTGCCCGCTTTGCACCCTTGTTGCTTTGCACAGCTGTCGCTAAGCATGCAGAGCAGACCTTGAGGCCGGGAAGTCGAGCTGCAGCTTTTCCTGCAGTTTGTGAGTCCAGCCGGTTCAGGCTTTTGCAACCGCAGCAAATGACCGGTCACACGGCGGCGCAGCAGCATCAAACAGCACTAGTGGAGGTCGATTCTAGGCCGTCCACGTCGGGTACGTTGAATGAAGCAGTCACTCTTGTCCCAATGATTGAGCAATATCACACTTTCCACCGCAAAGGCGGGACGCGCTGCGATATTTGAGGTCTCCGCGCCTCCCGCCTTTGCTAAGCTGTTACGTGTTGCACATTTCTGTATGTGGTGCTGAATCATACTCGCGATGGGAGCTGTAGGTTTTTGGAATACGCACCAAGCCCTTGATATCGTGACTTGTTAAGCGATGAGCTACCTTTGGTAGGTCAAGGGCCGTAGTTCATGCAACTGGCGGCGAACTCTGATTGCGAGACCTAAAACCACCGATGCTGCGACTTCTACGAATGTCCGTTTTCAATTCTCGGGATGCTGTTTTGGTGGCGATGCAAGAGGACAGCGAGTGCCACCACACCAAGGCTCAGAATAGAACAAATCGCAAATGTTCCTGCCATTGCCGCGCTAATTTGAACTGATGTATCGCCTGCGTTGCCTCCGACACGCGCCAGAGACCAGAAAAGGTCGCTGACGGCACCTGCTCCCAGAATGAAGCCGAAGTTACGGCTCAGATTGAGAATACCAGAGGTCACGCCTCGATCTTGTTCTGATGCCTGCGTCATCACCGACGTGTTCAGTGCGGCCAAGAAAATCTGATAGCTCGGCGAAAGCATCACGAAAGCCAGAACGAAACCAGCAAGCCCCAATATGTAAGGGAGGCCCGCCATCAAAGCGGTTGCGAAAACAATCGCTGATGCACCTACGAGCACCGCGCGATCGGCTCCAATCCCTTCCGTCAATCGTCCCGCCGGAATGCCGCTGAGGGCGGACGCGATTGGCCCGACTGACATCGCAAGCCCCATCTGGGTCGTCGTCAACTCAAGCCCATCCAATAAGAAGAATGGTCCGACCACCAGAATACCCATCATGACGAGAGACACAATGGCGTTCATGGCGAGACTAATGCGCAGATGTGCAGACCGCAGCAAACCAAGCGGGATAATCGGTGACCTGGAGCGTTTCTCAATCCAAAGGAACGCGAGGAATGCGCCACCAGCGGCAACTGCGAGTATTGCAATGGCAAGATCAAAGCCATCGACCAAATCAGAAACGAGGAACGTCAGAGCCGCCAAAGAAATAGCCAAAACGCTTGCGCCAGGAAGGTCGAATTCCTTGTGCTCATTGGTATGTCTAAGGTTTTGGATGAAAAGCAAACAAAGGGCCAGCGCGACTAAGGCCAACGGTATCTGCAATAGATAAACGGCGCGCCAACTGAATGCAGCCACAACAGCGCCTCCAAGGGCTGGACCGGATGCTGTGCCAATGGCAGACATCGTTCCCATTGCACCCATCCATCGTCCGACCTGACCTGATGGAACAAAATCACGAACCAAGGCCAATGGCATTGCCATCATTCCGGCAGCTCCCATGCCTTGGACGAACCGGCTTGTAATCAAAGTCGGTAGCGTAGGTGCTTGGAAGGCAAGGAGCGCGCCCAAAGTGTAGAGACACAGGCAGACGACAAGCACAACGCGCTTGCCAAAGAAGTCACCTGCCCGCCCGACCGGTACGATGAGTGCAGTGGTTGCCAGGATGTAGGCAGATACAACCAGAGCAGGGTTGAACCCATGATCCCGAAAGCTGCCCGGCAACTCAGGCAAAGTGACGGCAGCAATGCTGGTGCCCAGTGACGCAAGAACAATCGAAAGGCAGGGGCCAGACAGGAACGCCAATGTCTTGTCTCGATCCGTAGATATGTATGAAGCGCTCATTCAAACGGTTCCGTTGCAATAACTGAACACTCACCGTACGACTTGAAGCTAGGTTCAAGTCAATAGGTCTTTGCATGGATAAACTTCTGGATATCGCTGAGGTGTCAGATCAGTCTGGCGTGAGCGCTTCGGGGCTGCGCTACTATGAAAAAAGGAAGCTCATTCATGCGGTTGCCCGCAACGGTCTTCGCCGCCAGTATGAGCCAGAAGTTCTCCAGCAGCTGGCGCTGATCAGCCTCGCGAAATCGGCAGGATTTACGCTTGATGAGATAGGTTCGGTTCTGGGCCGGACCGGAGCAACGGTCATTCCACGCGGCGATCTGATCGACAAAGCAAACGATTTGGAAGAACAGGCGGAGCGATTGGTTAATCTCTCGAAGATGCTGCGTCATGTAGCGAATTGCCCCTATGAAAGTCACTTCGAATGCTCTCGTTTCCAGAAGCTGTTGAAAGTTGCCACTCGCGTTACAGCCAATTGAGATGCGGCAGTTGCATCACGTGCAGACATTTGAGCAACCGCAGCGAAAGCCTCCTTTAGGGTCAGGATGCATTGATTTCCCAAGCGCTGCGTGCTTCACGGCTCCGAAAACGGAGCGGTGACATGAGCGACCTTTTCTGGCTGAACGACGAGCAGATGGCCAAACTGGCCCCCTTTTTCCCTAAGTCGCATGGCAAACCAAGGGTC
>CALCOY010000102.1 GCA_937897325.1 uncultured Shimia sp.
TGGCCGCGACAAGCCGCCTTCGGCACGCTCGCGATGGATGCCTACATCCTACAGACCGAGCGCACATTCGATCACGATGAGGTCTGGTCGATCTTCTTCGTCTACCAACTTGCGAGCGGCTGCGTGCACTGCCAGGCACATGGTGCCTTTGGTATTTTTGACTACACAGAAGATGAGTACTTCCAGGACGAAATCCCGCCCGAGGATCTGCCTGGCCTAATATCCTACATTCAGTCGCTTCTTGACTTTGAGCGCTCAGAGGCTGTGACGCCTGCGATGAAAGCCGCTATGCGCCTCGCCCGCGACGCGGCACGCCTGCCATCACGAGTGACGGCCGCGCACATCGAAGAACTTCGCCGCCACTACACAGACCGGGAAATCCAGGAAATCATGGCGATTGTCGTGGTCAATGCATGGCTTTCAAGCAGTATGCAATCCATGGCCACAGTCACGGATCAACTCAGCATGTCATGGGCCATTCGGCACTTGGGACCAAAGGGCTGGAAACCAGGCGCGCACACCGGCTTACCAAGTGAGCAACGTCCATATCACATGAGCCAGTTCTTCGACAAACTCTTCGCTGACATGGCCACAGGCAAAGTGCCAGACGCGGCTTCTGATTGGACTGGTTTGGTCATTCCATTGGCCACGGATCAGGATGGTGACGGTGTCGAGGATGCCTTCGACGGTTTTCCGACAGATGCCAGCCGATGGGCGGATACGGATCGGGACGGCACTGAGGATCGCTTGGACTCGGACATAGATGGCGATGGGTTAGAGAACGACTTGGAGTTAGCTTCAGGCACTTTCCCGTACAAAGCCGATTCAGATGGAGACGGGATCTCGGATGCTGAAGAGCGTTCTGCAAGCACCAATCCCTTGGACCCCAGGGATTACTAAGTGCCTGGCGGCTGGTACCGCAGCACTCCTGCTCCGCAATGTCGCTTCTGGAGACGCTGTATCACCTCCGATCGGTCACTTACCCCACTCGCATGGATCGAAGGTCATCTCATGTTCCGATAGGAAGGGTGAATCGGTGAGAAAAATATTGATTGTTCGGTCCTTGCTGATCGGGATCAGTGTCTCCATCGGTTTGAATGTGGATACTGCTTCGGCGCAGGAGGAACCCACGCAAAACTTCCCTTATATTGGCGGTAATATCATTTCGAGATTGGGATACGATGGCAATTATAGATCAGAAGCGCCGCTGATTGAAACGGACGACGTTTTCGTTCAGATCATCGCCAGTCCCATTGTACATTTTTCCGACAGGCTTCGATTTAATACCGAACTCAGGGTTGAGACTGTTACGCCGCCAACTGAGGATCGTGCGTTCGAAGATCAGGGGCTGTTCGCGCGTATTCTGCAGTTGGAGTATGATGTCACAGATCGTCTATCGGTTCATGCCGGTAAAATGACCCCATCATTCGCTCTGGCATCCTTCATAATTCCAGGTATGTATGGCAACAGCTACAACAAAGAGATTGAGCTGATTGACCGTGTAGGACTGGGCGCTGACTACGATTTCGGCGATGGCCAAAGAGGCACGCACACTCTCTCGTTCAACGCCTTCTTTGAAGATACGAGCGTTTTCTCTGAGTCCCTCGGAACCAATCGAGGAAGAACTTCCATTGACGATGGCGGGGCCAGCAACACGGAAGGTCTAGATTCATTTGCCCTGTCTTTGGAGGGGCGAGACATGCCTCGCTTCCCAGGCCTGACGTATAAGTTAGGTTTGCTGCATCAAAAGCGAGGCATAGACGGCGTTGCCGACGAGAACGGATTTTCCGCGACTGTCATGCAGACGCTCGAAAACTCGAACGGTGACGAGTGGAACTTCATCGGAGAGTTCGCTGCCTTCGAAAATTTCGAGGGCACTGACGATGACATCATATACGCCAGTGGCGGCATCGTTTATCGCACGGGCCCTTGGATGGCCGTCCTTTCAGGAACATGGCGTCCAAGGTATCTTGCCGATGGAGGGCAATTTGATGACTATTCGATTCAGACGTCGCTCGAGTACGACTTAGGAAACGGCTTCTCACTGGCCGTAGCCCATGAATTCAACCGAGACGAAAACCTCGATAACAGACAGTTGGGCTTTCGGTTTTCCAAGGTGATCGAGCTAGGTAAATAATGTTTGTAAATTCAATGCTTCGAACACTGATATACCAGTCAGTCAGCTGTCGTCGTCTTACTCAGGTTTTGTCCCACCATTCCGTGTGGCCAAAACTGACGACCGGCCGATATTTTGGTCCACCCCAGTCGTTCGGCATTCGATAACCCAAGTAAAACACAATCAGACTGATCACAGCGCAAAGTGCCAGAAGCGCAAAGGCCATAGATGTACCTGCGTAGCCTTTGAAAAGATCTGAATAAAAGACTTCGGGTTGGTCTGGGAGATAGGTCACATTGAATTTTCGGCCAACTGTGAGACCTTTTGCATATCTTTCGCGCTTGTTTAGCGAATCCTCGATCCACTCGCCCTGTGCCGTATGGAAGCCGTAACGAATGTCAACCCGTACACCACCTGCGGCACCGGTCTGACGTGCCAGCCAATTCCTCCGAGGTTGGCTTCTTTCAACAATCTCTGCTTGGGTCTGAACCCCGCTTGCTTCGAGTGCCTCAAGGATTGGTCGATTTACAACAAGAATCCAGAAAACCATCCCAAGTATTGCTGCCAGCATCACCGTAAGAGTGAACAGCCTGTAAGGTACGTTGAACACGCGCATGCCGGATCTCTATCTCAAGAAGTAGGCGAATTCGTGACTATAGGGGATCGCAACTGTTCCCAGTCTGATTTGAACTTCGATCTTTGTCAGAAAAATATGCGATATGCATGAATCGCTACGCGGTAGGAGAACTATTCGGTTTGCGTGCTATCCAGTGAGATCATTGCTCAACAAAAAAATTCCTTATTAATTGCAAGACCTCCCGTGGCTTCTCTTCAACAAGAAAGTGACCGGCGTCCAGTTCGATGAGAGACGGGTTTTCTACTTCATCTTCCCATATTGCGGGATAGTCGAATCCCCCGGTGTTTGAGCGTGATCCCCAGATAACCAAGGTAGGCACGCGGATTTTTTCGCTAGCATCAGCTTTATCGTGTTCAATGTCGATACCCGCGCTTGCGCGATAATCCTCGCTCATCGCATGAAAAGCATCTGCAGAGCCATTGGTTGCTTCGTAGTCCTCTCCTGCGCGGACATCGTCCCCTGCTGACATCCGGGCGAACTCCCCTGCTTGAGGCCCCATAAGCGTTTCTGGCAAAGGATAAGGCTGTGACCAAAATGTCCATGCCCAGAACCGGTTGGCAACCTGCCTATTCATATTCTCCCAAACGTAAGTCGCTGGGATTATGTCCATAACAACCATTTTTCTGACTGCTTGAGGATGATCTTTGGCCAACCTTCTGGCGACATGCGATCCTCGATCGTGTGAGGCGATGAAGAAGCTGTCGAAGCCTAGCTCGGCCATCAAGTGTATTTGATCTTGGGCCATCTGCCTTTTGGAGTAATCGCCTTGCCTAGGTTTGTCGCTCCTCCCGTAACCACGTAGATCAGATGCGATTACCGTGAATTCCTTTGCAAATTGTGGTGCAAGCTCCCACCACATGACATGAGATTGTGGCGCGCCGTGCAGGAGAAGCAGTGGCTCACCAGCGCCGCCAACCACAGCGTGAATCTTTACGCCGTCTACAACAACCTCCACATCTTTGAAGCCGAGAAAAAACTCTTCTGTGGTAGACACGAGATCATTTGTATCTGCTGCGGCAGTGCCTCGAAAACAGACAAACAAGACCAACAACACTGGAACTAATGCCGCTACTGGCTTCATGTTGCGTCTCCTAATATATTTGGCCTTTCGTCATGCGGTCTGACCCTGTTTCTCAAAGAGCTCGAAGCGGGAGCCTTATGTGTTTTTATGCTGAAGCACACCTAAAGGCAGGCGCTTGCGCACGATAAACGCTAGAGTGCGTTTCTAGAGCGCTAGAACTTAGATTTCCGACGAAGATACTGCGGTACATCAATGGGCGCTAGGGGCCGAATTCGGCATAGAATGCGCGTTGATACTGCAATGTTGTTAGCCAGTTGCCTTAAGGCCAACCTCATAATCTACGCATCAACTAGCTGAAAAAATGCCATTTGTCGTGAGAAGTAAGATCGAGAGCCGACGACAAGCGCCATACTGAAAACGGTCGTTTTTCGGAGAGATAATCAGAGCCAGGCTATAGCTGGCTACAGAACGAGATTGATCTCCGAAAACTATATCTTGAAAGGTAACCTCCGAAAAGCTATACTGTTTTTACGTTTTCGGAGGTTTTCGTGTTTGTCGGCTACGCCCGTGTTTCCACTCAAGATCAGAAGCCAGAGCTGCAGCTTGACGCGCTGAGCGCGTCCGGTTGCGAGAAGGTCTTTGAGGAAAAAGCCTCTGGCGCGCAGCGTGACCGACCGCAGTTGCAGGCCGCGATTGACTACATGCGAGACGGCGACACGCTGGTTGTCTGGAAACTCGACCGGCTCGCTCGTTCCACCAAACAGCTCATTGAGACCGTCGAGATGCTTGAGAGTAGGGGTATCGGGTTTCGGTCGCTCACGGAAGCCATAGACACGACAACATCCGGAGGGCGTCTCGTCTTCCATATTTTCGCTGCTTTGGCCGAGTTCGAGCGTTCGATCATTCGCGAGCGCACGATGGCAGGATTGGAATCTGCACGCGCCCGTGGAAGGCTCGGTGGCCGACCACCAGCGCTGACCCCTGAAGATCTGACTCACGCGCGGGCCATGCTCGCAGACCCGGACATCACCGTTGCCAAGGTTGCCGAGCGTCTCGGTGTTGCCCCGTCGACACTCTATCGGCACATACCCGGAGCGCGCAGCAGTATAGCGGAGGACTCGTAATGCTCTTTGCCTGCCGATTGGAAGCCAGACTGCCGGAAGCAAACCTCGCACGCGCGTATCAGATCGTTGTCTCGCAGGACCTTTTCGGCCTTTACACGGTGGACGTCGCTTTCGGTCGGATTGGTCGACCAGGAAGCACCCGGCGCTATGCGGCCTCAGACATGTCAGGTGTTCGGTCGAAACTGAAAGAAGTGCTCAAACGAAGACTTACGGCACCACGCCGGTTGGGCGCAGCATATGTCTGCCGGTCCGTTTTTGATCCAGGGGATTGGCTTGCTGAGGAAGGTCTCACGTTTGCGTCCAAATGATTATCTTTTAAATAAGATGGATTACCGGACCGAGCTTTTGACTTGTGCGTCGCTGAAAATTTGACAACAGATTCAACTCAAGATATGATCCGGTAACGTTTCCGGAGATTCCAAATGCCCTCATCTAACGCTAATGACAGCAGCAAATCCCGTGTGGCCTTGCACCGTACAAAGGTCGCGGCCGTGGGGTCGCGCCGCGTCGAGGTTACGGTGCCGACCAGCGACGCCGCCCTCGTCAAATCTGTAGCCGAGACGCTTCGGTCAGGCGGCAAGCGTGCTGAACTGGTCCGTGAATCCTTGAAGCCTTTTGTGACCATCGGCAAGGCTAGAAGCGGCAATGATCTGGTCGCGTTCTTGCGGGCTTCGCCTTTGGCTCAAGGGGATTTTGACGCCAGCCGCGACCGATCAACGGGACGTGCCGTCGAACTCTCTTAATGGCGTACTTACTCGACACTAATGTTCTCAGCGAAACTGTTCGCCCCAAACCAGAGCCGAGTGTCTTGGCATGGATTGAGCGGCAGAACCCGTCTGAGCTCTTTCTCGCGTCTATGACGATCGGGGAGCTCATGCGCGGTGCGCGCAAAGTCAAAGAGGATGCCCGCCGGGAAACCTATGAACGCTGGATTGAAGACGAACTGAGCCAGCAATTCGAAGGGCGCATCCTGCCGTTTGACGACAAGGCAGCCCGCACATGGGGACGGCTGATGGGAGACGGCGACCGTCAAGGCTTCACACCTGCGGCTGCCGACGCGCAGATCGCTGCAATCGCGCTCGACCATGGCCTGGTGTTGGTCACCCGCAACGTCAAAGACTTTGAACGTTTCAACGTCGAGATCCGCAATCCCTGGGACGCACCCGCAGATGAATGACGCAGTGTCCCCAGCCGCCACGCTCGATCGGCCGACGAAATGGCCGTCAGCAAACGCCAGGTTACTTGGGCTTGGCGCTGGCCTGCCGGTGAACCCGTTGGACCGACTTGCTAATTTCAGTGCCGACGATTTCGAGCGTTTCACGCTTGAATGGGCTGATGGCTATTTGCGCCATAAGCTCCCCGGAGTGACCGACATCCAGCAACGCGGTGGTGCAGGCGACAAAGGCCGCGATATCATCGTTTGGTTTGGCGCGTCAGGATCGCCAGATCGTCACTGGCACCTTTATCAATGCAAGCGCTATGGCACAGCACTAGGCGTGAACAAGGGCATTGGTGAGATTGCAAAAGTCCTCTTCTATGCGTTTCGCGGTGATTACACCCTGCCGTCTGAATATTGGTTTGTGACACGAAAGGGCGTCACCGGTGACTTCCAAGATCTGATCGACCAGCCGACCAAACTCCGAGAATACCTAGTCGCCAACTGGACAGAACACTGTGCACCGGCGATCAGCTCAAAAACGTCCGTCGCGCTGGAAGGTGA
>CALCOY010000103.1 GCA_937897325.1 uncultured Shimia sp.
CGCGAAGTCATGGATATGACCACGGGCGTTCAGTATTCCGAGGACTACTCGAACCCGAATGCCGATATCTGGCTTTACTCCGCCGCCGCCAGCCCGCTGCCGAAAGCAGAGGGGTACGTGGGGCCCGACGGGTACTGGGAATATCTCCAGCAGGTGCAACCCGAGGGCGAACATGGTGCCCAGTTCCACTACAAGACAATCAATTCCGACATGTTGGGCTGGATGATCAGCCGCGTGACCGGCAAGTCGGTAACCGATCTGGCCTCGGAGAGACTCTGGCGGCGCATGGGGGCGGAGCAGGATGCCTATCAGACCGTTGATGGGAAAGGCGTGCCATTCGCTGGGGGCGGGATCAGCGCGGGTCTGCGCGATCTCGGGCGTCTTGGGCTCCTGATGTTGAATGGCGGCGTCATCAATGGCGAGCGGCTGTTCCCTTCCGCTGTGGTCGACAAGATCAGCGCCGGGGGCGACCCATCCAAGTTCGCGGGATTCCCCACCATTCCGGGCGGCAGCTACACGAGCCAGTGGTGGGTTTTTCACAACGACAACGGTGCCTTTGCCGCGCGTGGCGTTCATGGACAGACGATCTATGTCGACCCGACGGCGCGGATGGTGCTGGTGCGGCTCTCGTCCTTCCCCCAAGCGCAGAACGGGTTTATCGACCCCACCTCGCTGCCAGCCTATCAGGCCGTGGCGGACCATCTGATCACAGAAGAGGATTAGCTGACGAGGTTGGTTGGTGCTGAGTGGATTATCGAGGATATCGCGGGCCGTGGTGTCGTGGACAACAGCCCCGCCAGCCTGATTTTTCTGCCAGGAGGGCGGCTCGCGGGGAATGCCAGCTGCAACAGTCTGATCGGTCAGTATTCCTTAGATGGCACGTCGCTCACTATAACGCCGTCAGGTGTCACCATGATGGCCTGTCCCGACGCCTTGATGACACAGGAGCGGGAACTCCTAGAAGCTCTTGGAATGGTCGAGCGATACGCAATAGACAAAGACAGTGCGCTAATTCTTACCACGGAAAGTGGAGATACCATGACGGCACACCGAAGGTAATATGTTCACTTCGATCGGAGTTGCGGTCCGTACAGGTGCGTTTGGTACCCTCGAATTCATTCACACCGTCGTCCAGACCAGGGTAAGAAGGCCGATGTGTTCATGACTGCTGATGGTTCCAACCATCCCCGAAACACGGTTGATAGGCAAGCAGTCGCGCGGATCGAAGTGACGGCCTTTGGTGTCATCTACGGCTCAATTACTGTTCTGGCGCTTCTCGTTGCCATGAATCAATCCGATCCGAGACCCTTGGAAACCGCCTTCATCTTGTTCGGGTCGGTTTTTTGCAATCACCTTGGCAAAGGGATTTGCGCAAGTATCTTCCGATACGGTACGCGACAAGAGACCGTTCGGCCTTTCCGAACTGCGCCTGCCTGGACTCATAGTGCACCGACATTGGTCGCAGCCAACATCCCGACGCTGCTGATTGTTGGCTCAGCGACAGAAATCTACAGCTTTGATACTGGGATTGCTCTGGCGCAGCTGGCTGCCATTTGGATTCTCGGGCTCACCGGGTATCGCATGGGCTGGGTGATATACGGCAAAGTCACGTCTGGGTTTATCCACGTGGCTTTCACAGCAGCCATTGGAATAGCCCTGGCAGTCGTCAAACATATCGTTCATTGAAATGGGCAATGGTCTGGCGGGTTGCAGGGTCTGAACGTGGCCATTAGGAGAAAGAACCAAGCCAATCGGTCACTCCTCTGCGTGCGTCGTCGGAAGTAACTTCCAGCGATTATCCGATAATTGCACCATTCTTCGCCGTTGGCCCGGCTGTTTCCCTTCGTTCAGGAGTTGGCTCAAGTCCGCACCAACGTCTTCACTGTAAATGTGATAGAGGTGACCGGTCGGGCTGTCGGAGGGAAGATCACTGAGATCGATCACGTCAACACCGATCAGTGTAGATACGTCATTTCCTGCTTCACCAAGACGAGGATAGCCATGTAGTTGCGCCGAGA
>CALCOY010000104.1 GCA_937897325.1 uncultured Shimia sp.
GAACTAGTGACCCCTTCGATGTCAACGAAGTGCTCTACCGCTGAGCTAATCGCCCACTCTGGCCCGCGCAATTTCTGGCCCCACAACGAAATGGGGCGCGGGAGACCGCGCCGGTTTTGGTGCTATAAAAGGAGTCGTAACAGGGATCAAGGGCTTTCAGCCTCCCTGAAAACTGCGCTATGATATGCGTTGGAGGAGCGCATATGCCGAAGTCCGCCTATCATGTTTCTTACCCGGCGCAATCGGCGTCTTGTGTTGTGTTTGCCTCGCCACATAGCGGTCGGGACTATCCGTCCAGCTTCCTGCGCCACACCGTGCTGGATGAACGCATGATTCGGTCGTCCGAGGATGCGTTTGTGGATCTTCTTTTTGAAGATGCGCCGGAATTCGGAGCGACCTTTCTCAAGGCGGGGGCGCCGCGTTCTTTCGTGGACCTCAACCGGAGTTCGGATGAGCTGGACCCGGCGCTGATCGAAGGGGTGCGCAAGCAAGGGCATAACCCGCGCGTGGCCTCGGGCCTTGGGGTTATCCCCCGCGTTGTTGCCAACGGGCGGGCCATCTACGGGGGCAAGATCACCCGGTTGGAGGCCGATCGTCGGATCGAAGGATACTGGAAACCCTACCACCGGATGCTGAGGGCCCTTCTCGATGCGGCGCATCAACGGCACGGTCAGGCCGTTCTGGTCGATTGTCATTCGATGCCGCATGAAGCGATGGATGGGGTGGCGCGGGGTGGTATGCGTCGGCCTGACGTCGTTCTGGGTGATCGCTTCGGAGCAGCAGCAGAAGCAGAGGTCGTCGACCGGATCGAGTCGGCGCTGACTGCATCAGGATTTTTTGTCACTCGAAACGCGCCTTTTGCGGGGGCATATATAACGCAGGCTTATGGCCGCCCTTCAAGGGCTCAGCATGCAGTGCAGGTCGAAATTGACCGTTCGCTTTACATGGATGAGCGCAAGGTCGAGCCGAATGCGAATTTCGAGATCGTCCGTGCCGCAATCCGTTCAGCCATCGCCGAGATCACTCGGATCGGTCAAAAGCGGATACCGCTGGCTGCGGAATAGTCCAAAGTCTAGTTTCCGGCATTTGTGCTTTGACCCCGAACTGAGAGGGTCCGTCCGTCGCCGTGCGTGCGGGATAGATGGGGATCTAATGGGATTGACGCATTCGTTGACGCATCGCGGCGGATACGCGCCACCCTATCCATATGCCGCTGAGTAGAGATTTGAATTTGGTGCGTATCCCAAAGGTGCGGGAATCTAGGTTTGCGAAGCGTTTCATGGTTGTCGCTGCGGTCCCCACCAGCCTGGTGGTAAGCCTTCAGCTTGTTCCGTTTCATTTGATCCGGAAGCACGAAACTGCAACGATTGTCGAAGTCGATGCTGCGGGCGATTGCAGACGCTGGACGGTCTACAGGATCTGGTCAACGTTCAGATCCAGCACGCTCCGACACCGCTACGGTTTCTGCGGCTTGGTCATGTCGGATCATGGGAGCTTCGATCTGCCGTAGACGGCTTGGCTGCCCATACTCCGAGCATCTTGCGAAACACATACAAGATGTGTTGGTGACAGGATGTTGCTATCTGATTGTTGTCGCAGGTCCAGGTCTTGAACTTGAAAAGGTCAGGCGGCATCGAACCGCAACCGAACCCTTTGTAGTGCAGCGATCGCAGGTGATTGCGACGCCTCTGGTGAAAGGTGATGGCGTAAGATTCAGGCGGTTTGCTCGCACAACCAATCCACTGACGCGGCCTTAAAGGTGGTTTCGTGATCGCAGTAAGAGTGTCAGCGCAAGGCACGGCCCTTGACGATTGCGTCGCTGCCGAAGCGGGCACGGATTTTGTCGGTGGCGCGTTCGGCGGCGCTGCGTTGTCCGGCTTGGGGGTCAAGCAGATCACCGGAGAGGTCGGCGCCTTCGGCCTTGACCAGATCAGACAGACCGCAGCCGAGCAACCGGTAGGGGCCTTGGTCGCCCACCTGATCAAAAAGGCTCCGCGCTGTACGGTAGATCGCGTCGGCCAGTTGGGTTGGCTCGCGTAGGCTGACGCGGCGGGTCAGCAAGGCAAAGTTCGCGCGTTTGAGTTTCAACGTCACGACCCTACCCGCAATGTCTTTGGCCTTGGCGCGGTCGGCGACTTTTTCGGCCATGCGCCAGAGATGTCCATCCAGAATTTCTGGATTGGCAGTGTCTTCGCCAAAGGTGGTTTCGTTGCTGATGGATTTGACTGGCGCATTGCGTGAGACACGTCGGTGATCCTGACCGCGTGCAAGATGCCAAAGTCTTTCGCCCATCGATCCGAATCGGGCGACCAGATCGGCTTGCTCCCACCGGAGAAGGTCAGCGAAGGTGCGGATGCCTGATTTTTCCAATGCGTTTTGCGAAGCGAGCCCTACACCCCAGATCAGGCTGACAGGTTTGTCGTGAAGGAAATCCTGCGTCTCAGCAGCACCGATCACCGAGAACCCGCGCGGCTTTTCAAGATCGGACGCAACCTTGGCCAGAAATTTGTTATGGGAAAGCCCGATGGATCCGGTCAGCCCGAGCTCGTTCTGCATGCGTTTGGTCAACCGGGCAAGCATGACTGCAGGTGGGGCGCCGTGCAGGCGCGTTGTGCCGGTCAGATCCAGGAAGGCTTCGTCAAGCGACAGCGGTTCGATCGAGGGAGTGAGTTCTTCCATCATCGTGCGGATCTGACGCGAGACCTCGACATACTTGTCCATTTTTGGGCGAACGATAACGGCGTCGGGGCACAGCTTGAGCGCTTGAAACATTGGCATGGCAGAGCGCACGCCACGGATGCGGGCCACATAGCAGGCGGTTGAAACGACGCCGCGCCGCCCGCCGCCGATTATGACGGGCTTGTCTTCAAGGCCGGGATCGTCGCGCTTTTCGACCGATGCATAGAAGGCATCGCAGTCCATATGCGCGATAGACAAATCAAAGAGTTCGGGATGCGAGATACAGCGGGGCGAGCCGCAGGCAGGGCAGCGTCGTCCGGCGTCGAAATCTGTTAGGCAGTCAAGGCAAAGGCTGGGCATGGCGGTTCAGCATGTTATGCAGGTGCAACTCTAGTCCAAGAGGCGGACAATGACCACGGATGTGATGGGCGCAAAGTTGGCGCTGTTTCTGGGGGATGCGTTGGCGGTCATTCTGCGCGACGACAAGCCGGGACTTTTGTGGGCGAATCATTGGGATTTGCCAGGCGGTGGACTTGAGGGTGATGAGACACCGCTCAGCTGCGCCCTGCGCGAAACGCAGGAAGAACTGTCATTGGTTTTGCGGCGCGAACAAGTGTCTTGGGGGCGACCCTACATAAATTCCATTGGACGGACGGTCTGGTTCTTTGCGGCCCATCTACCGTTTGAGACACGCGCCCAGGTGCGCTTGGGCGATGAGGGCCAGCGTTGGGCGACGATGGGGGTTGAAGCATTTCTGAGCCACGATCAGGTCGTTCCGCAATTCAAGCCGCGATTACGTGATTATCTTTCCGGACGCGGCACTGAAACATTCTGATAGAAAGACCCCCCACTTTGGCCAAGCGGGGGGAGTTTGACGAACCTCAGGAAGAGACCGGTCCGTCGGGGAGTATCACCTGAATTGCTAATACTACCTATACTAGATGTTCCCGGTTCTGGGAATCCTGATGGGACAGATCCCGACACGTGTTGTGTTTTTCACACAAGGGTGTCGCTAGGGAAGCGTGGCGAGAATCGCCTGCGCGGCAGCACTTGGGCTGTCGGCCTGCCAGACAGGGCGCCCTATGACGATGTGGTCGGCGCCGTTCAGAATGGCGCGCGACGGGGTGGCCACGCGCTTTTGATCATCAAGGTCAGACCCGTCGGGTCGCACACCAGGGGTCACGATAAGCCGACCGTCCGATTGTCCAAGTTCGCGGATGGCGGCGGCCTCCTGCGGAGAGGCAATAACCCCGTCAGCACCGGACTCTAGCGCGCGTCCTGCACGTTCCACGACAAGATCGGGCACGGCGCCACCTTTCATCATCGCGGCATCAAGATCATCGCGGTCAAGTGAGGTCAGAACGGTCACGGCGAGGATCTTCATGTCCGACCCAGCGGCCCCTTCGCAGGCGGCTTTGACAACGTGCGGATCGCCGTGGACGGTCAGGAAATCAAGCTCGAACTGGGCCAGACCACGCACGGCTGCCTCTATGGTCGCGCCGATATCGAACAGCTTCATGTCAAGAAAAATCCGCTTGCCATGATCCTGTTTGAGTTCATTGGCCAGGGCCAGCCCGCCGCCCGTCAGCATCCCGAGGCCAATCTTGTAAAACCCTACCGGATCCCCGATCCGCTGTGCGAGTTCCAGACCGGCAAGTGCGTTCGGTACATCCAGCGCCACGATCAGTCTGTCATCGGCCATTCCGTGTCCTATATCATTGTTGGAATTGGGCAAAGCCCTACGGGGTTTGGTGATCGCACCGCAAGGTAGGCCCAACGAGAATTCAGAGCAAAATATGAAAAAGGAGGCATCATGTACGCTCAACTCAAGGAACGCTTTGGTCGCAACGGCAACCCTTCGGTTGCGCTTCACATCGCCATCAGCTCGATTGCTATACTTGCCGTTCTGGTGATCTGGATGGTGGTTTCAGGTGAGGCGTCTGGCGGCTACTGAGCTTAAGCCAGAAATTGAGACGGGCGCCGGTTAACCTCCGGCGCCCTTTTTGATGGCACAATGGTCTTGTGATCCGCCCCTGACACCCCATGTAAACAGCGAGGCCCAAGCGGACTGTACGCCTATGAAGGGTGCAGGGACAAAAGGGCGCTTATAGAAGGAGAGACCTATGGACTTGTCAAAGTTCACAGAGCGGTCGCGTGGGTTCGTACAGGCGGCCCAAACGATTGCCATGAGGGAGGGCCACCAGCGGCTGGCGCCCGAACATGTTCTCAAGGCATTGATGGATGACGAGCAGGGGCTGGCCAGCAATCTGATCACGCGGGCGGAAGGCGATCCGGTGCGCGTGGTTACGCATCTGGAGCAATCGCTTGCCAAGATGCCCAAAGTCTCGGGAGATGCAGCACAGATCTACATGGATCAGGCGACCGCGAAGGTCCTGGCAGAAGCTGAAGCGTTGGCCAAGAAAGCGGGTGACAGTTTTGTTCCGGTCGAGCGTGTCTTGATGGCGCTTGGCATGGTCAAATCACCTGCCAAGGAAGCCCTTGAGGCGGGCAAGGTCAATCCGCAAGCTCTGAACGCGGCGATCAACGATATCCGCAAAGGGCGGACGGCGGATTCTGCGAGCGCCGAGGAAGGTTATGACGCGCTCAAGAAGTATGCGATGGACCTGACCGAGCGGGCAGAGGCGGGCAAGATCGACCCGATTATTGGCCGGGACGAGGAAATCAGGCGCGCCATGCAGGTGCTGAGCCGCCGGACCAAGAACAACCCGGTTCTGATCGGTGAACCGGGCGTGGGTAAGACGGCGATTGCCGAGGGTCTGGCCCTGCGGATCATTAACGGCGACGTGCCCGAGAGCCTGCGAAACAAGCGTTTGCTGGCGCTCGACATGGGTGCGCTGATTGCCGGGGCGAAGTATCGCGGTGAGTTTGAGGAACGCCTAAAGGCGGTTCTGACCGAAGTCACCGAGGCGGCTGGCGAAATAATCCTGTTCATCGACGAAATGCACACGCTTGTGGGTGCGGGCAAAACCGACGGCGCGATGGATGCGGCCAACTTGATCAAACCCGCACTGGCGCGGGGAGAGTTGCACTGCGTCGGTGCGACAACGTTGGATGAGTACCGCAAGCATGTGGAAAAGGACGCGGCATTGGCGCGGCGTTTCCAGCCGATCACTGTGCAGGAACCGACGGTAGAAGACACCGTGTCGATCCTGCGGGGCATCAAGGAAAAGTACGAACTGCATCACGGCGTGCGGATTTCCGACAGTGCGCTCGTCAGTGCTGCGACCCTGAGCCATCGCTACATTACGGATCGTTTCCTGCCCGACAAGGCGATCGACCTTGTGGACGAAGCGGCAAGCCGTTTGCGGATGGAAGTGGATTCCAAACCCGAAGAACTCGATGCGCTCGATCGCCAAATCCTGCAGATGCAGATTGAGGAAGAAGCTCTGAAGCTTGAAGACGATCAAGCTTCGAAGGACCGGCTGGAGACCTTGCAGAAGGATCTGGCGGAGCTTCAGGAACGCTCGGCCGAGATGACGGCGCAATGGCAGTCCGAGCGCGATAAGCTTGCCGGTGCGCGGGATATCAAGGCACAGCTTGACCGGGCGCGGGCCGATCTCGAAATCGCCAAGCGCGAGGGCAATCTGGCCAAGGCCGGAGAGCTGTCCTATGGCGTGATTCCGGAGCTCGAAAAACAGCTGGACGCGGCCGAGGGCCGTGAACAGACGGGCATGATGGTCGAAGAGGCTGTGCGCCCGGAACAGATTGCGGCGGTTGTCGAGCGCTGGACGGGTATCCCGACTTCGAAGATGCTTGAGGGCGAGCGTGAAAAGCTGTTGCGCATGGAAGATCAGTTGCACACGCGGGTTATTGGCCAGAATGCAGCGGTGAAAGCGGTCGCCCATGCGGTACGCCGGGCGCGCGCGGGTCTGAATGACGAGAACCGGCCTTTGGGATCTTTCCTGTTCCTGG
Organism: uncultured Shimia sp.; assembly: GCA_937897325.1. GTDB lineage: Bacteria > Pseudomonadota > Alphaproteobacteria > Rhodobacterales > Rhodobacteraceae > CALCOY01. Next base: position 6,613 of record CALCOY010000104.1, read on the forward strand.
GACCGACCGGCGTGGGAAAGACCGAACTCACCAAGGCCGTGGCGGAGTTTCTCTTTGACGATGACAGCGCGATGGTCCGCATCGACATGTCGGAATTCATGGAAAAACACGCTGTCGCCCGTCTGATCGGCGCGCCTCCGGGCTATGTTGGTTATGACGAAGGCGGCGTATTGACTGAAGCGGTGCGGCGCAGACCCTACCAGGTGGTCCTCTTCGATGAGGTCGAAAAGGCCCATCCGGATGTTTTTAACGTGCTCTTGCAGGTTCTGGATGACGGCGTGCTGACGGACGGGCAGGGGCGTACCGTCGATTTCAAGCAGACGTTGATCATACTGACTTCGAACCTTGGGTCGCAGGCATTGTCGCAAATGCCCGACGGGGCAGACAGCTCTCAGGCCCGGCGGGACGTTATGGATGCGGTGCGGGCGCATTTCCGCCCCGAATTCCTGAACCGACTGGACGAGACAATCATTTTTGACCGGCTCAACCGCGAGAATATGGACGGCATTGTCGACATCCAGATGGCACGTCTTCTAAGGCGCTTGGCGGCGCGGAAGATCTCGCTGGATCTGGACGAGGCGGCGCGGAAATGGCTGGCCGATGAAGGCTATGACCCGGTCTTTGGCGCAAGGCCTCTGAAGCGGGTGATCCAGTCGGCTCTGCAGAACCCCCTGGCAGAGATGCTGCTGGCCGGGGATGTGGCAGATGGTGATACGATTTCGGTGACGGCCGGAGCCGATGGGCTGCTGATCGGAGACCGGATTGCGGCGTCAAACAGGCCCAAGCCGGATGACGCTGTCGTCCACTAGGCAATAAGAAAGCCCGGGGTCAGCGCCGCGGGTTTTCTGCGCTGCGGCACCCTGCCGCGCTGTATTTCAGGCGGGAGATGTCATGTGGATGGCATGGCTATTCTCACCCCCATCCCGCCCAGCATTCCCTGGTACATTCGTGTCTTTTACGGCATCCCCGTCTTGGGATGGATTGCCCGTGATCTGGCCTTTGGCAGCCGCGATCACATATATTACGCACTTGTTCTGCTGCTGTCCTGCTGGACTATGGCGATTATGAGCTTTGGCCTTGTGGCCGTCTATCTGCCCATGGTGTTTGCAGTGCCTGTCTGTTTTCTTGTTCTGATCCTGCTGACGGTCGGCAAATAGCGCCCGCCCGGTATCAGGCAGGCGCCGTTGCCTTCAGACCATCAGGTCAAATGCCTCTTCCTGACCGATTCCTCGCAGGCTTATACTGTCAAGCCCGGCGCCGTCCACAAGCGCGAAGAGGATCTGGCCCGTTGGGATGTAGGTTATGAAAGCCTCCTCCACGTCGGCGCTGCCGGAGCCAAGCGTGTGTGTTGTCTGGATAAGGAAGTCATCAGCTGTGACACCGGCCTGGCCGACAAACAACGTGTCTTCTGCGGAAAAATCCTGGATCCAGTCAGAGCCGTGGTCGGTCGTACCAAGATGGAAGAACGTATCAGCATCCGCGCCGCCTGCCATCCGGTCAAAGCCGAAGCCACCGTTTAAGAAATCCTCGCCCGTATTGCCGAACAGCAGATCGCCCAGGCTGCCGCCAGAGACGTTGTCGTTGCCGTCCTGGCCGGACACGGTGTCGGCGCCTGTGCCGCCCATCATCGTGTCGTCACCGGCCATGCCAAACATGTTGTCATTGCCGCCTTCGCCACGGATTTCGTCGTTGCCGTCGCCGCCGAAGATCTGATCGCCACCGTCGCCGCCAAGGATAACGTCGTCCCCTTCGCCGCCATTGAGCCGGTCGCTGTCAGCACCGCCCATCAGACTGTCGTCACCAGCTTCACCGAGCAATCGATCAAGCCCGTCGCCGCCCAAGACAACATCATTGCCTTCGCCGCCGGAGACGAGGTCTGCACCGCCTTTGCCGCTGAAGAAGTCTGCATCCGCGCCCAGTTCGGTCGCGCTGTCTTCGTCACCATCGATGATAAAGTCCACCTCATTGGCGCCGTCCGAGACAAGAATGTCAGCAGGCAACAAGACGCCGTCGATCACGTGGACGATGCCATTGGCCGCCTGGATGTCGAGCTGCACTGGCGCAGGGTCCGGCAGATCCGGGTCGAGATCGGCGAAGCTGACGCCACCTTCGGTCACAACTGTCACATCGGCGCCCGCGAGCGTCGTGATTGTTTCGCTTGCCAGAACCTGACTGGATTGAAGGGATTCCCCCGCGACGTGGTATTGCAGAATAGTGGTCAGAAGACCGATCGCATCCCCCCCGCTGAGCAGGTCGAGCGCGTCGACCAAATATGCGAAAGCGGCGGCCTCATCCGTCGCATCGCCGGCGTAGCCAAGCGCGATGGCTGTTCCGATAAATGCGGCGTCATTGGGAGCAAAGACGGTCAGATCGGCCTCGGCATCGTCGAGCGTTTCAGCCAGACCCGCTGCTTGGACTGCGTTTAGCAGGAGATCGAAATCCGCGTCATTTGTATCGAATTCGCCCGAGGCCGCAACGATGCCTGTGATGGTGGATGCATCGTTGTCGGGCAGGTCGATCGGCAGTAGCACCCGGTCAATCACATGCACGATGCCGTTGTCAGCTGCGATATCTGTTGCGACAAGCGAGGGATCCAGCAGGTCGGGTTCATTATCGACCAGCGTGGGGACATCTGGCGCTATGGTGCCACCCTGAAGCGTCGTCAGACTTTCCGCAGCGGTCACGGCGGCTGCATCGAAGATGCCCGCAAGTACGTGGTATTCGACAACAGCGCGCAATGTGGCTGCATCGACATTTGCTGTCAGAAAGGTGGTTACAGCCGCTTCGTCAGCGATGTCGCCGTCGAAGCCCAGATCTACGGCCAGTTGCGCAAAGGCCGCGTCATTGGGTGCAAAGACGGTCAAAGGCCCCGGGCCGGACAAAGCCGCGACAAGGTTTGCTTCGGGGATCTGGTCGTCGATGAAAAGAACGGTGCTGAGCAGGATGTTAAAGTCCTCGCCGCCGGCGATTTCGGCAATCGTTGCCATGGTTTTCACTCCCTAAATTTTCCGAAGCTCTGTTCGGAAAGACAATTACAATTATTGGTGTTGGATCTGAGATGATCCCGCGACGTGCAGACGGGCAGCCCGCGAGCCGCCCGTTGCGATATCTTGGATACTGTGTCTTAGCTCGACGGCAGGATGACCTGATCGATCACGTGGATCACGCCGTTCGAGGTTTCGATGTCGGCGGCGACGACATTTGCGCCATCAACTGTGACCCCGTCATCAAGATCGATCGTGACCTCGCCGCCTTGCACGGTTGCTGCGGTCATGTCGTCGGTCAGATCGGTCGACATCACCTTGCCTGGCACAACGTGATACGTCAGCACGGCGATCAACTGATCTTTGTTTTCAGGCAGCAGCAGATTTTCGACTGTGCCCTCGGGCAAGGCGGCAAAGGCTTCGTCCGTTGGTGCGAAGACAGTAAACGGGCCTTCGCTTTTCAGCGTGTCGACCAGATCAGCAGCGGTGACGGCGGCAACCAGCGTTTCGAAATCTTCATTTGCGGCGGCTGTGTCCACGATATCTTTCGCGGAGCCGGCAAAGCTGGCTGTTGCGGTTCCAAAGATCACGGCTGCTGTAAGTGCGGTCTTCCTGAACATGTGTATCTCCCAATACTGAAAGATGTCTCAGATGACATCGCTAGGGAAACGCTCGCGCGAGACTTCTGGATCAGTGGGATTTTTTCACACAGAACGATTGAATGACGTGCGAGGGGCGCTAAGCCCAGGTATTTTTTGATTTCAAGTCAACTGATTGTTACTCGGCAAGCAAATCATGCGATGATCAAAAAACGAGGGGGACCATGAAAGGATCGTGCTGATGGGTTTTGCGATGACGGCGCTTGAGGTGATGGCACTAAGTTTTGTCGGGGTGATTGGCATCGTCTTTGCCCTTGTCGCGGTGTTTTTTGTCATCGACCGTTTTCAGACGCATGATGCGATCCGGCGCAATTACCCCGTGATCGGGCGATTCCGCTCTTTGTTCTCGGAACTGGGAGAGTTTTTTCGCCAATACTTTTTCGCCATGGACCGAGAAGAGCTGCCGTTCAACCGTGCGCAACGGGAATGGATCGGGCGTGCCAGTGAAGGCAAAGGTAATACGGTCGCCTTCGGGTCCACGCGAAATCTGAATGTGGTGGGCACACCGCTTTTTGTGAATGCGGCTTTCCCGCCTCTCGACGACCAATTCGCAAAGACCGAACCGATGGTGATCGGTGATGGCGCCCGAACCCCGTTCCTCGCGCGGTCATTCTTCAACATCTCCGGCATGAGCTATGGGGCAATTTCCAAACCGGCCGTCCGTGCGCTCAGCCATGGCGCCGCGGAGGCAGGTGTCTGGCTGAACACCGGCGAAGGTGGGCTCAGCCCGTTTCACCTCGAAGGCGGTTGTGATGTAGTTTTTCAGATCGGCACGGCGAAATTCGGCGTGCGCGACGAAGATGGCAATCTGAGCGATGCCAAACTGCGCGAGGTCGCCGCGCAGGAAAATGTACGCATGTTCGAACTGAAGCTGGCACAGGGGGCCAAACCCGGCAAGGGCGGTATCCTTCCTGGTGAGAAGGTGACAGAAGAGATCGCCAACATCCGCGGCCTGCGGGTGGGGCAGGACGGGATCTCGCCCAATCGCCATGCAGAGGTGGACGATTGGGACGATCTTCTGGATCTGATAGCGCACATTCGCGAGGTCTCCGGCAAGCCTGTTGGCATTAAGACGGTGGTCGGCGCTGAACTGGCGGTGGAGCAACTCTTTGAGACGATTGTGAGGCGCGGGCCCGAGACTGCCCCCGACTTCATCACTATCGACGGCGGCGAAGGCGGAACCGGGGCGGCGCCTATGCCGTTGATCGATTTGGTGGGCATGTCCGTGCGCGAGGCGCTGCCGTTGGTCGTCAATCAAAGGGACAAGGTGGGGATGAAGGATCGCATCCGCATCGTGGCCAGCGGCAAGTTGGTCAATCCAGGTGACATCGCCTGGGCGCTGGCGGCGGGAGCTGATTTTGTGACCTCGGCCCGTGGCTTTATGTTCTCGTTGGGCTGCATCCAGGCGCTAAAGTGCAACAAGAACACCTGCCCCACCGGGATCACGACCCACCAGAAGCGCTTTCAGAAGGGGCTTGTCGTAACGGATAAGAAAAAGCGTGTGGCCCACTATGCAAAGGGCATTGTCAAAGAGGTCGAGACGATCGCACATTCGGTAGGTGTGGCCGAACCGCGGCTGATGCGGCGGCGGCATGTGCGACTGATGCAGGATTCCGGGCGGTCGGTCCCGATGAACGAGCTTTATCCAAGTTACAATGCGCTGAACCAGACGTGACTGCACCGGCCTTTGGAAAAACACATATGGTCGCTATGTCATGTCCAACCGGAAGTTGGAGTACCCTGTATGGCCTATCGCTGGAAAAACGATCTGACGCGTGACGATGCGACCCCCGAAGCCATTTATCTGAATCGGCGTCAATGGCTGGCTGGCGTGACGGGCCTGGGCTTGGTCGGAGCTACGGGCGTGCGTGCGGAAGAAGCGTTTGAGCCAAATCCGTGGGAAGACATCACGCAATACAATAACTTTTATGAATTCGGCACGGGCAAGGAAGATCCTGCACGCTATGCCGGGCAACTGACCACCACACCTTGGAGTGTGACGATCGACGGGCTCGTGGATCGGCCGGGCGCGTATGACTTCAAGGACATCATGGCCCAGGTGACTGTCGAGGAACGTATCTACCGCTTCCGCTGTGTTGAGGCGTGGTCGATGGTCATTCCTTGGAATGGATTTGAACTGTCGGACCTCTTGGATATGGCAGGCGTTCAGTCGGGCGCGAAATACGTGGCCTTTGAAACCCTGCTACGGCCCGAGGAAATGCCGGGCGTGCGCTATCCGGTGATCGACTGGCCTTATGTCGAAGGGCTGCGTCTCGATGAGGCGCTGCATCCGCTGACCATCATGGCGACCGGCATCTATGGGCGTGACATCCCCAACCAGAACGGCGCACCGCTGCGTCTGGTTGTGCCGTGGAAGTATGGGTTCAAGTCTATCAAGTCGGTCGTGCGGATCACGCTTATGGAAGATGAACCACCCACAAGTTGGAACAAGGCCAATGCGCGGGAATATGGCTTCTATAGCAATGTGAATCCAGATGTGGATCACCCGCGCTGGAGCCAGGCCACCGAGCGGCGCGTGGGCGGCGGGCTCTTTGCAAAACGCCAGCCGACACTGATGTTTAACGGGTATGAAGACGAGGTCGCATCGCTATATGAGGGCATGGATCTGACCGTGGACATCTGATGCTGGTCGATCGCATCAACGGGGCGGCCCGCCATGTTCCGACATGGGTTGTATATATAGTGTGCCTGCTGCCGGTCCCGCTGCTTCTTTACATGGCGCAGACGGGCGGTTTGGGGCGCGAGCCGATCAAGGCGCTGGAACATGAATTGGGTGAGATCGCGCTACAGCTTCTGCTTGTCGGTCTGTGTATCACGCCACTGCGTCGCTTTGGCGGACTGAATCTGCTGAGGTTTCGCCGCGCCATCGGCCTTCTGGCATTCGTCTATGTTGCCCTGCATCTGCTGGTCTGGGCCGTCCTTGATGTGCAGGCGCTTGACCGTGTCTGGGCCGATATCGTCAAGCGACCCTACATCACGATCGGAATGAGCGCGTTCGTTCTGATGCTTCCACTGGCCGCAACATCCAACAACTGGTCGGTCCGAAAGCTTGGCGTACGCTGGCGCAAACTTCATACACTGACCTACGCGGTGGCCCTGCTTGGGGCGCTGCACTTCGTCTGGCTTGCCAAAGGCGTTCAAATCGAACCGATAATATATCTAACAATCACGATTGGCTTGCTTCTGCTGCGGATGACACCGAAACGTCGGCGGGCCGTCTGATCGCCTGACGGCGCTTGGTCTTGGACTTGCAACAGCGTCGACCGTCAGGCTTCTAACATGAGTACATCTGCGTTCTGGCGGCCGTCGCGCGGAGTGCTCGGCGCAGGCCGCAGTTCCCGGTTTCATAACGACTACGGTGTTGCAGTGTCTGATATCGGGCTGGCTCTGCAAGCCAGGGCGACGAGATCGACTGCTGCTTACGTTCAGGAACGCATGTCAGACGTGCAATCCGTCCGCACTTGGGAAGACGTGCACCAGACCGCGATGCGGCAGATCACCCGGGAAGGTGGGCTGTTGTGGAAGCTCGGTGTCTTCAGTGGAAAGACGATCAACTATATCGCGCACCATCTGGACGACACTGTCCGCAGCATTTGCTCATTCAAAGGCTCACCCACGGCTTGGCTGGTTGGATATCCGCCGGACGCTTCAAGTGGAAAGAGCCGCCGACTGTTAGGTCAAACCTTACCCTGCATGTCGGGCTTTTTGAACATGCGATACTCGCTTCTGTGAAAAGTCATGTAGGCACTGCGTCAGTGATATCGTACTTGCATATCGATTCAGATCTTTGCTCATCCGCCAAGTGTATACTGGACCACCTTGTTGCTTACAGTGTCCCCGGCAAGGTCATCTTGTTCGATGAGTACTTCAATTAAGACGGATGGGAAGAGGGTGAGTTTCGCGCGTTTAAGGAGTTTGTCGCGGAAAGGCCCCTGACATATCGTTATTTTTCATCCAATCGAATGCATCAGCAGGTGACTGGGTTGTAGAGGGCGGTGAAAATGCCTCTTCCGCGAGGGTGTGAAGGATGTTTGCTTGGTGCGAGTCGCTTTCAGATGGCCTTTTGGGGCGCAAAAAGGGTCTGAACCCTGCAGATTGGTGAGTAATCTTGGGGATAGGCTTGTGGATAACGCAACATGTAGTTGGGTGAGTCTCTTTGTTGTCTGTTAGCGTACAAGATTTTTGGCCGTTTGGTGCGCATTCTGAAAGTTATTTGATATCTAACACTCTGAAAAAATTACAAAAAAAAGAAATATCAAAAAAAGATGACGTTTCCTGAAAAAAGCTCTTGCAGGTCCGGGCACCAATCCGTAAATACCCCCTCACCGGAGGCGCAGCGATGCTTCAACGGGGCGCCAGACGGGCCGCAGGGCAACGAGACGCAAAAAAATATCAGAGGTAAACGAGGCGGGGCGCGCCAAAAATTAAAGGGCGCATCCAGTCAATTTTGTCTCTACGCTCTTTGAAATTGAGAATATCTGAAGAGATATGTGGGCGGTTTGGTTCATTCGATGGATCAACTTCTACATATCGCGCTACTAGGCTTCGGCCGATGATGTAGTGTCAGCTTCACTGTTTGAACGGCTTTCGGTTTCTTATGAAACCAGAAGCACATCAAACAGATGACTGTCCCGGTCATGCCGGCCGGGACGATGTGCAGAGGTTCGAACGTCAAGGATAAGCTGGCAACAGCTTTTCAACTTGAGAGTTTGATCCTGGCTCAGAACGAACGCTGGCGGCAGGCCTAACACATGCAAGTCGAGCGCACCTTCGGGTGAGCGGCGGACGGGTTAGTAA
>CALCOY010000105.1 GCA_937897325.1 uncultured Shimia sp.
GATGGCCGTCTTCTCTGGTGTGAAGTGAAGCTGTCAGACTGGGTTTTCAACGCAATCCGCAACGAAGAGGTTTTGACCCTCCACAGAGACTACTTCCGTCTAAGAAAACCTATTGAAAGAAGGGTGTACGAGATCGCCCGTAAGCATTGTGGACAGCAGAAAACCTGGCGCATCACACTGGCAAAGCTACTGCTTAAGACCGGCTCTCAAAGCCCTCAGAAGCGCTTCCGGCAGATGATCCGGCAACTCGCGGAACACGATCACCTTCCGGACTATCATGTTGAATTTGATGATGAATCCGACATGGTGATCTTCAAAAATCGGGGTACGATGTCTCCTCCCCAGCTTGTTGAGGGCAGTATTCCACCTCTGCAATCCGACACTTATGAGGAAGCCCGTCATGCCGCGCCTGGTTGGGACGTGCGTTTCCTAGAGCGTGAGTGGCGAGACTGGTGCGTAGAGCCACCCCGAAACGCTGACCGAGCTTTCATTGGTTTTTGCCGAAAGTGGTTTGAGAAGCGAGGTAGGCCTTGAGATAAAAAACCGGTAATGGAAATAAATCCGGTAACAGTTTTAAATCCGGTATTGGATTTATTTTCGGTATAAGATATAAATCCGGTAACAACAAATTGGCAGGATCGAGCAATGCCCGTTATCGTTATGGCAAGCCCCAAGGGTGGGGTTGGAAAATCGACATGCACCGTTCTTCTGGCGTCTGAGTTCGCTCGCATGGGCGCGGATGTAACGGTTCTTGACTGTGACCCGAACAAGTCTCTTACCCGGTGGGCATCCCATGGTGCCCCTTCCGGTGTGACCTTGAAGAGCGATGTTGGTCGATCAGAGATCGTTCCTACCATCCGGAGCGCGGATGGTGACGGCAAGATCGTCATTGTGGACCTCGAAGGGGTTGCCTCCCAGCTTGTCAGCCGCGCGATCTCCCAGGCGGATTTGGTGATTGTCCCGATGCAGCCGACAGCGCTGGACGCAGAGATCGGCTCCGAAGCGTTGGCGTTGGTTCGCGAAGAAGAAGAAGCGCTTGGGCGGTCAATCCGTCATGCTGTGGTGCTGACCAAAACCAGCGCAGCCGTCAAAAGCCGCGTCCAGAAGGAGTTGGAACAACAACTAAGTGGGGCAGGGATCGATGTGATTGAACCGTCCTTGGTTGCGCGCGCTGCATTTTCTGAGCTCTTCGCTTATGGCAACGACCTGACAGCGATGATGAACGATCCTGAAATGATGACGGGTGGGAAAGTGGACAAAGCAATATTGAACGCCCAAGCGTTCACGGAGGCGGTTTATGAACGGCTCAAATAGGCTTGCAGGTCTAAAAGCGCGGCCAAAGGATACGACCGTTGAGGAAGTTCGGCGCGTCGATGAAGTTGGAGAGGCAAGAGGTTTCCTTGACAGGACCCCAAGAAAGAAACCTGGACGCAAACCTAGCCCTCGGACCCATCAATTACATCCGAAGGTTTTTCCTAAGGTAGGGGAGGCAATCGCTGCTGAAGCGGAACGGCTTGGCATCACACAGGGGCAGTTAATCGAGCAGATGTGGGAAAAATGGGAAGATCAATGACTCTGCCGATGGCTTCCCCTATGTTCACTTTATGTTCTAGTGGGGGGGGGGTGATATGTCAGAGTCATTAGCCTTAGACCCGTTCTTTGATAGCTTGTGCCCGGTGGCGGAGGCTGTTGAGCGTTTGGCTAGCGAAAGCGGTGCTGAAGAGCGCGGTGCGATCTATACTAGGCGAGAAGTTGTTGATTTCATTCTCGACTTGGTTGGATACACGGTCGATCAGAATCTTACGTCATACCGCCTACTCGAGCCGTCTTTCGGAGACGGCGACTTTATTCTCCCAGCCGTTGAGCGGTTATTAGCATCCGCTCAACGCGAGCCAGACGGGCTTAGCGTTGAAAAACTCAAACCTGCTATCCGTGGTGTCGAGCTCCATCGAGAAACCTTTGAACGGAACCGACAATCGCTACGAAAGCTTATGATAGAGCAGGGTGTTCTTAGTAAAGATATAGACGGTCTACTGAACGCCTGGCTTACACAGGGTGACTTTCTGCTCTGCGAGTTCGACCAAGATTTCACCCACGCTGTCGGCAACCCACCCTATCTGCGCCAAGAAGTGATCCCTGACGTTCTCATGGGAGAATATCGTCAGCGTTACAGCACAATCTATGATCGGGCAGACATCTATGTGCCGTTCATTGAGAAATCCCTTCGGAACTTAGCGACAGGGGGGAAGCTAAGCTTCATTTGCGCTGATCGGTGGATGAAAAACCGATACGGCAAGAAGCTGCGTGAGCTTGTCAGCAAGGATTATCACCTAGCAACCTATGTTGATATGGTCGGCACAGACGCGTTCCACTCGGAGGTTAGTGCCTATCCCGCAATTACGGTGATCGAGCGTTCTGGCTCAAGTCAGGAGAACAACGTCACGCGGGTTTTTGCCAGACCAGAAATCAATGGGAAGGTCCTCGATCGTTTGGCACGCGAGCTGACGAAGCCGAAGCTTAAGACGTCAAGCCGCGTACGCGAGATCGACAAGATCGCGGCAGGCGGAGAGCCCTGGATTCTGGACGACTTTGACGCACTCGCGCTTGTGCGCCGCCTCGAGTCCAGGCTTCCCGCAATCGAAGAAGCCGGATGCAAGGTCGGGATCGGCGTTGCAACTGGTGCAGACAAGGCATTCATCGGAGACTTTGAAGAGCTCGATGTTGAGCCGTCCCGAAAGCTTCCCCTGGTCATGACCAAAGACATTCTCGAGGGGCATGTTCAATGGCGGGGCAGGGGAGTGATCAATCCCTTTGGTGATGATGGCAAACTTGTCAGCCTCGAGGACTTTCCAAAGCTCAAGGGCTACCTAGACGAGCGCTATGAGCAGATCGCGAAGCGACATGTGGCGACCAAGGCACCACAGAATTGGTACCGCACGATTGATCGCATCTATCCCGATCTGGCCAAGCGCGAGAAACTTCTGATCCCTGACATCAAAGGGGATGCTTCTATCGTTTATGAAGGCGGTAAGCTCTATCCGCACCATAACCTGTATTTCATCACGTCCGACGAGTGGGACGTGCACGCGCTACAGGCCGTTATGCGCTCAGGTATCGCGCGCCTTTTCGTCTCGCTCTATTCGACCAAGATGCGCGGCGGATATTTGCGTTTCCAGGCGCAATATCTTCGGCGCATCCGGCTGCCCCGGTGGGATAGCGTTAGCGTGGAAATGCGAGATCGTTTGAAGCGTTTTTCCGAAACTAACGACCGGCATGAACTCAACGAGATTGTTGCAAGTCTCTATGGCCTTTCCGCCGACGAAATGAAATTGATTGAAGGGGATACAGTAGCGTGAGTCTTGATCTGGCGAACTACAAAGCCCACGCTCAGGAAGCGGTAAAGCTCTTCTGGGGCAACCGTGAAGCCGCACTTTCGAAACAGGCGGAAGCCGGGACGCAGGATGCAGGAGCGCGAGGTGCTGTTACGGCGGGCAAGAATCTCGACGGATTTGTCGGCATGGTGCAGTTGCTTGTTGAAGCGAATGGACTTTGGGACGCGGAGATTTGCGTAAAGAAGAAGGTCCTTGTTCTGCCAGGTTTTTATCGACCAACGAAAGAATGGGACATGCTCATCATGCACCGTGGCCAGCTCATCGCGGCGCTCGAGTTCAAATCACAAGTTGGGCCGTCATTCGGCAACAATTTCAATAATCGGTCCGAGGAAGTCATGGGTAGTGCGCATGATCTTTGGACAGCCTATCGTGAAGGAGCGTTTGGCAAGGACGCCGCGCGCCCGTTCTTGGGATGGCTCATGCTTGTTGAAGAATGTGAAGCATCGACTGTCCCAGTCAGCGTTAAAGAACCACATTTTCGCGTTGATCCGGTCTTTCGAGGGGCATCCTACATCGAGCGCTATGATATCCTATGCAAGCGTCTCGTGCAGGAAGGGCTTTATACCAGCACAGCTCTAATGGCGTCCCCGCGTGAAGCTGTCGATGATGGTCGGCACACGAGTATGAGTGATCTTACGTCGCTCAAGACTTTTGTAACCGAGTTTGCTGGCCACATCGCAGCAGTTGCGGCGAGGTAAGTAGCATGTCGGGAAACAAGGACCATGATGAAAGTATCCGGATCGCGCATCTAACGATGCTTCAAGGCGTTATAACAAGAATGGGGGCAAATTCATTCACTCTCAAAGCTCTTGCGGCGACGTTTGGGAGTGCGGCTGTTGCTGTCATGGCGACCGTGGAAACGCCTTCTCCATATTACGCGGTTGCGGCTGTAGTACCGATGATCATTTTTTGGCTCATGGATGCGCAATATTTGCGCCTCGAGCGGGCCTATCGAAAGCTCTTCGATCACGTACGAAGAGGGGAAGAGATCGAAGCCTATAGTCTTGAAGCTACGCCGTTCATGCAAGACACGTCTTCAGTTCTTCGCCTAGCGCTGTCTTGGTCTGTGAGTTGGTTTTATCTGGCGATTTTCCTGTCATTAGGAGCAGTCGCAGCGTTGATTTTTTGTGGGGTTTAAATGGCTAGTATTTTTGGGGCTATGCCCGCTCAACCTGCTAAGCGGCGGGTCTTCTTTTCGTTCCACTACCAAAACGACATTTGGAAAGTGAACCAGGTTCGCAACTCATGGCGATACAACCACGAGAACACGCGAGAATCTGAGGGTTTCTTTGATGGCAGTATTTGGGAGAGCTCCCGGCGAACAGGGCCGGAATCTCTCAAAAGCCTTATTCGCGAAGGTATCAAAAACACTTCTGTGACTTGTGTGCTGGTCGGGGCGGCAACGTATGAGCGACGTTGGGTTCGCTACGAACTTGCTAGGTCGGTTGTCAAAGGAAACGGACTGTTGGCCGTGAAGATCAATCTCATGGGAAATCAGCAGGGATATGTTTCTCAAGAGGGACCTAATCCACTCGACTATATGGGAGTCTACAACGCGGGTGGGGCGATACGTCTGGCCGAACGGAAGAACGGAAATTGGGTGAAGTACGATGACTACACACAGGCAGTGGACCTTCCCGCAACGTGGGTCAAGCCACACGACACCACTGTGATTAGGCTTTCACGCTACGCCGGATTGTATTGCTACAAGACGCAGGGTGGTGGAGCGAATTTCTCATCCTGGGTGCGGCAAGCGGCAGCCGATGTAGGAAGGTAGCATGAGCGTCGTGACTATTGGTCAGGCGCTGTTAGCGGCGGATCGTGCACTTTCTGGACGATACGTAGGCATTGAGCGCATCCTCAAGGATGCCGTTAACACAAGTGCCACGTCCTTCGACGTTTTTCTCTCCCATTCGAAGATGGATGATAAGTACGTCCTTGGTGCGAAGCAAATTCTGGAAGAAAAGGGCTTCTCTGTCTATGTGGATTGGATCAACGATCCGCAGCTTGACCGAAGCATGGTTACAAAAAGGACGGCTGATTACCTTCGCCAAAGAATGAAGCAGTGTAGCTTGATGTTCTACCTGCACACGAAGAACTCGAGCCTATCAAAATGGTGCCCGTGGGAAATGGGGTTCTTCGATGGCAATGCGCATTCCGCACCACGAACGTATGTTTTTCCACTCGTGTTTTCAGGGGAGAGTTTTCAGGGGCAGGAGTATCTGGAACTGTACCCGACGATAGATATTGATGACGTCGGGAAGGTAACTCAGCTAAAAAAAGATGTATGGGGTAAGTTTTCCTCCAATGAAAGGCAGTGGCGGCAAATTTCGGGAGTCTTGGCAGAGGTCGGTTAAACCCGTCGCACCGTCCGCTCGCTTACTTTGAAAAGCCGCGCAATCTCGGAGATCGAGCGTTGCTCTTCGTCTCGCATACGGCAAACCTCGGCCTTCTGGGCAGCTGTTAGGGCAGGGGGTCTGCCCCCAATCCGGCCACGTTTACGTGCTGAAGCAAGCCCTTCCTTGGTACGCTCGGAAATCCGCTCGCGCTCAAACTGGGCGATGGAGGCGAAGACGTGAAACACTAGGCGGCCTGCCGGCGTCGTCGTGTCGATATCCTCCGCCAGGGACCGGAAGCCGGCACCGCGTTCCCGGATCGCCTCAACGATCTCCAAGAGGTCTTTTAGGGACCGCGCCAGGCGGTCGTATTTGGTAACGGTCACTACATCGCCTTCGCGGAGCTGCTCCAGCATACGGTCCAACTCGGGCCTTTCCCGCTTCGATCCGCTGATCTTGTCCGCGAACAGCTTGTCAGCTCCCGCCGCTGTCAGCGCGTCGGTCTGGGCATCAAGGCTTTGATCGTCTGTGCTGACGCGGGCATATCCGATAATCATACCTTACTGTGACAAAAACCTGCCAAAACTGCAAAGGTTTTGCCTGGGGTTTTTGTCCTAACTATGTGGTTGATCCGGAGTAGGGCAGGGCGCGCGGCCAAAAACGACCGTTTGCGTCACATGTTCTGATGACCGATCTTGCATCCAGGATTGCACCTGCAACGCACATGAAACTGTGCTTCGTTACTAATGAGATGTGCGAAAGCTCACTCTTCGATGGTGGAGTGCCAGCCGCAGTCTGATCGATCAAGAATAACGGCCACGCGTTCTAGCCCATCTGCACCTTGGTCTGATTTGATTTTCAGACGATCTGCGATAAGCTTTACTGTCAACAAATTGGTGAACTTACGGTGAATACTTGGGTTACAGCTAAAAGTATAAATGCCCCGCTGATCCGTAGTGAGCGCGTTCGCTCGCAGGATTGGGACGAGGTCGCTGAGTTTTGTCGATCAACCTATATGCCTTATCATGTCGAGCCGCTTGAAAAGGACACGGTCCCGTCAGCCACGATGTTTTCCCGTAACACCGGTCGTGTCAAAGCATCGCGCTTTGCATATGGAACCGGCGTTCATTTAAACGACTTCGATCCTGAGGCTGGTAATATTCTGGTTCTCACCACCCTCAAAGGGGCGGTGAGCCACCATTTTCAGTCTGACCCCGCGACGACGCAGGCTGGTGAAAGCTTTGTCGTCGATTGTGCGCGGACGGATTACTGGCTCAATGCCGATCCAGAGCATCTTCAATTCAATTTCACGATCCCACATGCTTTGATGGAAGAAACCGCTCGAAAATGGTTTGGTTATGTGCCCGGCAACGCGCTATGGACCCAGCGCGTCAAGTTTGGGGGCCGGGGATCTCGTTGGCTGGCGATGCTGGAATATGTGGCGCGATCAATTGGTGGGGAACATCCCATCGATCCAAATGGCCCCATGGGGCGGCACTTGGAGGAGTTGATCTGTCTCAATCTTCTACAGGAATGGGCGGCCGAAGCGGGAGTATCGCTTGAGACAGGTGCGCGGGCTGCCGCGCCGCATTACGTCAGACGTGCCGAAGAAATGATGACTTCTGAAGCACGCATTGCGCCGTCGATTGGCGACATCGCGCAGCGCGTCGGGGTCAGTGCACGCACGCTGTCTGAAGGTTTTCGCAGGTTTAGAGGCGTCACTCCGCGGGAGTTTCTGGCAGATCGTCGGCTTGATGGCCTCCGCGCCGACCTGCTTGCTGCCGAAAGTAACCGCACGGTGACCGAAATCGCGGGTAGCTGGGGTTTTGTGAATATCGGTGCTCTTGCACGCAGCTATCGCGCCCGCTTTGGCGAGACGCCTTCCCAAACGTTGGCGCGAAGTTAGTTCGCTTCCGATTTCGAACGTCACTTTCCGAAACAGAACAGACAGGTGCTCTGGGCCGCGCGTACGCTTCAAGACCAAATTGGTAAGGGAGGAATACATGTCCAATTTGCAATCAAGCTGTGATGCGGTGTTGCGCGGTGTCATCGAAGGGGAGAACCGCGTCCCTGGCGTCATTGCCATGGCAACCGACCGCAACAAAGACATCTATTCAGGCGCACTAGGTGAGCGCAGGCTGGGGGGCGACCCCATGACCAAAGATACGGTCTGCGCTATTTTCTCGACGACCAAGGCCATCGCAGGCACGACAGCTTTGCAATGCGTCGAAGAGGGCTTGCTGGATCTTGATGCCCCGGCAAAAGAGTATGCCCCCGCCATTGGTCAGCTTCAGGTGATTGAAGGGTTCGAAGACAGCGGCCAACCAAAATTGCGTGCGCCAAAGTCGGATGTGACTACGCGCCAGCTGATGCTGCATACAGGCGGGTTTGGCTATGACTTCTTCTCAGAAACCTACAAGCGCATGGCAGAGGAACATGGCCAACCATCTGTTGTCTCTTGCAGCCGGGCGGCTATCGAAACACCGCTGCTCTTCGATCCGGGTGAGAAGTGGGAATACGGGACCAACATTGACTGGGTCGGACAGGTTGTCGAGGGCATCCGTGGCAAACGCCTTGGCGAGGTCATGCGCGAACGCGTATTTGACCAGCTGGGCATGAAGGACATTGCCTTTACGCGCACCGACGAGATGAAAACACGATCTGCGACGATTCATGCGCGCGGTGAGGATATGTCATTGACGCCGATGGACGATTTTGCCCTGCCGGACAACCCGGAGGTCGACATGGGCGGTCATGGTCTTTATGGCACGGTGCCAGAATATATGAAGTTCATTCGTATGTGGCTGAACGACGGTGATGGTCCAAATGGTCGCGTCCTGAAGCCCGAGACAGTTGATTGGGCTTGCAAAGGTGCGTTGGTGCCGCCTCAGAAGGTGACGATGCTGCCCGGTGTGATCCCGACCTTGTCAAACGATGCAGAATTCTTCCCCGGACAGGAGAAAGACTGGTCCTATACCTTCATGGTCAACAAAGAAGAGGCCCCTACTGGTCGCCCGGCAGGGTCCATTGGCTGGGCCGGATTGGCCAACAGCTTCTACTGGATTGATCGTAAGAACGGCGTCGGCGGCTACTGGTGCACGCAGATTTTGCCCTTTGGTGATCCTGTGTCCTTTGTTGGCTACCTCGACTTTGAAACAGCCGTGTACCGCAGCATGGCGAGCGCTCAAGCAGCCTGAAGTCTACCTACGGACCTGATCTGCAAGGGCGCGAGGCTGTTGTCTCTGCGCCCTTGCCTTTACAAGGGAGGCCAGAATGAAGGAGCCGATCTGCTGGCAAGATTTGCCAGATTACGTGCCGGGCCGTGTGGGCCTGTGCAGCAAAGCGCAGGGGTGGAACAATGTCGCCCTGCGATCCTATCACTATCAGGGGCAGGATGTGATTGTACCTGCCATGCGTGATTTTCTGCTCGTGGGATACCGCAACGGGGTCACGCCCATGCAGCGCAGGTTTGACGGACGCTGGAGCCGCGAAACACTCAGCCCGGGTGCCGCTTCCTTTCTGACCCGTGCGCAAGCGGCGCATTGGACTTGGCAGGAAGATATCGAGGTGACGCATGTCTACCTCTCTGCCGATCTGATGACCCAAGTTGCCAGCGAGATTTACGGCAGGGACATCGAAGAAGTCGAACTAGAGGATGTTTTGCGCACGCAGGACCCTGTGGTGACCAATGCTATGGGCGCTTTGGCCGTGGAAACGCAGTCTGAGTGTCTGGGCGGCGCCCTATATGTCGACGCCGTATCCCGGGGACTGATCATCCATCTTCTGAGAAACTACGCGATAGTTCGTATGCGCGTGAGTGACGCGAAAGGGGCGCTGTCCCGCGTTCAACAGCGTCTGATCACAGATTTCATAGATCAGCATCTTTCTAAACCATTGGACCTCGCGCAACTTGCCGCTGTTCTGGGCATGACCCCGTGCCTGTTCGCCCGCAGCTTCAAGGCCAGCTTCGGCATACCACCTTACAGCTTTGTCATGCAGCGCCGTCTGGAAAAAGCGGCAGAGTTGCTCAAGAAACCCGATTTGCCGATCAAGATGATTGCGGTTGATTGCGGGTTTTCCGATCAGGCTCACCTGACCCGCCTGTTTCGAAGAAAATTCGGCGCGCCGCCATCGCAATACAGACTTACCTGCGGGCAGTCTTTGGCGGTTGGAGGGTCTTGTCGAAAAAGGCCGCCACGAAGAAGCGGCGGCCAAGTTCGGGAGAGTAGTTAGGCCATCTCGAAACCCTGGTAACCGTCTTTGGCAATGTCATCGCATTTCTGCTTATAGGTGCCTGCGCCACCCGTGTAAGACATGAACCGCTTCGGCTTTCCTTCGATGTTCGAGCCGTTGTACCAGCTGTCGGTCTTGGAAAAGAGTGATGCATTCACGTTCTCGTCGTGATGTTCGATCCAAGCGCGTTCAAAAGCTTCGGAGGGTTCGATCACAGATTTGCCATTGTCGCGCATGTACTTGATAGCGCCGTTGATCCACTCGGTCTGTTGTTGCAGGCAAGTGGTCATGTTGCACAGAGCCGCCGACGGGGCCAGTGGCGCGCCGGTCATGAAGAGGTTCGGGAACCCGTGAACCTGCATCCCCAGCGAGGTGCGGGTTTCCTTGTTCCATTCATCCCTCAAGGTCATGCCATCGCGACCGGCGAAATCAATCCGGCTCATCCCGCCTGTACCTGCGTCAAAGCCAACGGCCATGATAATGACATCACATTCATGCACCGTGCCGTCCTCAAGCTTGATGCCTTCGGGCACGATTTCGGAAATCGCATTCTTGCGCACGTTGATCGCATGGACATGCGGCAAGTGATAGACTTCCAGATAATTCGTCTCCAGCGGCACGCGATGTGTGCCAAAGCCATAGTCACCCACCTCGGGAACCAGCGTTTCGATCAGTTCCGGATCTCTCAGGCGCTCGCACATCTTTTCACGGACAAACTGCGAAATCTCCCGGCTGACATCCTCTTCGAAGAACATTTCTGAGAAGGACGCAAGCCATAGTTTCAGCGAACCGTCGGCGTGGATTTCCTCCAATCGCGCGCGACGCTCCTCGGGAGTCAGATCGGCCCAGGCGACTTCGAAATCGTACTCAAAGCCGGTGAAGGTATTGGGCAAATTCGTCTTCAGTTCATCAAACCGCGACTTGTACCATGCAGCATCATTGGGGCCATACTTCGGGTTCTTCATCGGAAGAGCATATTGCGGCGTGCGGACGAAAACCTTCAGCTCATCCACCTGGTGCGCAATGGTCTGGATCACCTGTATACCCGTCGCGCCAATCCCAATGACGCCGACTGTCTTGCCTTTGAAGTCGATGCCTTCTTTTGGGTAAAGCCCCGTATGGACGATCTGCCCCTCAAAGCTGTCTTGCCCTTTGAAACGGTTGGCCAAAGGCGCGGATAGCATCCCGGTGCAACCGATCACATACTGGGCGTCGTATTCATCGCCGCCTTCGGTTTTAACATGCCAACGGCCAGTTTGCTCGTTCCAGTCCGCACTGGCCACGCGCGCGTTGAACTGGATCAAATCCCGCAACTCAAGACGATCGGTAATGTAGTGAAGCCAACGTTCAATCTCTGGCTGAGCGGGGAATCGCTCGGACCACGTCCAGTCTTTGTAGAGCTGTTCGTCAAACAGATACTGATAAATATAGCTTTCACTATCGAAGCGCGCGCCTGGATAGCGGTTCCAATACCAAGTGCCACCAACGTCAGAGCCCGCCTCCAGCCCCTGCACGTCGACACCCTGCTCCCGCAATTGGTGAATTTGATACAGACCCGACACTCCGGCCCCGATCACAATCGCATCTACCTTCTTCATAGATTGTTCCTCCCAAAAATAGCGCAAAGACGTCAGGGAATAACCAAACTAAAGGTTTGCCCTCCACCTATGCTTAACGGCGAGGCTAAAGGGGATGTTTCAAGGTTGTATTGAACGATAATGGCAAGAAAATTGAATGATCCTTGAACCAACCAACGAAGTTTAGGCGCTGACGTAAGCTACCACTATCACAAATACCGTGCCCTTCGTGATCACATCGATCACATCCCATGCGTCGGCCCCCGGTCGATGTCCCGGTCTTTCTTGACCTCCTGCTCCTTCTCTTGGTCGCGCTCGCCGTCGATCTCCAGCTTTTCACGCGGCTTGTTCAGCACGTCCTTCAATCGTTCGTTCACGGACGGCTTACGTTCTTCGCGCCCAGTGCCCTCGCCAAGCTCCGGGTCACTGTAACCGTCCAGCTTGTGAACCGCCGCCTGGCCATCGCGGCCCGCGTCTTTCTCCATGATCTCTTTCAGGCGCTCCCGCGTGTAATTGCGGCCTTCTGGTTTCAGCGGGTCGTCCCGGTCCTCTGATCGACCCACAACCCGTGCCAGCCGGTCCCGGAAATCCTCCCCTGGCCGTCCCGTTTCGCGGTCTTTTGAAGCCGCCGCCCTGAGCGCAGCAAGACCGGCAGACACACGCCCCTGCCCTGCATCACGCTCGGCCCCATAGGTCTCCCGCGCGATATCCAGGCGTACAAGCATTTCGCGGAAAGCCGCGCGCGCCTGACGGGCGGCATGAACGACGGCCCCACGCTCGGTGACAGGTTTGTATTCACGGCCTTCACGCTCGGCCTTTGCCTTGGCCCGCCGCTCCATGGAATTGGCCGCTGGCCCCAGCTTCAGCTCGGGGTCGCGGTCCAGCTCCTCTGCGGCCAGCTCGTCACCCCGCTCCCGTGCGGCGTCACGTTGCGCGTCGAGCGACCGGTGATCGACACGCTCGGCCACCCCTGCCCGCTCCAGCGCGCGGTTCTGTAGATCGGCCCAAAGCCCGCGCATCTGCTCGATCTCCGCGCCGCCGGTCTGCTTGGCGTCGAGAACCCGCGTCTTGGCCGTGAACCCTTCCGGCTCCAGCTTGCGGGTGGAGGTCAGGACGTGCGCGTGATGGTTGCGCTGATCGCCCTCGCGGTGCGGTTCGTGGATTGCCACATCGACGGCCACGCCGTAGCGGCTGACCAGCTCCTGAGCGAAGTCGCGGGTGATCTGGGACCGGTCCTCGTCGCTGATCTCGGACGGCAGGGCCAGCTCCCACTCGCGGGCGGTAACGGAGTTGCGGCGGGTTTCGCTGGCCTCGACCTCGTTCCAGAGTTTCGAGCGGTCCATCGCCCAATCCGGGGCCTCCTTCGGGGTCAGAATGAAGGTCTCCTTGATGCCCTGCTTGCGGGTGTAATCATGGATGCGGCCTTCACGCTGGCACTCTATGCGCTCCCCGACACGGTAGGCGGCTGCTGCCGTGGCAGAGCGCCCGGCGCTGCGTTTGATCGTCTTCACAGAGAGGTGGTAGCTGGCCATCCACCCTACCTCGCCCGGTGATGCAGACGGTCATAACGCGCGCCGCTGACCCCGGCCCATGCTCCAACATGGGCCACCGGGTCAGCCGTCTTTTCCCTGAAGGCCCGCGCCCCAGAACGCTGGGGCCGGAGGGGAAAAGACAGCCCGCCCGAAGCGAGCCAACGGCTCTCTGAGGTGTGGGCTTGCCGATGCGTTCCACAAATTTCCCCAGCCTTGTGGTGGGCGGGAGATTGGTGGAACGCATCGGCGGTTTGCCACCGGCAAACCCGGCAAGGAATGACAGGCCCGCGACTGTCATACCGCGCAGCCCGCAAGCGCGGCACCCCCGGCGATCCAGCCCCGGCCACGGGGCACGGAATGCCGTCAGGGTGCTGTGCTGCGGGACGCCATCCAACTGCGCAAGTTGGTCGTAGAGGGTTTGGGAGAGGCGATGCCGTCTCCCATTTCGATGCGCTCC
>CALCOY010000106.1 GCA_937897325.1 uncultured Shimia sp.
GGTCAGACGTCGCGCACCACCCCAACATCGGCCCTGGCCCTGCCAGTGACGGGGCAAGTGACGGGGCAAGTGACGGGGCCAGTGACGGGGCCAGTGACGGGGCCAGTGACGGGGCCAGTGACGGGGCCGGTTTACCAGAATGCAGATACAGATGGCTCAGGAGTTGAACGGATTGTTCAACCAAAGCTATATGCCCCGAATTCCGCAGCCCTCGTGCGATCGACGTCGATCTCCCACTCGACACGCGGAAAGGGCCGATTGTCACTCACGTCGGCAAATCCGCCGATGTATTCCATTTCCCGGATGACAAGATCAACCGCCTTTTCCTGGGCCACGGGATCGCGTGACATCACTTCGATTTGAACTGGCCTGCCCTGTATACCGTGATCGAAACGGCCAAGCTCAAAGGAGTCGATCCCGAGACCCGGCGCGCCGACACCGTCGCCCGCATTTCCGATTGCAAAATCACGAAAGTGCAGGATTGGATGCCCTGGAAATAGGTCTTCTGAAGCGCTGTTGGGCGATTGCGCCCGGAATAGTCGCATCCACAACGGCTGTGGCTGATGTCTGTGACAAAGTTCGGCCAGCCTGGAACCCTGCGGATGGCCCGGTCAACCAACTTGAAGGCCTGGCCTTGTTCTTCTTTGAACCATTTGGCCTGATTGTCTTGGTACCAACCATTACCATTGTTTTGCTGAGGAAAATCTGGCTCACCGCAATCGTCGTGGCGCTGCTCATTGCAATGGTCTCATTGAACATCAGTACCTGGATTGAAGCCGATGATATGACCAACTTTGCCATCTCAGAGGGCTGCATCACCGCGCCCGTGCCAACCACCACAATCTTGATCGCGCTTATGGCGATCATCTCAATGACTACTTGGCGCACATCACGACGCCGGAAGCCAGCAGCCCGAGCGAACGCTTACGGACTACCTCCTGTGCATCACGGAAGAAGTGGTGGAAGGTACGGTGCGCACCAAGATGGGAGCTTTCGGCCTCTATCCGCTCCTGCTCAGGCACGGTTCGCCAGAATACATCCGATAGACAACGGATCCGAATTTGCCGCCGAAGCACTGCAGGGCTGGCTTCGGCGCATTGGCATCAAGCTGATCCGCATCGATCTGGGATCGCTCCTCTCGGGACATCTCCATGCGATACCCTGCCGGGCAGTGCATGGCAGAACGGATGCAACGAACGGTTCAATGGCACGCTGCGCCAGGAGGTTCTCAATGCGGAGTGGTTCAAGACAACGAAGCAAGCGCAGAGTGTCATCAATGACTGGCTCAGCCAGTATAACCACACCCGCCCGCATCAAGCGCTGAACATGCGGCCGTTGATACCAGAAACCAAATTGGAGAAACCCTTCATCAGTGGCCGAGAAAAAAGATGCAGGCAAAGGCGCGACCGCGGACATCCGGGCCTTGTATTTGCAATGAGCGGCCATGGGGCAGCGCCGATCTTCCGGCATGGCCGACCCGGGTGCTGGTCCGCATCGCAGACCAGAAGGTTGCACGGCTGGACGACCTTATCGAAGATGCCCTGCAGCGGCAGCGCATCCCGGATAAACGGCCCTCGGCGACAGCAACACCCACAAAACAGTCAGCCTTCGGCGGGGCTCTGTGTTCTTAACAAGTTCGACAAAGTGAATGGAAAATGAGGGACATTTTTACTTCATCGACGTGTTCTGACTTTAGAAACTTCAATGACTCACAAAGTCGCTAAGGAAAAGATCACCGCGTCTCATTACTCAGTCAGAGTTGATCGGTCGGAACGCGATCTGTTCTGCGTATGGAGGGTGCCGATACTGGCGGGCAGGCTTGAAATCCGGTCCTTTATGATATGCCTTGGCTCAGGCACTGTGCGGCGGGATTTTCATCCCATGCGCGGACTCAAAGCAGCACTGGAAATAGTCTCAATGATCCGATTTTTTCGCGAGAATTTGCGCTTTCTGTCGGCAGGCATGGTGCTGACTCTGAATTCCAGTTTTGGTCAGACCTTCTTCATTTCCATCTTCGCGGCGCAGATCATGTCCATCCATGGCCTCAGCAATGGCGAGTGGGGGCTCATTTACACGGCTGGGACAACGGCCTCGGCGGTGGTGATGTTCTGGGCAGGCGCGCTCACGGATCGTTTTCGCGCGCGCACACTCGCCTGGTTCATTATGCCGGGGCTTGCAATGACCTGTCTGACAATGGCTCTGAGCACGTCGATCGCGAGCCTCTTGGGGACCGTGTTCTTTCTGCGCTTTCTGGGGCAGGGCATGATCTATCAAATGGCCTCGGTCTCGATGGCGCGGTGGTTTTTGGCCCGGCGGGGGATGGCGCTGTCGGTGGCTGGCATGGGCATCGCCGCTGGTCAGGCGGTCTTTCCTGTGGCGGCGGCTGCCCTTTTACTGACCATTGACTGGCAGAGCATCTGGATTGCGTCATCCGTCTTCATATTGATGTGCTTTCCGCTGGTTTTGTGGCTTCTTGGACGGGAACGTACGCCGCAATCGTTGGCGCAAGAGAACACTTCCGTTGGGATGGAGGGAAGGCACTGGACCCGGGCCGAAGTCCTGCGATCAGGTTTTTTCTGGACACTCGTGCCCTTGCTTCTGGGCCCGCCCGCCTGGGGTACAGCGCTCTTGTTCCAGCAGGTGCATATCGCGCAGGTGAAAGGATGGCCATTAATCGAGTATCTTGCCTTGCTTCCGGTCATGACGATTGTCTCTGTCGGGGCCATGCTGGGAACAGGCGCGCTGATCGACCGGTTCGGGTCGGGCCGCTTGTTGCAGGTTTTTCCACTGACATGGATCGCCGGCTTTGTGATCCTCGGGGCAGCGGATACATTGGCTCTCGCGTTTCTGGCGTTCGTGGCGTTCGGTTTTGCGACGGGCATGCAGGTGACACTGATCACCGTCTTCTGGGCAGAATACTTCGGGACCCGACACATCGGCGCGATCAAGGCCACCTCGGCCAGTATCATGGTCCTCGGCTCAGCTGTCGGGCCTGGGGTGTCCGGCTTTATGATCGATTTTGGATTCGACTTTCCGCAACAGATGTGGGGCATCGCACTTTACTTTGCGCTGTCTGCAGCACTTGTATGCGTTGCGGTGGAGCGTGCCACTACAGCCTTGCCACAAACGACCTCTTCTTAGGCGGCTGCGGTGCTTTTCGGTCGGGTCTCCAATCGCAATAGGTAGAATGACGCGCCGACAATGAGGGCAGAGCCCAACCACATCGAACCGGGCGGGACAAAGCCGAAGACGATCAGGCCCAGGCCCACGTTGAAAGGCAGCTTGATATGGTCGAATGGCTGTAAGTAAGCCGCATCCGCTATGCTGTAGGCCTTGGCCAGCGCGTATTGCGCCAGTGCCGTCAGAAGACCGGCAGCCAAAAGAATGCCTCCGCTGATATCCAGTCCAATGGTCCAGCCGCTGTCCCATGCCAGTGCCGCGTTGATCGGGGTCAGCAGCAAGAGCAGGTAGAATGTCAGGGTTTCGGCGCTTTCAAAGCCGGTCATGTGCTTTGTCAGTAACGATGATCCGGCCCAAAGGGCCGCTGCCGCAATCGGATAAAAGGCATGGATCGTGAAGCTGTCGGACCAGGGCGCCAGAATGATCATCCCGCCGACAAACCCGATTGCCACCGCCATCCAGCGAATAAGCGTTGTCTTTTCGCGCAGGAAGAGCCCCGCACCTGCTGTGACAAAGAAAGGCGACAGCATCACCAGTGCGATGGCCTGCCAGATAGGCACATGCGCCAGCCCCATCACCCAAAGCTGAACGCCGCAGGCCGCCAGCCCGACGCGCGCCAGATGCCAGGGCAGATGCGTGCGGGTCAGGCGGATGGCGTTACGTCCAAACAGCCAGGGCAGCGCGCAGAGAAAAGCCATAAGATACTGCCAGAACGCAAGTTTGGATGGTGCAATCTGAAGGGTCATGGCGCCGTATTGCATCAATGTATTGACACCCGCAAAAAGCGCGCCTGCACCTACCATTAGGATGGCCCCCGTCAGGGCTGGCCTTGTTGAAAAATCAATCCGCCTCATCGCCGTGTCCTTTCGCTCAAACGCGTTGATCAAGGCGGACAGGACAACGGTGCGCGCCGGGTCGGCTTCGCATCTTGTTTCCCGCTCTCTTCCATCCGGACTGTGACCGTCGGCTCTGGAATTGCACCAGATCTGCTGACCCAAAGCCGTGCGGCTTTGGCGCTCGCGGGCTTGCGGACCTGCCGCTTACCGCCGGTGGGGAATTTCACCCCGCCCTGAGAACGCAATGACCCTAAGGGCCATTTGGTAAAGCTAGCGCGAGTGTTTTCGTGACGCAATTCCAACGCGACGTCCCGAGCCCATCAATACCAGTCAGGTACGATGCTTCCGATTGCCGCCGAAGCATATCAAAAAAATTCAACCTGTGGTGATCTGGCCCTAGCATCGCGTCACAAAAGATATGCAGACTGCAGATATCGCGTTCCCAGTTGGGCGTTTGCCGGAGACGGCGCGCCGCGTGTTACGTTTATCCATCAAGCTAGCAGGGAGACCTACCATGTCCCGTAAGGACATTATCGCAAGCAAAGAACACGGAAACCGGGCCGAAGCATTCGAGGCCTTTGACGACATCCCAACAAACCCCAATCTGAGCAACACAATCGGCGATGTGATCGCGCGACGCTATGGGCGCCGCGATTTTCTGCGCGGATCTTTGGCCGTGACGGCAAGCACAGCGCTTTTCGGTACGACTGCGCTGACAACGCCCAACCGGGCCGCAGCCGCGACCGCCGATGACAGCCGCTACATCTTTAGTGAACTGACTTGGGGTAACGATGAAAAGCATCATATCGCCGAAGGTTACAATGCGGACATTCTGGTGCGGTGGGGTGACCCCATTACTGCGGACGCGCCTGACTTCGACGTTATGAACCAGACCCCCGAGGCGCAGTCGCAACAGTTCGGCTACAACAACGATTACGTCGGCTTTGCGGAGATTGAACCAGGTCGCGGCATGTTGTGCGTGAACCACGAATACACCAACGAAGAAGTGATGTTCCCAGGCTTGGGCCGCCAGGACAAGGCGGACTTCGAAGGCATGACCAAGGAACTGGTTGATATCGAAATGGCGGCGCATGGCGGATCGGTCTTCGAGATCGTGAAGCAGGAGAACGGCAAATGGTCGGTCAATCGGGACAACCGCGCCAACCGCCGGGTAACGGCCAATACCCAGATGACATTCGACGGGCCTGCCGCAGGCCACGACCGGATGAAAACCAGCGTTGATACGGCAGGCATGGAGGTGCTCGGCACCATCAACAATTGTGCGGGCGGGATGACCCCCTGGGGCACGTATCTGATGGCCGAGGAAAACTTTCACGGGTATTTCTGGACCGACGTGGTCGACAGTGAAGGCGATCCTGACGTGTCGGCCCAGGCGGATGGGGAAAAGATGAAACGATATGGTGTGCCGGGCAAATGGTACGCCTGGGGCAAGTATCACGATCGCTTCAATATCGACAAAGAGCCCAATGAACCCAATCGCTTCGGCTGGATTGTTGAAGTTGATCCAATGAATCCCGATGCCGCGCCGATCAAACACACGGCTCTGGGACGCTTTCGCCATGAAGGCTCTGAAACGACAATAGCCTCTGACGGGCGTCTGGTGATCTATTCGGGCGACGACAACCGCTTTGACTACCAGTATAAATGGGTGTCGGCCGAGGCCGTGACCGACGAGAACTCCGTCTTTGGGTCTTCGCTTCTCTCCGAAGGTACGCTGTACGTTGCGCGTTTCAACGATGATGGGACGATCGACTGGCTAGCGCTCGTGCATGGCGAAGGCCCGCTGACCGCCGAGAATGGCTTCAACGATCAGGGCGATGTGATGATCGACGCGCGCATTGCGGGGGATCTTTTGGGGGCGACCCCAATGGACCGACCCGAAGATGCGCAGCCCCGCGGTGATGGTACGGCCTACATCATGCTGACCAACAACTCGCGCCGCGAGCCCGACCAGCTTGACGCCGCCAATCCGCGGCCCGAAAGCCGATTTGGTCACATCATTGAGATCAAGGAAGAGGACGGTAACCACTCGGCCGAGAAGGGCACATGGTCCATCCTTGTGCTTTGCGGTGATCCGAATATTGAGGAAGTGGGTGCGATGTGGAACCCAGAAACCTCGGAAAACGGCTGGTTCGGATCTCCAGACAATTGCGCCATCGACAATGCCGGACGTCTCTGGATTTCGACCGATCAGGGTTCGGGCTGGGGTCGGACCGGCAAGTCCGACGGGCTTTATGCGCTGGAAACCGAAGGCGATCTGCGGGGTCATTCCAAACTCTTTTTCCGCTGTCCTGTCGGCGGTGAATTGTGCGGTCCTTACTTCGCTGACGAGGACAAGACGCTGTTCCTCGCTGTTCAACACCCTGGCACTGATGGAACCAAGGATTTCACAGGGTTCGAGCGAGATTCGACCTTTGAGGATCCCGCCACCCGGTGGCCCGATTTCGACGCAAACATGCCGCCACGCCCGTCGGTTGTCGTGGTAACGAAAGAAGATGGCAGCGCGATCGCAGTTTGATCCGTGGCACTCTTGCGCGGCCCCTTAAAATGGGGCCGCGGTTTCAAGTGAATTTACGGAAGAGCTTTGTCTGATCGAACATCTGTTCCAGCCGCTCCATCCGGTCCTTCGTCTCGCCCCAGTTCAGGTCTTGCACCGCGGCGATCATCGTTTCGACCAGCAGCATCGTCGTCACGGCGGAATCCCAGGCTGATGGTACCACGATCCGCCCGCTGAAGCAGATATCGGCCATCCGGTGGACGGGTGATCGCCATTGATCGGTGATCAAAACGATTTTCGCCCCCTTGTCACGGGCCATCTCGGCCAGTTTGAGCGTGTTGTTTTCGTAGCGCCGCATGTCGAAGATGACAAAGACATCATCAGGTCCGACATCCAGAAGGTAGTGTGGCCAAGCGTTGGAAGTTGATTGAATATGCGTCACATCGGGCCGGATCACCTGCAAATGCAGAAACAGGTATTCGGCCAGCGTATGTGTAATACGCCCGCCCACGACGTGAATACGTTTCGTGCGGTCAGCAACCATGGCGCAGGCCCGGTCAAAATCCTTTGGCGGGATCTGCCCAAGCGTGAGGCGGATGTTGTCTATCACCGCATCGGTAAACCGGTTGAGCATGTGGCCTGATGGGGCCCCATCCGCCCAAGTTTCATGCCTGGCAATCGGGTTCTTGACCTTCGCTTTCAGCTCTTCGCGCAGGGCGGCCTGGAATTCGGGATAGCCCGAAAAGCCAAGTTTCTGGACCATTCGCGCGACCGTGGGTGCTGAGACATCCGCATCATCGGCCAGTGCGCTTAGGGGACCAAGGCCCGAGATCGGGTAGTTTTCCAGGATCGCGTCCGCCAGTTGCCGTTCTGCGCGGGTCAGACTGTCGATGTCCTTCTGGATGCGGTCGGCGATGGTTTGAGATGTGTCGGGCATGACCGCCTCAATTCTGATGGATAAATTTACAGAGCATATCTCTCTGTGTGATCTCTTTCAGTATTTTGTTGACACAGTGACGGACGCGCAAGACATTTGTCCAAGAAAGGGCGGGGTTGTGCAGCCAGAGATCGAGGATGACACAGAAGATTGCGTGCATCGTCTCAACATGGACGGACGGTCGCCGATCTTATTGGTTTGCGAACACGCCTCATCCTTCATTCCAGAGGAGTTCCACAATCTTGGCCTGCGGCCGGAAGAGCTTCAAAGCCATGCGGTCTGGGATCCGGGGGCTTTCGATGTAGCAGCGCGGATGTCTTACCTGTTGGATGCGAAGCTGTTGGCGGGAACAGTGTCGCGGCTGGTTTATGACTGCAACCGTCCGCCAGATGCGTCCGATGCTATGCCCGCGCAAAGTGAGCGGATTCTGGTCCCTGGCAATCGCGATCTGACCGAAGATGCAAAGGCGGCGCGCGTGACTGCGTTCTATGATCCGTTCCGTACGACATTGGCCCAGACGATCGCGGCGATGGACCATCCGGTGCTGGTCACGATCCACAGCTTCACACCGGTATATGATGGTCAAAAGCGTTCTGTCGAAATCGGTGTTCTGCATGATCAGGACAGTCGGCTGGCCGACGCCATGCTGTCTTGTGGCGACTGGATGGAAGGGCTTCGCGTTATGCGTAACGCGCCCTATGGACCCGCTGACGGCGTGATGCACACGTTACGCGAACACGGGATATCGGGTGGTCATCCAAACGTCATGATCGAGATCCGCAACGACCTGATAGCTGGCGGCGCAGCACAGGATACCATGGCTCGGACTTTGGCAGGCTGGGTCGTCAGCGCCATCACGACAATTGGTGTGGGGCAGGGCGGCGCATGACCGGATTTGCACGCAGTTCCATCGAAGTCATCGATTTGGTGAACTACCGCGTTGGCCGAATTACAATGTACGGGATCTTCGTGCTGATGGGCATACTGCTTTGGTCGTCAGTCAGCAAAACCTTCTTTCTGCCCTCGCTCTGGACGCTGGAAATGGCGCAATTCGCGATGGTCGCCTACTACATCCTTGGTGGGCCCTACGCGATCCAGATGGGGTCGAATGTTCGGATGGATCTTCTTTATGGCGGCTGGTCGGACCGTCGCAAGGCGTGGTTTGACCTTTTTACGGTGCTTTTGCTCATGTTCTACTTGGGCGTCCTACTTTGGGGGGCGATTGACTCGACCGCCTACTCTCTGGGTCATTTCAGCGGCGAGCCGCTATCGTTCTTCTGGGGCCTACTGACCGGCGCCGAAGATATCGGGCGGATGGAGCGGTCTTCCTCCGCCTGGCGCCCGTACCTTTGGCCCATCAAGGCGATCATCATCCTTGGCGTCTTTCTTATGTTACTGCAATGCCTGTCGGAGTTTCTAAAGGACGTCCTGCGCCTGAAAGGTGAGGCGATCTGATGCCCTACGAGTTGATCGCCATCCTGATGTTTTCGACGATGATGCTTATGCTGATGACCGGGCAGCGTGTCTTTGGTGCCATTGGATTTGTCGCCGTTCTGGCGGCCCTGCTGCTTTGGGGCGATCGGGGCGGCTATGACCTCGGGTTTTCGGCGGCGATGAAGCTGATGAAATGGTACCCGCTTCTCACTCTGCCTATGTTCATCTTCATGGGCTATGTGCTGAGCGAAAGCCGCATTGCCGATGACCTCTATCGCATGTTCCACGTCTGGATGGGCGGGCTGCGCGGCGGCCTTGCCATCGGGACGATCGGGCTAATGGTGCTGATTTCGGCCATGAACGGGCTGAGCGTGGCGGGCATGGCCATTGGCGCCACCATAGCGTTGCCAGAATTGCTGCGGCGCGCCTATGACAAAAGGATGGTGACGGGAGTGATCCAGGCGGGCTCATCGCTCGGCATTCTGGTGCCGCCGTCGGTCGTTCTTGTGCTCTATGCAATGATCGCGCGGCAACCGGTTGGGCAATTGTGGCTTGCCGGTGTCGTGCCCGGGCTTATGATGGCGACCCTGTTTGTCGCCTACATCGCGCTCCGTTGCCGAATGAACCCAAGCCTTGGTCCGGTGTTGGGCGCCGAAGAACGTGCTATGCCGCGCGCCGAAAAGCTGCGCCTGCTGCGCGCGGGGCTTCTGCCGCTGGTGATCTTTGCGGTCATGATGGTGCCATTCGTGAATGGCTGGACATCGCTCGTTGAAAGCTCTGCCATTGGTGCGCTAGCCGCCTTTGCCGCGGCTGTTCTAAAGGGCCGGATGACGCGCGCGGTGTTTGAGAATTCCGTGCGCAAGACGCTTGGCATCACATGTATGTTCATGTGGATCATCCTTGCCGCCTTGGCCTTTGGGGCAGTGTTTGACGGACTTGGTGCAGTGAAGGCGATCGAGAACCTCTTCACCGAACGGCTTGGCCTTGGCCCCTGGACCATCCTGATCCTGATGCAATTGTCATTTATTCTGATGGGCACCTTCCTCGATGACACCGCTATGCTGGTGATCGTCGCGCCACTTTATGTGCCGCTCGTAGGTGAGCTTGGCTTTGATCTGATCTGGTACGGCATCCTCTACACAATCACGACGCAGATCGCCTATATGACGCCGCCCTTTGGCTATAATCTGTTTCTAATGCGCGCCATGGCCCCGCCGGAGATTTCACTGCGGGATATCTATGCCTCGATCACGCCTTTCGTGCTGGTAATGATCGGCGCATTGGTCCTTGTCATGACTTTCCCGGACATAGCGCTTTGGCTGCCCACCTACATTTACGGACAATAACCAAAAGCCCCGGGTCAACGGGGTCGACCCTCAACAAGGAGACGAAAATGACCACAAGACGCAAGTTTCTCACTGCCGCGGCGGCCTCTCCGGCGGCACTGGCTGCGCCTGCTTTGGCGCAAGGTACGATCACCTGGCGGATGCAAACCTATGCCGGAGCGGCCTTGGCTGAGCACGTCATCGACCCGGCCATCGAGATGTTCAACAAGATCGCACGCGACCGTATGCAGATCGAGCTTTTCTATGCGGATCAGATCGTGCCAACGGGCGAGCTTTTTCAGGCGATGCAGCGGGGGACGATCGATGCGGTTCAGTCGGACGACGATTCGATGGCATCTCCCACCGAAGTCACCGTGTTTGGCGGCTATTTCCCCTTTGCCTCGCGCTATTCTCTGGATGTGCCGGTTCTCTTCAATCAATACGGGCTGAATGAGATCTGGGATGAAGAATACTCCGCCGTTGGCGTCAAACACATTAGCGCCGGAGCTTGGGATCCATGCCACTTTGCGACGAAGGATCCGATCCGCAGCCTGGAGGACCTCAAAGGCAAACGCGTCTTCACCTTCCCGACGGCGGGACGTTTCATGTCGCAGTTTGGCGTCGTACCAGTGAACCTGCCCTGGGAAGATATAGAGGTTGCGGTGCAGACCGGTGAGCTTGACGGCATTGCGTGGTCGGGCATCACGGAAGACTACACCGTCGGCTGGGCGGATGTGACGAACTACTTCCTCACCAACAACATATCAGGTGCCTGGGCGGGGTCATTCTTTGCCAATATGGACCGCTGGAACGAGCTGCCCGAGGATCTGCAAACGCTCTTCCGGGTCTGTTGCGATCAATCGCACTATTATCGGCAGTGGTGGTATTGGGGCGGTGAGGCAAATCTGCGGGTCAATGGTACAAAACTGGAGTTGACGAGTATTCCGGATGAGGAATGGGCGACGGTTGAAGCAGCAGCGCGCGAATTCTGGGAGGAGATCGCGGCAGAGAGCGAGACCAAGCGGAAAGTCGTCGACATTTTCAAGAAGTACAATGCCGACATGGAAAAGGCGGGACGGCCCTACCGCTACACCTAAAGACGTGGGGCGGGCGACACGCCCGCCTTACCTGCACAGGAAAAGACGATCATGACATTCGACGATCTCAAAGCGCGCGTGGCCGATGGCAGCGTGGACACGGTTCTGGCATGCTTTGTGGACATGCAGGGGCGGCTGATGGGCAAGCGTTTCCACGGCTCAAATTTTGTCGAGACATCGTATAAGGAAACTCATTGCTGCAATTACCTGCTCGCCACAGATCTCGAGATGGCGACGCCCGATGGCTACAAAGCCACGAGTTGGGAGCAGGGTTATGGCGACTATGTCATGCAGCCGGACCTGACGACTATTCGCCCGGTGCCATGGTTGGAGGGCACGGCGATGGTGCTGTGCGAGATCCTCGATCATCACACCCAAGCCCCGGTCCCACACGACCCGCGCGAGATGCTCAAACGGCAGGTGGCGCGCTGCGAGGCGATGGGCTTCACGCCGATGATGGCGACCGAGTTGGAGTTTTTCCTGTTCGAAAGGGGCTTTGATGAGATCCGCAAAGGCGGCTTTCGCGATCTGACTCCGATCAGCGGCTACAACGAGGATTATCACATCCTGCAGACTACCAAGGAAGAGGCGGTCATGCGCCCCATCCGCAATCATCTTTATGCGGCGGGCATCCCGGTAGAAAATTCGAAAGGAGAAGCCGAGGCAGGGCAGGAGGAGCTGAATATCCGCTACGCTTCTGCGCTGGATTGTGCAGATCACCACACGATCGCGAAACATGCAGTCAAAGAGATCGCCTGGGCGCAGGGACATGCCGCAACCTTCCTGCCCAAATGGGACGCCAAGCGCGTCGGCAGTTCGTCCCATGTACATCAGTCACTGTGGAAGCAGGGCGAGCCCTGCTTTTACCACGCTGGCGCCGATCTGGGCATGTCCGACATAATGCGGCATTACGTGGCAGGCCTGATAGCATATGCGCCGGACTACACCTTTTTTCTGGCGCCCTACATCAACAGCTACAAGCGATTTGCCAAAGGGACCTTTGCGCCCACCAAGACCGTTTGGTCCATCGACAACCGCACGGCGGGCTTTCGACTTTGTGGCGAAGGCACAAAAGGGGTGCGTGTAGAATGCAGGATCGGTGGGTCGGATCTGAACCCCTATCTGGCGCAGGCTGCTATGTTAGCGGCTGGGCTCAAGGGCATTGAGGACAAGCTGGAGCTTCCGCCGCCGACCCAGGGCGATGTTTATGAAGATGACGCCGCCCAAGAGATCCCGCGCACCTTGAGGGCCGCCACGGAAATCCTGCGGGGCTCGACGATGCTGCGCGCTGCCATGGGCGACGATGTGGTCGACCACTACACAAGGGCGGCGGAATGGGAGCAAGAGGAATTCGACAGGGCCGTCACCGACTGGGAAATCGCACGGGGCTTTGAACGCGCATGATCCGCTGTATCTCTCCCATTGACGGATCGGTCTACGCAGAACGCGAGGCAATGTCGCATGACGACGCGCTGATCGCCATAGCCCGGAGCCAGGCTGCACAAACGGCTTGGGCAATGACTCCTATCGAGACGCGCGTCGATCTTGTGATGAAGGGCGTCGCGAACCTTGGCGAAATGAATGACGAGATTGTGCCTGCACTCGCCTGGCAGATGGGACGTCCCATCCGCTACGGCGGTGAATTTGGGGGGGTGAATGAGCGCGCCAGCTATATGGCCAACATCGCACCGGAAGCTCTGTCGCCGATTGAGATCGAGAATTCGGATGCCTTCCAACGCATGATCAAGCGGGTGCCGCAGGGCGTTGTTCTGGTGATCGCCCCCTGGAACTATCCGTACATGACGGCGATCAACACAGTTGCGCCCGCCCTGATCGCAGGCAATTCGGTGGTGCTGAAACATGCTTCGCAAACGCCTCTGGTCGGTGAGGACATGGCGCGCGCTTTTCACCAGGCCGGGGTGCCCGAAGATGTTTTCAGAAATGTCTTCTTGGATCATCAAACGACGTCCGATCTGATTGCGATCGGTACATTCGGGTTCGTCAACTTCAC
This sequence comes from uncultured Shimia sp., assembly GCA_937897325.1. Classification (GTDB taxonomy): domain Bacteria; phylum Pseudomonadota; class Alphaproteobacteria; order Rhodobacterales; family Rhodobacteraceae; genus CALCOY01. The sequence goes on from CALCOY010000106.1 coordinate 13,339, forward strand.
AGGATCCGTTGGCGGAGGAAGAGCGATCGAACAGGCGGCCGCTGGCACCTTTACCGGCTTGGGGCTAGAGCTTGGGGGCAAGGATCCGGGCTATGTTATGGACGACGCAGACCTTGACGCGGCGGTCGCCACGTTGATCGATGGGGCGATGTTCAACTCGGGCCAATGTTGCTGCGGGATTGAGCGGATTTACGTGGCCGAGGTGCTCTTTGATGCCTTTGTGGAAAAGGCAGTTGAGATTGTAAACAACTACGTGTTGGGCAATCCGCTGGACTCTGAAACAACGCTTGGGCCAATGGCACAACCGCGCTTTGCCGACCTGGTGCGCGAACAGACCAAGGATGCCATCTCCGCAGGCGCCAGGGCGTGTATCGATCCGGCGCATTTTCCGAACGACGGGGGCGCGTATCTCATGCCACAGATCCTTGTGAACGTGACACATCAGATGGATGTGATGCGCGAAGAAAGCTTTGGCCCGGTCGTTGGGATCATGCCTGTGAAAAACGATGACGAAGCGGTCGAATTGATGAACGACAGCAACTATGGCCTCACCGCTTCGCTTTGGACAGAGGATCGTGCGCGGGCTGAGGCCATCGGCGATCGCATCGAAACAGGCACTGTTTTCGAAAATCGGGCCGATTATCTCGATCCCGCGCTTTGCTGGACCGGCTTCAAAGACACCGGGAAGGGCGGTGGGCTTTCGGTGATCGGCTATCACAACCTGACACGGCCCAAATCCTATCACCTCAAAAAAGTCTGAAGCTCATGACCCTCATCGCCAATTGGTCCTATCCCACCACGATCCGCTTCGGAGCAGGGCGCATTTCCGAGATTGCCGAGGCATGTGCAGCGGCCGGAATTAAGAAACCCCTGCTGGTGACGGATAGGGGGCTCGTCGACATGGCGATAACGACCAAAACACTCGATCTACTAGAGGCGGCGGGTCTGGGCCGGGCGATGTTTTCGGATGTCGACCCGAACCCAACCGAGATCAATGCTTATGCTGGTGTGCAAGCGTTCAAGCAAGGCGGTCATGACGGCGTCGTGGCCTTCGGCGGTGGATCGGGGCTCGACCTCGGAAAGGTTGTCGCCTTCATGGCCGGGCAGACGCGGCCCATCTGGGATTTCGAAGATATCGGCGATTGGTGGACGCGCGCGCAGGTCGAAGCGATCGCGCCGATCGTCGCGGTTCCGACGACTGCTGGCACCGGCTCTGAGGTGGGTAGGGCAAGCGTTATCACCAATTCCGAAAGCCACGAAAAAAAGATCATCTTCCATCCTAAGATCTTGCCCAGCGTTGTGATATGCGACCCGGAACTTGCCGTGGGAATGCCGCCCGCCATCACCGCTGGTACAGGCATGGACGCTTTCGCACATTGTCTTGAGGCATTCTGTTCGCCGCATTACCACCCGATGAGTCAAGGGATCGCGCTGGAAGGTATGCGGCTGGTAAAAGAAAACCTCCTGATCACCTATCGGGACGGCAGCAACATCATGGCGCGCGCGCATATGATGTCAGCAGCGGCCATGGGTGCGACCGCCTTTCAGAAAGGGCTTGGCGCCATTCATGCCCTGTCTCACCCCATTGGGGCAGTCCACAATACCCACCACGGCACTACAAATGCCGTTGTCATGCTGCCGGTACTGGATTTCAACAAAACCGCCATCTCCGAACGGCTTGGCTTGGCCGCAAAATATCTGGGCCTTAAGGGGGGGTATGACGGTTTTTACAAATTTGTGCGTGATCTGAACACCGCCCTTGGCATCCCTGAAAACCTGACGGAACTGGGTGTGGACCAACCAGACATCGACACCTTGGTTGCTTCTGCCCTGCAGGATCCCAGTTGCGGCGGTAATCCAGTGGATATGAACACCACGAATACGCGCGCATTGCTGCAGGCGTGTTTCTGAAAATCAGCCTTGGTAGGTGAGGGCGCTAGCTGCCCCAGGTGCGGACAACGCCACAATCCATGTGCACGAAGTTTGATCCAGAGTAGCGGCCGACGCCACCACCACGGCACGCAGCCGCTGCACGTGCCATCTGATAGACCGAGCGTCCGTTCAAACGCAGGTCTGCAGCTTGGCCTTTCATATGAAGCGAATTCTTGGCTACACCACGGGATCTCGAGCGCAGCATCGCGTTTGTACGCGGACTGCGATAGCCGGACAGAAGCATGTAGGGTTCGTCGACGTCGAGCAGGTTGTGCGCTGCCGCCATGATGTCGATCGCTCTAAGATCCATGGACTTTACATCATTCGTGCGCCAGTCACGCATAAAGTGATTCACTTCTTTGACTGCGTCTTTGATGTAGTGGCCTTCGACCCAGTAAATCATATCGATCCGCTCACCGGTCCGACCAGAATACATCCGAATGCGCCGAATATCGCCGCTGCCTCGGAGAAAACCTGCCGCTTTCGTGAAGTTGGGTGCCGCTGCTATTGTTGTTGCTGCAAATGCACCAAGTACTGCCCGCCGGGTGAAGCCCGTTGAGTTGTTTTTCATCATGTTTCGCGCTGTCCCGTAACGCCTGCCTGGTCCACGATGTTACATGGACGGTTTCATCTCGTCCCCAGATGCTCATCTCGTATTGCATAGCTCTGATTCTTAACCAAGATGTGAATCCCTGCTTGGCGGGAAAGCTGCTGATTTCGGCAAGAATTCGCGCAAAAAGCGGGGCAAAGACCGACACGCTTCAAGCGCATCAATTCCGCAACACTTTCGCCCCCCTCGAAAAAGTGAATAGACAAAGACGCTTACGCAATTGAAAACGGTTCCGCTGCCAGTTTCCATTTGAGGTCCGTATTATGGTGATTTCCACCCAGTTCCGTTCCTTTGTCATTCTGCTGACATGGTTCGTCTCGTCGCTTTTCCTGCTTCAACCGGCCCAAGCGCTCGAAGTTACGGCGTTCAAGCAGGCCGTGGCCGAGGCGGCTTCAAGCGATGAGGATATCGCTGCATTCTATCGCAGCTCGGGATATGACAGCCTTTGGACGGGCGCATCTGCGCGGGAAAGAAAGCGCCGCGCCGTGTTCCTGAAGGCTTTGTCGCAGGCGGGCATCCACGGCCTTCCTGCTTCGCGTTACGACGTCGAAGGCCTCAAGGCCCAAATGAAGGCGGCCCGGACGCAACGTGAACTTGGCCGGGTTGAGGTTGCGCTCAGCAAGACATTCCTGATGTATGCCCGCGATCTACAGACGGGTGTCCTGATACCCGCAAAAGTTGACCGAGCCATAAAGCGCCAAGTGCCTTATCGAGATCGCAAGTCTTATCTGGTAAATTTCTCGAAATCCTCGCCAGGAGGCTTTTTCAAAGCACTTGCGCCGAAGACAACCGAGTACAGCGCCCTTCTGAAAGAAAAACTGCGCATGGAGCGACTGATCGCCAAAGGTGGGTGGGGCGCACAAGTATCGGCAAAGTCGTTGAAACCCGGTGAAAGCGGCCAGCCCGTCGTCGCATTGCGCAATCGTTTGATCGCCATGAAGTTCCTGAGGCGCACCAACAGCCAAGTTTATGACAACGCAATGCAGTCAGCCGTCCAGAAATTCCAGGCAGCACATGGTATGGACGCCGATGGTGTCGCGGGTGTCGATACGATTAAGGAAATCAACAAAAGCGTAGAGACGCGCCTGCAATCCGTCATCGTCGCTATGGAGCGAGAACGTTGGGTCAATCAGGACCGGGGCAAGCGCCATATCCTGGTCAATATACCCGACTTCACCGCCAAGGTTATTGATGATGGCAAGGTCACGTTTGAAACCCGCTCGGTCGTGGGGGCCAATAAATCTGACCGCCCAACGCCAGAGTTTTCTGACGTGATGGAACACATGGTCATCAATCCAAGCTGGTATGTCCCACGCTCTATCATTGCTAAGGAGTACCTGCCGAAGCTGCAGCGGAACCCCAATGCGCATCGTTATATGGAGATCACGGACAATCGTGGTCGCAGGGTTGATCGTAGCCGGGTGAACTTTGCTGCCTACAATTCGCGCAACTTCCCCTTTGCCATGCGTCAGCCACCCTCGCAGCGCAACGCGCTTGGTCTGGTCAAGTTCATGTTCCCGAACGTGCACAACATCTACCTACACGACACGCCTGCCAAAAACCTCTTCGGTCGGGAAGTGCGCGCCTTCAGCCATGGCTGCATCCGCTTGGCAGATCCATTTGACTTTGCCTACACGCTGTTGGCCGCACAATCGGATGATCCCAAAGACACTTTCCAATCAATACTCGCCACCGGGCGCGAAACCAAGGTCGACTTGGTCGATCCGGTGCCGGTGCATCTGATCTATCGAACCGCCTTCACCACCGCGAAGGGCAAAACAGAGTTCCGGCGCGACATCTATGGGCGTGACGCAAAGATCTGGGACGCACTCAACCGTGCGGGGGTGGCCCTGCGCGCCGTTCAGGGGTAATCCTGCCGCCGACCTTTTTGGGAGGCGAAATGCGGCACACAATCAAATCCATCGCAGACGCCCTGGAAGCTTCGGCTTTCGGGGCGCTTGATTTTGAGATCGGCGCCTTGGCCGAACCCCAGATGGCCGGACCGGACGATTTGGCGCTGGCCACCAATCCAAAATATGCCGAGGCGCTGGAAAAGGGACAGGCCAGGGCCGCATTGCTTTGGGATGGTGCGGATTGGCAAGCCTTGGGGCTAGAGGCCGCAATCGTTGTCAAACGCCCACGCTATGCGATGTCGGGGTTAACCGCGATGATGGATCCAGGGCAGGGTTTTGCCTCAGGCATTCACCCAACCGCAATCATCGACGAAAACGCTCAGATCGGCGAAAACGTCTCTGTTGGTGCCTACTCCATCATAGCTAAAGACGCCCGGATCGGCGCCAATACGATGATCGGTCCGCAATCCTATGTCGGCACTGGCAGCAGCATTGGCGCAAACAGCCTGATCCGCGAACAGGTAAGCATCGGCGCCAACGCCACCATCGGAGATCGCTTTATCGCACAGCCCGGCGTGCGGGTTGGTGGGGATGGCTTATCCTTTGTCACCATCGAAAAAAGCGGAGTCGAGGCCGTCCGCGAGACCTTAGGAGATCAAGGCGACACGGAAGGACAACCTTGGCATAGGATCCATTCCCTTGGCGGCGTCGTGATCGGTGATGATGTCGAACTCGGCGCGAATGCGACCATCGACATGGGCACAATCCGTCCGACCCGCGTGGGCAACGGCACCAAGATCGACAACCTCGTCCAGCTTGGCCACAATGTTGTCGTGGGGCGCGATTGTCTGCTGTGCGGGCAGGTTGGTGTCGCCGGGTCCGCCGTAATCGGTAATAATGTCGTCATGGGCGGACAGGCCGGCGTCGGCGACAACATCACCATCGGCGACCGCGTCGTGCTGGGTGGAGCAACCAAGGCGATGACCTCGGTGCCAGCGGGCCGTGTTATGTTGGGATACCCAGCAACCAAGATGCAAACCCAGGTCGAAAGCTACAAGGCGCTGCGGCGTCTGCCGCGGGTTTTGCGTGACGTCGCGGCTCTGAAGAAAGCGGTTTTCAAGGATGGGTCAAGTGACTAAATCTGCCCCAACTGGAATGGGGGTCAACCGATGAGCGTTCAAAGCATCAAAGACAAGGTTGTCACAATCATTGCCGAGCAAGCCGTTCTCGAACAATCCGACGTGACAATGGATGCTTCGCTGGACGATCTGGGCATCGATTCTCTTGGCCTGGTAGAAAGCATCTTTGCCATCGAAGAAGAATTCGACATCTCGATCCCATTCAATGCCAATGAGCCGACCGAAAGCGATTTCGACATCACCAATGTTCAATCCATCATCGATGGCATCGAGCGTCTGATCACCGAACAAAAGACCGTACAGTGAACCGTGTGGTCGTTACGGGCGCGGGTACCATCAACGCGCTTGGTCATTCCGTGCCTGAAACGCTTGAGGCAATGCGCGAAGGCCGTTGCGGCATCGGAGAGCTTGAGTTTCGCGATGTTGACCGCCTTGCCATCAAAATCGGCGGGCAGGTTCGAGGGTTCGAAGCCGAGGGGCGCTACAACCGTCAGCAGATCAGCCTTTACGACCGCTTCACCCAATTCACCCTCGCTGCTGCGAAAGAGGCGATTGAACAGTCCGGCCTTGAGTTTCATGGCGATCTCGCCGCCAGATCCGGCGTAATCCTCGGCACGGCCGGAGGCGGTGTGAACACCTGGGACGCCAACTATCGCCTTGTCTATGAAGACGGTAAGAACCGCGTCCACCCCTTTGTCGTGCCCAAGCTGATGAACAATGCCGCCGCCAGCCACATCAGCATGGAATGGAACCTAAAGGGGCCGTCTTTTACAGTCGCTACTGCCTGTGCTTCATCCAATCATGCGATGGCCCAGGCTTTCGCAATGGTCCGTACCGGTATGGCGCCCGCAATGGTGACAGGTGGGTCAGAATCCATGCTGTGCTTTGGCGGCGTGAAAGCCTGGGAAGGTCTGCGAGTGATGTCGAAAGATGCCTGCCGCCCGTTCAGCGCGAACCGCAACGGCATGGTTCAGGGCGAAGGCGCGGGTGTCTTCGTCTTTGAGGATTATGATCATGCCAAAAAGCGTGGCGCCGAAATCCTTTGTGAGGTTGCCGGTTTCGCCATGTCCTCGGACGCGGCCGACATCGTGATGCCTTCGAAAAACGGCGCCTCGCGCGCCATGGCGGGGGCGTTGGCCGATGCGCGGGTGAGCGCTGACGAGGTGGGCTACATCAACGCTCACGGCACCGGCACGGCGGCCAATGACAAAACGGAATGCGCAGCCGTCGCCGACGTCTTCGGACCTCATGCGGACAAGCTGATGATTTCTTCGACCAAGTCGATGCATGGTCATCTTATTGGCGGCACCGGCGCCGTTGAGCTTTTGGCCTGCATTATGGCCTTACGCGATAGTGTTGTGGCACCCACGATAAGCTACGAAGAACCGGATCCCGAATGTGCGCTGGATGTGGTACCCAACGATGCGCGGGATGCCAAGGTCGATGTGGCCCTCAGCAACGCCTTCGCCTTTGGCGGCATGAATGCTGTTCTGGCATTGCGGAAGGTCTGAGTGGCAAACGGCCCCGCGATACCGCGAGGCCCATCAAACTCTGCCTGGATACTGATCTAGCGGTTGGGATCAAGCACGCTGACCTTGTCGAAAGTTGCTGTGAAACCTGTTAGCGAAATCGGCAAGGCGACCTTCTGTTCAGGGGCAAGTGCGGGCACGATTGTCATCGTAGCGCTCGCGCCACGTTTGAAGATTGATACGTCTTCGGGCGTCAGGCCAATCCGTGCGTAACATCCCACCTGATTGCAAAAGGAAAAAGGATAACGCCGCGCATTGCCGCCATCCACCGCGATCGTCACCTGCTGCTGCAAGGCGGTTTCAAGTGGCACGACCACCGTAGCACCAGCCTGCGCACGATTGCCTTCTGGCAGGCGAAACAGCGAAAACTCTGCGACTGGCGTGCCTTCATCATCAGAAATCAACTGATACATCTGGCAGGGGTCGTTGCCTTCTTCCGTACGAATGCAGCGCAATTCCCAATCGCCGTTCTTTTCCTGCGTGTAGGTCTGCCCGACCTCGTTGCCCTGCACGACCGGCTCTCCTGTGCTGAGCCCTTGATCTGCAGCCGGCGGTGTCCCTTCGTTGGTCTGCGCCGCATTGTCATCGGTGTCATCGGTCGGTGTGGTCGTGTCTTGAGCAAGTGCCGACAGCGGCAACCACAAAGCAGCAGTCAGCGTCAGAGCAATTTTGGACGGTTTCATGTCTCTTCCTGATGGTGTTTCATTTGGGGCTTGCTAGCATGCCCGGAGAGGCCTGTCAGCGCGAAACGCCTCAAGACTGCGCGACTTATTGCGAGCATCGGAGAAAATGCAAAAGGGGACCCGAAGATCCCCTTTTAAACGTGTTTTCTCCCCGTCGGACAGGCCGACCTTATGGATGAATGGTACGAAAGCGCAGCAGTGCGGTCAACAGCAAAACAGGAATTTTCTCTTTCACGTGAGCGTGTTGGCCAACGCGAACTTGACGCGCAGAAAAAGGCCGCACCAAAAGGCGCGGCCCAGTCTGACAGGGAGGAAAGCTCCCGCTGCGAGGACTGCTGCGAGAACAAAAAACACTATGACGTCGAAAGGTTAACTTTGTATGGTCCGGGCGTCAGAAACAGGGTTACGGAAACGTTAGGAATGAAAGATCACATCTTCATCGGCGGCGGTGGTGAAAACTACGAAACAAAGCAAGGGCTTACGTTGAAGTATGCCAATCGCCACGGTCTGATTGCCGGGGCCACGGGCACCGGGAAGACGGTGACCTTGCAAATCCTCGCCGAGGGCTTCTCAAATGCTGGCGTACCGGTTTTCCTGTCGGACGTGAAAGGGGACCTCTCGGGACTCGCCAAATCTGGTGATCCCGCGCACAAGCTGCACGAGGCTTTTACCAAGCGGGCCGCTCAGATCGGTTTTGACGACTATGCCTATCATGCCTGTCCAGTCGCGTTCTGGGATCTTTTTGGCGATCAGGGTCATCCGGTGCGCACCACCGTGGCCGAAATGGGCCCATTGTTGCTGTCGCGCCTTCTCGACCTGACTGAGGCGCAGGAAGGCGTACTGAACATCGCCTTCCGCCTCTCCGATGAAGAAGGACTGCCGCTGCTTGATCTCAAGGATCTGCAGACGCTTCTCGTCTGGATCGGCGAGAACAACAAGAGCCTCGCCTTGCGCTATGGCAATGTCTCTTCCCAATCGGTCGGCGCAATCCAACGTCGCTTGCTGGTTCTCGAAAATCAGGGGGGAACGAAGCTGTTTGGAGAACCGGCTTTGGCGCTAGACGATCTGATGCGCTTGACCGAAACGGGGCACGGCGTCGTCAACATCCTCGCTGCAGACAAGCTCATGGCCGCGCCCGGGCTTTATGCCACTTTCCTGCTTTGGCTTTTGTCGGAACTTTTTGAGGAATTGCCCGAGGTCGGTGATCCTGAAAAACCAAAACTGGTCTTCTTTTTTGATGAAGCGCATTTGCTGTTTGAGGATGCCCCAAAGGCGCTGGTCGACAAAGTTGAACAGGTCGCGCGCCTTATCCGCTCAAAGGGGGTGGGTGTATATTTCATAACCCAGAACCCAGCAGACGTGCCCGAGGACATCCTTGGCCAACTTGGCAATCGTTTTCAGCACGCGCTCCGCGCCTTTACGGCCAAGGACCGCAAGGAGCTGCGCATGGCTGCCGAGACGTACCGCGAAAACCCCCGGTTCGAAACCGAGGGTGCCATCAGGGAGGTGGGCGTCGGCGAAGCCGTCACATCCATGCTTCAAAAGAAGGGCGTGCCCGGCATTGTCGAGCGCACGCTGATCCGTCCCCCTTCGAGCCAGCTTGGTCCGATCACCAAGGCTGAGCGGAAGGCGCATCTCGCAGCTTCCGACCTTTCAGGAAAGTATGACAAGCGGCTTGATCGCAAATCGGCATTCGAGTTGCTGAAAGACCGGGCCGAGAAAGCTGCGAAGGAAGCGGCAGAATCTGAAGAGAAGGCCGAGCAAGAAGACGCGGCGCCTGCGCTCCGCGACTTCAACGCAGCCCGCCGCTACACCGCACCACGGGTCAGCCGATCGAGCGCGCGCGCGACACGCAAGCGAAACGATGGACTTGGCGCGGCCGTCGCCTCTGTGGTTATCAAGGAACTCAAGGGGACGACCGGTCGACGCATCGTTCGCGGCATTCTTGGGGGGCTTTTCAAGGGGCGCTAAGGGCCGCGCGTACGTCTTTCAGAAAGGTTTGGCTCACCGGCACATGCCGGTCATCTGACATCACCGCGTGCCACTTGTTCCCGTTTTTGCCAATTGCGCGCAGATGTTTTTCCGCCACCCAATGGGACCGGTGCGTCTGTAGCCCTTCAATTCCTTCAATTTCGCGTATGGCATCCGTGAGCCGCATCAGGATCAGATGGCTGCCCAGCGTCGTCGTCACTTCTATATAGTGATCCTGCATGGACATGGAGACGATGTCCTCGCCCAATTCTTGCGGCACACGTTCCAAAAAAGCGATGCGAGGTGGAGCTGAAGAAGGAGTCGACTGTGCTGCCAACGTGGCCCCTGATCCTTTACCAACATCTAGATAGTGCACGGTATTGAGGATGAAAGCGCCCAACACACTCACCTGGGCCCACAAACGGAACATCTCGGACGGGGCCAGATTGCCAGGCCGGAATGCGGAATCGACGACGTAAACCAAGATTGCACCCGGCAAGGCCGCGATTGTGGCCGCCAAAGTGATGCGGAAAGGTGTGGGGACGCCAGGCAGGCAATTGCGGCTCAAGAACCATTCAAACAGGACGTTCATAAAGACGCCGACGCCGGCAAAAATCAGAAGCCAGTATGCGAATCGCCTGAAAAAATTCAACTCAGAATACGTGTCAAATGGACCAAGCAACGTAAGCAAGAATACGCTTGCAACGAATACTAGAACCTTTCGGTCATCGACCATTTGTCTGAGAAATTCGCGCATCGCGAAATTTGAATCCTGCGTAATTTCACGTATGAAGCCATGATTCCACGAAATCCGCTTTGAAAACAAGTGCCGTTGGGAGGATAACGAACTGGTGAGTGGTTTTCAGCAATGGCTTTTGCATAACCGAAACATTTGACGGCGTCACACTACCAATTTGGAGTGTGGCGCCGTTTCAATTTCAGAATTTGAAATTTCTAGCGCTCGGGGATCAAGCCGCGCGGGCTGAAACGCAGGACTAAAAGCAGAACAAGGCCCATCGTCAGCAAGCGCATATGCGCAGCTGAGTCGAGCAAATGTTCGCGCAGGCCACTCTCCGCCGGCATCCCGGCGGTAATCAGCTGCATCAGTCCAAGACCCATGGGTTCGACCATCACCCAAAGCCACCAAATGAGAAAACCACCCAGAAGTGCGCCAAGGTTGTTTCCAGACCCACCAACGATCACCATCACCCAGATAAGGAAGGTGAAGCGCAGCGGCTGATAGGTGCCTGGAGTGAGCTGACCATCCAGTGTTGTCATCATTGCGCCGGCCATTCCGCAAACGGCGGAGCCAAGGACAAAGACCTGTAGGTGTCGCTTGGTTACATCCTTGCCCATAGCCTCAGCGGCGACCTCATTGTCACGGATCGCACGCATCATCCGGCCCCACGGCGAGTGCAGCGCCCTTTGCGAAAGCCAGAAAAGCAGGATCAACACGACCGCGAAGAGCCCGGCATAGATCAGCTTGACCCAAAGCGTAGAGGCGGTGACCGGATCCAAACCCAAACCGGCAGCGCGTTCAACAAAGCTCAGGTCATTCTGCAGGTCGATCTCGTAGGGGGCAGGGCGGGGCAGGCCGACCACGTTTTTAACACCGCGTGCCAGCCAGTCTTCGTTTTTGAGGACCGAGATGATGATTTCGGCAATTCCAAGCGTCGCAATCGCAAGATAGTCGCTGCGCAAGCCTAGGGCGGTCTTGCCGATCAGCCAGGCAGCCCCAGCGGCCAGCAGACCGCCGACAGGCCATGCCACCAACACCGGCAGCCCCAGACCACCCAGATAGCCGGTACCGGCAGGATTGACCGCCTCAACGGCACTCACCGCCGGATCAAAGACAGAGCGGAAGAGGAAAAAGCCTCCAATCAGGATCACGATCATCCCAAGCGCCCGAATGCGCCCGGAAGGCAACCGTGGATAAACAACGACCGCCGCTATGATCGTCACAGCTCCCAGAAGCAGGCCCAGCAGCACCCCGGTTCCACCAGCAGACCAAGCTTCAGGGACGGGCGGCATGGCTACCAGCACAGCTGCGACTCCGCCGAGCGCCACAAAGCCCATGATCCCGACATTGAATAGCCCTGCAAAGCCCCATTGCAGGTTCACACCAAGCGCCATGATCGCGCTTATCAGTCCGAAATTCAGAATAAATATCGCCGTGTTCCAGCTTTGCAGAAACCCGGTCGAAAGGATCAGCCCGGCGACGAACAGAAAGTAAACCATATTGCGCTGCGTGTCTGTCATACCGCTTTCCCCGCAAAAAGGCCCGTTGGCCGGAAGAGAAGCACGATCAGCAAGATCACGAAGCTGACCGCAAATTTGTAATCCGTGCTCAGTAGCTGGGCGAGACCATCCGGCGCCAGCGCCTCGGGTAGCACATATGTCGCCACTTTCTTCCAGGCATAGGTGATCATGACTTCGGAAAAGGCGATGACGAACCCGCCGGCGATTGCCCCAAGGGGCGAGCCAAGCCCACCGACAATGGCCGAGGCAAAGATCGGCAAAAGAAGCTGGAAGTAGGTGAATGGCTTGAACGATTTGTCGAGCCCGTAAAGCACGCCCGCTACCGTCGCCAACGCCGCCACGATCATCCACGTATACATGACCACGCGCTCAGGGTTGATGCCTGACAGAAGGGCGAGATCTTCGTTGTCTGAATAGGCCCGCATGGACTTGCCAGTCCGGGTGCGGTTCAGAAACCAAAAAAGTAAAGCTACGACGACGATCGCAGTCACAACGGTGATCCCCTGCGTTGTTTTAATGGCGAGCCCTTCTCTTAGGCCCGTCAGGTCGCGGAATTCCCGGACCGAGATGATGAAGCGTTCTCCATCAGAAAAGCGCTGATCATCGGGCCCGATGATGAAACGCACCAGCCCGTTCATGATGAACATCACGCCCAGGCTGACGATCACCAGGATCACCGGCTTGGCCTTTTGTTGTCGGTAGAAGCGATAGATGTAGCGGTCTGTCGTCAACAGCAGCAGGATCGCGCCCCCAATGCCCAATGGCAGCGCCAGCAACGCCGTGGGCAGCGGCCCCAAAGACAGACCCATCGACTGGAACCACCAGGTAAAAAGGATCGTCACCATCGCGCCAAACGCCATCGTATCGCCGTGTGCAAAGTTGGAAAACCTCAGGATCCCGTAAATCAGCGTGACCCCAAGCGCCCCAAGCGCAAGCTGCGATCCGTAAGCGATGGCAGGGACAAGCACAAAATTGGAAAGCGCCACAAGCGCATTGAGAAAGTCCATTTCAGTCGCATCTCCCAAGGTACGTGATGGTGTGCATGGATGCCTTCTGAAAGGTCAGAACAACCAATCCCTGCGCATTCAGAAGCATCATATGCTGCACCGGGAATGAGAGCCTCCACTCAACGACAAAGCGCCTTCTCGTGCGAAGCCAGTGAATTCAAAGACGTCACTTTGCAGTCTCAACCCTGCTAGAAAGACTTCAAAGATGGGTCTCTTGGAGATTTGCATGATCGGCAAGTCGGCATCAACGAAAGTCTCGCCGCGTTGTGGGTCAATTTCGCACAAATGAGCAAAAGTGCACCAAAGGCGGCTCGCTCCGGAAGCGTTAACTGATGCGATCAACGGGGTGGCGATACAAAGGTTTGTAAACACCAACACCCTGAGGATCTTGCCGCGATTCACCTCTCACACACCCCGAGATACGTCGCCACAACGGGTCCTTCCATATGCACCGAAAGCCGCGCATCCTCACCCGCAACGGTCAGGAAATACGTCGCTCCGGACCCCTCGAAAGCATACAAAACCGAGGTCTGATCCGCCCGCACCACATAGCCGCCCATATCCCCGAATTCTGTCGAAGCGCTCAGCCCTTGCTGGAGACGTGCGCCGCCCCCATTGTCTGAAAATTCAAACAGAAAGGCCGCATCACCGCAGGCTTCCGCCTCGAAACACTCGGTCTCAAAGCTGCAGGCGGTTGCTGCCAACCCGATCCCCGGGGTCAGCAAAGCAAATGCAAATAAAATACACCTCATACTATCACCTCGCATTGCCCTTTGTAGATGAAGGACCCGAACCGCCCGGCATTCGACCAAAGACGTGCGCTTCCGTCATCTCCCGCCACCAGATACTGGACCTTCCGGCTGCCTTGCGGTGTGATTGCGAATCCGTAGGCGCCGTCTGCTGGTGCAAATCTTTGACCAAATGTATGCAATCCCAATGTCCCGTCACTCATGTTCAAAGCCGGGGAAACGCTGGTGCGAAACCGCTCGGGCAAGACGTTGCCGCCAATCATCTCATGCGGCCCAATCACGAGAAACGGCCCGAGCACCGCCAGTGGACCAAAGGTTTGCCCTGCCTGATCACTGATCGCAACGCGCCCCTCATAGTCCATGCAGCGATATTCGCCAGTAAAGCAGGCCTCCCGAAACTGGCAGGTAAGGGTGGTCGCATGTGCAGTCAAAGCGTTAAGAGCGCTGACAGCAAAGGCACATATAAAAAGACGCGCGCCCGCCATTCAGCCCCCCAGGAAAGATTTGCGCACGTCCGGATCCGCCAGAAGCTCTTTGCCCGTACCGGAATAGGCATTGCGCCCCTGCACGAGGACATAGCCCTTATCGGCGATCTCCAGCGCCTGGCGTGCGTTCTGCTCCACCATCAGAATCGGAATGCCGGTCCGCGCCACCTCAATGATCCTGTCAAACAGTTCATCCATCACAATCGGCGACACGCCTGCCGTCGGCTCGTCCAGCATCAACACCTTCGGCTGCGTCATCAGCGCTCTGCCGACAGCAACCTGCTGACGCTGCCCGCCCGACAGTTCTCCCGCCGCCTGGTTGCGCTTTTCTTTGAGGATCGGAAACAGGTCGTACACTTGGGCCATCGTGCCCGAGATATCGTCGCGTCGGATGAACGCGCCCATCTCAAGGTTCTCCTCCACGCTCATAGATGTGAAGATGTTCGAGGTCTGTGGTACAAACCCCATCCCCTTCACCACCCGGTCCTGCGGGCTCAGATCCGTAATGTCTTCACCGTCTAGTCGGACTGAGCCCTGACGGACATTCAGCATCCCAAATACGGCCTTCATTGCTGTCGACTTACCCGCCCCATTGGGCCCGACGATCACCGCAATTTCGCCCGGATTCACCGCAATCGTACAATCGTGCAAGATATCTGGGCCGGCCCCATAGCCGCCGGTCATGGTATCCCCGATCAGAAAGGCGCTCGCCGTATCCATCGCCTGTCCGGTCCCCGGCGATGCAACAAGTGTCCTACCGCCTTTCGGATTGGTGATGGAAGCATCCTTGTTGCCACGGTCCTCTTGATAGGGATTACCACTCATGTCGTATGTCATCTTCTCTGGGTCCAAAGTGTCCCAGTGAGCGCGAGGGGCAGCGCCCCTCGCTTCGGTCGGACAGGCTCAGCCAGTTCAGAAGCAAGCTCACGCGCTCACCTGTTCTTTGTTTTTCAGCCCTGTGCCCAGATAGGCCTCGATCACCTGCTCGTTGGCCTTGATCTCGTCCAGTGTTCCCTCCGCCAGAACCTTGCCTTCCGCCATGCAGATTACCGGATTGCAGATCTTGCCGATGAAATCCATGTCGTGTTCGATCACGACGAAAGTGTAGTCCCGTTCGGTGTTTAGCCGCAGGATCGCATCGCCGATCGTGTTCAGCAACGTCCGGTTCACGCCGGCACCCACCTCGTCCAGAAAGACAATCTTCGCATCAACCATCATCGTCCGGCCCAATTCCAACAGCTTTTTCTGGCCGCCCGACACCTGACCCGCCTTATGATCGGACAGATGCTCAATCGTCAAAAACTCCAGCACCTCGTCTGCCTTGGCCCGCAAGGCGCGCTCCTCATCCGCAATTCGGCGGCGTCCAAACCACGTGTTCCAGAGTGTCTCACCGGATTGATCTCCGGGCACCATCATAAGGTTTTCCCGGCAGGTCATCGAGGAAAACTCGTGTGCGATCTGAAAGGTCCTCAGCAAGCCTTTGTAAAACAGCGTGTGCGGTGGCAATCCGGTGATGTCCTCGCCATCCATTGTCACACTGCCAGATGTCGGCTGAAGAACGCCAGCTATCACATTGAAAAGCGTTGTCTTTCCTGCGCCATTTGGACCAATAAGCCCCGTGATTGACCTGGGCGCGATCCGCAAAGATGCGCCGTCGACTGCGTGAAAACCGCCGAAATGCTTGTGAATGTCGTCAACGACAATCATCCGATATGCTCCCCGTGCCGCTTCTGCGCGGCTTTTCTTATGGCAAACAGCCCGAGGTTTCCCCCGGGCTGTTCAGCGGCCTAAGGAAAACGCTCAGCGATACTTGGCCGTCGCAATCTCACCGCCTTCGATGACGATCTCGCGGTAGTTCCCCGCGCTTTCGCCGGCACCGATAAGTTCAACCGCCGTAGCGCCGACATAGTCGATCTCGCCGCCATCTTTCAGGATCTGCAGTGCCTTGGCCAGTTCACCGGGGAAGATCTCTTCGCCGGGCCCATTGGCAACTTCAAGAATCTTGCCCTTGTAGTCACCGCTGTCCTTCGAATTGGCTGCCTGCATGGCCAGCATGATCAGGGCCGCGGCGTCATAGCTTTCGGGGGTAAATGGTGACGTGGAATCAAACGCATCGCCCACCATTTCTGCGAACTTCGCCACGCCAGGACTATCCGTACCGGGGTGCTGCCCGGTCGAGCCTTCGATCTCATCCCCAAAGTTTTCCGCCAGCTTGGCGCTGATCATCCCATCGGGAAAGTGGAACGTATCGAACGCACCCGAATCCAGCGCGGCGCGCACGACGCCTGACCCGCCCTGGTCGACATACCCCGCAACGACCAGGCGATCACCGCCAGCCGACGCCAACGCGCCCACTTCAGCCGAGTAGTCCGCCTTGCCGTCCTCATGCGCTGCAGAGATGGTCACGGTGCCGCCCGCTTCCTCGAAGGCCGCCTGGAAGCTGTCAGCCAGCCCCTTGCCGTAGTCGTTGTTGGTGTAGGTGACCGCGACTTCCTTGATGCCCTGTTCCATCAGAACTTCGGTCATCACCACGCCCTGACGCGCGTCCGAAGGTGCTGTGCGGAAGAACAGATCATTGTCCTCTGCCGTGGACAGCGCGGGGGATGTGGCCGAAGGAGACATCATCACCACGCCATTTGGAACCGCCACGTTGGACAGGATCGCGCCGGTCACGCCCGAGCAATCCGCGCCCACGATCCCATCAACCTGGTCGGAGGTGACAAGACGTTCTGCCGCCGCCGTTGCCGCCCCGGCATCAACGCAAGTGCTGTCCGCCCGCACCGATGTCACCGCCGCACCGTCCAGCAGCAGGCCGCTGTCGGTCACTTCTTTCATCGCCAGTTCGGCCCCGTCCGCCATCGAAGGTGTCAGCGATTCAATCGGCCCGGTGAAGCCGAGGATCACGCCCAGCTTGACCTCCGTCGCGTGGCCCGCGGCGTGAGCGGCGCCTGCCATCAAGGCTGTCGCGGCGCTCGCCATAAGCAGTTTGTTCATTCCTTCTCTCCCTGATCGGAATTTTTTACTGCGGCGCACCCTAGGCGTGCCCCCCCAAAAAGAAAAGTGCCTTACAAATGTGTTATCGCAAACGACTGGAATGCCCGATTAGGTGCCATATCTGTTTCCCGGTTATCGGAAAGGAACCGCGATGCGCTGTCCTGCACTCTGTCTCTCTCTTTTGTTCGTAGCAACGGGCGTCAGCGCGCTCCAAAGTCAGCAGGGCGCAGTGACCGTTACGCCGGTGGTCTCAGGGCTCGACACACCCTGGGGGATTGGACTGACGTCAGAAGGCGGATTGCTTATCACTGAAAAGGACGGTCGTATCCTTCTCGTGCAGGATGGTGGGGTCACTGAAGTTTCCGGCGCGCCAAAGGTGGATGATGCCGGGCAGGGCGGCCTTCTCGACGTGACCATCGCCCGCGATTTTGCCACCACCAGAGAGATGTTTCTGACCTATTCGAAGCCACAGCGCGGCGGGGCTGGCACGGCGCTTGCCGTTGCCCGGCTTAGCGACGACGGCACAGCGCTTGAAAACGTCCGTGACATCTTCGAATCCGCGCCCGGTTTCGGAGGCGGTAGACATTTCGGCAGCCGCGTGATTGAGGCCGATGATGGCACACTTTACGTCACCATCGGTGACCGCGGTGACCGCCCAAGCGCACAGGACCGCGCCAATCACAACGGCAGCATCATCCGCGTGAACCGCGATGGGTCCATTCCCGAAGACAACCCTTTTGTTGGGCAAAGTGACATCTTGCCCGAAATTTGGTCTTTTGGACACCGCAACCCTCAAGGCGCCGATTTCGATGCAAACGGCACGATCTGGACGGCCGAACACGGCGCGCGAGGTGGGGATGAGGTCAACCGCGTTCAGAAAGGCGCCAATTTCGGTTGGCCTGTCATCTCATACGGTCGGCACTATTCTGGCTTGAAAATCGGCGAAGGGACCGAGAAAGACGGGATGGAGCAACCCGCCCATTATTGGGATCCCTCCATCGCCCCGTCCGGTCTTCTGGTTTATCAGGGCGACATGTTCCCCGATTGGAAGGGCGATCTTTTGGTCGGCAGCCTCAAGTTCGACTACATCTCGCGACTAGCGGTTTCGGGCGATAGCGTGACCGAGACCGAGCAACTAAAATCAAATGAGACCAGCCGCGTTCGCGACATCATAGAGGCGCCCGACGGGGCCATCTGGTTCATAAGCGTTGGTGAGGGCACAGTCTATCGCATGTCCTCGGACTAAGCATCCGGTGAAATGCCACTAGAGCGCAAAGCTACCTTAAATTCCTTCTGAAGTTCCTTCCCGATAAATCAATCCGTTGGACTGAAAAGAAGACAACAGGCTGCGTCACTGAATACGGCCGCTTAGGTCGCTTCGAACAAATGTTGCATCCGCACATACGCCTCCGTGGGTGTCCTCTTGAAAGAAAGAGGGGGTAGAAGGTCACCACAATGGAATTGATCATTGCGCATGTGCCGACGATACATGCGATCGTTTCCGCATCTGCGCCCGGTGTCGATCCGATCGCAAGAAAACGGCGCTTTGGAATACCACGGCTTTCGGATTGGTCAAATGGATCTCAGCGCCCTTTGTCCAGGCAACATAGTGGGACGCCGTTCAAACATCCCCCTGTTTTAGATGTTTGGTCTACATCGCGTAACGCGCAGCTTTGAAGCCTGGCCACGCCAGATCGGCTGCACCGGCGTAGCGGATGATCTCAACGTGGTTTGCAGCGAGAAGTGCGTCAAACTCAAAGGCTGCGAAAACTGAGCAGACCATCGATCCACCCGTCACGCCGTATGCAAAAGCGTGCCCAATTGGTCAACAGCGTCACATCGATTTCCCGGCGAGAGCAAGCGTTGATGGTTCAAGGGTTAACCTTCGCATGAATAACGCACCGATGGCGATCCGGACGTTAACGTTTTCCATAAGGAACTTCCTCTGGACGGAACTAAATGCGTTGATCGTAGGCAAAATGGGAAGGACGCGAAAGTCTGCATAATGCTGAAGAAGTCGGGGCTTTAGCTTTGAATTAATGAAGTCGAACGCGGCTGATCGGACACAAATTCCTCAATAGAGAACTCACAGAGCAGCGCGCCCTGCGACACCCGCCTTAGTCCCACAATTGCCAAGCCTCCAAAGCTAAGACGAGTTAATCAGCACCAATGCACCCAACCAAAGGACTTGTCCAACACCATCTCCGCCCAGTGGTCATTCTAACATGGCATCCGACGGCCACCGATTGACCTGATTTCTCCTTTGCCGCCTCTCTTTGATCGGCATGTCCATGCGTCACGTCGAACGTCGCGCTGAGTGACGACGTCAACAAAACCAAACGCAAGCTCCGTCAACCGAACAAATGCCTATGTCGACACCGAGGTAAAGCAGATGGCCAATTTGGTCCAAATGCCCTTCTTTCGATTTCAGAATAGCCGATCGCAGGTGCCGTTGTTCTGACAACGATACGTTGCGTTAAGGTTTCACACCGACAAACGCGCCGCGTGGGTCCCGCGTTCGCGGTACGGTGTGGTCTCGTAGTGCGACCGGTAGCACTTGGAGAAATGCGAGGGAGAGGCGAAGCCGCAGGCAAGCGCCACGTTGATCACGCTCATATCGGTTTGCATCAGCAGGTTGCGCGCCTTCTGCAGGCGAAGTTCCATGTAGTACCGCTTGGGCGAACGGTTCAGGTAGCGTCGAAACAACCGTTCGAGTTGCCGCGTCGACATGCCCACATCCTTGGCCAGGATCGATGGGCTAATCGGCTCTTCGATGTTTTGCTCCATGATTTGAATGACTTGGCTCAGCTTCGGATGCCGAACGCCAATGCGTGTCGGCACCGAAAGCCGCTGCGTGTCCTGGTCCGTCCGGATTGAGGAATAGATCAACTGGTCCGCCACCGAATTGGCCAGTTCCTCCCCATGGTCATCGGCAATCAGCTTCAGCATCAGGTCGATGGATGATGTGCCGCCGGCCGTCGTTAGCCGTGGACCGTCAATCACAAAGACGGATTTTGTCAGCTCAACCTCTTGGAACTCCTCGGAAAAGCTGTCCTGGTTCTCCCAATGGATCGTCGCCTTCTTGCCATCGAGAAGCCCCGCCTTGGCCAGCGAATAGGCCGCCGTGCACAGCCCCGCGACCTGCACGCCGCGCCGCGCCTCGCGCCGTAACCAAGCGAGCAGTCGCTTGGTCGTGGCCGTTTGCACGTCGATCCCGCCGCATACCATAATGACATCGTCGCGACCCAATTCGTCGAGATCAGCGTCCAGTTGGAAGACGGTTCCGGCCGAGCATTCCGCCGTGCCGCCGCCTTCGCCAATCACGCGCCAGGAATACACTTCATGCCCTGCCATCCTGTTTGCAATGCGCAGGCTTTCGATCGCTGCCGAAAAGCACAGGAGCGTGAATTGATCCAACAAAACAAAGACAAAGCGCTTGGTCTTTTTGGCATGTGACGGTTCTGGTCTGGCGACGGGCGCATGCGGCATCTAGGGCACCGATCCTGCTTGATCTGCGTTGGCTGCCGGTCACATTGCGCAGGGGCCATGCCTCCGTCAAGTGGCCTAAAACGCATATGGTTATCCGGCCCGCGCTTTTGTATAGAGGCCCCGCAAGGCCAAGTTGCATCACAAGCGGGAGCGAAGCGAGATGAGCGATTGGAGAAAGTCTGACTGGCGGCAGAAACCGCGGGTGCAGATGCCCGACTATACCGATCAGGCCGCCCTGAATGAGGTCGAAGGGCAACTTTCGCAATATCCACCGCTGGTTTTTGCGGGCGAGGCACGGCGCCTGAAAGCGCAACTTGCGGCGGCAAGCCGAGGAGAGGCGTTTCTATTGCAGGGCGGGGATTGCGCTGAGTCCTTTGAACAATTTAGCGCTGACGCGATCCGAGACACGTTCAAAGTGATGCTTCAGATGGCCATGGTCCTGACCTATGGGGCCAAGGTTCCCGTCATCAAAGTGGGACGCATGGCCGGTCAATTCGCCAAACCGCGCTCGGCCCCGACAGAGGTGCAAAATGACGTGGAACTTCCCAGCTACCGCGGCGACATCATCAACGAGTTGGCTTTCACGCCCACGGCGCGCATTCCCGACCCGAAAAGGATGTTGCAGGCATATACACAAGCTGCCGCAACGTTGAACCTGCTGCGCGCATTCTCAACCGGGGGTTATGCAGATGTGAATCAGGTGCATGCATGGACGCTAGGCTTCACCGCCTCTGACAAGGCCGAGGCCTACCGTGAACTGGCGAACCGCATCTCGGATACGCTCGACTTCATGCGGGCGGCTGGTGTCAACCAGGACACGGCGCACACGCTGCAATCGGTCGACTATTACACAAGTCACGAAAGCCTCCTTCTGGAATATGAAGAGGCGCTGACGCGGCTGGACACGACGTCGGGTAAGTGGCTGGCAGGATCTGGTCACATGATATGGATCGGTGACCGCACAAGGCAGCCCGAAGGTGCGCATGTTGAATTCGCGCGTGGTGTGCTAAATCCAATCGGTCTGAAATGCGGTCCGACAACAACGACCGAGGACCTCAAGATCCTGATGTCAAAGCTCAATCCGGAAAATGAGGCCGGACGCCTAACCTTGATTGCGCGGTTCGGCAATGGGAAGGTCGATGATCATTTGCCGCAACTAATCCGCGCCGTGAAGGAAGAGGGTGCCAACGTCGTTTGGGTGTGTGATCCGATGCACGGCAACACCGTCAAATCTAACTCGGGCTACAAAACGCGCTTCTTCAATGCGATCCTTCAGGAAATCCGTGACTTTTTTGCGGTGCACCAATCGGAGGGGACCGTGCCGGGCGGCGTCCATTTCGAAATGACCGGACAGGACGTCACCGAATGCACCGGTGGTTTGCGGGCCGTCAGCGACGAGGATCTGAGTGCGCGCTATCATACTGCCTGTGATCCACGCCTAAATGCCAGCCAGTCGCTGGAGCTTGCTTTCCTCGTGGCCGAAGAATTGTCAGCCCTGCGGAGCGCGCGTCAGGTGCAGCAGGTGGGATAGGAAAAGCGCGACATTCCAGGATGTTGCGCTTCACTCTTGAAGTCAGCCTTCGTCAGACTTTACCAAACGCAGATAGGGTACACCTTTGCGGGGTCGCGACTTTCTGAGGGTCGGCTCTGCTTCTCCAAAATCTGCGCGGGGCTCTGCCGAGAGAAGGGCGGGTATCTCTTTTTCTGTTTCGGTCGATTGACCGGCGGCTGTGATTGGTCGCATCTTTGCACCAACGACTTCGAACCGGCGGGGCGTGTGGCCGATTTCGCCTTGTCCGACCAGACATCCAAGGATTCGGCTTACATCGCCAAGATCACTTTTCAACGGCAGAAGCAGCAGGCGAGCCTCCATCGGGGGCTTGCCAGCGCAGGCCTCGGCGGACAGGCGCAATTCACAAACCGCGGGGCGTTGGAAGACTTCCTCCAACGCATCACCAACCTGACGACGCGCGCTTGGTGTAACGAAAGACGTGAGCGGCATGCCTCGTACTTCCATCCCCATCAGATCGCTCAGATGACTGCCAGCAATGCGCAGCCGCGCCATCCCCGGAGCAATCCGTTCGAGAACAAAGGTGTACTCCAGGGCGCTTTCGATACCGCGCGGATCAATCTCGGACCGTTTTGGCATCAGTCGCGCGCCGCGCAAACCGTCCCAATACGCCTCCACCTGCGCGACCGCAGAGTAACCTGTTTCTGTTCTGAACTCACTCATTGCGAGAACATTGTCGATGTTTTGGTCATGCTTGTCCATATTTGTCACTCCAACTCACCCAAGGTCCCGCGCTCTGGGCGCAAAACGCGATCACTCCATCCAACTCACACAGCATTCATATCAAATGTGAGTGGATCCGTGCAGAAAATCCTAACGAATGGTTAACCTTAGGCTGTACCCGTTCATAGGATGGCCGCTTGCCTGCATCGACCAAGCGTCTTAAGCCGTGCATATGAAGGATTAAGGGGGCGAGCAGGCATTGCGGTCGATGACGGGATTTGCATCCGCTACTGGCGCACATGGCGCGTTTCGTTGGAGCATGGACGTGCGCAGCGTAAATGGGCGCGGCCTTGATCTGCGCCTGCGGGTACCCGATTGGGTGAATGGATTGGAGGCAGCCTTTCGAAAGTCGATTGGAGCGATTGTGACGCGTGGGTCGGTGACGCTGTCCCTGCGCCTGTCGCGTGAGGATGAAGGCGGGTCACTTGTTCTGAACACGGACCGGCTTCAGTCGGTTCTTGAGGCGGTTCGCGGCATAGAAGCGGAGGCCAAGGAAAGAGGTGTTTCGTTGGCACATAACAGCGCGACAGACATTCTTTCCGTGAAGGGCGTGCTGGAGGTTAGTGCTGCCGAGGATGATACAGCCGAGCTGATGGCATTGCTGCTAGAAAACGCTGAACCGATGTTGGCGGCCTTCGACGACATGCGCCGCAGTGAGGGGAGGGCGCTTGCCCAGATCCTGTCCGATCAACTGACCGAGATTGAAACGCTTGTCTGCCAGGCGGGGGATCTTGCGGCGGCTCGCTTGGATGAAACCGCTGCCAATCTGCGCCGCAATCTTGAGCGGGTGCTCGAAGCGGCCAACGAAATAGATGAACAGCGGGTCGCGCAAGAGCTTGCGATGATCGCAGTGAAGATGGACGTGACCGAGGAGTTGGATCGGACTCGCGCGCATGTCGCAGCGGCACGAGAGTTGATCGGGCAGGGTGGTCCGGTGGGGCGCAAGCTGGATTTCCTGATGCAGGAATTCAACCGCGAAGCCAACACGCTCTGCTCCAAATCCCAAAACACGGAACTGACCCAGATTGGCCTTGCCCTGAAAGCGGCAATCGATCAGATGCGCGAACAAGTCCAGAATGTGGAGTGATCCATGACCAAGAGACGCGGTTTGCTCATCATCCTCAGTTCACCTTCGGGCGCGGGCAAAAGCACGCTCGCCAGACGTTTGCGTGCCTGGGATCAGAACATCGCCCTTTCCATTTCTGCGACAACACGCGCGCCGCGCCCCGGCGAGATAGACGGCGCAGACTATCACTTCATAGACGACGCAAGCTTCAAGGCGATGGTGGCTGCAGGCGGAATGCTGGAGCATGCCCATGTCTTCGGACATTTTTACGGCTCACCCTCAGATCCGGTGCAGAGGGCGATTGATGCAGGCCGGGACGTCTTGTTCGACATCGACTGGCAAGGTGCACAGCAGATCCGGAATTCCTCGCTAGGGCCCCATACATTGTCGATTTTTTTGTTGCCACCCTCCATTTCAGAATTGCGCAGGCGGCTCGAAAACCGGGCACAGGACGATGACGGGGTCATCGCGCGCCGCATGCAGAAAAGTTGGGACGAGATCAGCCATTGGGACGGTTATGACTTCGTGCTGGTCAACGACGACTTGGACCAGACAGAGGCGCGGCTGAAGACGATTGTAGAGGCCACGCGTCTGCGTCGTTTGCAGCAGCCCGATCTGACAGACCACGTTCGCAATCTTCACGCAGAGTTCGAGGAGACCTGATGACACTCTACGCTTTGGGTGCCAAGCGCCCCCAATGTCACGCCGACAGCTGGGTGGCACCGGATGCCAACCTGATCGGGCAGGTCGTGCTTGAGGAGGGTGCCAGCGTCTGGTTCGGCGCCACCATTCGGGCCGACCACGAAGAAATCCGTATCGGCGCGGGGACCAACGTCCAGGAAAACACCGTCATGCATATCGATGCGGGCTACCCCCTGACCATCGGGCGAAATTGTACGATCGGGCATAAGGTCATGCTGCATGGCTGTACCATCGGTGACAACAGCCTGATCGGCATGGGAGCGACGGTACTGAACGGGGCAAAGATCGGTAAAAACTGCCTGATCGGGGCCTGTGCATTAATTACCGAAGGCAAGGAAATCCCAGATGGCAGTCTGGTTATGGGATCCCCGGGCAAGGTCGTGCGCCAGTTGGATGACGCCGCCATCGCGATGCTGGAAGGTTCGGCGCTGCACTACCAGCAGAACATGCGAAACTTCCGGTCAGAGCTGAAGGCCGTCGAATGACAAAGAATACGCGCGGCACATTGATGCGGCCCGACACCCTTCCAGAAAGCGCAAGCCGCCCTGTCATTACGCCGCTTAGCCCTTCGGTGGTCTATGCCAGCGACACGCCGGATATGCTTGATGCGCAATATGAAGGGGCATTGCAGGGCTACACCTACAGTCGCGAGGGGCATCCAAATGCCGACGTCGTAGGGCGTATGATCGACCGAATGGAGGGCGCGCCGCAGCCGGGTATCGTAACCTCAAGTGGCATGTCGGCCGTCTCCGCCGTTCTGATGGGACTTCTGTCGACGGGTGACCATGTGATCGGCGGGAACCAGCTTTATGGTCGTTCTTTGCGGATGATGAAGGAAGACCTGCCGCGACTGGGCATTGCGACCTCGCTGGTGGACGCGGGTGACGTCGGCAAAGTCGCCGAGGTGATCCGGCCAGAGACAAAGCTGATCCTGATCGAAGTCGTGTCGAACCCGACCCTTCGCGTGGCAGACATCAAGGGTTTGGCAAAGTTGGCGGCAGATCGGAACATTCTGCTGGCGGTCGACAACACGTTCACCACACCCCGAGCGTTCAAGCCTTTCGACAATGGCGCGCATATTGTGATCCATTCGGTCACCAAACTTCTGGCGGGCCACTCTGACGTTATGCTGGGTTATGTAGCAGCGCGCAGCGGGGAGCTGGCAGACCGGCTGCGCGTCTTCGCGATCACGGCTGGTCTTACGCCCAGCCCATTCGATTGCTGGCTGTCGGAACGCGGTATGCTCAGCTTCGATTTGCGGTTTGACCGGGCGCAGGAGACGGCGATGCGACTGGCCGACCATCTGGCAGGTCTCGAAGGCGTTGCGCGCGTGATTTATCCATCCCGCGACGATCATCCCGACAGGGCAAGGGCCGCTGACCTTTTGGGCAAACGCTTCTGCAATATGGTGAGCTTTGAACTGCAAGGAGGCCGCGAGGCCGCGAATGCATTCACCCGCGCCGCAGTGGGCTTGGCCTTCGCGCCCACCTTAGGCGATGTTGGAACCACGCTTTCGCATCCCGCATCGTCGTCACACCGCGCCTTGTCACCGGCCGAGCGTCAAGCACTTGGCATCAGCGAAGGGTTCTTCCGTGTATCTGTTGGTCTGGAAGACCCCGATACACTGTACCGAGTATTCGCGGACGCCGTCAGTGCAGCCCAACATTAGGGAGCAGCGTGCATGAGCGCCGGCAGTCTTCAAAATATGCTCAATGCGCTGCCAATCCCCAGCCTCGCGATTGACGGAACGGAACGCATCGTTGCGGCCAATAGCCTGTGCCAAACGTTGCTTGGCACATCGCCAATCGACCGGAACTACGTCACGATGTTGCGCCAACCGGCGTTACTGGATGCGATTGAAGCCTGCCTGCGAGATTCTGCCCCGCGCGAAGCGCAGTATCTTTCCAGCCAGGTCGGTCAGGATATGATTTATCGGGTCAGCTGCCGGGTATTGCCAGGTGTCGATTCCCATTGGGCCGGTGCAGTTTTGCTGACGTTTGAAGATATCAGCCATCTAGAACAAGCCGGACAGATGCGCCGCGATTTCGTCGCCAATGTCAGCCACGAACTGCGGACTCCTCTGACCGCGCTTATGGGCTTTATCGAGACCCTTAAAGGGCCGGCTCGAGGCGATGAGGCCGCGACAATTCGGTTTCTTGACGTCATGCAGGGCGAGGCAGAGCGGATGAACCGCCTCGTGGGCGATCTGCTGTCGCTGAGCCGGGTTGAGGGCGAAGAACGAGTCCGCCCCACCGAAAAGGTCAATCTCACTGACATTCTGCATTCTGTGATCCGCTCGCTCAGACCGATTGCTGAAGAGGCAAACGTCACAATTGAGACCGCGTTTGAAAACGGCCACTTGCACATGACAGCGGATGCAGACCAGTTGACACAGGTCTTCACCAACCTGGTGGAAAATGCGATAAAATACGGCAATTCCGGCGGGCAAGTCCTGGTCAGCCTGCAATTGTCCAACAGAGAGCCCGTCTTGCGGGCCCCAGGCGTCCGCGTCGAGATACGCGACTACGGCGCAGGCATTGACCCGATACATCTGCCACGACTGACCGAACGGTTTTACCGCGCCGATAATCACCGCAGCAGAGAACTCGGAGGAACTGGCCTCGGCCTCGCCATCGTCAAGCACATCATCAATCGACACCGGGGCAGATTGCGGGTGGACAGCGTTCTTGGTGAAGGCTCCACTTTCAGTGTCATCCTGCCAATTTCGCAGTTCTGATACCACTTTCACGGGAAGCTCTGGAGGTGTCATGAAACTGTTACGCTTCTGTCACAAAAGCATAGCGCAGCCGACCTAGTCACGGCACTGAGATTCCCTGGGGGGATCACCTAACACTGCTTTCAAACAGGAGACGTTCATGTCCTTCGTGAAACTCACCACATCGGCGCTGGCACTGACAGCGCTGGCAGCCACAACGGCAAGTGCGCGCGACCAAGTGCAAGTTGCCGGGTCTTCGACGGTTCTGCCTTATGCATCCATCGTGGCCGAAGCCTTTGGTGAAAACTTCGAGTTCCCCACACCTGTTGTCGAATCGGGTGGATCCTCCGCTGGTCTGAAGCGTTTCTGTGAAGGCGTGGGCGTCAACACAATCGACATCGCGAATGCATCCCGTAAAATTCGCGAAAAGGAGATTGCTGCCTGCGCAGAGAATGGCGTGACGGACATTATCGAAGTGCGTATAGGCTATGACGGCATCGTTTTCGCCAGCCAGCAAGCGGGACCGGCATTCACCGAATTCGAACCTTCGGATTGGTATCTGGCGTTGGCCGCCGAGCGTCCTGCCGACGGCGAAATGGTCGCAAACTCCGCCCAGCAATGGAGCGACGTAAACGGCGATCTGCCCGCTGTCGATATCTCGGCGTTCATCCCAGGCACCAAGCACGGCACGCGGGAAGTCTTTGAAGAAAAAGTCCTGCTTCAGGGCTGCGAAGACACCGGCGCGATGGCGGCCATGATGGACATGGGCATGGACGAAGATGCCGCTGAAGAGGCCTGCATGGCCGTCCGCACGGATGGCAAGTCGGTGGACATCGATGGTGACTACACCGAAACACTGGCGCGCATTGACAGCAACACCAACGGGATCGGTGTTTTCGGCCTGGCCTTCTATGAGAACAACACAGACAAGTTGAAGGTCGCGACCATGGGCGCTGTTCAACCATCGACCGAGACGATCGCTTCGGGCGAATACCCGGTCTCGCGTCCGCTCTTTTTCTACATTAAGAAAGCGCATATCGGCGTCATCCCTGGCCTGAAAGAATTCGCCGAATTCTTCGTCAATGACGAAATCGCGGGGCCAGATGGGCCACTGGCCGAGTATGGACTCGTTTCGGATCCTGAATTGTCCGAAACACAGTCGGCGGTTTCCGACGAAAAAGTCATGGGCGGCAGCTCTTAAGAGAACGCTAGAGTAGGGTCGCGCAAAACCGCGACCCTTCTTCCATCCTGTCTCTGTGACAGTGCAATCACTTATCCGGTCGCGCCTATTCAGCGACTTTGGAGGTCTCCGGTATGGCTGGTTTGCTGGGTCTTGGAACGAACGGCCTACTCGCGTTGCTGGTGGTTGTCCTGGCGGCCATAGGTTTTTATATTGCGCGTTCACGTGCACTTAATAGTGTCGCAGGCGATGCACGCGGGCTGCACTCTCTTCCATCTTACTATGGCTACACTGCCATTATGCTCACCGCGGTTCCGTCGTTGGGCGTCATGATGATATGGCTGCTCGCACAACCGCTCTTTACCGAGAATCAGGTGTTCGGCTTGATCCCCGACCAGGCGATTGCCGAAGGATCATCGCGCAATCTCGTGATGAGCGATGTGCGCCGCGTGGCTGAGGGGCTTGATATCGCGGTGGCACGCGGGGCCATGACCGAAGAGGAAGCAGGATCTATCAGGACGGAGTTTACCGACATTCGCGCCCGGCTGGGTGAGGTCGGTGTCGCCCTTGGATCTAACGTGCAGGCCGAGGTTCTTAATGCGGCCCAGCGTTACAGAGAACTGACATCTGCGGGTCGCTTATGGATGATCGCTTTTGTCGGACTTCTGGCAGTCGCAGGCTTCGCTGTGTCAGTGTTCCTCGCAAAAGGCGAGTTCCGCGCCCGAAACACGGTAGAGCGGGGTATCCTGCTGTTGCTGCA
This sequence comes from uncultured Shimia sp., assembly GCA_937897325.1. Classification (GTDB taxonomy): domain Bacteria; phylum Pseudomonadota; class Alphaproteobacteria; order Rhodobacterales; family Rhodobacteraceae; genus CALCOY01. Next base: position 42,756 of record CALCOY010000106.1, read on the forward strand.
GCTCGCGGCGATGATTGCAATCCTCACGACGGTCGGCATTGTCCTGTCGATGCTGTTTGAAACGCGGAATTTCTTTTCATTGCATCCCTGGACCGACTTCTTCTTCGGTGGCAGTTGGGCACCGAACTTCCGCGGCAACAGCGATTTGTCTATTCTGCCGCTGCTTTGGGGCACGCTCTATATTTCGTTGATTGCTCTGACTGTCGCAGTGCCCATCGGGCTTTTTGCCGCAATTTATCTCTCCGAATATGCGTCGGCCGCTGTGCGCTCTGCCGCTAAACCTCTGATCGAAATCCTCGCCGGCATCCCGACAATTGTTTACGGTCTCTTTGCGCTTCTGACGGTCGGGCCTTTCCTCGTCGATGTTTTCGGGCGCAGCGGCCTGGCCGGGCTGGGTTGGATGAACGGTGCGACGGCGGTGATCACCGCAGGTCTGGTTATGGGCATAATGCTGATCCCGTTCGTGTCGTCCTTGTCCGATGACATCATCAACGCCGTACCACAAGCCATGCGTGACGGATCCTTGGGCTTGGGAGCGACGCGGTCCGAGACGATCCGACAGGTCGTTCTGCCAGCAGCGCTGCCGGGCATCGTCGGTGCAATCCTTCTGGCGGCATCACGCGCCATTGGCGAAACGATGATTGTCGTGCTGGGGGCAGGGGCCATCGCCAAGTTCTCGCTCAATCCGTTTGAAGCGATGACCACAATCACCACCCGCATTGTCAGCCAGTTGACGGGTGATACCGATTTTGCCAGCCCGGAGACCCTCGTGGCATTCGCGCTTGGTCTGACGCTTTTTGTCCTGACACTCGGTTTGAATGTCTTGGCGCTGTACATCGTTCGCAGATACCGGGAGCAGTACGAATGACGGACATTCCGAACAGTGGCGCAAGCCCGATCCCGGTCGGATCAACTGGCAGGTCCTCGATCCTAGCCGTCGACGATCGCACGCGCAGGCGCAATCGTGCCGAGGCGCGTTTCAAGATGTATGGCGTCGCCGCGATTTCGCTGGGCATCTTGATGTTGCTCATTCTCCTGACAACCATCATCGGGCGGGGCGTCGGGGCCTATCAGCAAACGTTCATCTCACTGGATGTCACGCTTGAGGAAGAACGTCTGGACAAGAACGGTAACCGGGATCTGGCAGACATTCGCAAAGTGTCCACATTTGGCTACGGACCGCTGTTGCGCGACGCGTTCGAACAAAAAGTCGCAGAACTGGGCCTGGTCACAGAGGTGAGCGCCAAGGACATGGCTGACGATCTGCTTTCTGCAGGCGCGCGCGCGGAATTGCGCGACTTTGTCATCTCAAATCCGGATCAGATTGGAGAAACCGAATCATTCGAGTTTCTGGCGGCATCGCGCGTGGATGGATATCTCAAAGGCCGCGTCAGCCGAGACACCATCGCGAACGATAAAAAAATAAATGTTGCACAGCTGGATTTGGTGGACCAGTTGATGGAACAGAACGTCATCGAGAAACGCTTCAACATGGCGTTCATCACCGGGTCGGATGCATCGGACGCCCGACCAGAGGCCGCAGGCATGGGCACCTCCATGCTTGGGTCGTTGTTCATGATGTTGGTTGTGCTGGTTCTATCACTGCCAATCGGTGTCGCGGCTTCGATCTATCTTGAGGAATTCGCGCCCAAAAACTGGCTGACTGATATAATCGAGGTTAACATCTCCAATCTTGCGGCCGTTCCATCCATCGTATTCGGCATCCTCGGTCTGGCTGTCTTCATAAACTACATGCACCTTCCGAATTCGGCTCCGCTGGTCGGCGGGCTGGTTCTTACACTGATGACGCTGCCCACTATCATCATCTCGACACGTGCCTCCCTAAAGGCCGTGCCACCGTCGATCCGGGACGCAGCCCTTGGGGTAGGGGCCTCGAAAATGCAATCAGTATTCCACCATGTGTTGCCTCTGGCGGCACCTGGTATTCTGACAGGGACGATCATCGGTCTGGCCCAAGCGCTTGGGGAAACCGCACCGCTTTTGTTGATCGGCATGGTCGGCTTCATCGCCTCGAACCCACCCGACAGCGTTGCATCTGGCCTTCTTGATCCGAACTCCGCCATGCCTGCGCAGATCTATGAATGGGCAAAACGCGCTGATCCGGCCTTTTATGAAAGGGCATGGGGCGGCATCATCATCCTGTTGGTCTTTCTTGTGACCATGAATACGATCGCCGTGATTTTGCGGCGCCGTTTCGAACGCCGCTGGTAGGAGACACTGCCATGAACGACATGAGAATTGTGGAGAGAGACGTGGACGTCAAAGAGACGAAGATCGTCGCCCGAAAAGTGCAGGTCTATTATGGCGAGACGCATGCGATCAAGGACGTCGACGTGGATATCGACGACAAGACGGTCACGGCATTCATTGGCCCATCCGGATGTGGCAAGTCGACCTTTCTGCGCTGCCTAAACCGGATGAACGACACCATCGACGTGTGCCGCGTCAAAGGCGATATCCAAATCGACGGCGAAGATATCTACGACAATCGCGTTGACCCGGTACAGCTTCGGGCGAAGGTGGGGATGGTCTTTCAGAAACCGAACCCCTTTCCAAAGTCGATCTATGACAACGTCGCATATGGACCACGCATTCATGGGTTGGCAAAGAACAAGTCAGAACTAGATGAAATTGTTCAGAAATCCCTCCAGCGCGGCGCAATCTGGGACGAGGTGAAAGATCGTCTGAACGAACCGGGAACCGGTTTGTCCGGAGGCCAGCAACAACGACTTTGCATTGCGCGCGCGGTCGCCACCGAACCCGAGGTTCTGCTTATGGACGAGCCCTGTTCAGCGCTTGATCCCATCGCCACGGCGCAAGTTGAAGAACTGATCGACGAATTGCGGCAGAACTATTCAGTGGTCATCGTAACCCACTCTATGCAACAGGCCGCGCGCGTCAGTCAGAAGACCGCTTTTTTTCATTTGGGCAATCTCGTCGAGTACGGCGAGACAGGCCAGATCTTCACCAATCCAACCGATCCACGGACCGAAAGCTATATTACCGGTCGGATCGGGTAGGGGACCGAACATGCAAGACCAACACATCGCCTCTGCCTTCGACAGAGATCTTGAAGCGATCCAGGCCCAGATCATGAAAATGGGCGGCCTTGTCGAAGCGGCGATCATGGAGGCCGCGATCAGCCTTGAGACACGTGACGAAGAGCGTGCCGAGAAAGTCCGTCAGGGCGACAAGGCCATCGACAGTCTTGAGCAGATGATCAACGAGGAGGCGGCGCGCGTCATTGCGTTGCGGGCGCCAACGGCAGTCGACCTGCGTCTGATACTGTCGGTCATCAAGATCAGCGCAAACCTTGAACGCATCGGAGATTATGCAAAAAACATGGCGAAGCGTACAAGCGTTCTGTCGCAGCTCGCGCCGGTGAATGACAGCGCTGGCGCGCTGCGCAGAATGGCCAAAGAGGTCGAAAATATGATCAAGGATGCGCTCGATTCCTACATCGGCCGTGATGCGGAACTGGCGGTGGACGTGATCACACGCGACCGCGAGGTCGACCAGATGTACAACGCGCTATTCCGCGAGTTTCTGACATTTATGATGGAAGATCCTCGCAATATAACGGCCTGCATGCACCTGCATTTTATTGCCAAGAACATCGAACGCATGGGCGACCATGTGACCTCGATCGCTGAACAAGTCGTCTACCTCGTGAATGGTGAGTATCCCGACGACGCGCGGATGAAAGCTGACAAAACATCGCTGCAAGCTTAGGAGGGTTTCATGTCGATCGATCAGCCGAGAGTTCTGGTTGTAGAAGATGAACCCGCGCAACGGGAGGTTTTGTCCTATAATCTTGAGGCAGAAGGATTTGCCGTTAGTCGGGCGCAGAACGGTGAGGAAGCGCTGTTGCTGGTGGACGAAGACCTTCCGGACATCATTGTGCTAGATTGGATGATGCCCAACCTGAGCGGTATCGAGGTCTGTCGCCGCCTGAAGATACGCCCGGAAACTCGTGGAATACCTATTATAATGCTATCTGCAAGGTCAGAAGAAGTTGACAAGGTCCGCGGCCTTGAAACCGGCGCGGATGACTATGTCGTCAAGCCATATTCAGTTATTGAGCTCATGGCGCGCGTCCGCAGTCAGTTGCGGCGCGTCAGACCATCCACCGTCGGTCAGCGATTGGAATTCGAAGACATTGTGCTGGATGCGGAAAGTCACAAGGTCATGCGAGGCCCCGACGAGTTGAAGCTCGGACCGACAGAATTCCGTTTGCTCAGCACATTCATGGAAAAACCGGGACGGGTCTGGAGCCGTGAACAACTGCTCGACCGCGTCTGGGGCCGGGATATCTACGTTGATACGCGCACAGTCGATGTCCACATCGGACGCCTGCGCAAGGTGCTGACGAAGCATGGCGGAGAAGATCCAGTAAGAACGGTTAGAGGCGCGGGATATGCTCTAGGATAATTAACATAATAACAATTATGCGTTATGTGAGTGTAGCCGGGCAGATTCTAAACTGGGTTGCGACAAATTCCCTATCTTGCTGAAAAGCAAGGAGAACGGACATGGCCCATACAGAGCTGGATTTGCGTGAGAGACGCGCAATCGAAGACATGCTGAACGCGAAAGTGCCTGTGAGCAAGATCGCAGCTGAGATCGGCAGACACCGTTCATCGGTCTATCGCGAGATCAAGCGGAACTATTTCAACGATGAAGAGCTGCCATATCTGAACGGCTACTACGGCATGGTTGCACAGCGTGAAGCAGCGAAGCGCCGTGCTCGTAGACGCAAGCTGGTCCGTCTGGAGGATCTTCGTTCTCATGTCATCGCTCAGTTGAAGATCGGCTGGACACCAGAACAGATCGCGGGTCGCCTTGGCTTTGATGACCAGCCTGTGCGTGTCAGCCACGAGACGATCTATGCTTACGTCTACAGTGCCGAAGGACAGTCCGAACAACTGGCGCGCCATTTGCCAAGTAGACGCAAGAAGCGGCAACCGCGTTTTGCCAGACGCCCCAGAGGCCAGGTATTTCCACCGGATCGCTCCATCCATGAACGCCCTGACTATGTGAAGACCCGCGAGACTTTTGGCGAATGGGAAGGTGATCTGATGATATTCGAGCGCTCACAGGGCACGATGAACGTCGCCTCATTGGTCGAACGCAAAACTCGCTTTGCCGTTTTGTTCCGCAACAACGACCGCAGCTCGACCCACTTCATCAACAAGCTGATGGATGTGATGAAACCCCTGCCCCAGCCAGCCCGCAAGTCGATCACCTTCGACCGCGGGTTTGAGTTCCGCGCATGGCGCAAGCTGAAATCGGGCTTTGGCACCGACAGCTGGTTCTGCGATCCGCAAGCGCCTTGGCAAAAAGGATCGGTCGAGAACTTGAACAAACGCGCATGCAGGTACCTGCCACGTGACACACAACTCGCGGCGCTTTCAAATCGCAATATGAAGGCGGGCAGATTCTAAACTGGGTTGCGACAAATTCCCTTCTCTTAAAAAACAACAACTTGCCGATTTAGCGTTTTTCACGCGATTGGGTTGGATCCTTCTCCAGACAAACACGCGATCTGTGGTTTCGGAGAAGCCTGGCATGAACGTTCAACAAGTCGAGCAGTTGGCCCGATGCTGACAGTAAGCTATTCCTCCTCAAGGTTGTCTCCGATCACCGCTTCGAGGGCCTGCATCAACTGGTCTCGGTAGTGCTCGGGCATGTCGTCGACGGACCAGGCACGGTGCGGATCGGACCACACGTCATCGAACATCTTTTCAGTCAACAAGAAGGCGCATTTGAAGACTTTGGCCAGTCCTCCCAAGAGCTGACCGACGGCGGCCAAGCCGAACGCGCTCTCAAGGCTGGCGACAGTGTTGCTGATTTCGTGCTAACAGATTCGGATCTTAACGAAGTCGCTCTGAAAGACCTGCTGGCCAACGGCCCGGTCGTTCTGAGCTTCTATCACGGTGTGTGGTGCCCTTACTGCAACATCGAACTGAAGGCCCTTGAAGCTGTTGCCGAAGACATCCGCGCCC
>CALCOY010000107.1 GCA_937897325.1 uncultured Shimia sp.
CCTCACAAATTCCGGGGCGTTCGGTCCCTCAAAAATCATTCATACCACCTCCTTCGCTCTTTCCACTAATGAACGTAATTCATTAGTGGAAAGAGCGATTTAACTTGCCACGTTAATACTAGTGAATACAGTTCACTTATGAAAAATGCAGACGAGCCAACACAGCCCAGACGCACGCGCGACCCAGACTCCAAACGCGCTGCCGTTCACGATGCGGCGCTTCATTTGTTTACGAAGAGGGGCTACGAGAACGTGTCGATCGCGCAGGTCGCCAAATCTGCCGGGATCGCAGTGGGGACTGTGTACCGCTTCTATGACAACAAGCTTGCGATGTTGCGGGCGATGCTTGAAGAAATCGAAGACTTATTTGTCCGGCGTATGAAGCACGACTGGGATAAAGGCGGCGCTCATCCTGACCGCCTCGACGCCATTTGTGAGGGGCTGTTTGTCGTTGCTGAAGATCACAGGTCCCTTCTGCGGCTGCTGACCATGACGACGGACGTCGTCTATGTCGATGGGGCCTTGCCAGGCGACCGTATCCAAAGCCAGATCAGGTCGTTTTACGCTGAGGGTATGTCCGCAGGGACATTTGTTGAGGGAGATGTCGACATGATGGCTGCAATGGCGCATGGCCTCGTTGAAGGCGCAATGATGCAGTCAATGCGATCAAGCACTTCGAACCGAACTGAGGATGTTGCACAGTTATCCAAGGTGATGAAGAACGCCTTTGTCGCCCGTCAGCAATAGCCAGTGGCTCAAGTGTGAACAGACGATGCCCGCGTTGTTCCGCCGAGCCAACCGCCGCCCTTGTCACCATCGATGGCGGCAATGCGGTCTTTGCTCGGGTTCGATTTTTCAAAGCGAGGGTCCGCTTCTGGAATTCCGCTCCAGCGGTTGCCCATGCCGACATCTCGTCATCTGCAATTGTCAGCGAAACGCGCCAATTGCCGTCCAACTTACGCAGAATGTAAACATGTTCCCAGGCCGCGACGAGTGTCCCATTCGAAGCAAGCATTTTATATGCCATGCGTGCTTGAGCGACGTCCGAGAAGAGTTCCTCTTCCGACAGCAATTCACCGGTGGGCTCGGCGACGCCTTGCTTCCGATCAAATCCAGTAGCGTGACGCAGTGACTTCGAAACGCCTCGCGATCCATCGAGAAGTTTCCGGTTGGCGAAGGAAATAGGCCGACCTCATCCCAAAGCTTACTGATCGCCGAGGCATCCTGGCGGTCAAAAGCGTCTAGATACGCCAAGAAGAACGCCCCTATCTCGTTCTCGCAGGTCGAATTCTCGCCGGCTACCGGGATATCCATTCACGCGACTTCCGCGTTAGTTTCCGCGGCAACCATCTGAAGCTGCGTCTTCACTATATCGGTGAAGGCGAGCGTCGGATTTGCCTCGGCCAGCATGCCGATCTTCATCCAAAACTCAGCTTGGGCATTGATTGATCGACACATAACCGCGCTCGCGCGTCTCACATCCTGGTGCAGGCTATCGTCGATCTTTACCAATCCCATCGGCTTTCCTCATCAGGGACTATACGAAACATATACGTTCCATATATCTGTCAGTCAATAATGGCGAAGGCGACACGCATGCTTGGGTTAGGTGCAGTCCGCTGGCTGCTGCAGAGCTGAGCATTTTTTCTGCATCTGGTTGAGCGGTCGAGGTTCGGAGCTCCATATGCGAGTCTCATCTTTGTTAGCGAAACCAGCGACTTACCCGCTTCCAATCATGAAGCTCCACAAGATCGGGTATCATTCTACAAAGGTAATAGACAGAAAGCGGGGCAGGCGGCAGCAAATGACTCGTCTCTAGACATCACTGTCAGCCGGAATTGGCGTGGTTGCGGGCTTGTGGACGGCCACCTCAATCATGACGAGGGAAACAGACCTACCACGAAAACCATCCGGGACGACGTGCGGCAATCCGGACTTTATTCCGATGGGACTAACTAACCGTTTTTGCTGCGACGACGATCCCCAGATGGATCTTGCGCCAGACGCGCCGTTTGGATCCACCATGCTTGTGGGCGTGCCACTCGCCTTCTCCCTTGACCTTGATGCCGGTGCTGTCGGTCAACGGGTGCGGTGCCCCTTTGATCCGGGATATGGGATGTTGACGGCCAGCGTCTTCTGACGGCGCCTGAGTGTGCTGAAATCCGGCACGGTCGAGTCGAGGTCGACCAGCCGCAACAGGGCTTCGACAAAGCCCGTCGTCTGCCGCAAGGCCATGCCGAACAGGACCTTCATCGCCAGACACGTCTGATCGCGGCATCGCTGTAGGTCTGCTGGTGCCCGCGCCTGATCGGCGCCAGCACGACACGCATTTGATGGCCACAAAAGACAGTGTGGGGTTAACACTCGTCGCAGAGTTCATTAAATCGGTCAGCTAGCAAAGACCGTTTATGCGTTCGCCTATCAATTTTGCGGCAACATTTCAGGACGGTCTGCATAGCCGCTAAGCAGATAGTAACTTGCTACTCCGCAGGAGCAAACCCGCTGATAAGCTGTTTAAGCCCGAAAGCTGCACCCACAAAGATAGACACAAACGCGATCGGGGCGCTAAAGGCCAGAACGGAAAAAGCGGATATGCCTTGGCCCACGTTGCAGCCAACCGCAAGGATCGCGCCGGGTCCCATGATAGCAGCACCAAGAATCTGGCGGCGAAGTTCACGTGGGTCTTCGCAAGCTTCCCAACGAAAGTGGCCTTTTGAACATGATCCAAGTGCCGCGCCGATGACAACGCCGATCACGGACCCAACACTGAAGGAAAGCGCGTTTCCTGATGCAGTCATGGTTTAGAAGATAGTATCTCCGATCGGTGCCACAAAAGTGTGGGTCTCAATGGGCTCGGACTCAAAACCCGTCATTGCGACCCAGTAAGTACCAACCCAGCCTGAGACGACAGCGAATCCGACGACAAATCCCCAAAAGATGTGGCTGTGGGATGAACGTATATCCGCTTTTGAAAGTGCGAATACCAGCAGTGCGCCTCCGGCAATTAGCCCGGTGAGAAGAGGCGAGACGCCAACAGCTGAGAGCATCTGAGTGAAACCCTGTGTCGAAGACGCCCCGCTCTCAACGGGAAAGAGCAAAACACGGGCGTGGGCCAGGGGACCGGACATGACGAAGTAAGCAGAGAGTCCCATGACCAAGACAATTACGAATGATCGCAGGTCTCCACATCCAAGTCGGGCAAGTGCTCCGTACCCACAATTCCCACTCAGCGCCATGCCGTAGCCGAATATCAGACCGCCGACAATCGTGCCGAGTGGGTTCCACATCCTGTCCAGGTATGCGCTTTCTGCAGAAACGAAGAAGCCGGTGCCAATAGCAATTCCTATGGCTATGGCCCACATCCGAAGTCGCCGGTCTCCGCGCCGTACAGTACGTCTTCAATGGCGCCGAGGGTGCAGAAACGCCCAATGCGCGCAGCAAGGCCAAGAGCCATGCCACCTATAAATCCAATGAGTGCCGTTGAATTCGCTTCTCCAAGCAATTCCAGCATGTGTTCCCTCCGGAACCAAACGCTGGCGAAGCGCTCGGTCAGTCTTCCCTGCAGAACAGGTCGTAGACGACTTCCATGATTTGCTTCGGACGGTCATCTGTCAAGCTGTAGTAAATCGCTTTGCCGTCCCGGCGCGGGGTAACTAAACCTTCAAGACGCAAACGCGAGAGTTGTTGAGAGACGGCTGCCTGACGAGCAGAGAGCAACTCTTCGAGCTCTGTGACCGACTTTTCACCGGATGCGAGGTGACACAAGATCATCAATCGCCCTTCATGACTGATGGCTTTTAAGAAGTTGGAAGCGCGCATCGCATTCTCCATCATCCGCTCCATATCCTCGGGGCAAATGTTCTTGTCGAAGACCGGCAAACGCGATGCCGACTCAGATTGGGTGCCAACTTCAGTTGTCATGTGAACTGTCATAGTGAGTTAACTCGCTTGGTCCAAGGGAATACCGGCCCGCTCGAACATCATTGCCAGTAAGCCCCAAAAGAAATCCTCGCCCGCATATCCTTCAATTCGTCCAACCTCCTTGCCGTCATCCACTAGGATAAAGGTGGGTGTAAAATGCACGCGTTTGGAAAATTCGACATTGGGGGTTTCGGAGTGAAGATCGTAGCGTTGCAGAGGCGCTGCGCGACCTTCGGCGGTCTTCGGATAAATGTGGGCGATCTCTTCGCTCCACTTTGCACACCAGGAGCAGCCGGTCTCCTCTGCCATGAGCAATCGGGGTTCAGCAGTCGCTGCGAGTGGCAGCAATCCCATCAGTGTTATAACGAGCACCTTAAGCATCGGCGCGGTCGCCTCCGTTGACGCATCTCTTCGTTATATCATAATCTAATTTGTGAATATCTCAAGGCGAGGGACAGCCAGGACATGTTTGATGTCATACTTTTTGGGCGCTCTAGCGGCCGGTTTGCTGTCTTTTCTGTCACCCTGCATTTTGACAATCATGCCGTTTTATCTGAGCTATCTCGCTGGTGTCGGTATGAACCAGATTTCGGCAGAGGCTGAGGTGTCCCGCGCCGTTCGCATGCGTGTTTTGATGGCGGCATGTTTCTTTGCCTTGGGTATCATCACGGTGTTTGTCGGTCTCGGGGCAACGGCGACCGCTTTCGGAAGCCTAGTTCGAGAGTATTTTGACATTCTGCGCTGGATCGCTGCCGCGATCATCATTGCAATGGGTTTGCATTTTCTGGGCCTGATCACGATTGGGATCCTTTATCGCTGACTGCGAGCTGAAACCGGAGACACATCCAATGTTGGATTTGCCGGCGCCTATGTGATTGGACTCGCCTTTGCCTTTGGATGGACACCCTGTGTTGGTCCAGTGTTGGCCACAATCTTGTTTACAGCGGCTGGACGGGGAACAGCGGGGCAGCCTTGCTCTTCACATACGGGCTTGGCATGACCTTGCCTTTTGTTGTTGCAGCGCTGTTCATTGGGCCATTCATGATCTGGATGGCAAAGTTTCGGCGCCATCTAGGGCTCATTGAAAAGCTGATGGGCGTTTTGCTCATCCTGTTTGGTGTGGTTATCGCCACCAATTCCATCAATATTATCGCGCAATGGATGCTGGAGAATACTCCATGGTTCAGCACCATCGGATGAGTGTCAGGGAGGACCTCACATGAAACGGCTTCTGATAACTTTGCTCGCCGTTGTTTTTTTCGTCTACCGCTTTTGCGGCAGAGCTAGGCGACGATGGATTGCACAAAGCTCCCTGGATGCGGGACACCTTCAAAGATCTGAGCGAATACCTTGCCGAAGCAACCGCGGAAGGAAAGCGGTTGATGGTTCTGGTCGAACAACGTGGGTGCATTTACTGCAAGAAGATGCACGAAGAGGTCTTTGTTGTTCCGGGAATTGCCAACTATATCGAGGAAAACTTCTTTGTCGTACAGATCAATGTGTTCGGATATATAGAGGTCACCGACTTTGATGGCACGACACTGCCCGAGAAGGACATGGTAAAACGTTGGAACGCACTCTTCACACCAAGCATCTACTTTTTTCCTGAAGAGGTCGGCGACGATCAGATGGCAACACAGGCCGCGGTTGCCAATATCCCAGGTGCTTTCGGCCGTTGGACCACGCTCAATATGCTGACCTGGGTGGTGGAAAAGGGCTATGAAGGTGATGAGCCATTCCAGAAGTATCACGCCAGAAAATTTGAACAGCAGAAGGGATAGCGTCGCTGCGGGCGCAAATTAAACTTGCCTGAAATGCTGCAAGTGCCAACAGATCGTAAAATTCATTTAGTTGAATTTGTTGTTGTGTAAAATCGATTGTGTGCCGTAGTGTGCAAGACAACCAAGGCACGGAATCGACCTAGGGAGAGCGCATGACACGTACATTTGGACTTGGTTTGGCTTCGCTTCTTTTGACGTCATCTGCACTCGCCCAAGAGATCAAACCAATGAATGTCGCCTTTACTGACTGGACAGTTGAGACCTCGTTGACGGGGGTTGCCGGTGACCCGGCTATTGGACACTACGTCTTTACCAACCGCAAGCAAGGCAATTGCCTAGCATGTCACATGAACGCGGATTTGTCTGAAGAGAGCTTCCACGGAGAAGTGGGGCCCCAATGGACGGTGTTGCGGATCGCTGGACCGAAGCAGAGCTGCGCGGGATCGTGACAAACTCAAAGATGATGTTCGAAGGAACAATCATGCCCGCCTTTTACGTCGACAGCGGGTATGAGCGTCCACTCGATGATTTTGCTGACAAAAGCATCCTGACCGCCCAGCAGGTGGAGGATGTGGTCGCCTATTTGATGACACTGAAAGAAGAGTGATCTTCCAAACACGGAGTTCAAACATGGAACTGACACGGCAAAAAATACTCGCAATCGGCTCCGGTGCATTTGCGGCAAGCTTCACAGGTTCGCCTGCTTTTTGCTTCGCTGACCGATGATGCAATTGCGGCCTTTACAGGTGGTGCAGAGCTGGGAAGCGGCGCAATCACACTGACTGCTCCAGAAATCGCCGAGAACGGCAACACCGTTCCGATCGGCGTGGATGTACCAGGTGCGACACAGATTACGCTGTTCGCCGATGGCAACCCGGTGCCAAACGTGGCGACCTTCAACTTCGGACCGATAAGTGCGTCGCGGAGCGCGTCGACCCGCATTCGTCTTGCGGCCACGCAAAATGTGGTTGCCGTTGCTAAGATGGAAGACGGTTCCTTCCAGATGGCAAAGGCGAAAGTGAAAGTGACAATCGGCGGCTGCGGCGGCTGAAGCAGAGATTGAGGAGAGGCATCATGGCATCTGGTTTAAAGCCCTGGGCTAAAGTCCCGAAGACAGCAGCGGCTGGTGAGATTATCACCATCAAAACTCTGATCAGCCACAAGGATGGAAAGCGGGCAGCGCAAAGACGATGATGGTAACATCATCCCGCGCTCGATCATCAATCGCTTCACAGCTGACTTTAAAGGTCAAAATGTGATCGACGTTACGCTTGAACCCGCGATCTCCACCAACCCCTTCTTCGCGTTCGAAGCGGTGGTGCCCGAGTCCGGTGAATTCACCTTCACCTGGTACGACGATGACGGAGACGTTTACGACACAAGCAAGAAGATCACCGTCTCATAAGAAGACGCGGGTCTCGCCACGGGAGGGACGAAAATGAAACTGACACCATTGATGACGATTGCGGCGCTTGGTTTGGCTGGCGCTGCGTTTGCTCAAGACAGCAATACGTTGAGCATCGATGGCGAAGCCATGATCACCGAAACTGCGGCACCCGCACATATGGAAAACGTCGACACGATTTACTCGGGTTGGCGTTTCCGTTCCCAAGAGACTCAAGCTATTGAGATGGATGAATTTGACAATCCCGCAATGATCTCGTGGATCAAGGCATCGACCTGTTCGAAAAGGTTGAAGGGTCTGAAGGCAAGTCTTGCTCTTCCTGCCACGAGAATGTGGAAGACTTCGCGGGTTTGAGAACGCAATTGCCGCACGTCGAAGATGGTGAGCTTGTTGCAATGCAAGACCTTGTCAACGAGTGTCGTACAGAGCGCATGGGGGCAGACGCATGGAAATGGTCCAGTGGCCAAATGACGGCCGTCACGGCGCTTATAGGTCTTCAATCACGCGGCATGCAAATGAATGTCGTAATCGATGGTGATGCTGCGTCTTTCTGGGAGCAGGGCAAGGATCTGTACTACACGCTTGTGGGTCAGCTCGATATGGCTTGCTCAAACTGCCATGAAGACAATTATGGCGTGATGATCCGCGTGGACCATCTGAGCCAGGGTCAAATCAACGGCTTCCCGACATACCGTCTGAAAAACGCCAAGCTGAATTCGATCCACGGCCGCTTCAAAGGGTGCATGAAAAATATTCGTGCAACGCCGTTTGCCGAAGGTGGTGACGAGTTTAAAGCGCTTGAGCTGTATCCGGCATCGCGCACTGAAGGCCTCTCTGTCGAGACGCCTTCAGTGCGCAACTGAATAATCTGCAAGGGTTCCCCGTTGTTGCGCGGGGCCTCTTTTTAATATATTCGTTTATTTGCATATATCTTTAGGAGACAACGCAGACATGATTTCGCGTCGCCACTTTCTGCAGGTAGGTATGGCGGCTTCGGCCATCTATGGTGCGTCCGGTTTTGGCAATTGGGCGCGTGTCGCAGCCAAACAGTCTCTGACACGAGATCAGCTTTTGGAATTTGACACGTTCGGCAATGTGTCTTTGATCCACATCACTGACATCCATGGTCAGCTCAAGCCAATCTATTTCCGCGAAACTTCCATCAACATCGGTGTCGGAGAAAAAAAGCTGCTGTGCCACATGTAACCGGCGCAGATTTTCGGAAACACTATGGCATCTCCGATGGCAGTCCAAGCCATTATGCCCTCAGCGCAGGCGATTTCTACTCCCAGGCGCAGGGCTATGGCCGGGTGGGCGGATTGGACCGCGTGGCAACTGTAATCAAAGCAATTCGCGCGGACCGTCCGGACGCCATTCTGCTCGATGGTGGGGACACATGGCGCGGCTCTTACACCACATGGAAAACCCAGGCGCAGGACATGTTCAATGTGATGAACGCCCTTGCGCCCGATGCGATGACCTTTCACTGGGAATTCACTGTGGGGAGCGAGCGCGTCCAGGAACTGGTTGAGCAATTGCCCTTTGCGGCGCTGGGACAGAACATTTTTGATGCGGAGTGGGGCTGACCACTCCGGTATCACTGCGGACATGTTTGGCTAAGTTGCCCAAAAGGAATGCTTCCGGGTTCATGCGCGGTCCGGATGTAACCACCGGGGGACCAAACATTTGAGGTGTACTATCCCATTGCGGGATAGAACTTCAGTGACGTGGCCAGATCGGCCGCCTGTTGCACAGACAAGCCATACTTGCTCGGAAGGATGTTGAGCGAAGATGGCCTACAAATATGCTTTGGGAAATCTGGAGTGTGCATCGACACCGGCCATGCGCCGTCGGCGATACCGCTCTGTTGCCACTCTTCTGGCGACTGGATGTCCAACACAATCATGTCGCCAGAGGCCAGTTTTGAGGCCGCTTCTGGTGCTGAAAGAACCGGTGTCTCGGCAAACGCAGCCGCGGTTGCAAATACGAATGCGATGGCAGCGGCTGCTAGGAGCCTTAGGGCCTATAGCAGCCGGCGTATTAGCAGTCTTGGCAAGTCTTGAGGCCAAGTACACGGTAGATGGGGCAAAAGTTGACAAAGGCTGTGCCAACGAAAATGAGGCCCAAATACCCCCAGACGCCAATCGTGCCCATTGCCGCCAGAACGATCAAAAGGGCGCCGAGAATGAAGCGCGCGATGCGATCGAGTTGTCCAAGGTTGCGTGTCATTGCGGGTTTCTCCTTTGTTTGAATTACCATCAAACAAACAGGTCCAGAAGCCATCGTCAGTGACTGTGTCACATATCATGAGGCATCTCCGTGTGATCGCAAAGCGGATGCGTCCAGGATCTTTATGGTTCCACGGCCAAGCTGAATCCACCCTTTCGTTTCGAAGGCCTTCAGACTGCGCGAAACAACTTCTCTGGCGGTACCGAGCTCTTGTGCGAGTTCCTGCTGTGTCATTTGAAGGTCGGAGGACTTTCTGTTTGCAAGCCACCTCGCAAGCCTGAGATCTGTTCGGTGTTCGAGCAACTCGTCTATGACATTGGTTAATTCACCAACGCGAGAGGCAAAGCCCCGGAACACTAATTCTCGGAATCGCGGGTCGGACCCGAGCAGTTTTCGAAACCTGTCTGCTGATATCGCAACCGCGCTGACGATCCCCTCGGCGTAGCCGTATCCAGAATACGGCACGCCAGAGAGCAGACATGTCGTTGTCAGTACACAGCTTTCACCGGCTTCTACACGATACAAGACAACAGTGCGACCCGCGCTATTTGTTTGCTCAACCCGGACAGACCCCGATTCCACGATAAGGAAAGCATGACCGTCATCGCCAGGTCGAAACAAACATGTTCCATCCGGCACTTCGAGTGCGTCGCCTTGTGAAAAGTAAGAAGTCAGGTCGTCCGCAGGTTTGTTTGTCACTCGAACTCCATCCGCTCATATACGCGTCCTGCGTTTCGCGTTGCGAGTTCCTCAAACGTATCGAGATGCCCATAAGGGCTTTGATCGACGTAGTAGGCTTCTGCCAAGTCGCCTCCATTTTCCAAGTGTTCACCGACCTTTTCGCGCATGTAGACCAGATAATCCCGCGTATATCGTCGAACCTGCGCCATATTGGTGGGAGTTCCGTGACCAGGAATGACGTAAGTGGCGTTCAGAGCTTCAAACCCGTTTTCCCAGTTTTTGATCCAATCGTAAACACTCGTGTCTTCAAAGATGGGAAGCATGCGTTGATGGAAGGCCATGTCGCCCGCGATCACGAGGCTTTGCGCCGGAAGCCAAACTTGGGTGTCGCCCGGTCCATGCGCTGGTCCCAGATGTAGAATTTCAACCGTTAAATCCCCCATCTCGATGTCGCGGCAGTCTTCAAAAGTCTCCTTTGGAAGGGCAACAAAAGTCCCTTCGGCTTTGTCACGGTTGTAGCCTCTCATACCTTCAAGGATACGGTTTCCGCGCTCTTCGATCTGGTGCGCGGCGTCCACATGAGCCAAGATCGGAACGCCTTGCTCCGCCCAATAGGAGTTTCCGAGCATCGCGTGGCCTTGGCCATTTTCGTCGATGACCAGTTTCACTTGCTGGTCAGTGATTGTCTTGATCTAATCATGCAACGCATTGGCGAGGATGTAGGCCGCGCCGCCGTTGATGACGATCACGCCGTCACCGGTGACAATGAAGCTGAGATTGTTGTTGTGACCCGAGTTCTCATAGGTGGGAGGCGCCGTGGCACCTATTGCCGACCAAACGTGCGGGATCACTTCAATCGGTTTGGAGTATAGCGGAGAGCCAGGATACTGACCTGTAGTATTCTCATCTGCGACGGCAGGGGGCACAGCAAGAAAAAGTACGGAGAGCCAACGAAACATCCTTAGGCCTCCACAAAGCGATAACTATCACCATTGCGATCGACCCATCCCAATCCTCCGCCTGGGAGGTGAAAGCCGATGACTAAAATTTTCTCAGATGTCAGGCGATCAAAGAGCATTTTTCTGGTTTCGACTGCGGTCGTGGCGTCTTGGTCCGACCCACTTTTCCAGCTGGGCTTACGGAACGCCACATGGTGGTTGCCAATCGCATCTCCGACAATCAGAGCCGCTTGCGAACCCTGGCGCACCTCAAATGCCATATGTCCCGGCGTGTGGCCGGGCGATGCAAGAGCAACAATGCCAGGCAAAATTTCATCTCCATCTTTAAAGAGCATGACCGCATCTTCGATGGCTTCCATCCGCCGTTTCGCACCAACAGCAAAAGCAGCGCGCGCGTCGCCAATTGAGTTTACTGTTTCAGGGTTCCACCAGTAGTCCCATTCTGTGCGACCCATCATGTAGGCGGCTTCATAGAAAAGGGGATCATCGAACTCATCAAGAAGCCCCCAGATATGGTCGGGATGTGCATGGGTAGATACCACGTGCGTGACGTCTTCTGGCGCGATGCCAAGCCCATCCAAACTGTCCACGATTGTCCCAGCAGTTGGTATAAAATCCGGGCCAGACCCGACATCAAAAAGAACGGTGTTTGAACCATCGCGGAAAAGCGCAAGATTGCATTCGGGCGTCAGGCGCTCAGACCACAGATCGAACTCTGTCAGGATAGGTGCCAATTCATCTTTTGGCATCGGTTCGAAGATGCACTCACCCGGAAGCGTCAAGCTGCCGTCACTGACCGTTGTTAGCGTCGCGGAGTCAAATGATAGCTCTGCTTTTGTGAGGCTTGGAAGTGACGTTGCCAAGGGTGTGGAGCCACGGCTTGTACAAAGGCCCGACGTGATAGGGCCATAACAATCTCTCCCGTTAAACTCTTACATGCGAATATGAATGTATTTTCTGTAAACGCAAGCAAAGGCGGTAGGTGTAAGCGCACACAGGAACGTGAAGGTCTTGTGTGTGACAGTGTCACTTACAAAAACCGAGCACGCCCTAAATACGCATGAAAGCACGAACGAATTGAGATCTTCGCACCATGGAATTCATCTTTGCCTATGTCGCCGGTCTTCTGACGCTGATTAACCCATGCGTCTTGCCGGTTTTGCCGATCGTGCTTGTAGGTGCTCTCAATGCCAATAAGGCGGGGCCACTGGCACTAGCTGCCGGAATGAGCGTCTCTTTCGTCGTCTTTGGTGTTCTCGTGACAGCATTCGGGGCGGGGGTCGGTCTGACACAAGATCACCTTGCACAAATCGGCGCAGTTCTAATGATGATCTTTGGTCTGATCCTGCTTGTGCCAATGTTCGCGTCCCGTTTCGAGATGGCCACGGCAGGTGTCGCGGCTGGTGCCGATGCGCGAATGAATGACCTCGACGCTGGATCGCTGCGAGGTCAGTTTCTGGGTGGTTTGCTTTTGGGGACAGTTTGGTCGCCTTGCATAGGACCCACGCTCGGCGGCGCGATCGCGCTTGCTTCACAAGGAGAGAACCTCGGCTACGTTACGCTCATCATGTGTGCATTTGCCTTGGGTGTTTCCACACTGATTATTGGTTTGGGATTGGGCGCGCGTGAAGCCATCAGATCGCGGGCGCAGGCTCTACGCGGACTTGCTGAGCGCTCAAAGCCGATTATTGGCGCGACCTTCATTGCAGTGGGCGCCATGCTGTTCTTCCAATTCCATCATGTCATCGAAGGATGGCTCTTGGATGTCATGCCAATCTGGCTGCAGGACCTGTCGGTCGCTCTCTAAAATAGGAAATCCTCATGAAAAGACGACATTTTATCGCTGGGGCAATCGCAACTGCTCTCACGCCGCTTTCTGCCTTCGCTGCAGACTTTGTCGACTACACGCCTGGGATCATCGAAAGCGCTCTGGAAGATGGTAAAACCGTATTCGTCGATTACTCGGCGACATGGTGCAGCACGTGCAAGCGGCAGGAGCGCGTCATCAACGCGTTGCGTGCAGATGACCCAGCTTACGACGCGGCTATGACCTTCGTGAAGGTCGATTGGGATACTTATAAAAGCCACGAGGTTACAGCGTTTCGCGGCATTCCAAGGCGATCGACATTGATCTTGCTGCGTGGCAACGAAGAGCTTGGTCGGATCGTTGCAGGGACAGCGACGTCACAAATCAAGGCTTTGATGGATAAAGGTCTGTAATGCAGCGTTCAGATCAAGACGGTACGAGTATGTCGAAGTCCAAGCTGGTAAATCGACGTTGGGTTCTTGGGGCAGGCGCTTTTGTTTGCGTCGGCAGCGGCGCAATTTACCCCATCGACATCCGGCGTCCGGATGAGTGGGCCCGGACAGGTGTGGCTGTGGACGCGATCCCGATCGATATGCGCCGCAAGGACTTTGAGTATGTCTTACAATCGGTTCTCGATACTTCTGGTGAGCGCCCTGTCGCTTCAATATGTGCCAGAGGAGTTCGGTCGAAGCGGATGGATCGCAGGCTGACGAACGCCGGGTCTCCAAATGTCACTAATGTGCCGGAAGGCATGTTGGGATCTGGTGCCGGTCCGGGTTGGATCGCCAAAAAACTACCCCTCAAAGCGCCGACAGAGGCCAAGCGCGGCGGCCAAGTTTCGGCCTGACAGTCCAACATGAATACGAGCAAAGATAAAAACATCGTCCTGGTCGGTGGTGGTCACACGCATGCGCTGGTGTTGCATGCTTTTAAGGCTGAGCCCCTGCAAGACGCACATGTCACTGTCATCAACCCGGGTAAAACCGCACCCTATTCAGGGATGTTGCCCGGCTTCGTTGCGGGACACTACACACGTGAAGATCTCGACATAGGTCTTGCGAAGCTCTCCTCTGACGTCGGCGCGACCTTGGTAGATGACCGAGCGATCGGCATGGATCAGACAAGAAGAAAGGTTTTGCTCGAAAGCGGCGAAACGCTCGATTTCGACATTGCATCGGTTGACGTTGGAATAACGTCCAGAATGGATGCTCTGCCTGGCTTCGCAGAACATGGAGTTCCAGCGAAGCCGCTTGCGGCTTTCTCATCACATTGGGACGCATTTCGTAGGTCTGCAGGGACCAAAAATGTGGTGATCTTAGGTGGCGGCATCGCTGGGGCCGAACTTGCAATGGCCATGGCCCATGCACTCCGCAATAATCCAGCAACGGTGTCTGTGAAGTTGCTGGACCGGAGCAAAATTTTGTCGAGCAATAGCAAAACAGCGCAACAACGCATTCGACGGGAGCTATCGAAGAATTCGGTCGAGATCATTGAGGGCGCTGATGTAGTCGAGCTAACAGCGACGAATGTTGCCCTTGCAGATGGGACACGGTTGCCCGCGAATTTTGTTGTCGGCGCTGCGGGTGCAACGCCACATGAATGGATCAAAAACACTGGGCTCAAACTGGTGAATGGTTTTCTCGAAGTCGACGAAACCCTCCAGACAAGTGTATCTGGTATCTTTGCAGTGGGTGATTGCGCTCATATGAGTTTCGATCCCAGACCAAAGGCGGGCGTGTTCGCTGTCCGGCAAGCGCCGGTTCTAACCTCTAATTTGCGCCGTGCCTTATCCGGCGGGCAGTTGCTTTCTTACACACCGCAGTCGGATTACCTCAAACTGGTGTCTTTAGGCGGCAAGCGTGCCTTCGGTGAAAAGAATGGCTGGGCACTTTCTGGTCGCCTGATGTGGTGGCTAAAAAACAAGATTGATCGAGACTTCATGAACCAGTTCTGATCGTTGTGACGGCAAACGCGCAAGCCATCTTTTGACCTCTTCGACATATAATTCAATTTACTCCTTTCGCTTCTGTCTTCGGCGGCGCCTTAATCGGTGCGTCGGCCGTCTTACTTATGTTGCTCACGGGGCGGATAATGGGTGCGACTGACGTACTAGCCGGTTTGGTGGTGCCCGACAGCAAGTCTGATTTTGCGTGGCGGTTTGCTATTTTGTTTGGAATGATGACTGGACCATTGGTCGTTATGTTGGTCACTGGCTCATTTCCAACACTACAGGTGCCGGGTTCTTCGGTGATACTTGCACTCGGGGGTATCATCGTCGGCTTCGGCGTCACCTTTGGAGGTGGTTGTACCTCTGGCCAAGGAGTGTGTGGAATGGCCCGTCTATCTTCGAGATCTTTGGTTGCAACCATTACGTTCATGATTGCAACAGCCGCTACTGTCTATGTGCTGCGTCACGTCCTAGGAGTTTATTGATGAAACTCACAGTCGCCTATGGCATCGGACTTCTATTTGAGACTGGAATTGCAATTTCCGGGATGGCGAACCCCGCGAAGGTCATCAACTTTTTTGATGTAAAAGGTTTTTGGGATCCGTCGTTGGCCTTTGTTATGGGCGGCGCACTTCTTGTGACCTTCATCGGATACCGTGCGGCTTTTGGATTGGGCGCACCGCTCCTCGAGACACAGTTCAGTCTTCCAACAAAATCCGACTTGGATTTCCACCTAGTTGGAGGTTCAGCCCTGTTCGGCATTGGTTGGGGGATCGCGGGCTTTTGCCCAGGCGGGGCGTTGCCTGCCCTTGGCACTGGTAACTGGAATGTTCTGATTTTCGTATCAGCTTTGGTCGTTGGTATTTGGGTCGTTAAATGGCTCCAACATGTCAGCTCACGCTCAGCACCAATCGAAGCTTAGTTGATACTTCGGAGTTCGATCAGATGACGTACCCGCCCGACATGGAAGTCACGAGATCATCTGCGCCAATTCTTCCCAAGCCAAAGGTCGTGCCGAACGCGCGAATCGGACGCTTCTGCATCGGCTATTCAAAGAACTGCGCATTGATATCGATGCTCCTTGGCAAAGCGGTTCGAGCCCGATAGCGATGATTAATCGTGCAGGTCGGCTAAAGGCTTTCCACAAAAGCGGATAGGCAGGACAACATGATCATGAACCGCTACGCTGCAGTTCAAGTATCAGCCAGGCGGGGCAGACGCCCGCAAAGAACGCCAAAGGCCTCGTTTCATCCAGAGCGAACCAGACGGGCCGAGAGGGCTTCCCTGGCGCCCTGTAAGGCTCTGAGAGTGAATCGGAAGGGCACACGCATCTGTGCGCCTCCCCAAACCATCTGCGCCACTGTGGAGACTTGGTGTTGCGGATGTTGGTCACGCCGCGATCCGTTCTCTTGCCCTTGAGCGCAAAAGCAGGCGAAGGCATACCCCACCGCATCATGGTCAGGACCCGTCCCCCTTCCATATTGGCCACGACGGGCGCGTGATAGTCTGGGTAGACCTCGGGCAAAGGTTGCAGGTTGCCCTTCGTGTCTGTATGCCATCGAACAGCTCTCGGATCGCGGCTTGGCCCTTTGTGATCGAGTATGGATTGCACACCCCTTGTAGCTCCCCGGCATCTCTGCAGGTTCGTTTGAAGATCACAGCTTTTCCTCGAAAGTTCTCCAGCTGAACGAGGCCCTTGATCGCGTTCTCGACATGCTGAAGGGTACATTGCGGATCGCGGTCTCATCTGCCGCCAACGCAAACCTATGTTGCAAAATTCGGAGATTGGACAACACGTTTGCGTGACACACCCCCATGTCCACCGCATAACCACGCTTCGCCTTAGTCATGTGCAACAAGGCCAAGCGCGGCGCATCAGAGAAACGGAAAAGACCCAACTGGTTTTCAGTGCCAAACGCCCACTTTACCCAAGAGGGCAAAACAAAGACATCTCCACGCTCGGTTGTTGTTTCTTTATCACTCAGAACAAGCGTCTCCTCATTGGACCCACACACATACCGCTGCGCACCCTGCAAAATGTCGCAGCGCAAAAGCTTGCGGCGAAATGGAGAAATGTATACCGCTGCATACCAAATTGCCCTTTTACCGCATGCGTGTCTTCGAAACGCTGGATTTGGACCAAGATCATGAGCCACTACGCCGAATACTTGACCGAGATCGAAAGCCGCAAAGAACAGGGTTTGAAGCCCAAACCCATTGACGACGGTGCTTTGGCCCAGGAGGTGATCGATCAAATCAACGACCTCAGCAGCGATCATCGCCATGACTGCCTTCATTTTTTCATCTACAACACCTTGCCTGGCACCACGAGTGCAGCAAGCAAGAAGTCACTGTTCCTGAAAGAGATTATCTTGGGAAGGGCAGTGGTTGATGAAATCAGCCCCGCCTTCGCCTTCGAGCTTCTGAGCCATATGAAAGGTGGCCCGTCAGTTGATGTGCTGCTTGATCTTGCGCTTGGGTTCGATCCGGGTATTGCCCGCGAAGCCGTTGAAGTGCTGAAAACGCAGGTCTTTCTGTACGAAGCCGATACAGACCGTATCAAAGCAGCCTACGAAGCTGGGAATGCTATCGCCGCAGACCTTCTGGACAGCTATGCTAAGGCTGAATTCTTTACAAAACTGCCTGACATCGACGAAGAAATTAAAGTCGTGACCTACATTGCAGCGGAGGGCGATATCTCGACTGACCTTCTCAGCCCGGGCAATCAGGCACATTCCCGAGCGGACCGGGAGCTGCATGGTCAATGCATGATTTCGGAGGAGGGGCAAAAGGAAATCGAAGCGCTGAAGCTCAAGCACCCTGATGCGCGGGTCATGCTGATCGCTGAAAAAGGTACGATGGGCGTGGGCTCTTCCAGAATGTCAGGGGTCAATAATGTGGCCCTTTGGACAGGAAAGCAGGCAAGTCCCTATGTGCCTTTTGTGAATGTGGCGCCGGTCGTCGCCGGAACGAACGGGATATCGCCAATCTTCTTGACGACCGTTGGCGTGACCGGTGGTATCGGTGTTGACCTCAAAAACTGGGTCAAGAAGTTGGACGGGGACGGCAACCCGATCCTCAACAACGATGGAAACCCGGTTCTGGAGCAACGCTACTCGGTTGAAACCGGGACGGTGCTGACGATCAATACCAAGAAAAAGAAGCTTTATAGCGCGAGTGGGGCCGACGAATTGGTCGACATGGCCGGATCCTTCACGCCTCAAAAAATGGAATTCATGAAGGCGGGCGGGTCTTACGCAATCGTTTTCGGCAAGAAGCTCCAGACGTTTGCAGCAGAAACATTGGGCATCGAGCCGCCAGCCGTTTTCGCGGCATCGAAAGAGGTCAGCCACGAAGGTCAAGGATTAAGCGCCGTTGAGAAAATCTTCAATGCGAACGCTGTCGGTGTCACGCCTGGTAAGGTTCTGCATGCCGGCTCTGACGTTCGCGTGCGGGTCAACATCGTTGGCAGTCAGGACACGACTGGCCCTATGACGGCCCAAGAACTGGAGGCGATGGCCGCGACCGTACTTTCTCCATCCGTGGACGGAGCCTATCAGTCAGGCTGTCATACTGCTTCGGTATGGGATCTGAAGGCGCAGGCCAATACGCCGAAACTGATGGCTTTCATGCACAAGTTTGGCCTTATCACCGGGCGCGATCCCAAGGGCATCTACCATTCGATGACAGATGTGATCCATAAGGTGCTGAACGATATTACGGTAGACGACTGGGCCATCATCATTGGAGGAGACAGCCATACGCGAATGTCGAAAGGTGTCGCGTTTGGTGCTGATTCCGGCACCGTTGCGCTGGCGTTGGCAACAGGTGAAGCGACGATGCCAATCCCGGAATCAGTCAAGGTCACCTTCAAAGGCGAAATGGCACCGCATATGGATTTCCGTGATGTGGTCCACGCCACCCAAGCGCAAATGCTTGCCCAACACGGCGATAATGTGTTTCAGGGTCGGATTATCGAGGTTCATATCGGCACACTTCTCGCTGACCAGGCCTTCACCTTCACCGACTGGACCGCCGAGATGAAGGCGAAGGCGTCGATATGTATCTCCAATAATGAGACGTTGATCCAATCGCTCGAAATCGCCAAAGCGCGGATTGAGATAATGATCGAAAAGGGCATGGACAACGAGGCGAAGATGCTGGCTGGCCTTATCGAGATCGCTGACAAGCGTATTGATCAGATCCGGTCCGGCGAAAAACCAGCGTTGGCGCCTGATGAGAACGCTCAATATTTCGCTGAGGTCGTTGTGGATCTGAACGAGATCATCGAGCCAATGATCGCTGATCCCGACGTGAACAATGTCGACGTCTCAAAGCGCTACACCCATGATACAATCCGACCGATCTCTTACTATCAGGCCGAAAAGAAAGTAGATCTGGGCTTTGTCGGATCTTGCATGGTGCACAAGGGTGATATCAAGATCGTGGCGCAGATGTTGCGCAATCTCGAAGCGCAATACGGCAAGGTCGAGTTCCAGGCACCATTGGTTGTCGCGGCCCCGACCTACAATATCATCGATGAACTGAAGGAAGAGGGCGATTGGAATATCCTCCAAAAGTATTGCGGGTTCGAATTCGACGACACTGCGCCAAAGCAAGTGGCGCGTACCGAGTACGAGAATATCCTCTATCTGGAGAGGCCGGGCTGTAACCTTTGCATGGGAAACCAAGAAAAGGCCGCCAAGGGAGACACGGTTCTGGCTACCTCAACGCGACTTTTCCAAGGTCGGGTTGTCGCCGATTCAAAAAGCAAAAAGGGCGAATCTCTTTTGGGATCCACGCCGGTTGTTGTCCTTTCAGCGATATTGGGGCGCACGCCGACATTGGAAGAGTACAAGTCAGCAGTTGAAGGGATTGACCTGACGAAATTCGCCCCACCTCTGCAAATACCAGCGCTCAGCCGGTCGGTGCACTTCTAGCACCTTGAGGAACCAAAGAAGGTTCATCACAAGATGGTAGGCTCTGATCGATCTCAAGGCCTAAGGCTGTAATATGGCTATTGCGAAAGACTTCCTGCCCGTTAGGGATGTTGTCATAGGCGACCGAATTGCGTTGGCGAGGTACTGATGACAGTCGACACGAGACGGTAGGAGCGTTCCCCGGCGGCCTTTGCAAACGTACATTGGATTCAATCGGATGTCTGGCCGCGGTAGATCGCCCGCGTTTGCGCTGCTGTTGGGGCGAAGCGTCAAAGTGATCGACGTTGCTTGACCCATCCGTCGCGCAGCAGCGTTCTCGGACTGCGGACCAGTTTGATGTTGAACAGATGTGTATCGGATGGCATCCGCTATCTGACAATCACGTTCGGTCAGGTGCGGATCTGCGGCCATGGATGACATCGATCTGGTCAAACAAATTGGGTCTGGTGATAAGCGCGCTATGCACGCCCTTTACCTGCGCTACAACGAAGCCGTTTATGCCTTTGTCGCTTCGCGCTCGGGCAATTCGGATCTGGCGTCGGACTGTGTTCACGATACCATGCTGGATGTTTGGCGGTCAGCCAGCAGTTTTGCCGGAAAGTCGAGCGTCAAGACCTGGCTTTTCTCCATTGCGCGCAACAAGCTGGTGGATGCGCTGCGCAAGCGCGGTAAGCTCTCGTATGTTGAGGAAGTCCCAGAGCATGAGGACACCGCCCCCAATCCGGAGGCGGCGGCCATCGCTGCAGCAGAAAGCGCGCGGTTGCACCGATGCCTAGAAGGCCTATCCGGCCCGCAACAGGCCGCCATTCGCCTCGCGTTTCTCGAAGACCTTAGTTACCCCGAAGTTGCGGAGGTCGAAGCCGTGCCTGTCGGCACCATCAAAACCCGCATCTATCATGCAAAGCAGGCATTGATGCGGTGCCTAGAACGCGGCCTGCGCGCTTAACGCATCATTCCGCGACAAACTCCACAAGCGCTTCCCGTTCCTGCAATGCTCTTAACGCAGCGTCGCGCAGATCCGCGTCGGCAAAGGAGAGGCGTACGAGGCCGAGCGCGCTTGGACCATCTGAAATCTTGCCGCCGAGCGGTGTGAGCAAAGCGGCGATGTCTGCAAAGGTCGCTGTGTTGACGAATTTCACCTGAAAAGTGAATTCCCTCGATTGTTCGCTCGCGGTCCGGAAACCGTCCGGTACCCCGTTGATCCGCGGTCCAATCGTAACCTGCCAAGCGGCAACCGCAATCACTGCTGCAGCGGCGTATTTCAGTGCTTGTTGCCAAGGACTATTGTTGTCGTTTGCCGCCCGGGGCGCAGCATCTATCTCGGCCGAAAGTTGATCCCAGACGGCATCGGCTTTGTCATGCTTCGGCGTTGACGCCAGCTCTGCGCGAACGCGCCGCATAACGTCCACTTCGGCGGCAAGAGACGCGTCGCGTGCCATTGCGCTTTCAAACGCGCCCCGTTCCGCCGAGGTAAGTCTGTCTTGCAAATAGTCGAGTATGTTCTGGTCGCGATCCACGTTTTCATGCTCATTTCGGTGCCATGTTCATTTCTTTGTCGCACGATCTCGCTGTCTGGTTCAAAACTATTGTAGTAAAGACCAATTTTCAGCTCTTGATTGAATCGATACGGTTTTCAGCAGAACAGATTTGTAAAAAGCCATCCGTTCGACGTGTGGCCAAACCCGGAAGGAAGACATCGTATGCCAAAGGTCGCACGTATCGTTCGAGGTTTCACCGCGATGGCCGCCGGTCTTATGCTGCTCGGTTGTGCGGCCTTGGAGGAGGGCGCAGCGCAAGGGTCCGCACGGCCTGATGTCGTAGGATCGCGAAAGGTCATCGCGCTGGTTCCTGATGCGCAAAGCGCGGCCCAGATGCGTAAAGCCGCCCAGTCGACGGGATACCAGCAGCTTGACGTCACTCGTCTGGACGGGCTCGACCTCACCATGCTCACATATCGGATGCCTGACGGCGTTACGGGTCCGCAGGCAATCACGGCGCTTGAAGCGGCCGTTCCCACATCGACTGTCGGCATCAACCACGCCTATCGCCTGCAGCAGCAATCGGCTGCGGCTCAAGCACTGGATTATGCCGATACCATGATGCGTTGGAGCGAAGGGGGATGCCGCGCACGCGTTCCGATTGGAGTTATCGACACGGCGATCGATAGAACATCGCCTGGACTGGCGGGCGCTCAGGTCGTCACCAAAAGCTTCTTTGACGGCCCATCCGCCGATGTGACACATGGCACAGACGTGGCCACAGTTCTGGCGGATCCAGACCGTCTGAACGGGGTCAGGATTTATGGTGCCAACGTTTTCGGCAAGCCCGAAGCGGCGGATCTGGTGGCGGGGGCGGATGCGTTGGTCCGCGCGCTCGACTGGTTGGCGGATGAGAACGTTCGCCTTGTCAATCTTGCGCTGGCCGGTCCCTACAACAAGCTTCTCAATCTGGCTGTCGAGCGGGCTGCGGCGCGGGGTCTCATTCTGGTTGCCGCAGTGGGCAATGATGGTCCGAATGTTGATCCGTTGTATCCAGCCGGTTTTGAGCAGGTTATCGCAGTGACGGCGGTAGATGTGGACAGCCGCATATACCGCAATGCCGTGCGCGGGCCGCATGTAGATGTCGCCGCTCCGGGTGTTGACGTGTTGGTACCCACGGCGGGGCGTATGCGCTTTGTCACAGGCACTTCAATTGCCACCCCGTTTGTGACAGCACGTCTGGCGGCCGATCCAGCGATTGTTGCTGCGCGCGATGTCTCCGAAGTCCGCAAGCGGCTTGCCCAGACAAGCGAAGAGCTTGGCCCCGCAGGACGCGACCCGATGTTTGGATTTGGTCTTGCCCTGGCAAAAGACATTTGCGGCGAATGACGTAAGGCGCAACCCGGTACGAAACTGTATTTATTGGAATGAAGGAACCACCGGGTCAGAGCCTTCTGATTGCCCTGGCTGTTTAAATTCTTGACAGGCTTGGTCGGCGCGAGCAGGGCTTTGGCAGGCCCCCAGCCGCGTGGCGACACGTGGTGCCTGGAGCCTCATTGACTGCGTAACCGTCGTCGCCAAGCGTTTCGCAAACAAACAAAGAACCCCGCCAACCGAAAGTTGGCGGGGCCTTACGCCTCGATTGTTACATCTACTTAAGCAATCATGAAATCATCGGCACTAAAGTCCGCAATAAGCGCATCTTCGAAGGTGATCACCTTGTTGTTGAGGGCCAGCTCCACGTCGTCCCCGACCTGGGTCATGTTCGCCAGAAGGTTCTCAGTCGTGACATTGGGATCCGTGGTCACGAAGGCCATCTGATCGACGCCAATTTCGAAGTCGAGGATTAAATCGATGCCCTGATCTTCCTCGAAGAACACGAACGTGTCCGCGCCACCGCCCCCGGACATGATGTCATTTCCGGCGCCGCCGCGAATGAAGTTGTCCTTGTCGTCGCCGAAGATGAGATCGTTGCCGAAAGTCCCGATGACGTTTTCGAAGTTCTCAATATGCGAGTCGTCCAGAGTGCCTTTCTTGAGGTT
>CALCOY010000108.1 GCA_937897325.1 uncultured Shimia sp.
CGCAATTTGCTGTCGATGGCCATATTGAATAGCGCGAGATCACGGTGGTTCTCGGCCAATTCAAGTCGCACTCGGATTGCCCAGACATGCTTTGGCTTCAATGGTCGCTTCTGACCGACGATGCGTCCTTTGTTCCAGGCGGGCCGAAGCGCACGAATGGCAGGTAAGTTTGGTGTTTCCATGACTGATCCTCCAATCCGCCAAGCCCTCCCAAAACGACAACTCGACGTTGACCAGAGCATCCTATCACAAGATGCCGCGCCGCTTCCGATGTCGGCTCAAAGCCCAAAGTTGACTGATGCTGCGAAATGCTTGAATGACCGCTTTGGCTGGGGTGCGGTGTCTGACCATTGCTTGCTGAACAGTGCAGTGCGTCGGTAGAGTTAATGGTAGGGCGTTCCGCACAACTGCTCGACATTCGGACTGCACGCGTCGTCGCGCCCGATGCGCCAGCACCCCCTTTCCACCTCTTCGGTCCACCAGTAGTAGGTTTGCGGCAGGCGATGGTACGGATTATCGACTGGATAGAGCAAAGCCTCATATTCATCGGCCGACAGGAGCGCGCGCAGGGGGACCTCTTAGACATCTACGAAGGTCGGGCGGGCCACTTGCCCTTGGCTCGTGCGGGGGTCGTTGCCCAGAAAGCAACTGAACGACTGATCATGCGCGACGATGTGCGACCAATAATTATGGCTCTCCGTGACGTGGGGCAGTTGCCAATTATCATGTTCGCGCAGCGCGTCGTAACAGACATCTCGTAAAGAGGTGTAATGCGCGGCATTTGGTCCGAAAGACACGATGAGGTACGCAGGCCCATCTCGCTGGATGACCTTTGGCGCACTTGGCCGTCCCTTCAGTCCTCCGGGGCGGGCAAACTGCTTTCGGTAGCAGTCCACTGTCGCCATTGCAGACTCTCGAATAAGTGGTTCACCTGAAAAAACCTGCACGGTAACACGCAACGCTGCCCCGGTTTCCCAGTTTTCCTTGTTCCACTCCTCAGCTTCGGTTTGCAGTCGTGCATGTTGAAGTGGATAAAGGACTTCCAACGTGAAAAACACCCACGCAATCCAACTAAGGAACAGGGCAAGAGGTATCGCGAGAAGCACAAGAGCGACTTTAAGTATCCGCAAAAAAACGCTCCAATAACTGGTGGGCTTCTGCCGCAACCCACTAGAGCTACCCTAAAATCCCGAAATCCCAATAGTCAATTCGAGAGCAAAAGATGGCTTTTTCCTGCGTGGCAAAAAAGCGGACACTGGTGTAGCCGCAGCGAATGGCGACTTTGTCCAAGATTTTTTGATGCGGGCCAATGCGTTAGGTTTGATCTGGGCGGTGTGGCCCGCGTTGATGAATCTGACAAGGTGGAAGCCGCGGGATGTAATGCGCTGCGCTATGGGGAAAGCACTGATCTCTGTTCCCGATGTCGGTTTGAGTTTCGGATGTTTTTCTGAGTTTGGAGGCTCAGCGCCGTAGTCTGTTGCATGGGATCGGGCACGTTTGTCGGCCTAGCTGCGTTGGTTTGGCTCTCGTTTCGACGCGTGGATGGCATTGAGGCAATACCTCCCTTTGACCGGTGCGGTGAGCGTCGGGCTTTGGAACGGACAGAGGATGGGCTGTTCATCATGCGGCCTGCTTCCTCGGTGGCGCTCGGGTTTGCGGTTTCTGTCCGCGCCGGAAAGTTTCAATGATGCGCATTTGCCCGCCGCAGTCGGGGCATGGCTCGCGCAATGTGAGGGGTGGTGGCGCTTCGTCTAACAGTAGGTTTGTTTGCTCCGGTTTGATGTCCCCGAGTAGTGCGCGGATTTTGGCGACGTTCTCTTTGCGCCCGCTGCCTGCGAGGAAGCCGTAATGACGGATACGATGGAACCGATCAGGTAGCACATGCATCAGGAAACGTCTGATGAACTCGAACGTTGGCAACCGCATGATCTTCATGCGCTCCCCGCGTTTGATCCTGTAGTCTTTCCATTTGAATGCCACAGTCCCGGCATCGGCGCTGACGAGCCTGTGGTTTGAGATGACGACGCGATGTGTGTATCAGGACAGGTAAGCCAGCACTTGTTCTGGTCCGCCAAACGGTGGTTTGGCATGTACGACCCATTCGGTATTGCGGAACGGCGCGAGCCATTTGGCAAAGGCATTGGCATCTGCCAGTTCGGTGAGATCGCCAAAGAACCTCAACTGTCCTGAGCGGTGCAAGGCTATGAGCCCTTCTAAAAACAGTCGCCGGAACAGTCGCGACATCACGCGGACATGCAGAAAGAACCCAGACTTACAAGCAACCCATCTTGTGTCGTCCGGGGACAAGCCACCACCTGGGACGATCATGTGGATATGGGGATGATGGGTCATTGCGGATCCCCAGGTATGCAGCACGCTGGTCATGCCGACCCGAGCGCCAAGCCGTTTGGGATCGGCGGCGATTGTCGCAACTGTTTCCGCCGACGCCTTGAACAGCAGGCCGTACATTGCCCTCTTGTTCCAAAGAGCTATCCGAGCGACCTCCGCCAGAAGCGTGAAGACGACATGGAAATACTCGACCGGCAACAAGTCTTCGGACCGTGCCGACATCCAGTCGCGTGCCGCTGGTGCCTGGCATTTGGGGCAATGCCGGTTTTTGCAGCTGTTGTAAGCGATGTGCTGATGGTTGCACTTGGTGCAGGCGGCCACATGCCCGCCGAGCGCTTCCGTGCGGCAGGCCTCTATCGCCGACATGACGCGCAGTTGGCTGAGGTTTAGATGCCCAGCATTGGCCAGCCTGTAGGCAGGACCATGCGCACGAAAGATGTCAGCGACCTCCAGCCTCGGGCGCGGCAACGCCCTTGCCTGTCACTCCGGCCTTCGGTCCTGAAGCTGCGCCAGCAACTCATAGGGGCTGTCAGTGTCGCGGATCCACTGCCCGGCAGGGCATTGCGCAGCAATGTCCCGAGAGGGGGCTTGGTCGCGACATGGGTGTATTGCGCCGTCGTACTGAGCTTCGCATGCCCCAACAGAACCTGGATCACCCGCACGTCCGTTCCAGCTTCAAGCAGGTGGGTTGCGAAGCTGTGGCGCAAAGAGTGCAGCGTGCCGCGCTGCTTCTTAATCCCTGCTAGATGCTTGGCTGCGCTGAAGGCGCGATTCAATTGGCGCGGTGACAGCGGGTTGATCCGGGGCTTACCGGGGACCAGCCAACCATCCGGCCGGGCCTCACGCCAATAGTCACGCAGAAGGTCCAGCAATCCCGGCGACAGCATCACCTTGCGATCTTTGCCGCCTTTGCCTCGCTCGACATGGATGAGCATGCGTTCGCTATCGATGTCGCCAACCTTGAGATTGCAAACTTCCGATGCGCGTAGACCAGTCCCATAGGAAATGCTGAGCGCAACCCGATACTTCAGGCCTGGGCCGGGCGCGACCCTGAGGATCGCAAATACTTCCTTAGCGCTGAACACGACCGGGAGCTTACGTGGCTCAGTCCGAAAATGCAGGCAGTCCTTCATCTCGGAGCGCTTGCACGTCGTCTCGAAAAAGAACCGCAACCCGACCAGCCGCACATTGTAGGTCGACGGCGTGACATTCGTGTTGACCATATGGAGCTGATAAGCCCGCAAGTCTTCAGCGGTGGCGGTATCCGGCGACCTGCCAAGAAACTCTGCAAAATACCTGACCGCCCGGATATGCGTTTTCTGCGAGCTCTCCCCAAGCCCCTTGATCCGCATATCTTCGATCATCCGCTCACGCTGCGGACTCATCTTCTCTTGTGTCACTGGAACCTCCTGTCCGATTGAGAAACCTCAATCGTCAGGCAGCTCTGCCAAATCCCAAAACAGCCAGATCAGTGAGCAACACCCGCCAAAAGCGCCAATGCCGCGCGAGCGGCTTCGTCCTTGTCCCGCGACTTTTCCATTCGCGGACCTAGAAATTTTGCTTCCGCGGCGAATGGCAGCTTTCGGACGGAGACCGCAGAAACTTGATCTATGGGCCAACGGCGGCTTTGGGCCGTGGCCACCGACTTCCGGTAAGCTTTAGTAGCTTCAATTTTTGTCAACGAGCCTTACCAAATAATCACGCATTGCTTCCCTGGCATCGTCCCCGACGGCGTCCCCTATTTCGGTTTCGATGTGCCGAATTTGCTCAGCCGCAATCGAGCGCCATCGTTGTCCCTTTTCCGTGATTGAAACCAGTTTGTCGCGCTTGCTCGTGGGGTCATCCGTCACAACGATCATATCATGCCCAACCAAGCGGTCGACGGCCTGTTGCGCTGCTTGGCGAGAAAAGCCCATCTCCCGATGAATGTCTGACAATCTGACCGTTCGCCCTCGGAGTTGAGCAAAGACACGCATGTCTGCGGGACGCACCGACGCGAACTCGGTTTCGGCGCGTGCATCGTCCATTTGGGCATTCCAACGTGCAATCAGCGTCATCATCATGCCCTTGATGTTTTGGCTTAGGAATGTGTCGTCTTTTTTATCAATCACGGTTGACAAAGCGTCCTTGGATGTCGATCTATCAACCATAGTTGACATCTTTCGGAGGTTGCAATGGACCGCAGAGCTTTCCTGAGAACCACATGCGCCGGCATGCTTTTGGCGGGCGGCGGTATGGCATGGGCACAGTCGACGCCGCGACCGCTTCCAATAATTCCCGTCACGGACCTGACCGGTGGGATCGAAGACCGGGTGTCTTTGGCGCTTAACCTGTCCAGCCACGACTTCGGCACTGGCGTGGCAAGTCAGACCTTCGGGATAAACCACGACTATCTGGGACCCGTCCTCAGGGCGAAACAGGGTCAGACCCTGCCGTTCGATGTGACAAACAACATCGGTGACACTTCGACGATCCACTGGCACGGCTTGCATATTCCGGGCGAAGTTGATGGCGGACCGCATCAGGAAGTTAAAAACGGGTCGGTCTGGTCGCCCGATGTACCGATTGTCCAGCACGCTTCGATGAACTGGTTCCATTCGCACATGCACGGCAAAACGGCGCAGCAGACTTATAAAGGTCTGGCAGGCGTGCTGTTAGTCGAGGATGACGCAAGTCTCTCGTCCGATTTACCAAAGACCTACGGCGTGGATGACTTCACCCTGATCCTGCAAGATAAGATGTTCGATGGAAGCGGAAAGATGGAATACGAACTTTCCGCCGCCGTCTTTGAGGATGGCTTCGAAGGCAATACGCTTGTGGTCAATGGCGCAATCGCGCCAGTCGCCCAAACGGTTCCCACTGGTCTCATCCGGCTGCGTATTCTGAATGCCTGCAACGCGCGCTTTCTGAGCCTATCAATGGAAACTGGACCGGTCACGGTAATCGCATCGGACGGTGGGTTCTTATCGGCGTCTGTTGAGGCAGAGAGCATTTTGATGTCACCGGGAGAACGCTACGAAATCCTCGTGGATATGAATTCTGTCGAGACCAACGCACTTAACGTGAGCCTGGACGGAGAAGGTGGCGGCTTTTTAGCGAACCTGTTCGGCGGCAATAAAACCACAACAGCTCTTTCGCTGAACAGATCTGCGGCCAAAGGCTTTGACGGCGCAATACCCACGCAATTGGCAAACCTTGAACCACCACAGCCAGCAGACGCCGCCGTGACCCGCAGCTTCCAGTTGGAAATGGATGTCGGTGCCGATCTTGCCGCACTGGCGCTGGCTTGGGACAACTATTGCGGCGATGCGGGAGCAATGGCAATAAACGGCCAGCCGATGAAGATGGACGGGATCGATGACGAGGTGCGCAAAGGGGACACCGAAATCTGGCGTATCTCAGTGGATGACCAGTTGCACCCATTCCACATCCACGGATGCTCTTTCCGTATCCTGAGCCAGAACGGCGGGCCGCCGCCAGCTTATGCGGCAGGTTGGAAAGACATGGTCCACGTCGAAGAGGGATGGTCAGAAGTCCTGGTGCGGTTCGACTATGAGGCGACGAAGGACGCGCCCTACATGTATCATTGCCACATACTAGAACACGAGGATTGCGGCATGATGGGGCAATTCACTGTCACCTAAGCTCTGATCATGCATCTGCAGCCAATGTCCGCAAAGCCGACTGCAAACGCAGCATTTCCGCGTACGGTTGAGTGACCGGTTTGGGCCGGTCCTCATCGCCGTGATCGAGGCCAGACAACAAGATGCTGCGACGGCCCCAACGACAGCGGTGAGCCCAAAGATACGTATTCTGCAGCGTTCACCAATGTCCGGTCTGTTGGAATACCTGCACGTTAAGATCGATCTCCTGTTCCCTCACTTGTGGTGCATGGCAGGCTCTTTCGCATGCTCTTCCCAGAATTGCCTTGCTGCTTGCCAGTCCGGTACAGAACTGGCGTCAAACCCTACCGTTCGACCCTGGCCAACCTTTGGATAACTTCGCATTGCGGATAGGTGCGCGCCTGTACGCATAAAGTCGGTCATAGCCTGGCGTGAAATCCAAGCTGTCAGCGTGTGGTGCACTCCACTAATGACACGCGCGTCTACGTGCAGGATGCCATCGGCTTCGCGTGCCTGACGAAGGGAGCGGAGCGTGTGCCACCAAAAAATCGGAGCCGTGTGAAATCCTTTAAGCCTTAGCCCTGTAATCGACACGTAGATCACCGCTCCGTCTCCGATTGCTGCGCCCCGAAGACCGCACTATCTATCAGCGTCATCGCGTGGCCCAAGGCTTGCTCTATTTCACCAGCGTCGAAGTCGAGATATTGCATGGCGTTGCTTTCGATGGCTCCAGCGATGCCGTGAATGGCCGTCCAGATAAACAAAGCGTCTGCTCGGAGGGTGGTACCTTCGGTATCAGGTTTCAGTCTCGATATGCGCTCGACCAGGATATCGAAAGCGGCACGCGCATCGCGCGACAAGTCAAGCTCAAGTGCCGCTTCGGGCCATGGTGTGGAGAACATCAAGCGATATGCCAACGGGTTCTCTAACGCATATCGGATGTAAGTTTCGCCAAGCTTTCGCATCGCCTGTTGAGGAGGCAAGGCATCGCCCTCGTCATTCGCCCCGCTTGTGCGCAAAGCCTGTGCGAAATCGATCAGGCACCGACGAGTGACTTCCGCAAGGAGGTGGTCACGGGACGGGAAGTGCTTGTAGGGGGCTTGGTGACTAATCCCGAGCGCCCGGGCGACCGCGCGCAGGCTCAAACCTTCCAGGCCCTTTTCAGCAATTACCTCCATCGCCTTGCGAACACAGGCTTCTTTGACGGAGTTTTCGCCGTTGGAGGCATGTGGCGACGTGGCGACATTCTTCGACATCCTGCACATGTGACGCAAGCAGTTGACAGCGTCAACCCGCTCCGGCTATTTGGTAGACGGCGTCAACTTGAAGTTAGATGGGCCCACAAAGGAGCGAACCAATGAAACTTCTATTATTAGCCGCAGCCGCCTTGATGGGTTTGCCAAGCAGCCACGCGTTTGCGGACAGCATCCGCGTGAATGTTTCTGGCGTGACTGGAAGTGCGGGACAAATCGGATGTGGTTTACACAATAGCGGCGCGAGTTTTCCAACAGGCCACGGAGGGATCACAACTGTTTGGGTAGTTCCCACAGGCACGTCCGCAGTTTGCCTTTTTGAAGATGTCGCTCCGGGGACGTATGCGGTCGCGGTCGCCCATGATCTTAATGGCAATCGAAAGACAGACACCAACCTCCTGGGTATGCCGACAGAGGCTTGGGGCGTTTCTGGCAACATCCGTCCGCGCTTGCGCGCGCCGCGCTTCGACGAAGCTGGCTTTCGCGTTGATGACGCGCCCGTCACTGTAAATGTCGAGGTGAAACGATGAGCGCTGCGCGTCTTCCTGAGAAACTGCAGCCATTTGGTCCTGTGGCACTTGTAACGGGCGCAAGTGACGGGATCGGTCGCGCCACTGCCGTGGCCTTGGCCGCAGCAGGCTTTGATCTGCTGCTGGTAGCACGACGAAAAGACGTCTTGTCAGCACTCGCGGCAGATCTCAGCAAAGCGCATGGGGTACAGGCTGACGTGTTTGCGGCAGATCTTGGCGTCGCCGGTGAAGTCGATGCTCTGGCACGTGCGTCAAAAGAGTTTGATATAGGCACGGCTGTGCTGGCTGCTGGTTTTGGAACCAGTGGGCCCCTTGTGTCAGCCGATGTTGAGACGGAAAGAGATATGATCCGCGTAAACTGTGAGGCGGTTTTGCAGCTTTCACAGGCGCTCGGGCAAAGAATGATTCAAAGAAAATGCGGCCAGCTGGTTTTGTTTGGCTCACTTGTTGGCTTTCAAGGCGCCGCATTCGCAGCCAATTATTCGGCTACTAAGGCATATGTTCAAACACTAGCCGAAGGGCTTGCGCAGGAACTGAAGCCTTCAGGTGTGCGGGTGGTATCCGTGGCGCCTGGCCCAGTTAAATCGGGTTTTGAGGCTCGTGCAGATATGACACTTGGAAGTGCTGACAGCGCTGAAACAGTCGCCGCCGGTATTTTGCGCAGCATTGGAAAAAGTGGCACAATCAGACCCGGGTTCTTGTCCAAAGTCTTAGGCTATAACCTTGGAATAGCCCCGCGTTGGCTACGGCTCAGAATTATGTCTCGAATAATGTCAGGTCTCAGCAACCATAAGGTGTGATCGACATAACCTCCGTTGCGGTCATTGATTCTTTGAGTGGGGATGTCCTCTTTGTCCTGCTCTTGAGACGTTGGATCGGACTGCGGCGAAAGCTTGGTTTCGGTTCGATCTAAATCGACGTCGTGGAATGACTGCTTCGGTGACTCGCGCTGCACCGCAACAAGAAACGTTCTGCAGGGCAGAGGAAATGCTGCGTTAGCAATAGCCGCATCTGCACAAGGCGGCAAAGTCCCGCATCTGGTCACTCCGTTGATGCTGCGGCGAAAGGCACAAAGACCACCATTTCGCTGATATGTTTAATGGGCAGACTGGGTTGAAGCAATTCATTGGCCGGCCCCCTGGATATCACCGTCGATCTTCCGCGATCAGCTTACCCGCCCAGCACGTTCTGCAGTGTCAAAATCAGAGCCGCCTGGGCGATAAGCAATCCGGCCACCCAGATCTTGATATCCGCCGCTTGCAGTTTGAGTTCGGTTCTCAGATCGGTCTTGGTGACCAATTCGCTCTCGGTGAGGGCGTCTACGATCCCCTCAGCTTGCGGCGCGCTAAAGCCCTTGGCTTGCAGCTTTTGAATGGTTTTGTGCGTGTCCAATGCAATTGTTGTCATAGGTCCCATTAGTGTACCATGATGCGGTAGATCTGTCAGGCGAGCACGCATCCGACTGTCTGCACCAAGGACAACTAACCTGTCGATATCAGCTGCATATCTGCAAAAAGCGCCCCTCCCTTGAGGAAAAGCATGGGAGGGGCGCACTGAGGGCAGTCTCTCTGCGGTCTTGGCTGCTCGTCGCTACTCCGCGTGTGTTCTTTAACACGGTCTGCTGAGTTTATGAATGTCTGGATTACAAGGCGCACCACCTTAATCATCAGGCAGCTTCGCTTCCGGATCCCGCGCCATGTGATAGATCCGCAGAATGTCGACCCGTTCGGCGTTCATCTGGTAGATGATCAGATAGGGATATTGGCGCACAGGCAGTTCGCGGGTATCGGTTCGGGGGCCAGGTCGGCCAATGGTTGGAAAATCGCCCAGCAACTCAAAGGTTCTGCGGAAGATAAGCTCAACACGCGGGCAATTTGCGGATACGCGGCAGCGAGGAAGTCTGCGATGTTCGAAAGGTCCTGCAGTGCTGACGGCGTCAGCCGATAGCTCATACCTTTCGAAAGCGTGAGAAGACTGCGGTAATCTCTTTAGACGAGACAAACTCGCCCGCATCCGCCTCAGCGATGGCGGCGTCGATACCCGACAATTGTTCAGTTGAGTACCGAATGCTCGGCTTGGTCGCCTCAACAATGATTTGAGCCAGTTCGTCGCGACGATCAGCTGGCAGTTT
The DNA here is from genome assembly GCA_937897325.1 of uncultured Shimia sp. GTDB lineage: Bacteria > Pseudomonadota > Alphaproteobacteria > Rhodobacterales > Rhodobacteraceae > CALCOY01. The sequence continues at coordinate 9,887 of CALCOY010000108.1, forward strand.
TTGCAAAGCAGAAACGGCTTGTTCAACGATTGAAGACATAGAACAAATGTATCACAACAGCGCCATCTCAAAAGATGCGCGATCAGATAACATATCTGCAGAACATCATGCGCTGCCAAGGCTGTGGCAGCGGCGCGCCCCCCTATAACGCAAATTGAACGATGCCGATCACAATGGCCGCAATGACACCTGTCTATACCAGCATGGCGCGGTAGATCCGCATCTCTAACCCGCTGATCTCGGATCTGAGATCGCTCTTGGTAGCAAGGTCACTTTCCGTCAAGGCGTCGATGATGCCTTCAGCCTGCTCCTCAGAAAACCCGCGTGTTTGCAGTTTGCGAATGGTCTTGTGTGTGTCTAGGGCGATAGTGTTCATAGGCGTTTGGCTTATGACAACATATTATCACACGTCGCGAATTCTGCCAGTGTTCTAGGGCCTATAGCCCGCTTTGAGACCTACCGCCATGACGCCCAGTTCACGGGAAAGGCTCGGGCCTTCGGACCAGAGGGCCGCTACAATCCAGCTTTCATTTCCAAACAAAAACCGCCCCTTATTGGGCGGTTTCGAAGAACAAATGTGGGACTACCCCATGGCTGCGGCCAATTCGGTGCTGGGCCGATCCAGCACACTCTTGGCGATGGACAAAGCCTCAAAGAGCACCATGGCACGAGGCTCATATTCAAAGAGCCGTCGCTTGTGTTTGGGCAGGTGCCGCTTGAGATCAGACCATTGCTGGGCCAGGGCAACCGCCTCTTCATATTTGGACGTAAAGACCTGGATCCGCTCGACCGAGACATCCAGCACCGCATTGTGACTGGCGAGCTCCGCCGCTGACCGGATCAGCGTCCTGGTTTTCTTCCCCTTCTTGGAGGTGGGACCGCATTTCTCGGTCACCACCACGTCGGGTTTGAACTCATTGATGAGTTTTTGGGCAAACTCAACGATATTGGTGTTGTTCTTGGCCGCCTTGACCGAGATGCCCCAATGCAGAAGCGTGCTGCCCTGCAGATAGACATAGCCCGCTTTGCTTGAGGCCACGGCAATGGCCAGAACCCTAAGCGCCATCTTCAGGCGGTGTCAGCAGACGGGCGCGGAGACGTTTGAGAGCACGGGAACGGGCAACGGCGGTGGGTGAAGCGTCGGTTGGCTCGGGCAGGCTCTCCAGACGGCTGGTGAGCCGGGTCCGGCAGCCTGCCATGATCTCGGCAAAGAAGCTTTCAAAGGATCTGCCATAGATCATGGACAGCTCAACGATCTGTTCAAGGTTGGGCTGCGACCGACCCTGCTCCAGATCGGACACGGTGGCTTGCCGTGCGGAGAGCAGATGGGCCAGGTCGGCTTGGGTGTAGCCCGCCTGACGCCGAGCGAGGCGCAGGTCGAGCGTGAATTGGGTACGCATAGACGAATGGTTAGCTGATAAACGTCTAGGGCTTCAGTCTATGGTGGGAGATGAGACCGGCCAAGCAGGCAGATTATCCGCCCGGCGGATAAAGTGAGTGGGTGACGGCAGACAGAATGGGGGCACGTTGTAAGCACGGCGGGCATGTGGCACCGGAACGCGTCAGACGTTCCGGCACAAGACCCGGTCCGGCCGTGATATGTGCGTCTCTAGAAAAGCAGATCGGCGGGGCTAACAGAGATGACTGCTGTCTTAGCCGCTTAAGACTGTGCCACTATTTTGGTGTCACATGAGGGATAGCAG
>CALCOY010000109.1 GCA_937897325.1 uncultured Shimia sp.
AAGCCGAGGCCGATTTTCGAAAGCGTGCAAATGTGGATGCTATGCAGCAATCGCGCGCGGCGATGCCCGATGCAATCATTCTGCCACCTGGCTCAGAAAGGCTCTAGTGCCATGCATTTGAGCACAAACCATTTTGCAAATGAAACGTGTAAATTTCAGTGTTTTAAGCCGGGGTATCTATATGACCACCGCACCATTTGTGGTAGTTTTAAAACAACGAAACGGGCCTCATTCCTAAGGGCTTGCGTCGTGCCGCCACGACCGGCAGCGGTGGCAACGTAGTCAATGCACATCGCCAAAACATCCGCCGTGTTCTCGAAACCCCCAAGCTGCGGGCTGGTTTCTCAAAGGAAGAACTAAAGGCGATGCGGGAGATTGCAGATGGCAAACCCACTCAGAACGCTTTGCGCCTTCTCGGCAAGCTATCCCCCACATCGGGCGGGCTGACGTTAGGCGGGTTCTCGGCATCAGCGGCGGCGTCTGGTGCAGCTGGCAATCCGCTCTTCATGGCGCCTTCTGCCTTGGGGCTCGGGGCCAAGAGGCTCAGTGACCGTTCAACGAAAAAGCAGGTTCAGGGGCTGGCACAGCTTATCCGCAACGGTGGTCCATTGCCGCGAAATAGTGTGAGCGATACAGAGCGCAGAATGATCGCTGCACTCATGGCCAATCAGGTCGCGCAGACCACACCAATGGACAGCAAAATCACGATGATGATTAGCGGGAACTAGTCGAACCGCCAAGGTCGCGTCAGGGCAATGTGCAGCGCGTAGCCGAAGCAATAGGCCAGAAAGATGGGCAAGAGTGGTGGGTAGAGTAAGCTTCCGACGATGCCAGCAAACAGAATGACGGGTTCAAGAAGGTCTTTAATCATAGACCAAAATTGGTTGCATCGCGCGGACAGTTCAAGGCTTGGAAGCTCTATGCGCCTCGCTTTCTGACGGATTTGGGAGCGGCTGCGGGTTGTAGCTAGGAGAAGCGCACCTGAAAAACCCGAAATTCGATTGGGCACTACCTTCACTTTTGACCCGAGGCCAATCCCGTATCTGGCGCGGTCGTTGGATCAAGCGTAGGAGAACATTTGGCCCACACAAAATGGTCGAGCTATCCGACTAGATCAGCGAGAAGCTCAACAATTTTGCCAGCAGCCTTGCCAGTTGCTTTTTCAAGGAACTCTTCCCTTAGATTCTTCCACAAGCCGATATGGTCACCCTCAGAAGACTCGCCATCGCGTAGAGATTCCGCATGACGTCTGAGTATGTTTGAGACCAATAGCGGATTACCTCCACCTCCAGTCCATCCAACCGCCATCACTCCAACACCACCGTTGCCGGTGACCTTAATTCCAGTTCCTCCGCCGACCGCCCTACCCGAAACACCGACGCCCCCTTCAGATGCAGTACCCAATATGCCGATGCCGGACTTGGGTCCATCGACCTCAATGCCAGTTCCAGCCCCAAGTGCTTCACCTAAAACACCTGTTCCTCCGCCAACGGCGTTGCCCTGAATTCCTACGTTGAACATCAGTTCTCGAGTCGCAGGTATGTAGATTGCGTCTCCATCATTTTCTACCAAGTCCGCTAACTCATCTAGCGCCTTAGCAACCTCTTGATTCTTATTCATTTTTTAGTTCCTTGTATGGACCACAGCTAAAGCTAGCCCAAGACTTCGAGTCTGCTTGTCTAAAAGTTGCACTGAAACGTTGGAGTATGCCAACATACATATGCAGCGTAGAGAGAAAGATTTTGTTTGGATTTGCGCCTAACTTGACGGATGATGCGACTTCGGTCGTAAGTTTCCTCATAGATGACTTGCACGACAATGACAGTCAAAAACTGCGGTTTTGCACTTATCAAATATGATTTGCGTCCTTTGTTGATGATTGCCCAAACGATGATGTGGAAAAATTTCTCGAGATGAGCTGTTAAAAATCGAAACGTTCAGATTTGAACGATCAAAGGTTCCAAAATGATGGGCAAAAGCAATCTATTCAGGTTATGGGATATTAGATTTGAAAAAGGTCAAGCTCCACAACTTTTACGAATCAATTGGCGTCTTAGAGCGAATAATAGTAATCGTAGCAGCGATTTTTGCTGCCTGGCCTTTGTATGAATTCCTAGACGAAAAAGAGGATCGAGAACTGGATCGAATTTCAAACTTCGTGTTGGCTTACAGCACCTGCTTTGATCCCGCAACAGGGCGGAAGCGCTTTGCTGATCCAGATGCCTGGCTTGCCATCAAAGATCAGATTTCTGAGCTAGAGGAAGAGCTTTTAATTCTTGCAGAGGGCCTGCCGGAAACTGAGCAAAAGCGACTAGGTCATGTTGACAAATGGCGGACCCAAAGGCGTATGGATGCGATGTC
>CALCOY010000110.1 GCA_937897325.1 uncultured Shimia sp.
GCATACGAGATGATGCTGTCAGAATCCCAGGAACGCATGTTGATGGTGCTGCGCCCCGAACTGGAAGCCGAAGCCAGGGCCGTCTTCGACAAATGGGATCTCGATTTCGCAATTGTGGGTGAAACGATCGCCGAAGACCGGTTCCTCATCCTCCTGAACGGCGAAATCAAGGCCGATCTGCCCCTGTCGAAACTGTCCTCCGAAGCTCCGGAATATGATCGGCCGCACATACCCGCAACCGATCCCGAACCGCTTGCGGACGTGCCGGGAATCGATCCCATTGACGGTCTCAAAGCCTTGCTCTGCTGCCCGAATTATGCTGCAAAACAATGGGTTTACGAACAATACGACACGACCGTTATGGCCGACACAGCGCGCAGACCGGGGCTCGGCGCAGGCATCATCCGCGTGCATGACACAGGTAAAGCACTGGCTTTTACCTCCGATGTCACCCCTCGCTACGTCAAAGCCAACCCGGTCGAGGGCGGAAAGCAGGCCGTTGCCGAAGCCTACCGCAACCTAAGTGCCGTTGGTGCAAAACCACTTGCGACGACGGACAATCTGAACTTCGGCAATCCGGAAAAACCCGAGATCATGGGCCAGTTTGTCGGCGCCATCCAGGGCATCGGTGAGGCTTGCCAAGCTCTTGATATGCCCATCGTTTCCGGCAACGTTTCGCTTTACAATGAAACTGACGGTCAGGCGATCCTGCCCACGCCCACCATCGGGGCAGTCGGTCTGATCGACACAACCGAAGACATTATCGGCGACCAAGTGCGCGAAGGACATGTGGCCCTACTTTTGGGCGAAACCACCGGCCATCTTGGGCAATCAGCCCTTCTGGCCGAGGTTTTCAGCCGCAATGACGGCGATGCCCCGCATGTCGATCTGGACGCGGAAAAGAATGCCGGCGACTTCATTCGCGGCAACCGCAATCTCATCAAGGCCTGCACCGATCTGGCCGATGGTGGACTGGCGCTCGCAGCGTTCGAACTGGCGGAAGGATCGGTGGTGGGAGTGACACTCGACAGTGCCGACACCCCCTTCCTTTTTGGCGAAGATCAGGGCCGTTATCTGATCGCCTGTAATTTCGACCAGGCCGAGGCGCTCATGGTCGCAGCCGGTCAAGCCGGTCTTAGCATTCAGAGTGTCGGCAAATTTGGTGGTAACTGTGTTCGGTTCGGCGCAAGCGAAGCGCCGCTGGAAGATCTTTCCGCCCTTTACCGAAACAGTTTCGCCGACACACTTGTCTAAATTCGCGCCCCTAACGCCTTAAGAAGGCGATCTTTTTCCCCAACATCTTCCCTGCGGGATATCACATCAGCCAAGGCTTCCAGTGAGGCAATCGAATGGCCTGCGCGAAAGCTGTCCACATGCGGCAGCATAGCCGTGATCCCCTGCGCCTTCGGGGCAAACCCGTCAAAACGCAAAAGCGGGTTCAGCCAGATCAACCGACGTGTCGACAGATGCAGTCGCTGCATCTGCCTTCCGAGCGCCTCTGGATCATCTCGGTCAAGTCCATCGGTGATCAGCAGGACGACTGCACCCTGCCCCGTAACCCGCCTTGACCAATCACGGTTGAAATCCTCAATGCACCGACCAATCCGCGTTCCGCCTTCCCAATCCTGAGCTTCAGCCCCCGCAGCCTTGAGTGCGGCATCCACATCGCGCTGCTGCAGATGGCGGGTGATGTTGGTCAGTCGCGTACCGAAGGTGAAGGCATGCACCTTGGCCCATCCTGCTCCCTTCGCATTTGAGACCGCGTGCAGAAAATGCAGGATCAGGCGGGAATACTGGCTCATAGAGCCCGAGATGTCGCAAAGTACAATGAGATTTGGCCAACGCGGGCGCTGTGCTTTCCAGGCAATGTCACGCATCTCTCCGCCACGTCGCATTGCTGCACGCAGGGTGCGCGCGGGATCCACGCGGCCCCGTACAGCCGCCATAGTGCGGCGGGATCGGATCGGATCGACCGGCAGCTCGATCCGGGCGAGCATGCGTTTGGCCGCCTCCATCTCTGCCGTGCTCATCTGTTCGAAATCGAGATTCTTGAACTTTTCCTCTTTCGACATGGTGAGACTGGCATCGATCTCGATGGCCGTCTCCTCATCCTCACCTGGTTCGGGTTGGTTGGGTGCCGGCGCATCCGCCCCGTGCAAAAGCGCTTCTGCTGCGCGCTTCTCAGCCGCTTGGGGCGCGCGGTCTTCCTGAACCCCGCGCACCATCGGCGTCAGGGCCGCCATCATATGTTCAAGGTAGCGGGGATCTCGCCAATAAAGTCGAAAAACCTGCGCAAAAACAGTGCGATGCTCGGGTCGGTTTACGAAACAGGCATGCAATGTCCAATAAAAATCCCGCCGGCTGGTAAAGCCCGCTGCTTCAACCGCAGCAATGGCGTCAACAACACGGCCCGGGCCTATGGGTAAACCCGCCTTGCGCAGAGCCCGCGCGAAATGAGTGATGTTGCCCGCTAATTTGGGGTCTTCGGGAAGATCCAGCGGCAAATGTTCGGCCAATTTCAGACCGACCGGGGGCGTTGCCCCCGGACCCCCAGGATATTTTGGACCCAGAGAAGTGTCATGCAGGCTCCAAGGATGCCTTGGCCTGATCCAGGATGCGTTTGGCTTCGGAGCCCTGCAGTTTTTGTATATCGTCCTGGTATTTAAGGATCGCGCCCAGTGTGTCGGCAATCGCTTCTGGGCTCAGATTAATCATGTCGAGCGCGAGCAGGCATTTGGCCCAGTCGATAGTTTCTGCAACACCCGGTTTCTTGAACAGATCCTCGGTGCGCAATTGCTGCACGAAAGCGACGACCTCGCGACTTAGCGCGTCAGATGCCTCAGGCGCGCGCGCATGCAGGATCTCCATTTCGCGGTCGAAATCCGGATAATCCACCCAGTGATAGAGGCACCGTCGTTTGAGGGCATCGTGAACCTCGCGCGTACGGTTTGAGGTCAGAACGACAATGGGCGGTTCAGGTGCTTTTATGCTGCCAAGCTCGGGGATCGTCACCTGAAAGTCGCTGAGCGCTTCGAGAAGGAACGCCTCGAAAGGTTCATCGGTACGGTCAACCTCGTCGATCAGAAGGACAGGCGCGCCATTCTCATCCGGGCGCATGGCCTGCAAAAGGGGGCGCTCCACTAGATATTCGTCACTAAAAAGTTCAGCCTGGAGATCCGCGCGTTTGGTACCACCTGCAGCCTCAGCTGTTCGGATCGCAACCATCTGTGCCGGGAAGTTCCATTCGTAAACAGCGCTTGCTGCATCGAGGCCTTCGTAACATTGCAGGCGGATCAGACGCCTGTTCAACCCCGCGGCCAGTGCTTTTGCGATTTCGGTCTTGCCGACGCCGGCCTCGCCTTCCAGGAAGAGCGGCCGCCCCAGACGAAGGGCCAGAAAAACCACCGTGCCCAAGGCCCGCCCGCAGACATAGCCTTGGTCTGCCAGCATTTTTTGTACCGCGTCGATATTGGATGTGTCGCTCATCCTGATCCTCCCTTGTCTGACCAACCTGCACCCCCCGCACGGCGCGTCAAGTGGCACAAAAGGCGCGGTCTTCAGTTCGGAAGCTGGGTCTGGCATAGCCTGCATCTGCATGCTAGCCGGTTGCTATGTCCGAACTGACCTTGCGCCGCCCCGACGATTGGCATCTCCACCTGCGCGATGGCGCGATGCTCGAAGCCGTTTTGCCATGGACCACACGGCACTTTGCACGTGCCATCATCATGCCAAACCTCGTCCCGCCGGTTGTCACCAAATTGGACGCAGAAGCATATCGTGATCGGATCGTAGCCGCGCTGCCCGATGGCGCTGATTTTACACCGCTGATGACGCTTTATCTGACGGAAGATACCGACCCGGACGATGTGGCTGCGGCTTATGCCGCTGGGTTAGTACGGGCGATAAAGCTTTATCCAGCCGGCGCCACGACCAACTCAGCCTCTGGCGTTCGCAACTTCGACAAGGTTCGCCCGGTGCTCGAGAGGATGGCCGGGATCGGACTTACCCTTTGCGTGCACGGAGAAGTGACGGACCACGACATTGATATCTTCGATCGTGAGGCGGTGTTCATTGAGCGGGTGCTCGATCCGATCCGGCGAGCAACACCCGGCCTGCGCGTCGTAATGGAGCATATCACGACGAAGGATGCTGTTGAATACGCAAGGGCCCAGGACGACACTCTAGCGGCGACGATCACAACCCATCATCTGGTGATCAATCGCAATCATATCCTCGCCGGTGGGATCCGCCCGCATTATTATTGCCTACCCGTCGCGAAGAGAGAAATCCACCGCCTGGCCCTTCGGGCAGCCGCGACGGGAGGTGATGCGCGATTTTTCCTTGGCACCGACAGCGCACCCCATACGGATGCGAACAAACTTTTGCCCTGTGGATGCGCGGGCTGCTTCACAGCGCCCAATACGATGTCGATCCTCGCGCACGTGTTTGAGGACGAGACTGCGCTGGACCGGCTGGAAGGTTTCACATCGCTCAACGGTCCTGCCTTCTACGGCCTGCCACCCAACGAAGACCGCATCACACTTCACAAGACACCACCCAGCTATCCGTCACGGATCGATACGGCTGATGGCCCAGTCACGGTCTTCGATCCGGGCTTTCCTTTGCAATGGTCCGTGAGCTGACCCAAGAACTAAAGGCACCCCCCATGATCCCTTCGAGCTACCCTAACGCCAACGAAATGGCCCGCCTGACCGCCCGCATGCTGCTTGAGATCGAGGCCGTGCATTTGAACGGGGCCGAGCCGTTCACCCTCGCCTCCGGCCTGCCGAGCCCGACCTACATCGATTGTCGCAAGCTCATTTCCTATCCGCGGATCCGCGCAACGCTGATGGATTTTCTGACGGCGACGGTGATGCGAAATGCGGGTTTTGAGGCATTCGACAACGTTGCGGGCGGGGAAACGGCCGGTATTCCCTTTGCTGCTCTCGTCGCCGAGCGCATGGGGCTGCCGATGACCTACGTGCGCAAGAAACCCAAGGGCTACGGGCGCAACGCCAGAATCGAAGGTGTGATGAAAAAAGGTGAGCGCGCGCTTCTGGTTGAGGATTTGACAACCGATGGAGGTTCAAAGCTGTCTTTCGTCGATGCGATCCGTGATACCGGGGCGACCTGTGGGCACACGGCGGTGATTTTCTACTACGGTATTTTTCCCGAAACCGAAAAGACGCTCGGCGATCACGGCGTCCGGCTCCACCATCTTTGCACATGGTGGGATGTTTTGGCCGAGGCGAGGAAATCAGATACGTTCGACCAGACCACACTGACCGAGGTCGAAGCCTTCCTTCACAATCCGCGTGAGTGGCAATCCGCCTACCAGAACCGCTGAACGCGAGGCGTGTCGGGAATCTGTGGACGGAAGCCGGGACAGCATGGATGAAAACCTGTGAATGGAATTGTGAAGAATCACATTCCGGACTACAAGTTGTGGTACAGAGCAGCGCCAACACGAGATAGCGGGCAGAAGAAACCGCTGGACAGCCTTATACACAGGCTTTTCCTCACCTTCATTCCCGCTTCTCGTTGCGCGATTGCTTCGCTATGACCCGGTTTCAACGAGCGGGGGACAACCAAAAATGAACGAAGTGGCAACAATAAATCCAACCGGCGTGGCGGTTCAGGATGCCGATACGATGCCGCATTCCATTGAGGCCGAACAGCAGCTTCTTGGTGCGATCCTGACCAACAATGACGTCTATGACCGGGTAGCCTCGATCATCCAGGAACAGCACTTCTATGATCCGGTCCACGCCCGCATCTATGACATCGCCGCATCGCGCATCGCCAGGAACAACCTCGCAAGCCCGGTAACACTGAAGGCGTTCATGGAGGATGACGAGGGCCTCAAGGAACTGGGCGGACCCGCCTATCTCGCGCGTCTCGCCGCCTCCGCCATCAGCAGCTTTGCCGTGCGCGACTATGCTCAGATGATCTATGACCTCGCCGTGCGGCGGGATCTGATCCTACTTGGACGGGACATCAGCGCGAAAGCCGCCAAGGTCGATGTCGAGTCAGAACCGAAAGAGCAGATAGTCGAGGCCGAACAGGCGCTATACAAGCTGGCCGAACAGGGCCAAACGGAAAGCGGATTTCAAAGCTTTCTGAAGGCAGTAACGGACGCAGTCAATGTTGCAAATGCGGCCTATCAGCGTGATGGTGGCCTTTCCGGGGTTTCCACCGGCCTGATTGATATGGACAAGAAACTCGGCGGTTTGCACCGTTCTGATCTTCTGATCCTTGCCGGCCGTCCATCGATGGGGAAGACGTCTCTCGCCACCAATATCGCCTTTAAAATCGCCAAGGCGTACAAACGGGGGGCCCTACCAGACGGCTCCGAAGGGGCGATTGATGGCGGGGTCGTTGGCTTCTACTCACTGGAGATGAGCGCCGAACAGCTTGCCGCACGGATCCTCTCGGAAGCAGCCGAGGTTCCGTCCGAGCAGATCCGGCGCGGCGACATGACCGAGGCCGAGTTCCGCAGGTTTGTTGACGCAGCCAAAGCGTTGGAGGCCTGCCCACTTTTTATCGATGACACCCCCGCCCTGCCGATCGCGCAGCTTGCCGCCCGCGCCCGGCGACTGAAGCGAACGCATGGTCTTGATGTGCTGATGGTAGACTATCTACAGCTTGTGCGCGGTACCGGGCGCAGTGAAAACCGTGTAAACGAGATATCTGAAATCACCATGGGGTTAAAAGCAATCGCTAAGGAACTCGACATTCCGGTGGTCGCACTCTCCCAGCTCAGCCGTCAGGTCGAGAGCCGCGATGACAAACGTCCGCAACTCAGCGATCTGCGCGAGTCTGGCTCGATCGAACAGGACGCCGACGTGGTGATGTTCGTCTTCCGAGAGGAATACTACAAAGAACGCGAAAAACCCGGTGATCACGATCTGGAAGGCATGGCCAAGTGGCAGGAAGAGATGGAGCGTCTGCACGGCCGCGCAGAAGTCATCATCGGCAAACAGCGCCACGGTCCCATCGGCACTGTGGATCTGTCGTTCGAAGGCCAATTCACCCGCTTTGGCAATCTTGTTCAGCCTTGGCAGCAAAGCAGCGACCAAAACTTCTAGCCCGCGCAGATTTTACTGGACTCGATGCGTTGGTTGTCGCGCAGTAGTGTCATGCGTTTTCTGCTGTTTCTGCTAATGCTAACCAACCCGCTTCACGCGGACGGAATCGAAGTCGATGTCGAGCTTTTTTTGGCTGTTGATGTCTCCCGCTCCATGCAACCTTATGAGCTTGAGATCCAGCGTCAGGGATATGCCAAAGCGTTGACCAGCCCAGAGGTTCAGGCCGCAATTGGTGGCGGAATGCTGGGCCGGATCGCACTCACCTATGTGGAATGGGCCGGTGCGGGCAACCAGCGGGTGATTGTTCCCTGGACGCTTATTGAGTCAGCAGATGATGCAGCGAAGGTGGCTGATCACATCACTGCGTTTTTTGATACAGGCCTGCGTCGCACATCAATTTCCTCGGCCCTGATCTATGCCGCGACCTCAATCGAAACAAATGCCTACATGGGCCTGCGCCGGGTGATCGATGTCTCGGGCGATGGGCCAAACAATATGGGCCCCCCCGTCGAAGCAGCCCGAGATGACGTTCTGGCCCGCGGGATCACGATCAACGGCATCCCGCTGATGACACAGGATGACGGAATCTTCAGCCACTGGAACATCCCGGACCTTGATGTCTACTATACCCGCTGCGTGATCGGTGGACCGGGCGCTTTCGTTCTGCCCGTCACGGAATGGAGCGCCTTTGCATCCTCCGTCAGACGCAAGCTGGTTCTTGAAATCGCGGGGTTGGAACCACGGATAGTCCCCGCGCAGGCGCACGTCCAACAGCCCTACAATTGCCTGATCGGAGAAGAAATCTGGGAACGCAATCGCGGCGTCTTCATGCAGCCGTGAACGCTGCCCTTTATGGCAGCCAATCGCGCATCCCCGCAGCAAACACCGCATTTGCTCTTTCCCCTTCCCTGTTTGCCTGTCAAAAACCGCGCCATGGCGACAGGACGGCTATACATCAACTCTGACGCAGTGCTGTCGAATTGGCGCGCGCTTGACGCGATGACCGATTGCGAAACGGGCGCAGTGGTAAAGGCTAACGGATACGGGACGGGGGCGATCAGTGCCGCGCACAATCTGGTCGGCATCGGCGTGCGCAGTTTCTTTGTCGCCGATGCGCAAGAGGGCGCTCTGCTGCGCAAGCCGCTTGGCCCCGACGCGTGTATCTACGTCTTTTCAGGTCACATGTCAGGCGACACAGATCTGATCCGGCTGAATGACCTTGTACCCCTACTGAACTCCCAAGATCAGATCACCCGCCATTTCCGGGATCTGCCCGATGCGCCTTTCGGCATTCAGCTTGATACAGGCATGAACCGTCTGGGGCTTGAACCAGAGGCTTGGCAGGCGGTGCGCGAAACGGTGCTTAGAAGAGGTCCGTTGCTTCTTATGTCGCATCTCGCCTGCGCCGATAGCCCCGATCACTCTATGAACGCGCAGCAATTGCAGGTGTTCAAGGATGTAACTGACGGTATCGACGTACCGCGTTCACTTGCTGCAACCGGGGGTATCCTGCTGGGTCAGGAATATCACTTTGATCTCACGCGACCCGGCATAGGTCTTTTCGGCGGTCTGCCCTTTCGAGACGCCCGGCACGTCGTCAGGCTTGATCTGCCCGTTATACAAGTACGCGACGTCGCGCCCGGCGAAACAGTGGGATATGGCAACACCTGGACCGCCACGCGGGCATCCCGCATTGCAACCGTCGCAGGCGGATATGCAGACGGTCTGGTACGCTTGATGGGACCGAAGATCCGTCTTTTCGACGGACAGACGCCCTGCCCCGTCGTCGGACGGATTTCGATGGACATGATCGGCGTCGATGTGACCGATCTTGCAGAACCACCCGAAGCTCTGACCATCCTCGGCCCGCAGCAGCGTGTCGACACACTTGCAGATGCGGCACAAACCATTGGTTATGAAATCCTCACCTCCTTGGGTGGGCGATACACGCGCAGCTATTCCTCATGAACCCTTTGGCCCGTCTTGGCCAGGCCACGCTTGGTTCTCTCGCGGCTGTCGGCCGGGTCACGATCTTTGCCTGGGACACGCTCACCCATCTGTTGCGTCCGCCGATCTATCTGCGGGAGGTGATGATCAGCCTCTTTCAGATCGGCTGGCTGTCCCTGCCTGTTGTCGGCCTAACAGCAGTCTTTACAGGTGGCGCATTGGCCCTGCAGATCTATGCCGGTGGTGCCCGTTTCAATGCCGAGGCCGTCGTCCCCCAAATCGTTGCAATAGGTATGGTGCGAGAACTCGGTCCCGTCCTTGTCGGCCTGATGATCGCAGCCCGTGTGACATCTTCCATCGCAGCAGAAATAGCCACAATGAAGGTGACAGAGCAGATAGATGCCCTTACGACCCTGTCGACCAACCCAATGAAATACCTTACCTTGCCTCGCGTACTTGCGGCGACCTTGGTGGTTCCAGCTTTGGTCGCCGTCGGTGATGTGATTGGTATCTTCGGGGGCTACGCGGTTGCGACGGGCACACTTGGCTTCAATCCCGCGACCTACATCCGTAACACAGTCGATTTCTTGGAACTGTCGGACATCGTGTCTTCGCTGATCAAAGGGGCGGTTTTTGGCTTCATCGCATCCCTCATGGGATGCTATTTCGGGATGCATTCAGGCCGCGGCGCACAAGGGGTCGGCAAAGCCACTAAGGGCAGTGTCGAGGCGGCCGCCGTGTTAATCCTGGCTGCGAATTTCGTTCTGACAGGGATCTTCTTTTCCGTATGATCAGCCTGCGCGACGTTCATAAAGCTTTTGGGGAAAATCAGGTCCTGCGGGGCGTCGATCTGGAGATTCCGCTTGGCACATCCACTGTGATCATCGGCGGATCGGGCACCGGCAAATCTGTAATGTTGAAGGCGGTGCTGGGCCTTGTCGCACCCGACCGCGGCAAGATCACGCTCGACGGTGAAGATGTCACCAAGGCTGATCGCGATGCGTTTCTGGCGCGTTTTGGAATGTTGTTTCAGGGCGGCGCGCTCTTCGACTCCCTGACCGTCTGGCAGAACGTTGCATTTCGGCTTTTACGCGGGTCGCTTAAGCGGCCCAAATCTGAGGCGCGCAAGGTCGCCCTAGAGAAACTTCGGCGCGTGGGCCTGACCGCCGACGTGGCGGACCGCTATCCAGCAGAGCTGTCCGGTGGCATGCAAAAACGTGTCGGACTTGCGCGAGCGATTGCTGCAGAGCCCGAGATCATTTTTTTCGACGAGCCGACCACCGGCCTCGACCCGATCATGGCCGGAGTGATCAACGACCTGATCCGTGAAATCGTGACCGAGATGGGAGCGACGGCGATGACCATAACGCATGACATGACCTCGGTCCGGGCGATTGCGGACAATGTGGCGATGCTGCATGGCGGACGCATCCGGTGGACCGGGCCTGTCGATGATATGGATCGTTGCGACGATCCGTATGTCGATCAGTTCATCCACGGGCGTGCTGAGGGCCCGATCGAGGCGATCCGATAACCCGTTTTTCGAGGATTAAGGTGGCGCGGTTGACGGGGCTCGAACCCGCGACCCCCGGCGTGACAGGCCGGTAC
>CALCOY010000111.1 GCA_937897325.1 uncultured Shimia sp.
GAGAGAGAATCTTCGAGGCAAATTGAAAAAGCGGCCCGTAGAGGGCCACAGTTCTCTTTCAGCCACCCTACCCCATAAAAATCCGACATGGCACTTTCTGACGGCTCTCAGCGCCTCTGGCGAGCAATGCGCCGCCTTACCCTACCCCTCTGTCGCTCCACCACTGATCTTGGTGGACCGAGCAAGGACGATTACCAAACAAGTGACACGATACACACCACACGCGACAGGCAACCCGCGACAAGTGACACCAGACACAAAACCCGTAACACGACCCAAGCGCCACCGAACACGCTACACTTTACAAGCAACAAGCCACAATAGACCTGAAACACGATACGCTGTCAGGCACGCGACAAGGCACACGATACAAGCCACACGATACACGCGACAAGGCGCAAGAGACAAAACACACGTCACACTAAACACGGCACAGTTGACAAGGGACACCGAACAATGGTCAAAACACGGAACACCGGACACGTGACAAGCAACACGTCACAAAAAACAAAAAGCAAGTAACCGGCAACACGCAACACGAGACAGGTAACACGAGCTATGCCCAACGATGATCTAAAGGTAGTTTCAATCATAACCCGAAAAGGCGGAGCAGCGAAAACCACACTGACCCGCGCATTGGTCAGCGCAGCTATGTCACAAGGAAAGCGATGTCTCGTTTTCGATGCGGACCCCCAACAAGCACTCGCCAGATGGGCAAACAAGCTACAGATCGACGATCCGCTATTCCGAATTGAAGCCTTAACGATGGTCAATGAGCTGACCGAAAAAGTTGAGGAAGCCTACGAGAACGACACCGCAGATTTCATCTTCATTGACACGCTTGGCGCTGCCGGTGCTTGGGCAGATGACTTGGCCGTTGAGAGTGACGCCATCGTCGTGCCGATGATGCTCAGCGATGATGACCTCGAAATCACAACAGACACCTTCAATTGGTATGTTGGACTGCGCGACCGTGCGGAAGACCCCGAAGCCCTGCCATCATTCCATGTTGTTCTTGCCAATGTTCCTGCGAAACAAAGCAAAGCCGAACTCGCAATCGAAGAGAAAGCCGTCGCGCAATTCCCGGTGATGGATGATTATTTCATGCACCGGAAGCAACACAAAGACGCCTCGTCTGAAGGCTTCATACATCACATAGCCGAAAGCCGCCGCAGCGGACCCGGTCATCTCCGTGTTCAAGCAAGACACTTTGACGAGGCAATAGAAGAAGCCTCATCCATTCTCGCTTCTCTGATGGAGGCAACCTGATGCCACGCAAGAAGAGAACCACACTGGCCGGAACCGATCCCGAATACACAACTGACTTTTCACAACCGCTTCCGACCAACAAAGTTGCCACCCCAGAGCCGCAAGATGCAGCTCCCGCACCAGCAAAGCCTAAGCCAGTCGTAGAAAAGCCAAAGCAACCAGCCGCCAAGAAAACGACGACGAAGCCAAAGCCAACACCAAAAACCACCACGCCACCCAAAAAGCCTGTTGCGAAATCAGACCCGTCGGAAAAGCGCGAAATTGCAGTCGCCGCCGCCGTCAAAGTCGATCAAGACGCTAAACTTCGGGCACTGGAAGCAAAGGGCATCTCCCCGAAAGACGCCATCACCCTCGCGGGGCGGCGTGCCGTCGATAGGTTTGAGCCGAAGGCCGAATTCATACCCAAAGCAGAGGCAGAACGTATGCCAATGCGAGACGGCTACAAAAGCACAAAGCGCGTGTCGGCTGCTATGCTGGACGCTTTGCGAGATGAACATGATCCACTGCGACTATCTTCCGATGGAGCAATGCTGCGTGGTCAGTTTGAACCGCTATTCTGGACCGTGCTGGACGAAGTGATCGGCGAACTGACAGAACGCTTCAGTTAATTAAGTATCCAGAGAAATCCCGCTTCCTCGCGGGATTGAGTAGGGCAGGGGTCAACGCACCCTCCGCTACGCTCTAGGTACGTCGGCTTTTTTTCTTTCTCTGATCCGCCTGCCATCCGGCCCCGGCTCTCAACAGGGGTTGTGATGTCGCGCAAGCGCGCCAGCCTCCATGCAGAAAATCGGCACCCCCACGCTGCGCGCGGTCCCCCCAATTTTCAGCCCTCCGGCCCCCTGTCTTCGATCCGGTTCCGGCCGCAGGACGGGCTGCGCCCTCTCTGCTTTGTCCAGTCGAATGGCATGGGCCATTCGGCTGGTCAAATCAGCCGAGGCTTCGCCACTGGCGGAGAGACAGCCCCAACTGAACCGTCTCACGAAAGGGACACTCGATGGCACGGAAAAAGAAGATCGAGGGAAAGGCAATCGCTCGGATACTCGACGCCAGAACCCAAGAGACTGTTGGCTATCTTTTTGAATGGAACACAGGGGATATCGACCCAAAGTGGAACGACGATATCCCACGCGAGGAAAAGGACGTTGTTTATGAGTATGCCTGACCTGTACTCCATGCGGAGCGAGGATGATGACGTCGACGTGGGCGTGGTTTATTCACCCTCACCCGACACGCTAAGCGTTTTCGGGGCATCCTATATGCAGGACAATGAAACCTCCGGCACATTGAAGATCCTCGATCCTCAAGGCGCGACCTATGCGTCCTACGATGTCTGGCAAAACAAGTGGATTCTCGCCACCTAAGTAGGGGCGTGATATTCCAATTTCGAAGGAAAAATGCTAGGCTGGCTCCGAAAGGAAGTCAGCCTATGCGTTTCAAAAATCGCCTTTTTTCATTGCTGGTCGCCACCCTTTCCGCGTCGCCTGCTCTGGCATGGGAACACGATTTTACGCGCGGTCTCGATCTGTATTCGACCACCGACAACGGCGCGACAATCCGTGTCGTCTGTGATCCCAACCGGGTCTATGGCGGCACCGAAAGCATGGTGCTGATCGTCTGGGGCGGCAACGCAGACCTGAACACCACCGCGACACTTGCTTTCGCGGGTGGCCAGACCATCACCGCGCCTATGGTTCACGGCAGGCTCTCCAAGCGCGACCTTGCGGATACCGTCTGGCAACCTCTCTTGGACGGCTTACGTAATGCTGAAACCGTAGAGCTGACCGTAGGGACGGCCACTGTAACGATGAACCTCGGCGATGCGCCCGCTTTCACCTGCATCTGAACAGCAAAACCCCCGCTTCCAGAGAGGAAAGCAGGGGCTCAGGCCGACACCGGCCAACAGGGAGTTTCATCATGTTATCAGCATGACGGCGCTTTTCACCATGATTTCGCGCCACCAAGCTGGGGCAGGGGCCTAAGCGGCCTCTGCAATCTCTCCGGCTTTTTCCATCAGATAGTCAGCGGATCGCTGCGCCGCTGCCGCCGCTTTGACAATCGCCCGCTTGTCGTCGCGCAATACCTTCAACCACGATTGAACATAGGCGGCGCTGTCCTCGATGTGACCCGGCTGGAAACCAAGCTGCGCCCCCATCATTGCCGCTGAAATCTCAGCCACCAGTTCCTCCATCGCATAGACCGCGTTGCCAAACTTGGACCCCGCCTTTTCCTTCGTCCGGTCGCACCGCCGCTTGTGGCCTGTCGCGTGCGATAGCTCGTGAAATAGGGTCGAATAGAACAACTCTGCGGCCTTGAATTTCGAAACTTCGGGCATGTGGACGTGATCTTTCGACGGGATGTAACAAGCGCGGTCCCCGCCTTCTTCGTAACCCACGCCCAAATTCTCGATCATGTTGGCCGCGATGTGTGAAAGCTGCTCAATAGGCCGCGTTGCCAATGGGGCCGCTTCTTTCGGGGTCGGAAACTGATCCTCTAATCCGTCGATCTGCTGCACATTGAACACCCGATAGGCTTTCAAGTAGCCCCGCGTCTTGGCTTCCGCGTCTCCCTCTGTGGCGTCTTCCTTCGTCTCGAATGTGCCGTATTTCACCACAAGCGACGACTTCTCGCCCTTGCGGACCATCCCGCCCAAATCCTTCGCCTGCTTGAAGGTCATCCACACCGGATTCCGATAGCCTTGCGACCATGCTTTAAGGCTCAACAGGATCGTGTTGATCCCGCGATAGCTGTCACCAGTGACTCGCAATGGCAGCGCGGCGGCCTTCGTCTGCCACGGGCATTCCCACGGCTTCACACCTTGTTCTAGTGCCTCAATGATCTGGTTTGTGACCTCTTCATAGACATCAAATTTCGCCATGTCGGTTCTCCTTTGTCGTGTCGCTCGGGGGTGGGTCCCCCTGATTGGCTGGTTTGAAGCCAACCGCTGAAAGCGGCTGTGCTTGCAAACCTGCTCACGGCGAGTGCGGAGGGGGGCGAGACAGGCACGAAAACGGGTAGGGGGATCACCCGGCAACGCAGCGCGGCCAGAGGCCGTGACCGTTGTTGGGGAGGCCCGTTTTCGTGCTTGTCCGAGGGGGGAGGCTGCGCCTCCACCCTGAACGTCCCGCAGTGGCGTTCGGCTTGCCCGAACCCCAAGGGACCAGGACCGGCTTGATCGCAGATCGCATTAGCCTCTGGATCGCAACCAAATGTTCGCTATATGTTCTCGCCTTATGGGCGCGAGGAATCCGACAAAGACTGATCTTCTTGAACACAACTTCCCGATACGTTTGCGCGTATCGGCATCAAACACGCATCACGATCCCATAGAACCAGCAATGCGTCGTGTCCTCGGACGGCAGGCATTTGGCTATATCCCCGGCACGCTTTACCTGACCTCTCTTTCACATGCGTCGGGCTTCGTCTGCGCCTGTCCCGGTGCCAGTCTGCAAGGCGATTGGCCTTTGCGCATCACACTTGCCTTTGAAAACACGCAAGAAATGCTTGTGCGCGATGCCCTCAAGCCCATCGTCGGCGATGCGGGTTACATAATGCAGCGGGCAGGCCAGTATCGTGCGGACCGCCCCGGTTGGCATCTTGAAATGCGCTGCGTGTGGGATGCCGTGCAGTTTATGCGAATGCCACATCCAGCGTTGATCGTGGCAGCGAATTATCGCGGTCGAAACGGGTAGAAGCGTCCGACTTCATAGACAAAAACAGAGGGGGGCTGTCTGCCCCCGGCGCTACGCGCCTCCCCCGAGGATATTTTTGGCAAGATGAAAAGGGAATTTCTGACCTCAGCGCCAAAAGCCAAGAGACGGGTGGTGACGCATTTCAACTATGAATGCAGCGGCGAGGGTGAAACCAAAGATGATCACGGATGTCATAGGGCAGCTCCAAAGGTTTGCGGGACAATCCGGCATAAAGCGCGAATGCGCGTGCCGCGATTGGGACCAAGCCTGGGCGCTTCGTTTGAATTGTCAGGATCAGCTCAAGCGCTGGTGCAAAAGCGTGATCATCGGCGAACTGCGCCGTGATCACGCGGAAACATCTCCGGGGCAGGCGGTTGCTGCTCCCCCCGAAGTGACTTCACTCAACAGGCTCGTGGCTTCCAATAGATGCAGTATCCGGTTGGTACGTTCGTTCCCGAACTAGCGAAGCTGCCAACAGGAAGATCGCGCCAGTCGCCTACGGCCTCGTCGTGGTCATAGTGGGCGGTCGCGGGAAGAATGCACACCAGCCGCCCGCCTGGTTTCAAAAACCGCAAGGCATGGCGCAGGTGTTTCAACCAGTGTTTGCCATAGAAAGGCGGGTTCATCACCACGGCGTCAAAGGACGCTTCGGGGGCAACCTGCAGAAAGTTGGCAACCATGACGTGATGGCCCTTGGCGCGAGCCTGGGCCGCACGTCCGCCGTCAAACTCAACGCCCGTAACAGTGACCGGCCCGCTCATGCGGTTTTCGTGTAGATCGGCATTGCGTGCGGCCAGCTCGTCCATCAATGCACCGTCACCGCACGATGGCTCTAGGATCGCCTCACCGCCCCGCAATTGCAGCGCGTCAATGACGGTTTCAGCTACCGTCTTCGGGGTAGGATAGAATTGTAGATCGCGGGCAACCTCTGTGCTTGGCCGCTTGGCCTCGCTCTCGCTCGGTGCGTCGGGCAGGACCTCGCCGTAGAACTCGGCAAGGGCGCGGTTAATATCGAGCAAGCCTTGCTTGTCGAAGATCAGATGCCCGTTCTCGTTCTTGAAAACCTTGATCTTGCCGCCGCAGAAATCGGCCTCTCCCCACTTCTCGGCCTCGTCCATCATGTTTTCAAATTCGACGTGGGTGTAACGGGGTTCACCGCGATAGAGCCGCAGGGCGTTAAGCGTGTCTTTGACGCGCTCACGGCCCCATGAATTCCAGCCGGTGACATTGGAAACGATGATCCGCTTAGGCAGGCCCTCGACCCCGATTTTGACCTTGGAATGGCTCTTATAGGCCGGGTCCAGATCGCAGAAACATTCGGCCAAGCCTTTCAGAACATGAAAGCGCCGGTCTAGCAGGTAGTCCCCAAAGACCTCGGCGATGTTTTCAAGTGTGAAGGGCAGGGGCGTTGTCAGCTTCAACTCAAGCTGTTGACGGTCCTTGGCCGTCGCAATGCTCTCGATGTTCAACCCGTTGTAGACGTGCTTCCATGCGGACCGCAGAAGGGCTAGGCGCACGTCGCGTTCATAAAGCCGTGCGTCCGAAGAAAACGGGTCGGAACCGTAAGTGCCTTGAATGCAGGCGGCAGTTTTGATCGCCGTTTCTGCCTCGTGAAACGCTGCAACGGCCTCTGTGATCGCGGCGGCTTTGGTGTCGTATTCTTCAACGATGTCTGACAGGCTCAAGCGGATTGCAGGGGCGCTATGCGCCTCCTGCTCTGAACTTTCGCCGATACGGGGGAAATCTGTGTGCTGGTTCATGTCTGGGCCTCGTTCGTGTCCAGCCCGTCAAAAAGATCGCCTTGGTCGATCTCCCATGACGCGGCGGGCAGGGGGTCAACCCCTGATGTTTCAATGGTGACTTTCGATTGACGTTCGCGCTTGCCGCCCGAATCCGTGCGGTAGGTCTCACCGATGAGAACGTGAAAGCGGTTCGGTTGCTCTGGATCGCTGGTCAGGCAGTAGCGCTTGGCTGAGCCTTTTCGGCCCAACCATTGCGCGTGGTTTTCCTCGCTACGCAGGTATTCGATACAGTCCAGAATGTTGCGCTTGTCGGCGGCTGTGATGTGCAGCCCTTCGATCAAACGGACGGCGGGCCTCACGGTCCTCCCTCCGTCCAGTCGTCCGCCCATGCGTCCATGGTCGCGATGGCCCTGCCTTCCGGGTCGGTCAAGGTCAGGTCGGGCTTTATTGCCGCCGCGTTGTGGTGGTCCTTACCAAACATGCGCAGGATGTTTTCATCCGCTGAAAAAACAACGCTCTTGCTCGTTTCATAGTCCGCTTCCAGCTTGAAAAGCCTCTCTGCCATGACGGTTCTCCTTTGTGGTGTCGCTTGGGTCTGTTGCCCAATGGGATCAGGTTTCAGGCACCGCGCTTGTCGCGGCTGTCCTGCAAACCTGTTCACGGCGAGTGCGGAGGGGGGCGAGAAAACGTCCCTCAATGGGGCGGGGGATCACCCGGCAACGCAGCCCGTAGGGACCGTTGTTGGGGAAACCCCATTGAGGGACTTTTCCGAGGGGGGAGGCAGCGCCTCCACCCTAAACGTCCCGCAGCGGCGTTCGGCTTGACCGAACCCCAAGGGACCAGGAAA
>CALCOY010000112.1 GCA_937897325.1 uncultured Shimia sp.
AGGACAGCGCACATGGAAGCGTTGCTGGCTAAGAAACGAGGAAGCGTCACCGTCAGGACAAGAGCCAGAACGACAGCACCCAGACCGAACCATGGAAGACGACTTTTGAAGCGATCCAGCTTCTGTTCCCGTTCCCAGAGCTGACGCATGGTGTCCGATTTGGCACCCTCAACTTTCCTGAGAACCTCCTGAGTATGGTTTGACGCCCGAAGTAGATCACCGGCCATCTGGCCAACGCGGGTGAGGGTATCGACAATCCTGCCGTCGATGGTCGCGCCGACAATCTCGCCATAGTGTTCCGGGTCCGTCTGCTTTTGAGCGGCAAAGGCGGCAGAGCGGGCTTCCGTCGCCGTCTTGTTCACCCGGTCGAGCACCCGCGTCTGATCATCCACCCGATCCGAGATGCTGGCGACAGCCGTGGCGAGAAGATCGAGCGTTTCGCGCAGATCATCGTCTGAGAGCAGGGCAGGGAAGGCGGGCGTGTCGGACATGGCGAAGTGCTTTCGGGTTATCGGGCGTCTGGCGTGAACAGCCCGGCAAATTCAGGATCGGCGTAGTAACGCAGTTTTTGCGCGACGGCGGTGGCCTGTCCCTGGACGCGCAGGAGCTGACGATCCGGGGGAAGCTGCATGATTTCATCGGGGGTCAGCAGATCGCGGCCCGTGAGGTTGTTCGAGAAGCTGGGGCCATCACCGGGCTTGAAACTGTCGGTCTGGAACCCGGCGGTTTCCTGACCGATCATCTGGCTCAGCCATTTGGCCGTCTCGAAATCGTTCACCCCGAAGACTTGTTGCACCCCGGCATTGGCTATGAACGTGTTTGCCCGGTCGCCATAGAGGTCCTTGAGCTGGCTCATGTCCTGCAGGATCGGCCAGAGCTGAAGCCCGTAGCCTGCCATCAGCCCCATAGCGCGCTCGACGGCCTCCAGACGGCCCAAGGCGGCAAATTCGTCCAGAAGGAAGAGGGTAGGGCTGTTGAGCCGCTGAGAGGCGTTCAGAGCGCCTGTGGTAGCCGTCAGGGCCTCAGCATCCCGTGCGATGTCCTGAAGGGCCTGGGAGACCAGAAGGCGCAGCCAGCGGCTGTAGGCGTCCATGCGATTGGGTGGCAGGACCAGGAAGACAGAGGTGATACGGTGGCGCAGATCGGAGAAGGCGAAGTCTGAGCGCGCCAGACACTTTGCGATCCGGGGCGAGTCCAGAAAGTGCGTATGGCGTTGCGCGTTCGACAGCACGGAAGCCGCTTCCCGATCCGCCTTGCCGAGGAAGCGGTTGGCGGCGCGGGCGATCAGCCCACCTGCCTCGTCGCTGTCCTGCATCAGCTCCAACAGCGCCCGGAGTTTTTCCGGGGGCAGGGTGAGATATTCCCGGACGGTGGCAAGGGACCGGCGGGCGCGATCCTCGTGGCAGACACAAAACATGATCAGCCCGCCGAGGATGGCCTTAGCTTCCTCGTTCCAGTGAGCTTCCGTCACCTGGCCCGGCGGGTCCATGACCAGCGCCTCTGTCAGGGAGGCAGCATCCTCGCCCAGATCGAGGCTGTCCGGGGTCAGCCGGTCGAGCGGGTTGTAGGCGGCAGAGGGATGGCCGCTGACTTCGAATGGATCGAGAACATGGGCCGTCCCGAAGCGCCGCCGGGCTTCCCCAGCGATCCGGGCATTCTCGCCCTTGGGGTCAATGACCAGAACCGAGCGTTCCGCTGCCAGCAGGTTCGGGATCACGGTGCCGACGCCTTTCCCCGCCCGTGTCGGGGCGAGGGTGATCAGATGGGCCGGGCCGTCATAGCGCAAGAGCCGCCCGGTGTGCGGATTGCGCCCGATCAGAAGACCGGCCTCTTCGCGTCCTTTGCCGCGCTCCAGCTTCTTCAGCTCCTTGCGGTTCGCAAACCGCGCCGACCCGTGGCTGTCACCCGTGAGCCCAAAATAGGCATCGGCCCCGGAGGCCATGCGCCAGTACTGGAACCCGAAGACAGCCCCCACAAACATGAAGGGACCGAAGACCAGCCACTGCCAGGCGCTTTCGCCCGGCGTCTGATCGAAGAAAGCGAAGATGAACGGCGTGGCCACCAGAGAGCCAAGCATCGCCCCGAAGGCCATCGCGCCTATCAACCATCCGAGTAGGATTGGCGTGAAGATCAACCGACCGAAGAAGCGGAACAGGCCCCCGAAGACGAGCATCACGCTCCGCATTAGGACGCGCCATCATCGGTAGGAGCAGAGGAGGGAGCATCCCATTCTGCAAAGGCCTTACGATCCTGTTCGCGGGACAGGTTGCGGATCAGCCGGTCGAGCATAGCGGCAGCCTTGGAATCCCGTTCCGCTAGGTCCATCAGCGCCCCGCCCAGGATCACCTTGCGCCTGGTGTCCAGCTTGCGCTGTTTCGTGGCTTCCCGATTGCGCAAGGCCTGAAGCCGGGCCTTGGCCTGGGCGTATCGCTTCTCGGCACGTTCCAGTTCTGTCTCGGCCATCTCACAAACCATCCGCTCAAATGTTCACGTCATGGTTGAGAGACTCGACCATCCACCTAAGATAACAAGGGTCATCCAGGACCATGCTTGCCTTTCGGCGGAACATGGCGGATGACACGGTGCGGATCGGCAGAGGTCCGCGAAGAAGAGCAGGGTGCACGACCTGTTCTTGAAATACCCAAAGGCAGCGCGAACCCTGAGCTGAGGATTAGTGAAGGGCGCACTTATGCAAACTCTCCACCTGTGGTTTCGAGATTTGCGTGCGATCTCTTTGGGGCAAAGCCCCAGCCGATGGCAGACCCATTCGATGCGGCGCGCATCGAAATGGGAGACGGCATCGCCTCTCCCAAACCCTCTACGACCAACCTGCGCGGTTGGATGGCGTTCCGCAATGCGATCCCCTGACGGCATCCTGTGCGCCATGGCCGGGGCTGGATCGTCAGGGGTGTCGCACTTGCGGACTGCGCGGAATGACAGTCGCGGGCCTGTCCTTCCTTGCCGGGTTTGCCGATGGCAAACCGCCGATGTGCCCCGCCAATCTCCCGCCAACCATAAGGCTGGGGAGATTGGTGGAACGCATCGGCAAGCCCGCGCCTCAACCACCCTTCGGGCAGCTTCGGGCGGGCTGTCTTTTCCCCTCCGGCCCCAGCGTTCTGTGGCGCGGGCCTCCGGGAAAAAGACGGTTGCGCGCTACCCCGACGGCTCCGGAACGCGATGTTCCGAAGCCCCCGGCTTTCGCCCAACAGGGAGGTTGAAGCCGGTCCCGTCCACGAGGGTGACAGGACCAGCTCACCTCCTATCCTGCGCCAGCACCCCGGCTCTTATCACGGGCCAAGAGCCGGTCGGCACGGATGTGCCTGGCGCGGCGCAGCGGCGGTGCGGACGCGCACTGCGGTCGCTGTTGGTGTCTTCTGGAGAGGAGGGCGCATGGCCAGCTACCACCTCTCTGTGAAAACGATCAAACGCAGCGCCGGGCGCTCTGCCACTGCAGCCGCGGCCTACCGTGTCGGTGAGCGCATCGAGTGCCAGCGCGAAGGCCGTGTCCACGATTACACCCGCAAGCAGGGCATCGAGGAGACCTTCATCCTGGCACCGAAGGACGCCCCGGACTGGGCGCAGGATCGGTCCCGCCTCTGGAACGAGGTCGAGGCCAGCGAGACCCGCCGCAACTCCGTCACCGCCCGCGAGTGGGAACTGGCCCTGCCGTCCGAGATCAGCGCCGAGGCCCGGTCGCAGATCACCCGCGACTTCGCCCAGGAACTGGTCAGCCGCTACGGCGTGGCCGTCGATGTGGCTATACATTCGCCGCACCGCGAGGGCGATCAGCGCAACCACCATGCCCATGTCCTGACCTCCACCCGCAAGCTTGAGCCGGAGGGCTTCACGACCAAAACCCGCGTACTCGATTCCGCGAAAACCGGCGGCGTCGAGATCGATCAGATGCGCGGCCTCTGGGCCGAGTTGCAGAACCGTGCCCTGGAGCGGGCAGGGGAGGTGGAGCGCGTCGATCACCGGTCGCTCGAAGCGCAGCGCGCGGCGGCGCTGGAGCGGGGCGATCAACTCTCAGCCGAGGAGCTGGATCGTGACCCAGAGCTGAAGCTGGGACCGGCGGCAAATTCCATGGAGCGCCGGGCCAAGGCGATGGCCGAGCGCCAGGGACGGGAATACGTCCCGGTCACCGAACGTGGTGCTGTCGTCCATGCCGCTCGCCAGGCCCGCGCCGCTTTCCGCGAGATGCGCGAGCGTCTGGATATCGCGCGGGAGACCTATGGGGCGGAGCGGGATGCAGGGCAGGGGCGCGTGTCCGCCGGTCTGGCAGCACTCAGGGCTGCAACTGCAAAAGATCGCGACCGCGACCGAAACCCGAATGACTTCCGGGAGCGTCTCGCGCGTGTCGTGGACAGGTCACGGGACCAGGACGACACGCCGAAACCGGAAGGCCGCAATTATGCTCGGGAGCGGCTGAAGGAGATCATGGAAAAGGATGCCGGTCGCGACGGTCAGGCGGCGGTTCACAAGCTGGACGGTCACAGCGAATCTGAGCTTGCAGGTGATACTGGGCGCGAGGACCGCAAGCCCTCCGTGAACGAGCGCCTGAAAGACGTGCTGAACAAGCCGCGTGAGCGGCTGGAGATCGAGGACGAGCGCGACCAGGAGAAGGAGCAGGAGGTCGAGAAGGATCGTGACATCGACCGTGATCCAGGTCTCAGTCACTGACGAGGCGATGAGAACTCGTTTCCCCGTTCTTCATGGGAATGCTCGCTTGAGAGAACCCGACGCCAACAAGGAATGAAATCACACCGGTCGCAGTCTTGAACTCGCGCACCTTGATTGCATTCTGCGTCAGGCGCGTCCTTGCGGTGACAAGAATTTTCTCCTGACCGTCACTCCCAACCGTCCGCATGATCCAGAGGCCATGCCAGCTTGGCCCTTTGCGTTCCGGATCGACCTTGCAGAGCACCTCGACTGTATGGCCCTCTTCGGCAAGCGCGCGAAGGCCTTGTTCGGTGGTCACATTTGGTTCGATCTCTATAGTCGCGGTCATCGGATGCTCTTGAAGAAACGGGAGTTATCTCTTTGTGCCGAAATTCATCAAGATTAGCAATCGTATATTATTGACTTCAACTTGCCCAAAGGGTTGGGCGCAGACAGCCGGTATCAGGGGGAGGGCGCGGCCCTCGCCCCTCGGGCAACCTCCTTCGACGGCACCGGGTCCTCGCGCTCACGCGGCGGGCCGCACCACTGCCATCGAACACGGTTGCCTCGCCCCCTCCCGCGTTCGCCACGTGGCAGATTTCCGCCTCGCAAACCTGCAAATTCGCAAGAACATGTGCCATCTGAGGGGTATCGTGATACATCCGAGATTGTCTCGACCTGATCGTCCCACTGAATCTGTTTTGGGGATCTCATCTTTTACAATTCTTCTTGGAGTGGTCGTGGTGCAAATTGTTGCAGGGAATGCCCGCCGAACACACGGTGGCTTCAACTGGATATTCGGATATACGTTCCTTGTCAGCGCGTTGGCGAGTGCCTCGTTTGCGCAAGACCGCGACCCGATGCTACTTTATGATGCTAACGGGACAACCGTGCGTGGACATTTGCAGTTTGGCTTGAATGCTGTCGTTGAAGACAATCTGTTTTGGGACCTCGCGGCAACAACGGCACCGGGCAGTGGTTTTGACCCGGACACCGAGTGGCTGGAAGGCTACATCAAGCCCGGCTTGAGTTTCGAGACTCAGCTTGATTCCGGGTCTGTTTTTTATGGCAAGCTCTCTGCCGTCTCGTCCTACACATGGGGGACAGACGCCTTTGATACAGGCGATACAGGCGCGACGACGCTTGAGGAGGCCTATCTCGGATTCCGTGGCGATTTGGGAGGCGGCTTGTCATACGATCTATCGCTGGGGCCGCGTGAGTTGACGCTTGGCACGGGGATGCTGATCGCAAATGGTGCCACAAGTGGCTTCGAGCGGGGCGCGCTGAAGTTGGGCCCGCGCAAAGCTTGGGAGATGGCCGCCATCGGACGCTTGTCCTTCGGGAATGTTACCGGGACAGCCTTCTACCTGGACCCCAACGAACTGCCTTCTACGGACGGAAACAACGAGCTTGCCGGTCTGGATATCCGGTTTGACGATCCGGCTGGCGGATACCTTGGCGCGACATTCGTGAATGTGCTCAACTCGGGCTCGCCCTATCCGCAGGCGGCCCCTGGCGGGATTGGTGCTCCGACGGTGACGCCGGGCGCACGTGAGGGCACCAATACGCTTGGTCTCTACGGAAAAACTAACCCGTTCGCCGGTGCACTGGAGAATTGGGAGTTCACCGGTGAAGTTGCCTATCAATGGAACGACAGGATCGACTTGGAAGCTTGGGCTGGCCGTGTAACGGCAGGACATACGTTTGCAAATGCAGCCTGGTCGCCGACCTTCACACTGGGTTATCAGACTTTCTCAGGTGACGATCCCAACACAGCGAAACTCGAACGGTTTGATCCGCTCTATTACCAGGGCAGTCCGAGTGCCTGGGCGACCGGATCGAAATCCGCATCGACATTCATCAACTCGAACGTGAATGCCCTTTCATTGGCGCTTCGTGTGCAACCAACCAAAAAGGACACTTTGACTTTGAGATACTCCCATATCCGGGCCAACGAGTTGAACAGCCCGGTCCAGTTCGGCCAGGCAACCCGCGTGGATATCAATGGGAATGTGGTTTCGGGCGTCACGGATGCGCATCTCGCCGACGATCTGTTCCTTGAATACAGCCGCATCATCAACCGAAACACATTCCTGACAGCCGGTGTCTCGGTTTCGTTTCCTGGCGCGGGGATCGACAACGTGGTCGGCGGAGACGCAGACCCCTGGACCGGAGGATTCATCAATGTCGTCGTCAACTTCTAATTTCATCGCACTGGCTACGGGGATTGCTATGGCACTTGGCGCACCATCTGGCGCATTCGCGCAATCCGCGCCGCTTTCGGCACAGGACTCCGATCCCAATGTTATGGGCTGGATGCAGGGTTTCCCGCCGCCGCCAGACAAGATCATTACACAGCCGGATTCGGTTTATTTCAGCTTTCCTAGGCTGCGCTGGTCGGTTTGCCATCTGCGCGAGTTTCTACCCACGGAGGAGATTAGCCGCGGTATTGGAGCGCCGGTCCCGCTGGACTATCTGCCGCCCGCCGAATTCGCCGACATGCGGCAAGAGATCGACGCTCTGACCTTCATGCCGATGGATGGCGAAGAAGAGATGACCTGGGAAGAGTCGCTCTACGCCAACTACACCGATGGGATGCTCATCCTTCACGAAGGACGGGTGGTCTATGAGCGCTATTTCGGGTGCCTCAAGGAAGACGGCAAACATGCCATCATGTCGATGACCAAGTCGGTCACCGGTCTTCTGGGCGAAATCCTGGTCGAGGAAGGCGTTCTCGACGACACGCTTCTGGTCCGCGACGTGATCCCCGAGATTGGCGACAGCGCCTTTGGCAGCGCGACAGTTCGCGAAGTCATGGATATGACCACGGGCGTTCAGTATTCCGAGGACTACTCGAACC
>CALCOY010000113.1 GCA_937897325.1 uncultured Shimia sp.
TGTCCAGCACTTCCGGCCAATAACCCCCTGACAAAACCGTTGCGTCAAAAACGGTGGATTCTGTCCGCTTTCTTTCGCCTCGCAGGATCAGCGCCTGCGCCCCGCTAGAAAGTTCCAATAGAGGCCGCACGGTTCTGGAGCGCTTCGGACCAGCTCCAGTCGCGCGCAAAGGCTGGTTTGTGCAACAGATTCCAAGCGCTGGATTCCTGCGAACGCAGCAGTCTGCTCAGAGCCCACCTTTACCATTGCTGCGATTTGATCAAATGACACTAAGCGGTGCCAATATGAAGGATTTGAGGTGTCAAGAATGGGTCGGACCTTTTCCAACTCTCGGGTTTGCGCGGGTTCCGTCTGAGAGACCAATGCACAGCACGATTTCGTCTGCCCGTGGTGCATCCGGTACGCAGAGCGTCATTGTATCTATGTGATCAAACGACCAAGGCTCGTCCTTATGCCCAAGCGGCAAGTCGATGCACACGCCCAATGGGCCGACCTTGTGATTTGAAGGCATCAGGGCCTTACCGCCACCGATGGCTGCTCTAACGGGTTTGCCAAGGGCGGGATGAAGCACAGCGGCACCATGCTCCATCGCGCCGGACGATCCGACTAGAGCCGCTTTGCCATAGCAAACAGGTGCCACACTCAGCATGTTGACAAGCTCGTCTGCTAAGAATTGGCCAAGTCCTGAACTTACCTCGAACAGTTGCGAAAGGTCTTGTTCGTCAACTCCAGCAAAAGGGTTTCGCAATACGGCCGCGACGGCGACGCGTGTGATTGGATCAATTGACCTGCCCATTTCATCGGCGTTGATAGTCTCCCTGAAGAAAACTGTTTTGCGAACATCTGTCATCCGACTTTCCTTTCCACGCCTGCGAGAGGCTTGCTTCTGAAATATTGAAACGCGATGCCGAGGGGGATGACCGAGGCAAACAACACGATGGCGAGCCAGATTGGCCCCTGGGCTTTGCCCGTCGCGTCGAGGATTGCGCCAGCGGCAGGGGGCATGACCAGCATGATCGTGTAATAGATGGTAAAGAAGATGCCCATCCCGAACGCGCGCACCTCTGGCCGCATGGCTTGACCCGCCATTGCCATGATAACGCCTGCCGGTGCCATGCCTATCAGACCGAACAGCACGCTCGCGCCTAGACCCGCCCCTTGGACGCCAAGCAGCATGAGAGAAACGACGGCGCCTGCCATACAAATGATCAGAACCAAGTTTCGTCTGCCAAAGTGGTCCACAACTTGCCCGCACGCGGCACCTGACAGGATCATCAACCAACTCCCGATGCTGACGATGCTGGCAGCGGCGATGGCGGATTGGCCGAGGTCTTCGAGAACCTTCGGCCCAAACGATAGATAGGTGACGTAGCCGGCGTTGAACACACCCCACGCGGCAGCAGCACAAAGAACCAAACGCCATTCTTGACCTGTTAGGACAGCATCCGGGCCACCTTTCACTGGGGGTAGATCATGTGGCGATCTGTAATACAGAAACACCCCGAGTGCCGCGAGCAGGCAGTAAACAGAGGCAACCTGAAACGGAACCTGCCAACCGTAAACCTGCGCGATCCACGCGTGGCCGACCTGACCCATGGCGATCCCGAATGGCCAAGACATGACAAGGATGCTCATGGCGGTCGCAATTTCACGCCCTTCGAACCAATCCGCGACCATCTTCGTGAAATAAAGCGTGGTAAAGAGAAAGCCTGCCCCGGCAAATAAGCGACCCAGCCCAATGGCCCAGCTTTCTGTTGCCAAGGATGATACGGCCCCACCAAATGCGAGCGCGCCCAAACCGATCACGACCATGATGCGATCCGAAACATATCGGCCCCAGTATCCGGCGGGTATGGCCAGAAATAGTCCGGGGGCCATGAAGAGACCGATCAGGAAACCGATCCCCGCATAATCGAGCCCGAAGGCAACGACCAAGTCGTCGCCCACGGAGGCCACAGTCTGAAACTGAAACCCAAGCCCGATGCGGGCCAGAAACAGTAGGCCAAGGATGCGCCAGCGCATCATGCCCAACCAAGCCCGCGCAGGGCGTGTACGTCATTCCAGATTTTGGTCATGTGGCTGATCTTGTCGCCATCGAACTGTATGACATAGGCGTAGTCCGAGACCACGGATTTCCCAGTGGGTGGCACCGGTCCGCCTTCACCCGTCTGGGTGCCGTGAAATTCGGCCGCCGCTACTGCTGTGCCATGTGTTTCGTCAAAGGCAAACGCCCTGAGCACATAGCGCCCATCGGGCACAGGCGTCAAAAGCCCCTTCATCCAATCGGCATAAGCGGCGAGGGTTGTCGTCTCCACCAATGCATCCGCCTGGCAGAAAAATGTCGCGCCATCTTGGCAGTAAGCTTTGCACCCATCCCATCCCTGGCCGGTTTCGCAGGCTTCGAAAAAGGCTTTTGCGGTTTGAAAATGTGACATTGGGAGGTCCTCCATGCTAATGATATGCGGATCATCTTAGGTCAGCGACAGACACGCTGGATATCGTGCAGATGCTGTAAAACGTGCGTCATTCATGCAGTATTTAGAGTACAGCACTTGCAGGATTGCCTATCGCCGCGATCGTGCCCACACTGACATCACGTCTATTTCAGCGAGAAGTCATTCGTGTCAGAGCAAGTCGAACTTAGCCCAAGGGAATTGGAGATTGCCCAGGCCTATGCGGGCGGACAGACCTATCAGGCGATCGCCGACACCTTGTGCATCGCACCCAGTACGGTCCGCACTCACCTAGCAACCATCTATCGCAAACTGGAAGTGTCTTCGAAACAGGAACTGGCAACGCACCTGAGGGGAGAAGCTTCGCAATCTCGCGATCAATCCGAAATGACAGCTGTGATGTCAGAGCTGGCGCTTAGCCTTGAAGAAGCCATCAGCCGCGAAAAAGCCTTGAGCGAGGTGTTGCGGATTATCGGTGCCGGGCAAGGTGACCTTGACGCCGTGATGCCCCTGATCTTGAAATATGCGCTTGAGCTTTGCGCCGCCGAATACGGGGTTCTCTTCGAATACGGGCAGAACAGAAAATTTCACGCGACATTCACGCTCGGGATACCGTCAGACTTCAAGGCATGGTTCGATGATCAGGGCTGGTTCACTGTGAGCCCTGAGACAGGGCTTGGCCGCATGGATGCGCAACGCGAGGTGATAAATATCATCGACGTCAAATCTGAGGCAATTTACAAGAGCGACGATCCGTTGCGCTATGCCACCGCCGATTTGGGCGGGGCACGATCCTTTGTTGCCATCCCGATGTTGGCCGCAGACGAGTTGGTCGGTGCTTTTGCGCTTTACCGGCAAACGGTGCGACCTTTTTCCGATGACGCAACTAGGCTCGCTCAGATGTTCGCCGCTCAAAGCGTGATCGCGCTGGAAAACGCGCGGATGATCAGAGCCATGCAACAGGCTACTCCGTGACCCGCGCCGTGCCGGAGGTGACCCGGCTAAGTGATCGCGAAAGACAAATCGCGCAAGACTATGCCGGTGGCGAAAGCTATCAGCAAATCGCAGACCGTCTGTGTCTTGCGCCGTCCACGGTGAGGACGCACCTGGCGACGATCTATCGCAAACTGGGCGTGTCATCGAAATTGGAACTACGCGACAGGCTTGGCGCAGCAGACGCTACCAAGGACGATCCGGACAGTGCGTTTCCAACACAACCAGAGAAACCCTCGATTGCTGTTCTTGCCTTTGAGAATATGTCGGGTGATCCGGAACAGGACTACTTCTCAGATGGGATCAGCGACGACATCATAACTGCCCTGTCGCGGTCTCCGTGGCTGTTCATTATCGCGCGGAACACGACCTTTACCTACAAAGGGTCGCGTGTTGATGTCCGGCGCGTGGCAAAAGACCTTGGCGTCCGGTTTGTGCTGGAGGGCAGCGTCAGGCGGTCCGGCGATCGGGTGAGGGTTACGGCGCAGTTGATTGATGGCACGACAGGCGGACATCTGTGGTCCGAGCGATATGACGGCCAGCTTGAGGATGTCTTCGACCTGCAAGATGAGATCACGCGCAATGTGGTGGCCTCAATACAGACCACGGTTCAACTTAGCACCGTCCCCGAACCGGTTGAACGCGCATCCCGACCCGACCTGACGGTCTGGGAACTGACAATGCGATCCTGGCATCTGCTGTATGACTTTACGCCGGAAAGCTATGCCCACGCCAAGACACTTCTGGAACGCGCATTAGCGCTTGATCCGGAAAGCGCGGAGGCGAACATGGTGCTATCGCTGATCAACCATCACAT
Organism: uncultured Shimia sp.; assembly: GCA_937897325.1. GTDB lineage: Bacteria > Pseudomonadota > Alphaproteobacteria > Rhodobacterales > Rhodobacteraceae > CALCOY01. The sequence goes on from CALCOY010000113.1 coordinate 4,264, forward strand.
CGCCATCATGGGCTTTGTCCCCGACATCAAACCGGCCATGGAAACGGCATATGCTCTGGCGCGGCGCGCTACTCAGTTGGACGACCGCAACGAATACGCACACTGGGCCTTGGGAATCAGTTGCTGGGGTCTGCTCAAATACGAGGAGTCGCTGGCGGCCCTGGAACGCGCCGTCGCGCTGAACCCGAATTGTTCATTGGCCTATGGCAGCCTTGGCACGCTACTAGGTATCTTGGGACGGTCAGATGAGGCTATTGCCAATCAGGACATCGCAATCCGTTCCAACCCCCTGGACCCGAGCATTTTCTTCCGCTTTTCTGGCCTTGCGCTGGCGCACTACATGGCGGGTCGCTTCGAGACCGCAATCGAATGGGCCGAGCGCGCCATACACCGTAGGCCGAGCTGGTTCTTTGCACATTTTGTTCTTGCGGCTAGTCACATCGCGCTTGGCAACGACAAAGATGCGACTTCGGCTGCCAATGGCGCTCTGGGTGCTTTGCCGGAAATCCGTGTTAAAGACCTGGATCGCGTTCCGCTGAAAGGCTCGGAGAAAATGGGAACGCTGCGTGAGCGTTTACTCAAGGCGGGTTTTCCCAAGTGACTTGAGGTTTGCGGGAGCTGCGATTGGGGTGGCCGCAGCGTAGGTTGGGTATATCCCACCAGCCCCCAACTAGCGATGCGCGCAAACGGTCCTTTCCGCCGGTGACAGAAACGGTTGAGTTTTGGCGCATCCTGCGGTGCGGAGAAGGACCGCAACGAGCCCACTTCGACCGATGCTGCGCTTTGCAGGAATGTCTGATTACGACCTTAAAAACACAATTATTCGTTTGTCACCGTGCCTGCGGCAATGGCTCTTTCATGGATCGTTTCGTAAGCCGCAATCACGAGGGACCTGAGCCACTTGCCGCCTGGGTCCTGCGAAATGCGCGCGCTCCAAAAAAAGCGAAAAGTAATATCGGGAAGATCGACCGGCGGGACTTTGGCAAGAAGACCATAGGTTCGCACGTCTTCCACCATGAAGAGCTGAACGGTCGTTCCCAGCATGTTTGTCCGCGCCAGAAGCGGTGCAACACCCGAAAACTCGGGAAGATGTGCCCCGATCCGGCGTTCCATGCCATCGCGCGCCACACGATCTTCGACGGTTTGGCGCGCCGCGTTTGACATTCCTACCATGACATGTGGCCAATCAAGCCAAGCCTGTTTGTTCCAATTTTCTGCTGCCGGATGCCCACTGCGCATATAGGTGTAGCGCTGCAACGTTGGCATTTTTTGCTCCATAAGGCCTTCGGGGAGTGGCTTGTCCGCACCGAGCAACGCCAAGTCAATTTGTTCATCCGCGACAGCGGTATAAAGATGCGGTCCTAGGTTCACCCACTCAAGCGAAACGCCTGGTGCCTCTTCGTTGACCCGCGCAAATACCTCGGCGATCAGCGCTGTGATTGCGGGCACAGCGATGCGGAATGTGCGTGTGCTTGTTGCCGGATCGAACGGTCTGGGCGGGGTTACGACCCTTTGAATGCTGCGCAAGATGGGACGGACATCTTCAATCAAGCTTTCGGCGAAGGGTGATGGCTGCATTTTGCCACCGACCTTCACCATTAGTGGGTCACCCACCTGCTCGCGCAACCGGGCAAGCGCATGGCTGACCGCCGATGGTGTCTTGTTCAGCCGATCTGCCGCTTTGGCGACACTGCCTTCTGTCATAAGAGCCTCAAAAGTAACGAGCAAATTGAGGTCGAGTCGGTGAAGCTGAATATCATTCATGGTGCATGAAATCGTTTCGCTATGCTTGTGCTGAATTTTGTTCAACAACCTTGTCAGACGCAACCAGGACAGACAAGGAAGGAAAAACACATGTTAAGATCAGGACTGAAAAACTTGGTGCAAGGTGCATCCTGTGGGGTGGCAATGGCAGTGCTGGCTGCAGGTGCCGTGGAGGCAGAACAAAGCGCTTTGGCCGAGATCGAGGCGGTTTCGGATGCATTCTACGCAGCTCTCAATGAGATGCTAGCTGGATCACCGATATCGCAAGATGTTGCCCCGCTTTGGCTAGATGCTGAGGGCGTAACCGCCCTACATCCTGTCGGCGGCCGAGATATAGGTCTGAGCAGGTTAGTCGCCGCGTTCGATGGCGTGGCTAGCCTCGCCTCTGGTGGCGCAGTTGCGCTGCAAGACCAGGCGATTGCAGTTTTCGGCGAAACGGCAGTGGAAACTGGCATCGAGATCGGTAGTGCCACTCTCGCAGGCGAAGTCATCACGCTCGAATACAGGGTGACCAATGTTTACATTTTGTCCGATGAGGGCTGGCGCATGGTCCATCACCACACCGACCTTTCGACACCGATTATCGAGCTTCTCGCTCGACTAAGCGACTAAACGCGCGCGACGGGGCCGCGCGAAAAGGCTCACCCCCCAAATGTCACCGCCACCCAACGTCAGGGCGATCAAGCCCTGCGCCAGGCTGCGCCATGGCTAACGGAGCGGCAAAGAAGGAGAAAGAAAATGTCCTTGAAAGTAATTGGTTCGGGCTTTGGCCGAACCGGAACCATGTCCACAAAACTCGCCTTGGAAGAGTTGGGATTTGGACCGTGCCACCACATGGTAGAGGTGATGCAGAACCCCGGACAGCCCGCCCATTGGGCTGCAATCGCTCGCGGAGAGGAACCCGATTGGGCCGAAGTGTTCGACGGCTATGCGGCACAAATTGACAACCCGGGCGCGGTGTTCTGGCATGAGCTTTCCATCGCATTCCCCGACGCCAAGATCATTCATACAGAGCGTCCTGAGGAGGATTGGTGGGCCAGTTACGACTACACCATCAATCGCTTTTGGCAGAACCGTAAAAACATCGCTTTGCCGCCTGCTGTTCAATCCGTGTTCGAAGATATGGATAAAATCCTACACCAAGGGAGCGACGCGGGTCTCGACCGTGAAACCGCGATTGCCGCCTACCGTGCCAACAATGCGAAAGTTAGAGAAGTGATCCCGGCCAATAAGTTGCTGGTTTTCAACCCTATCGATGGCTGGGAGCCGCTGTGCCGTTTTCTGGAGGTCGCGATCCGAACGTCCGAATTTCCACGCAGCAACGCCCGTTCTGAATTTTGGAGCTTGTTTGGCGGCGAACCAGTGGTCCGGTGACATGCAGAACCAGATACTTTTAAAGGGAAGTGATGTAATCAGGAGACCTTTGCGTCTTGCTGCCTTCTGCGTCTCTTGCGTGATCGCTTTGTCCTCCACTCCGATCGTACATGCACAAGAGGCTTGGATGATCGTGACCCACGAGGTTGAAGATTTCGACCGTTGGAAAGAGGTTTTCGATCAAGCTTTGCCAACCCGTCGTTCAGTGGGAGAGATGTCGTTTTATATACTGCACAATTCTATGAACCGTAACCTGGTGACCGTCTGTTTTGAATGGGATACGATGGAACGGGCTCAGGCTTGGGCGTCTGATCCCGCATTGGCAAATGGCATGGCCGCAGCAGGTGTTGTTTCACCTCCAGTATTCTCTTTCCATGAAAAAAAGGTGGCAAACTGACCGGATACAACCGGATGCCAAAAGTCATTGCAGTTCTGTTTGCCGAATGCTCTCTCTAACTCGCGCCTTGCCACACAAAAGCGGTCCTTCGTGAAAGTGCAGCGAATTCTCACTTTGTCCGCACAGCGGTCATGAAGATACGCGCAAAAACGTCCAGTTGTGCAACACTCCCCTGCCCCACTGACGTGGCCAAGACCGCTGCCCGCTTGCGAACCAACAAACATAGTGCCATTTACCGTGAGAAGTTGCGCCCCCTGCCCTGCCCCGCGTTGTTGCAAATATATGTTGCGAAATAACTTGATTGAGCAACAAGAAAGCGCAACACTGTTTGTATGAACCTAGGCTATGCCCGCGTATCAACCGACGACCAGGCGACCGCCGCGCAGCTCGACGCGCTGCGCGCGGCTGGATGTGAGCGCGTTTTCGAAGAACGAGCGTCGGGTGGCCGGTGGGATCGGCCGGAGCTGCACCGGATGCTCGATCAGCTCCGCCAAGGCGATGTGCTGATTGTCTGGAAGCTCGACAGGCTGTCGCGGTCTCTAAAAGACCTTTTGACTATCATGGAGAAAATCGACGCAGCTGGAGCCGGATTCCGTTCGCTGACCGAGGCCATCGACACGACCACCCCCGCCGGGCGCATGATGATGCAGATGGTGGGCGTCTTTGCCGAGTTTGAGCGTGAAATGATCCGCGAGCGCACCCGCGCCGGTCTGGAGCGTGCCCGAAAGAAAGGCCGTCACCCAGGGCGCAAGCCGAAGCTGTCTGACGATCAGCGCCGGGAAATCCGCGACCTCGTGCTTTCCGGCAAGCGCACAGAGGCCGAGGCCGCGCGTCTTTTCAAGGTCCATCGCTCTACGATCAGCCGCCTCATGCGGGAGGCATCCGATGCAGCAGCTTGAGATGTTTCCCGAGGACATCCGCATCGAGCGTGTGGACCCAGAGGCCAATATGTATCGCTTCTATCGGTTGCGCCTCATGCCGGACCTGTTCGGTGGCGTGTCGCTCTTGCGCGAATGGGGCCGCATCGGCACCCAGGGGCGGCACCGTATCGAGCTGTTCGAAGATGCAGGCCGCGCGGCCGACGCGATGGTCGCGCTTTATCGAGCCAAGCAGAAGCGCGGGTATCAGCTCGCCGGATGAAACAGGGTCGGACGGCGAGCCCCCTGCCCCGCCAGAGCGGTCGTTCGCGCTGAGCGCGGCGAAGGTCGTGAATGAGCCCAAACCTACCAAGTCGTTGCAGAGCGGCGAATGTCAGATCTAAGGACGGCGATCCAAAATCCACCAAAACTCGTTTGGTTCTGGATCGGGTATTTGGAAGGCCTAAGCCCTTTTCCACACGTTCTCGATCAGGGCCTTCTAAAACAACCGCTATAGTATGTTTCGAATACTTACGGGCCCCCTCCTCCCTTGAGCCTTCAAGTGAGGCTTCCAGCCAAGTATCTACGGTCAAATCTAGTACAGGCTTAGGGTAGTTCGGTTTCAATCTAATGATCTCAATGGCTTAACCCGCCGTGACGCGCACTGAAAATTCCAGTGTTTCAGCCCTGATTTGTATGGTTTTTTTGCCGCTCACAACTTCTTGTCGGACACGCGGAAATCGTTCACTGGTCCACGCCTGAGCTAGAAAGATACAGAGTCCAGGACTTGGTTGAATCAAGTTTCGCTTCGAGCATAGCGCCGCACAAAAACTGCCAAAAACTTTCTTCAGGAAAGTTCTGCGAACAACTTCCGCCAGGAAAAGCTGCCACTGCTGGTCCACGCATCGCGTATCTAGCTGCTCAGTCCAACAATGCTCAGAAGGGAATATTTTAGGGTTGGGCCCTCCGACTGGTCGATACGCTTTAGTTGGCAGTCGCCGATCTTGGGTACGCTGAAGTTCGGAAGCTGTGCAAGATACTGGCCGCGATGGCCGAGCCCGATCGCCAAGCATCTTGGATTTTCGGACCACAACACCAGTCGCCTCCTGCCCAAAGTGTTCCTTCTGATAGGAATGGTTTACCTAGGTGTGTCTCAACCAATCCGTAGCGCCACCCTTGCAAGCCCGCATGGCGAAGCTTGGAAGGAGCGACGCTGAGTGCGGAACAGAGCAGATCCACCATGCGCATTTTGATTTCTGACCGATCAGCATCAATATGCGCTTCGCTCCAGTCCGGATGCGCCTGAGCCACCCATGTTGAATACGCGTTAGATCGACCTGGTTTCGTATTATTCTGCGCGATCCAAGTCAGCACCGCGTTCGCATCACGCCGCGTTACAAAAGGTGCAGGCGTGTCGCGATCGAATGCTGCCATCAAGGTCAAGCAAGGACGCATGACGGCACTGGCGGACTGCTGAACGATCGTGTGTGTTTCACCCAAAATGGGTGCAAGTTGCGGTGCCGGGACCGTGACGACCACGTGCGAGGCCGTCATTTTCCCCGCGTCTGTCTCAATCTGCCAGTGGGCACCGCGCTCCACCACTGTCGTTACCCGTGTGTTCAATGCAACGTCGAGACCATGAGCCAAGGCTTTGGGTAACGCCGCCATGCCAGGCACACCAACGACGCGATGTGTCCGATCTCCGATCTGCCACACATCTACAGCGCCTCGCCCAAGCTTTGCGATGCTCTCGGCGTCCTCACTTTGATCGAGGTATTGCGTACCGTGATCGAACGTAATGCTCTCGCCAGCGACATCCGCGCGTCTCGTTGCAACGCGTCCGCCGATGCCACGCCCTTTGTCGATCAAACGAACGGATACGCCCGCGGTTTGCAGCGCTCTCGCGCAGGCGATACCGGACATTCCTGCCCCTGTGACGAGGACGTCGGTCACAACAGCCCTGTCTTTTGGAGAATGGCGGGGATTTGTTTCTTAACCTTAAAGAACCCGGCCGTGGCATATGGCCAGATTGCGCTGTCCCAGTCCCTTCGCCACTCGACCAGGTCTATTCCCGCTTCCTCCAAATCGCGCTTGGCTTCGATCATCCAATCCCGCAGCGGCCCGGTGGGAATGTAGGGGGTCGCTATCTGCGTAGCGCCCAGGCGCGAGGCCCAGCGTGATAGATCAGTGGGCACGCCCGCTCGCAACCCTGTGGCGTCTGGGGCGATCCGCGATGCGGTGTCCCTTAACGCGCCGTCTTCAAATTCCTCGACTAAGGATGACACTGGCAGAGGCGAGCGTAGATGGCTCGCGGAAAGTGTCGCATATCCGACGAAGTTCAGAGCGGAGAGGTCAAAATCTTCAAGGCGGCAGTCCTCTTCAGTCATCAGGAAAGCCGTGGGACGATCGGGGTTGGGGACCGGCAAAGTACGGAGTGGTGTGACGTTTGGCAGTCCTTCTGGTTCTTCACTTTCAAGGCCTTCGACGACTTCTGCGAGCTCCGCTGGACGCGGATTAAACCGATTTTCCGTGAACTTCGCGATATTCCAGGCTTGTGCATGATAAGGCTTTCCGCGTGTGTGAAGGCCAGCCACCCACCTCCATCCCAGTGTGTTTGACGCAGGATCGCCGTCGAGGAGATGCCGGAAAAAGAAGTCCGCGCCCAACCGCCAGGGCAATTCGAGCGTGAAGATCCAGATTGAGGCAAACCACATTCGGGCATAGTTATGAAGGTAGCCGGTATCGACCAATTCTTCGGCCCAGCTGTCAAAACAGTCGAGCCCGGTTTGCCCGGCCTCAGCGGCCGCCACACGGCGTCGAAGGCCACGATCACGATCCACGGCGGCTAGGTCCCTGATCAAGCCCTCTCGGTACTGGTCCCATACAATTGGGCGACGTTCCATCCACCCCTTGAAATACCCCCGCCAGATTACCTCTTGAATGAATTTCTCTGCGGCCTCCGCTCCATGCTCCCGCACCGCGATTTCGATGGCGTCTTGTTCGAGCAGAAGACGCCGTCGTAGGTATGGAGAGAGCATTGATACATCCCCGTGTAGGCCCGGACCGCGATCATAATTGCGGCCGTTGGTGTACCTTTTGCCCATCCGTGGCGCGAATGCCCGAAGTGCAGCCTCAGCTGCTTCTCGTGTTGGTGCGATCAGTTTTTGGTCTGAATGATCAAGCGGCATAGCTTCATACCTCCTCATGTACGCGTCGAAGTAAGCTGAAATGACGAACTGTCGAATTTAAGAGCGGTGGATTGCGCGTGGTGCAGGGGTTCACAATATTCTGTTTAAAGGATTGAGCTTCCAAAAGCGTGTCCTATTTGCTGGCAGATGAACGCAGCGGACAACTGATGGGAAGGTGCTGGCTTGAAACCGGAAACCGGAAACGCGCGCAATTTGGTCGACGACTACCTGCACCTCACGAAGGAGGTGCTTCCTTCGTTGGCGCAGAGTGGCGGAAAGGCTTGGCCGGTGCGCGAGGACCATTGCTTTCAGCGGATCGTGTTGGATACCATTTGCGGTGGCGTTTGGTACGCGCACCTTGACCGTCCTGCTTACAAGAATCTGACGCACGACCAAGCGCAACGCGCGGTTGCTCTTTGTCGCGAGATTGCTGCAGGGCGTGCTGACCTCCGCCAGTTGAATAACCAATCACTGATCTGGCGTGGCAAACGGCGCGAAGGTGTGAACAGCGTTTGAGGAGTGGTTGAGATGCCTAAGCGAACGTCGCTGCACGATGCAAAGTGGGTTGAGACCGCAAACGATCTCGACGACGTGGTTCAGGACAAGCGAGAAGGCTGGCGTGCCACGGCTGCAAAAGCCCGCCGCCGTCAGCGCCGATACACGAAACGCATGACCAATGAGATCGCGCGCCTGGCTCAAGACGGCGCGGACGAAGCTGACGAATAATTGTGCAAGGGTGACTGCAAAAACATGAAGAGCACAATCGAACTCAAGAATCTGGAGCTTGAGCCGTCTCTGGGAACCTACGGTCCGAATGATGTGGTTCCTGACGTTCACCTCCTTGATCTCAAGCTTACAATCGATCCGAAGCTGGTTTTCATTGATACCGATGGAATGGACCGCGTCTTTGATTACGATCCGCTGATTGCAGAGATCAATCGCCTGGCAATTGACGGGCACTATCACACGCAAGAGCGGTTGATGACGCGGATCGTTACGGCCTGCGCGGCGTATGAAGCAATAGAGGCCGTCGAACTCTGTCTGAGCAAGCGCCCGGTATTGCGGGACAGCGGAGAACTCGGTGTCCGTCTCTATGTTGAGACCGAAGGGCTTGCAGAAGTTCGTTCAATGATACCCGGCTAGCCTACGCCATTCGACAACGTGAATGCCGCACCTGCTGCGACCCTTTGTCGGTGGCCCTCGAATTTCGGGCTTTCGCTCTAGATCATTTCCTATGGTTGATCGTCAAAACACCCCTATCGACAGGCTGCTGTCGCTGGTCTTTGGGCTTCTCAGAATGCCGCCTGGGCTTAGGCGCATCAGCATCGCCTTTGCGTATGGCCTGGTGTGCCACGTCGTATTCGCGTTGGCCGTTGGAGCGATGATTTTAGCTATGTTTTACGGGATGAGCGAAAGCCTGGGGCGCGTCTCGGAACATTGGGCTTTTCTGGCGAACGGATTATTGATCCTCCAGTTCCCGTTGATGCACTCGCTTTTGCTCAGCGAACGTGGCGGCCAACTACTGAATTGGTTGGCACCCGCAGACTACGCACGAACCCTGAGCACTACGACCTACGCGATGATTGCCTCTCTCCAGCTCTTGATGTTGTTTGCGTTGTGGACCCCAAGCGGTGTGGTTTGGTGGCGCGCCGAAGGGACAGTGTTCTATGTCATTTGTGCGCTCTACGCAGTGTCATGGCTCCTTTTGATAAAGGCGAGCTACGACGCGGGGGCAGAGGTTCAATCAGGTGCACTTGGCTGGATGTCGCTGGCCCAAGACAAGAAGCCTGTCTTCCCCGGAATGCCTACAACGGGCCTATTCCGGATCATTCGGCAACCGATCTACGTCTCCTTTGCGCTTACACTCTGGACCGTCCCCGTATGGACGCCTGATCAGTTGGCGTTGGCTGCTACACTGACGGGCTATTGCCTGCTCGCGCCAAAGCTCAAAGAAAACCGCTTCGAAAAAAGATATGGAGCGAGGTTCCGCGCGTATCAGAGCCAAGTCCCTTACGCCGTGCCGTATCTGAAAGGAACAAGAAACCGTGACCAGCATTCCTCGTAATGATCTTTCAATCTATGACCGCGTCGCCGATCAATGGTGGTCAGATGAGGTGCGCTGGGTCCGTACTCTCAAAAATCTTGTACCAGGTCGGCTTGCTTGGTTCGATCGCCACATTGATTGGAGGGACAAGAGCGTTCTCGATCTGGGATGCGCTGGCGGGTTCATTGCTGAAGCATTGGCCACGAAGGGAGCGCGGGTGACAGGCATCGATCCTGCTGCGGATACTGTCGCTGCTGCCAGAAGCAGGGCAACCCTTGTCGGCCAGGACATTCAATACGACGTTGGCGTTGGTGAGGCACTTCCCTATGCAGAAGCGGCCTTCGATGCGGTCGTCTGCGTCGACGTCTTGGAGCATGTCGCTGATCTAGCAAAGGTTGCTTCGGAGGTCGCTCGCGTCTTGCGGCCGGGCGGGATGTTTCTCTACGACACGATCAACAGAAACCTTTTGTCCCGGTTGGCAACGATCACGGTCGCTGAAGACATCCTTGGTCTTCTGCCAAAGGGGACACACGATCCCAAGCTTTTCATCAAGCCAAAGGAGTTGGTGCGCGAACTCACGAACGCCGGTCTTGGTGCTGGGCCTCAGACCGGCCTCGGCCCGCGTGGCATCAATCGAAGAGGTGACTTTGTGTTTGGGCCGCTGCCCCTCAAGTCTATCATCTACATGGGGATGGCGATAAAACCGGAAGGTGCGAAATGACTGAGGTTGCGCTTCTAACCACAGCCCACCTGTTAGGGGGCATGGTCCTATACTCTTTAGGGTTCGCAGTATTTGTGTTCAACGCGGTGCCTGCCGAAACAGCCGGCCCCCTCATTCGAAGGGCCTTCCCGCATTTCTACTTGTTTGTGTTGGGCACCTCAGCAACGGCAGCTTCCAGTAGTCGTTTTTTCAGATGATTGGATCTCCGCGAGCCTGCTCGCAGTCATTGCGCCAACCACTGTGTTTGCAAGGCGAGTCCTTATGCCAGCAATAAACGCGGCTACTGACACAAAGAGAAAAGGTCGCTTCAAAGCCCTCCACGGTCTTTCTGTGCTTATCACACTGGCTCACATCAGTGCAGCTGGCTCGGTCATCGTTCGTTTGGCGCATACCTAAACCGGGTTCTGTGCCCCGGCAAAGAACATAAGCAAACCCGATGGGTCGTAGATCGGCCGGATGCGTAGTCTGTTCACAAAAGCCGTGCCGTCTTTGCGGTAGTTCAGAATATCGATCGTGAAACGCGTCTCTGCCTTCAACCCTTGACGGATGGCTTCAATGGCATGTGGGTTGGTTCCAGGCCCCTGCAGGAAGCGACAATTCTGTCCGATTGCTTCTTCTGGCGAGTAACCAGTCTGCGTCTCGAACTCGTCGCTGACATAGATCATCGGGTTGTCAGGCTGAAATGGATCCGAGAACACAACACTCATTTCTCTCTCGTCGGCTTCGAGCAGGGCGCGAAGTTCTGCCTGACTTAAGGTGCTTTGATCAAGTAGGTCGGTAGCCATTATCCAATGGCCTCTTTTTCAGGGTTCTTGAGCTGTACGAACACCATCGCTGGATCCTACGCCGCTGCTCGGCTTGGAAATGTGAGAAAGGCACCCACGTCTAAGGCAGACTGAACAGCCATGACGTCTACGAAGTTGGACGCGCAGTGGAAGCTTCCTGGTACCGCTAAGCAGTTGGTTCCGCTCCTGGTGGCCGCTAGCGCCCCATCCGGATTGTCTTCTACGGACAGCACATCCCGAGCTGAGACATTCAGCTGATCAAGAGCGTACAGATAGGCGTCAGGGTGGGGCTTGGGGCGGGCGATAACGCCGTTGTGGACGATCAAGTCGAAAACGTCCTCTGGAATTGCAAGCTTCTCTAGCAACTGTCTCACGTTGTCTAGGCTCGTCGAAGTGACAAGAGCCAGCTTGCCGCTGTTGGACCTTACATACTCGATTGCTTCAATGACACCAGGTCGAGGCTTTACCACCCTAGAACGGAGCAGGTTGCGGTAGATTTCAGACTTCATCCGGTGGAGCTCGGCCGCATTGACCACATCTTCCCTAGTCTGAGCGTAGGATACCACGCGATCGTAACCGCCAGCACATAGGAGCATCGTTTGATACGCGGTTTCCGACCAATGCCAGCCCAACCCTGACTGGGCAAACGCTTCGTTATAGGCTTCCAGTTGGAGACGTGACGTCTCTGCCAAACTACCAATCGAACCGAAAAAGAGTGTATGCATACCAACCAACCATCTGTGTTTTGGGATAAGATGGATCGAAATAGGCAAAAGTCAACAAATGCCTAGTCTTTGATCTGCGCTGTGTCAGAGAGTTGTGGCAAAGAATGTTGACTTGACCGGCGTGGCCCGGGCCCTTTGACAGTCCATTGACTAATCGTAAAAGAAACTGTGGCACTACGGGAGCTGAGGGCTCTGTCGGGAGAAGGCGCCAGTCAGCTTGATAATTTGAGCTCCGAGGCATTCCGCGCGTCGTTGCTGAAGTCTAGTACAGTTTGGTTTCGACCGAATTAGAACAACGGCTTAATCCATTGTGACGCGCCTTGATAATCCTCGTGTCGGTGATGCAGCCTTGGTCAAATCCCGAGAGCGGATGGGCAAAGCAGTCATTTGAGTTTGAGTTTCCAAGGACGGCTTGGTCCGCATCTCGTAGGCCCTGACCTTCAAAGAGAAGGTCCGCTATCGTGCCTACCTGCTGCCAAGCTGGCCCCTACTTCGCGTTCAACATCGCCTGCCGCAGGATCGCATTCATACGAGATTGGTAGCCTTTTCCACCCGCTTTCAGCCAGGCGAGGACATCAGCGTCCAAGCGCGCAGTGATCTGCTTCTTGATTGGGCGGTAGTGTTCCGGTCGCTTGAACTCAGCAAGCTGCGCATCAGTCAGTTCCGGAATATCGTCGTAGTTGATCTGATCGTCCGGTGCGTTCGCCAGCTCGGCTAGATGCGCCCGCTGCGCATCGGTCAAAGGTGGTAGTGTGTCAGGGGTATAGCTAACCTCTTTCTTCTTCATATCGCTTCCTTTCCGATCTATCGGCCTTTCGGGCGGAGATGATCCTTATCGTTTCGACAACCTGGCCGTCGCTGTCCTCTTCGATAACCGTATGAGCGACCAAGAGCAGCGTGACGCCGTGAACGATGCCTATGGTCTGCCAGCGCAACTCGAAGTCTTCGATCCGATCCTGTCGGGTCAGACAGAAGGGATCATCGAATACGTGCGCCGCCAGTTCGAAGGAGATTCCAGAGTGTTTTCGTTGATTGGAGAGGTTCTTGTCCTCATCCCACGTAAACCGGATCAGCGTCATGCCCGATATGTAACTACAAATCCGTAGTTATGCAAGAGAGTTGCTTCAAAGAGCTCTCGGCTTCCCCTACCCTACAGCTTGAGCGCAATCTTGCATGACCGGTATCGAGCTATGGCATTCAGTCCAACACACCATGGGTTCTTCAAGCTGGATTTTACCTTTCCTGGTGGAGTGACAGTCTATGAGCTTGATCTTGTGGGCATAGATCAAGGGGCGCACGACACTTTGCGGCTTAACTGCTATCTCTCACAAGATGGCGATTTCGTCACGGTCTGGTACGGGTTGCTCGATGCTCACATGACAGAGATCAGTCTTGGTTTTGACCATGACCCGACGTTCGACTTCACGGAGCAATATGAAGAGCCGCTGTTTCGAGGATACATTGAAGACGACAAAACAGGCGCAGTCATCCTGAAAGCCCTCCGGTTGGAGCAGAAGACGCCGAATGTACTTGTTGTTCCGGAGCAAGGACGGCTGGAATGTCATGCGTTGAAGTCCGGGATGTAGCCAGAGAAAACTCCAAGCGCTGTGCAATTAGTAACAGATAACAGTTATCGTCTTCGACCGTCGATCTCGGCAGAAGCTGGTATGGAAATCCCTCCAGCCCGAAGACATGCATAGAGCAGCTCTTTTTTTGTCAAGCCGCGCTTCTGGGCCTCAAGCGCAAAAGCCTCCTTGATCGGTTCGGGCACGTTCGTGAAGGAAAACTGGACGCGCGGGGCGTCTTTTAGGGCCGACGACTTCGCTTTGCTCACGCTTGGCAGCGGCGCGGCCAGCTCTTTGAGCTTCTGAGAGCCAGTATCATCATCCAGATCATCATCGAGATTTACGCTGACTTTGGCCATGAACCACTCCTGTAGAAGCTGAGCAGGCCCCTACCCTGCAAGTCGGCCAACACAGACTTCGCTGATCGGCGCGCCGATCCCTGTGGCGATTGGCCCGTTGAGGTCATTTCCTTGAAACCAGTGCGATGCGCGCACATGGCATTGAGGCGTGGCACGTTCTGTGCATCGAGCGCATCTGTGATGGCTTGCGTGATGTTAGTGTTCGTATCGACGTCCATCATCACCACGAGAGCCGGGATTTCTTTTTCCATTGTCTCGGCAACGCTTTGAACATGTGAATAGGTGCGCTTGGCTCCCTTCGCGTCCGCCTCATTCGCCTTGGAGGGGATTAGGATAAGGTTGGCTGCCGCGATTGCGTGCATTGCCATGGCCGATTTGAAACCGGCCGTATCTACGAAGATCGCGTCATAGGCGGGTTCAGCCTTCTTCATCGCTTTGACTGTCGGGATCAGCTTTTCGTCGTTCTCTTCGTAAAGCCAGTCCAGGGCCGTCTCATCTTTCTTGGCCCACGATTCCAGATGCCGTTGCGGGTCTGTGTCTATCACCGCGATCCTAGCGCCATCTTCGACCATGAGGCTCGCCAGAGCTGTCAGCAGGGTGGTTTTCCCTGCGCCACCTTTCTCCTGAACTACGCTGATAACCTGCGCCATCTTCTGCCCTCGTGTCATTTTAGGAAGCCTTAACAGATAACACTTAACAGTCAACCGATAACAGTTATGTCATAACTATTATTTATTATCTGTTATCAGTTATGGGGCTCTGCCCTTGCGCTCATACCATTTACGACAGAACCCAACAAAAGCGCCGTCAGGATGGCGCGGCGGTTCGCTCATCCACATGCGCCATTCCTGTTCAAGGAAGTAGATGTCCCATGACGGAGCGGCCTCTCGCGCCTTTTCATACGCTTCTGGCGACAGTCGAACCGATATCTCCGAAGTGATCGGCTGTGCGTCCCCGTAGATGTCGAGAAATTCGGGCTTGGGTGAAACCTCAAGCACATCATGCAGCAGCCTAAAGCTGTAATCCGGCATGTGAGACTGGTCTGCGTCAGCCTTGCAGATCGCCTTCACCAAGCGTTTGAACTCTTTGGGTGTGGAAGTCGAGCCTGTCTTGTGTTGCAGCTTGTCGAGGCCGATCCGCCAGACATCCTGCTTTCCGCAGTGTTTTCTGGCCAGCTCATACAGACGCCGCTCCAAGGGCTTCCGAAGCTGAAAATACGCCTTGTTGAGCGTCAGAACATTCTTGTTTTCAATGGCTTTGACAAGCCAGTCGCCCATCTCCAGCTCCACACTGAGAAGGCGGCCGGTGGAATCTTCCTTGACGATCCGGGCATCAGTGATGAACGAGATTGACCGCCATTCGCCGATACCATGATCGTGGATGTTGGTTTCGATCTGAGTGAACTGAAGGCGGGTGAGGGCGCGCCGAAGGGTTGCGTAGGCCTGCCCGGTGGTATGTCGGTTCGTGGCTTTCAGAAGATCGTGCGCAGAGATTCTGACACGGCGGCTGATTTCCTGACCTTCGTTCTTCGCAGCCATAAGCTGGCTCAGCACGTAAATCAGAATGTCACGGTCGAAGACATTGGCGCGGCCTTCTTCAGCTGCTGGTGTGATCTTCACCTTCACATTGCCCTGCTGATACTCGAACGCCGCGAGGTCTTTCTTCACCGAGAGCGAAAACAACGGATGCTCCATCGAGGCACGGTCGCTCTTGGGGGTCGCATCGAGGATGTCACATACGAACAGGTCCGGCTCAGTGTGCCGTTGCGGGAGCAGAGCTGTCCGTTTACGAGGCCGTGCCATTCGTCGATACTCTACCCACTGTTATTCGACAGTCTGCCCACCAACGAGGGGCATTGTTCGATACTCTACACACCCATCTTCGCTAGTCTACCCACCATTTTTCGATACTCTACACACCAAAGGCACGAAAACAGAGTGAATCACAACGTAATTTCAAATGCTTACGAGCGGGCCGATTCTCGTAACACCTTCTATAACACATATATAACACCCAGCTTCGTGGCCTGAGCCGAGGCAATGGTCCCTTGGCCCATGCCACCCACCGAAAAAACTCCCCTCACCTTTGCAGGGGAAGGGCGCTCGGAGACATCTCCGTTCAAGGCCATCGGCGTCCCCGCCTGTGCCGCAGAGTCAGCCTACCATGATATCTTTGTTCCAAAAATATCCCGGTGGTGAATGCCCCTTCGGGGCAGAGGAGGCAGAGCCTCCTAGCCGCCTGCGGCGGCCTATTGCTTAGAAAGAGCAAAGCGGCAGATCGGCGCTTTTCCTCATTCGTTGTAGCGGACGCAAATATCGGTGCCAGTCGTTGTCGTCGTCCAGTTATGCGCAACCATCAGCTCGCACGTGAACCTTGTGGTCGCTAAGGCACTTGGAAGCGTGAGCGTCATCACAAGGGCCAGAACGAGCGCAGCCAGACCAAATAGTGGCCACCGCGATTTCCA
The DNA here is from genome assembly GCA_937897325.1 of uncultured Shimia sp. Taxonomy (GTDB): domain Bacteria; phylum Pseudomonadota; class Alphaproteobacteria; order Rhodobacterales; family Rhodobacteraceae; genus CALCOY01. The sequence continues at coordinate 20,507 of CALCOY010000113.1, forward strand.
CTGATCGAGCCGCTGTTCCCGTTCCCAAAGTTGGCGCTGAGCAATCGATTTGTCCTCTTCAGCTTTCGCTAGAACGTCCCGCGCCCTGTTGGAAGCCTGAAGCAGATCGACGCACATCTGGCCCATGCGCACGAGATTGTCGTTGATCTTTCCGTCAATCGTTGCGCCGACCAGCTCACCATATCGTTTGGGATCGGTCTGTTGCTTCGTCGCCTCCGTCGCCCGCCGCGCTTCGTTCGTCATTGTCGTGGCGTGTTTGACGGCTTTTGTTTGCTCTTCGATCCGGTCGTTCAGATCCAGTGACAGATCACCGAGCCGTTCCAGAGTTTCGCGTAGCTCGTCGAGCGTGAGAGGGGGCGAAGGCGTATCGTCAGACATCTGGGTCATCCTTTCCGGGCTACGCGTCCTGCGGGACGAAGAGCCCCCGGAACTCGGGATCGGCGTAGTAGCGCAGCTTCTGTGCCAGCGCCGAGGGCTGGCCCTGGACGCGAAGGAGCTGGACGTTGGGCGGCATTTGCATGATTTCGTCGGGGGTCAGCAGGTCGCGCCCGGTGAGGTGGTTCGAGAAGCTGGGGCCGTCGCCTGGCTTGAAGCTGTCGGTCTGGAAGCGGGAGGTTTCCTGGCCGATCATCTGGCTCAGCCACTTGGCCGTCTCGAAGTCGTTTACCCCGAAGACCTGTTGAACACCCGCATTGGCGATGAAGGTGTTTGCCCGGTCGCCGTAGAGGTCTTTGAGCTGGCTCATGTCCTGCAGGATCGGCCAGAGTTGCAGACCGTAGCCCGCCATCAGCCCCATGGCGCGCTCCACGGCCTCCAGACGGCCGAGAGCGGCGAACTCATCCAAGAGAAACAGCGTGGGAGCCTTCAGGCGTCCTGTGGCGCTCTGAAGAGCCGCAGAGGCCCCGGAGAGGGCAGGGAAGGCGTCAGGGGCCTCTTCAAGCGCTGACAGGGCCGCTGGTGCGCCTGTGGCCGCCGCCGGTGTCGCTGACACTTCTGCGTCCCGTGCGATGTCCTGGAGGGCCTGAGAGACCAGAAGGCGCAGCCAGCGGCTGTAGGCGTCCATCCGGTTGGGCGGCAGGACCAGGAAGACAGACGTGATCCGATGGCGCAGGTCTGAGAATTGGAAATCCGAGCGCGATGTGACCTTGGCAATGCGCGGGCTGTCGAGGAAGTGGGTGTGGCGCTGCGCGTTTGACAGGACGGAAGCGGCTTCCCGATCCGCCTTGCCAAGGAAGCGATTGGCGGCGCGGGCAATCAGCCCGCCCGCTTCGTCGCTGTCCTGCATCAGCTCCAGCAGCGCCTTAAGCCGATCCGGGGGCAGGGTGAGATATTCCCGGACAGTGGCCAGCGACCGGCGGTCGCGGTCCTCGTGGCAGACGCAGAACATGATCAGACCGCCGAGGATGGCCTTGGCCTCCTCGTTCCAGTGGGCCTCCTGCACCTGACCGGCCGGGTCCATGACCAGGGCTTCCGTCAGGGAGGCGGCATCCTCGCCGAGATCGAGGCTGTCAGGCTTCAGCCGGTCGAGCGGATTGTAGCAAGCTGAAGGATGGCCGCTGACCTCGAACGGATCGAGGACATGGACCGTCCCGAAGCGCTGTCGGGCCTCGCCCGCGATCCGCGCGTTCTCGCCCTTGGGGTCGATGACCAGGACCGAGCGGTCCACGGCCAGCAGGTTCGGAATGACTGTCCCGACGCCTTTCCCGGCCCGTGTCGGAGCGAGGGTGATCAAATGGGCGGGACCGTCATAGCGCAGAAGCTGACCCGTGCCAGGATTGCGGCCGATCAACAGACCATCCCCGCCCTGATGTTTCTTCAGCTCCTTGCGGCTGGCGAAGCGGGCGGAGCCGTGACTGTCGCCGGTCAGCCCGAAGAAGACATCCGCGTCGGATTGCATCCGCCAATACTGGAATCCGAATACTGCGCCGATGAAAATGAAGGGACCGAAGACGATCCACTGCCAGGCGCTCTGGCCCGGCTCCTGATCGAAGAAAGCGAAGATGAACGAGACGGCAAACAGAGAGCCGAGCATCGCGCCGAAGGCCATCGCCCCGATCATCCACCCGAACATGATGGGGGTGGCGATCATCCGATAGAAGAACCGCGCGAGGCCCCCCATGAAGAGGATGACCGAGCGCATCACCCGGACCCGTCAGGATCAGAGGGCAGGGCAGGGGAGCCGTCATCGCTGGAGGTCGCACCTCCCCAATCCGCGAAGGCTTTCCGGTCGTGGTCGCGGGAGAGGTTGCGGACAAGCCGGTCCACCATGGCGGCCGCGCCGCTGTCCCGTTCCGCGAGATCGAGGAGTGCGCCGCCGAGGATGACCTTGCGCCTGGTATCCAGCTTACGCTGTTTGGTGGCTTCCCGGTTGCGCAGGGCCTGAAGCCGGGCTTTGGCCTGGACATATCGCTTCTCGGCACGTTCCAGCTCCGTCTCGGCCATCTCAACCCGCTCGCTCAAATGTTCACGTCATAGTTGAGAGACTCTGGCATCCACCTAAGATAACAAGGGTCATCCAAAACCATGCCTGCCTTTCGGCGGAACATGGCGGATAACAAGGCGCGGATCGGCAGATGTCCGCGAGAAAGGGCGGGTGGCACCACCTGTTCTTGAATAGTCTGACGGCAGCGCGAACCCTGAACTGAGGATCAGTGAAGGGCGCACTTATGCAAACTCTCCACCTGCGGCTCCGAGCTTTGCGTGCGATCTCTTTGGGGCAAAGCCCCAGCCGATGGCAGACCCGTTCGATGCGGCGCGCATCGAAATGGGAGACGGCATCGCCTCTCCCAAACCCTCTACGACCAACCTGCGCGGTTGGATCGCGTCCCGCAAGTACGCCCGGAACGCCGGGTCCGACACCCCCTGTCGGCCTCCCGTGCCCCGTGGCCGGGGCTGGATTGCCGGGGGTGCCGCGCTTGCGGGTTGCGCGGATCGTCGGACCTGTCGGTGCCGATCCTTGCGAGGTTTGCCGCTGGCAAACCGCCTGTGATCCGGTGTCCCATCCCGCCCCACAAATGGCTGGGGATGGGATGCCAGATCACAGGCAAGCCCGTGCCTCTGAGAGCCAGAGGCTCGCTTCGGACGGGCTGTCTTTTCCCCTCCGGCCCCAGCGTTCTGGGGCGCGGGCCTCCGGGAAAAAGACGGTTGCGCGCTACCCCGACGGCTCCGGAACGCGATGTTCCGAAGCCCCCGGCTTTCGCCCAACAGGGAGGTTGAAGCTGGTCCCGTCCACGAGGGTGACCGGACCAGGTCACCTCCCATCCTGCGCCAGCACTCCGCCTCTTGACACGGGCCAAGAGCCGGGCGACACGTGTGTGCCTGGCGTGTCACAGCGGCGGATGTTGCTGTCTTCTGGAGAGGAGGGCGCATGGCCAGCTACCACCTCTCCGTGAAGACGATCAAACGCAGCGCCGGTCGCTCTGCCACGGCGGCAGCGGCCTACCGTGTCGGTGAGCGCATCGAGTGCCAGCGCGAGGGACGTGTCCACGATTACACCCGCAAGCAGGGCATCAAGGAGACCTTCATTGTTGCCCCCGATAATGCCTCGGCCTGGGCGCAGGATCGCTCAAAACTCTGGAACGAGGTTGAGGCTTCCGAGACCCGCCGCAACTCAGTCACCGCCCGCGAATGGGAGCTTGCCCTGCCGTCCGAGATCAGCGCCGAGGACCGGTCGCAGATCACCCGCCAGTTTGCCGAGGAGCTGGTCAGTCGCTACGGCGTGGCCGTCGATGTGGCGATCCATGAACCTCACCGTGAAGGAGATCAGCGCAACCATCACGCCCACGTCCTGACCTCCACCCGCAAGCTGGAACCGGAGGGCTTCACCGCCAAAACCCGTGTGCTCGATTCCGCGAAGACCGGCGGCGTCGAGATCGAGCAGATGCGCGGCGTCTGGGCCGAGTTGCAGAACAAGGCACTGGAGCGGGCGGGGGAGGTGGAACGTGTCGATCACCGGTCGCTCGAAGCGCAGCGCGAGGCCGCGCTAGAGCGTGGTGACGCGCTTTCTGCCGACGAGCTGGACCGTGACCCCGAACTGGAGCTGGGGCCAGCGGCCAATTCTATGGAACGCAGGGCGAAGGCGATGGCCGAGCGCCAGGGTCGGGAATACAAACCCGTCACCGAGCGCGGGGCCGTGGTTCATGCCGCCCGCCAGGCTCGCGCCGCATTCCGCGAAATGCGCGAGCGTCTAGACATCGCGCGGGAGACCTACGAAGCCGAGCGCGACGCAGGGCAGGGACGTGTGTCGGCCGGTCTGGCGGCGCTCAGGGCAGCGGCTGCGAAAGAGCGCGGCGCACGGGCCGGGCCGGAAGACATGCGGGAACGGTTGGCGCGGGTCGTGGGCCGGTCAGAGGACCGGGATGACACGCCGAAGCTGGAACGCCGGAACTATGCGCGTGAGCGCCTGAAAGAGATAATGGAGAAGGACGCTGGCCGCGACGGCCAGGCGACGGTTCACAAGCTGGATGGTCACAGCGAGCCGGGGCTTGGCGAGGACACCGGGAGTGCGGACCGCAAGCCGTCTGTGAACGAGCGGTTGAAGGATGTTTTGAACAAGCCGCGTGAGAAGCTGGAGATCGAGGATGACCGCGACCAGGAGAAGGATCAGGAGTTAGAAAACGAACGCGAGATTGACAGGGAGATAGACCGTGACCCAGGCCTCAGTCACTGACGAGGCGATGAGAAGTCGTTTCCCCATTCTTCATGGGAACGCTCGCCTGAGAGAACCCGACGCCAACAAGGAATGAAATCACACCGGTCGCAGTCTTGAACTCGCGCACCTTGATTGCATTCTGCGTTAGCCGCGTCCTAGCGGTGACAAGGAGCTTTTCTTGACCGTCATTCGCGACTGCTCGCACGAGCCAGAGGCTATGCCAGCTTGGCCCTTTACGTTCCGGGTCAGCCTTGCACAGCACTTCAACTGTGTGTCCCTCCTCAGCAAGCGCTCGAAGGCCTTGTTCGGTAGTGACGTTCGGTTCGATCTCTGTGGTCGCGGTCATCAGATACTTTTGAAGAAAATGTCTCGTTTCCTTGTGCCGGAATGCATCGTGACTGGCAATCTTATATCATTGATTTCATCATGCTCACAAAGCTGGGGGCAGACAGACCTGTTGCAGGGGGAGGGCGCAGCCCTCGCCCCCTCCAGCGTTCGCCACGTGGCAGATTTGCGAGGCGGAAACCTGCAAACTCGCCAGCTATGTATGCCATCCGAGGGATATTGTGATATCTTCAAGGTTATCTCAACCTAATCGTCCGACTGAGTATCTTTGGGGGCTCTTTTTTACAATTTTTTGGAGTGGTCATGGTGCGAATTATTGCGGGGAATGCCGGCCATCGAACACACGGTGGCTTCAATTGGATATTCGGGTACGCAACCGTTGTCGGCGCGTTGGCGAGTGCTTCGTTCGCGCAAGAGCGCGATCCTATGCTGTTTTATGACGCGAATGGGCTAAAGGTGCGCGGGCATCTCCAGTTTGGGTTGAACGCTGTCGTTGAGGACAATCTGTTCTGGGACCTCGCCGCAGCGACGGCGCCAACCAGTGGTTTTGACCCCGACACAGAGTGGTTGGAGGGCTATATAAAGCCGGGTCTCAGCTTTGAGCAGCAACTCGATACCGGGGCAGTGTTTTACGGCAAGCTCTCCGCTGTTTCCTCTTACTCTTGGGGAACAGACGCCTTCGACACAGGCGATACCGGCGCCACAACGCTCGAAGAAGCCTATCTCGCGATCCGGGGCGATCTTGGTGGGGGCTTGTCTTATGACCTCTCACTTGGGCCGCGTGAGTTGACGCTTGGCACGGGGATGCTGATCGCGAATGGTGCTACAAGCGGTTTTGAGCGCGGCGCGCTGAAGTTGGGCCCGCGCAAGGCCTGGGAAATGGCCGCCATCGGACGCTTATCCTTTGGGGATGTCACCGGAACGGCCTTCTACCTTGACCCGAACGAGCTGCCTTCCACGGACGGAAACAACGAGCTTGCAGGTCTCGATATCCGGTTTGACGCTCCGGCTGGCGGATATCTTGGCGCGACTTTCGTGAATGTGCTCAATTCAGATTCGCCCTATCCGCAAGCCGCGCCCAGCGGGGGTGGTGCGCCGACGGTGACCCCCGGGGCACGGGAGGGCACCAATACACTTGATCTCTACGGCAAAACCAACCCGTTCGCCGGTGCATTAGAGAACTGGGACTTCACAGGCGAGGTCGCCTATCAGTGGAACGACCGGATCGACCTGGAGGCTTGGGCTGGTCGCATAACCGCCGGATACAACTTCGCAAATGTGGCGTGGTCGCCGTACCTCACTGTGGGATTCCAAACCTTCTCGGGTGACGATCCCAACACGACGAAACTCGAACGGTTTGATCCGCTCTATTATCAAGGAAGTCCGAGCGCCTGGGCAACCGGATCGAAATCCGCATCGACCTTCATCAATTCGAACGTGAATGCGTTGTCGTTGGCGCTTCGTGTCCAACCGACCAAACAGGACACCTTGACCCTTAGATACTCTCATATCCGGGCAAACGAGTTGAACAGCCCTGTTCAATTCGGACAGGCGACTCGCTTGGATACTAACGGGAATGTGGTCTCAGGCGTTACAGATACGCATCTCGCAGACGACCTGTTCCTTGAATACAGCCGCATCATCAACCGCAATACATTCCTGACGGCCGGTGTCTCGGCCTCGTTTCCCGGCAAGGGGATCGACAACGTGGTCGGCGGGGACGCAGACCCATGGACTGGAGGATTTATCAATGTCGTCGTCAACTTCTAATCTTATCGCGCTGACTACGGGGATTGCTATGGCACTTGGTGCATCATCTGGCGCAATCGCGCAAACTGCTCCGCTTTCGGCTCAGGACTCCGATCCCAATGTCATGGGCTGGATGCAGGGATTTCCACCGCCTCCCGACGAGATCATCACACAGCCAGATTCGGTGTACTTCAGCTTTCCCAGGCTGCGCTGGTCGGTCTGCCATCTGAGAGAGTTTCTGCCCACCGAGGAGATCAGCCGCGGTATTGGTGCGCCGGTCCCGCTGGACTATCTGCCGCCCGCCGAATTCGCCGACACGCGGCAAGAGATTGACGCTCTGACCTTCATGCCGATGGATGGCGAAGAAGAGATGACCTGGGAAGAGTCGCTCTATGCCAACTACACCGATGGAATGCTTATCCTTCATGAAGGACAGGTGGTCTACGAACGCTACTTTGGGTGCCTTGAGGGTGACGGCAAACACGCCATCATGTCGATGACCAAGTCGGTCACCGGGCTTCTGGGCGAAATCTTGGTAGAGGAAGGTATTCTCGACGATACGCTTCTGGTCCGAGATGTGATCCCCGAGATTGGCGACAGCGCCTTTGGCAGCGCGACGGTCCGCGAAGTCATGGATATGACCACGGGCGTTCAGTATTCCGAGGACTACTCGAACC
>CALCOY010000114.1 GCA_937897325.1 uncultured Shimia sp.
TCATGATAGCTGAAGCGATAGGCGGATTGCTCCGGTGTCGGGAACATCGTGATTGATTGGCCCCATGGGACCTGATCATTGGTCTTGCCCAGTTGGGTACGATGAAAGGCGGCAAGGTCGGCAAAGTTCCGGTTGGTGATCGCCGCCTTGCGGCTCCGGGCAGCGGTGTTCCCGGGGTGTTGTGCGAAGAAATGGGTCTTTGCCGCGAAGGCTTCGGTGATCAGATTGACACCTTCGGACGCCCCGATGTTGCGCACCTCGCCAGCAATGGCACTGAGCTCTTCCGGTGAGTCACCGAAGACAGTCACAGTCATGTGGTGATCGCCAAAGCTGAGGCGTTTCGATTCCAGATCGTCGAGTGCGTCGGCGAGTTGGGCTTCCAGTGAGATGGCACCGTCATCGGCGGCGCGCATTAGCCGCCGCTGGCGCTTGATCCGCGATGCCATGATGTTCGAATTGATGGGCGTGAACGAATGGGTGACGACCATATCCACCGGCAGGTTCAGGTCATCGAACATCGTGCTTGCGGTCTTTGGAGGATAGGTCTTGATGGCGAATGTGGTCCCGTAGCGGGTTCCCACTGCGCCATCGGAGACGACAAAGCTTGCGCCCTTGAAGGTCACCCGGCAGTTGGCAACGTCATGCGCCACGAAGCCATATTTGGAGGACAGGAAGAGCGGCTGTTCCCGGCCTGTGTTCAGGCCTCCGAGAAAGCCCAGTAGTTCGCCCGTGCTCGCTTCGAGGAGACGCGGGGACATGTCCGCAAATGTCGATTTCAGGAAGCCGACAACCTCGCTCAGGCGTCGCAAGCGTTTCTCCGTCTGGGCTGCAAGTAGCGAAACGGATTTGCGCGCCGAGAAGGGCAGACGTGACACGAGGGCAGGGCGATGCACCACAGTCAACGTCAGCGTTTTGTCCCGAAGGCCACGTTGTTCCAGAGATCTGCGCCACTCGGTATCGACGGCCGCGGCGAAATCATCGCCTTCCATTGGCCGCAGGTGGTGCTCAATTCCCTTCGAGACCTTGTGCACATAGAACCCGAAATCCGGACCGATCTGGGCGATGATCTGAGCAAAGAGCGCCCGTGTTTTATCGAGGTACACATCATCGGTCGTGTTGCTGTTGACGCCTTTCAGCCGGAGGCACTGGAAGAGTTCATTGCCACGCGTTCGAACTGTCTGGTCGTCAACCAGGCTTACGTAGGGGAGCATATGGGCCAGTTGTCTTTCCCTGCTGGTCCATGTCGGAAGAAGCGTGTCCTGCACTTGGACGTCGTCACGGGGCATAGCTGTCGCCCCCGTGTATTCGACGGTTTCCGGTCGGTGGGGTTTCCTGCAGAGTGGTGGCGACCACGTCGAGAAAGTTTGGATCCCAATCCGCTGCTTTCCAAAGGGCCGGGTAGGCCATCGCTGCTGCAATGGCGACAGTCCAATGCTGGATCCACAAGAACAGTAAAACCGACCCAAACAGCCAGACCATGGCGTACATGATCGGCAATCCGATCAATTTGGGAGGACGCACGAGCCCGGTGAAGAGGGGGGACTGTTCCGCTGCCATCTTGGTGATCCTCAGGTTGTCCAGATTGCAGCGACGATGGTCGGCGCAGCGGCGATGCCCGCGATGGCAACGAGAACCCACAGTGCTTGGCGGAAATCGAGGATACCGAAGAGCCAGGAGAGGAAGACGCCGATCAGGGCGAGGGTGCCAATCACGATACCAAGTGGCCCGGTGATGGCGTCGACAATCCCTTGCAGAAGGGTCTGGATGGGTGACAGGTCGATGCTCTGCGCCAGGGCGGGGGAGGCCATGGCAAACAGCAGCATGGCCAGAGCCAGGGTGGCGTTCGGGTTTGGTTTCACGAGGTCTCTCCTTCAAGCCGGTTGAACACGGCCAGCACGCGGCTGACGTGGTTTTGCGTTTCTCGGTAGGGTGGGATGCCCTCGTGGCGCGCCACGGCTTCGGGCCCGGCATTGTAGGCAGCGAGGGCAAGACGGACATCGCCGAACTCGGCCATCATCTGCGCCAGATACCGGGCGGAGCCGTCAAGGTTCTCGCGCCAGTCATGTGGATCGACGCCAAGCGCGCGTGCCGTGTCCGGCATCAGTTGACCGAGACCAATGGCTCCGACCCGGCTGCGAGCGGCCGGGTTGTAGGCGCTTTCGATCTCGATATTGGAACGAAAGACCAGCCGCCACTCAGTGACGGTGATCCCGGCGCGCCTTAGGCCGGGGTGAGCGGCATAGCGTAGCGCGGTGTCGTCAATCGCCGAGAGGATTTCTGGGGTCGGGGCAAGAGTCCTCCCGCTGACACCGCCGGTTCTGAACCCATCGGCAGGCGAATTCTCTTCATCCCCAAGGATCGCCAGTTCCTCGCTTGCGGATCCTTGGCCAATCCCGTCGTTGTAGTTTCGCGCGAAGTTGCTTTGCGACGTGGAGGCGCGAAGCGAGCCGTCGCCCTGCATGACGAGAACCATCCCTTCGCTTTGCACGGCTGCAGGTGCCAGGGAGATTGCGAAGAGACTAACGATGCGACGGGTCAGACGCGGTGTCAGATGGAAGCGTGTGCGATGCGCG
>CALCOY010000115.1 GCA_937897325.1 uncultured Shimia sp.
GGGTTTGAAATGTCTGGCTCTGACTCTGTGTCAAGTGATGAGGATGTTTTCACCCCCAAAACAACTGAAAGCACAGCACCAGTCATTCCCAGGACGAGGAAAGCAAGGGCAGGTCCGTCAGACCCGCAAGGGCGGCATGTCTGCCGGGTCAAGGCAAAGCTCTATGAGCGCCACACCTTGCCGGTTTGAAAGCACTTCCATTGCCTCTGCGAGCGTCTCTGCCCCGGTCACCTTGATCGCTTGCGCGCCCATGGACCGTGCCACATCCGCAAAACCCGGCCAATCGAGATGCGAGGCGGACGGATCCATTTGCCGATGTGCAAATTGAATATGTTCGGCCCCGTATGCGGAATCATTGGCCACCACGATCACCATGTTCAACCCCAGCCTGATGTCTGTGTGCAGCTCATTGTTGGCGCCCAGCATAATGCCCCCATCCCCACAGCAGGCCACCACCGTTCGATCCGGTTTTGCCACTGCCGCGCCAATGGCTTCCTGCAGGCCCAATCCAATACAGGTGAAGTTGGTTGTCGGTACAAAACTCTGCGGATCGGGCACAGACATCCGGGCCCAGATCTCTGTCATGAAACGGCCCACATCGGTGACCAGAATGCGGTCTTTGGGGAGGGCGTCCTCCAGGGTTTCAATCGCCTCAATATAGTTGACGAACCCCGCCGGGGTTTTGTTCGGCAGGGGCGGGTGGTGGCGCAGGATCTCAGGCTCTAGCTCTTTGGTGAAGCCTGAGGGCGCGATTTCTGCCTCGTTGATCCAATGCAGGACCAGATCCGCGGCGGGCGCGGCATCAGCGATCAGTGCGGCATCGGGGTGCACACCCTTTCCAATCGCTTGGGCTGCGACATCCACATGCACCAGCCGTTTGCCCTTTAACAGCTTTCCATGATCCGTCGTGTAGTAATGCAGCCCTGTGCCAATCGCGATCAGACAGTCGGCTTTGGCCATCACGTCATAGGCAGCGGGCGTGCTTAATGTGCCGAACAGATCTATGCAGTAAGGGTGATCGTTAAACAGGCCCTTGCCCTTCAGCGATGTGGCAAGAGGCGCCTCCAAACGATCTGCAAGCGCGACCAGCTGATCCTGCTGGCTGTTACGGTGGCGGCTTTCCCGCTTCAGTTTCTCACGCTGGAGTTGCCAAAGCGTATCATCAATGATGCCATTGGCGCAGGGGGCGGCACGATTGACGTGTTCGGCTACCAGTTCGACCAAATCACGTTCCTGATGCTGCTGTGCGGATTGTTTCTGCTGTCGGTGATGGTTCACGGTCTGCTGAAAATGCGGCTTAATACCATGATCGGCGTCGTGTCTGAACGGATGCTGCGTCGGCTT
>CALCOY010000116.1 GCA_937897325.1 uncultured Shimia sp.
CTGGGATCTGGGATCTGGGATCTGGGATCTGGGATCTGGGATCTGGGATCTGGGAAAGAAAAGCTCAAGACGCGCCATCCGCACATCGCTCAACCAGAAAAGATCAGACACTTTCCCCCCTCGCTTCCAGACCCGTGGAGCACACAGCACAACGCACATCAATGGGCCCGAGCCTAGTCGCGCATCGTTGATGATCTCGCTGAGACGGTCGCGATAGGCTGCCTGCTCGGCTTCGGGCATATTGCTTGCAACTTGTCTTCGGCTTCCATGATGGAACGATCTGTGTCGGACAGACTGTCATGGTCGTCGCGAAGCGCATTCTGTGATTGTTGATCTCGACCCGCCTGTTGGTTGCTGAAATTCTGCTCCATGTCTTCGATAAGCTGTTAGCGAAGCGTCTTACGATCCTCATCGCCATCGGCAACGCCGTTCGCTCCATCGCTCGCGTGGCTGATATCGTCAACGAAGAACATAACGTTTGATCCAGCCAGACCGCTCATCGAGCGCCTGCTGCGCGTGGTCCCGTTTCGGTCCCAACCTGTCAAGCTGCCAATAGTCGTAGCGCTCTTCTATTCGTTCGCGGGTCTGGCGTTCGCAAACCAGATTCCAGTCCGTCCATTGCGCCCGCTCGCGCTCATGCTGACACTGATGGGCTGCTGATAAATGCCGCTGAGGGCGCGTGATCGTCAGCGTAGACCTAGCGGCGCGCAGCAAACCGCCATTGTTCACGTCTTTCAAAAGCCTGCGGATATCGTTGGTTTTGTCGGCTTGGACCGGACGACAAAGTGCCTGACCATTCATCCTTCTCGCGCTACCGACATGGCCGTTTCCAGCAAAGTGACATGCTGCGTTACATCTTCGAGGCGACTGTCGAACGCTGTTTGAGGGAGGACTTTGTGTCTGGCGAAGGTTTCGCCGTTGACGTCAGTCTTATAACTGCGGATGCCAAAAAGTTCTTTCCATTGCGGCCAAGGATTGAACGAAGATGTTGCTCGGGCAGCAGGCAACCGCGCTGCCAGAGAATATCTTGAAACTCTGGATGATGCGGCATTCGGGGCAGCCTTGCCGGTCCAGCCAAAGTTCCGTCGTCAAGTCCGATCCAGAGGCTCACTGGAGACGGTCCGAACAGAGCCGCCCATACCTTGTCTATGCCGCGAACTACCTGATCGACACAAAAAGCTCATTGATCATGGATGTTGAGGCCACCCGTGCGATCCGTCAGGCCAAAGTGGAGCCGTCTCCAACATTGCTGGGCCAAACTGAACAACGTTTTGGGATTAGACCAGATTGGCTTGCCGTGGACACGGCATATGGCGCCATCCACACCCCGGATTGGCTGGTCAAGAAGCGCGGGATCATCCCATTCATCCCGGTGATCGATCATTTGAGCCACAAAGAAGGTGCTTGGACATGTTTTGGGTTCGAATATGACGAAGCCAACGGCCAATACATTTGCCCCAAAGGCTTCGCGCTGAAAACAGTTCCGCCGAAACTCCTCTGATCCCAATCGTCGCAAGGATATCAGCGGCACCCGAAAGAATCGGACCCTAAAGTCCGGTTGTCAGGTTTGCCCATTGAAAGAGAGATTCTGCTCCAATGCGATCTGTCGATCAATCAATCGGGAAGAACCCGAAGGCGCACGGAACTTCGCGCGGTCGAGCCGGACGACGAAAGCGTACAAAGTCGGCCGCCACAAGCGGAAGAAGGCTAAGATGCTGTTGCGCATCTGAAACGTATCCTGAACCTGACCAGGTTGCGATTGAGAGGCCCCGGTGGGGCCAGGGATGAGATCCTTCTCGCCACCATCGCACAAAACCCCAGAAAACGCGCCAAGCTAGGGCTTGAAGGAGAAGAGGCCACCCCCATCGACCACCCGCGACACCGCGAGGAATAAAGGCGAGCGCTTCAACAGAACCCGCCCAATGTGGTGCAAAATGCGGTACTTTATAGATCTGACAAAGGTAGATATCACAAAAAAGTAGCTACTAGATATCTCTGGCAGCCTTCGCCTCGCCCGCCTAGCCTCAACTCACATCCTTGTAGCTGATCTCTGCCTTGTCAGTACCGGCTTTCTCCCGCCTTACAAGAAGACGGTTGAGCGCGTGCACATAGGCCTTTGCGCTCGCCACTACAGTGTCCGTGTCCGCAGATTGGCCGGTCACGATACGTCCGCCTTCTTCCATCCGTACGCTGACGGTAGCCTGCGCATCTGTGCCTTCGGTGACTGCATGAACCTGATAAAGCTGCAGCCGGGCTTCGTGCGGAAAAAGCGCCTTGACCGCATTGAACGTCGCATCGACCGGCCCGTCGCCCGTCTGCGTCGTCTGTTGGGCCTCGCCGTCAATTTCCATTACCAGATCAGCCACTTGCGGGCCTTCCGTGCCACAGCGCACCGCCAGTTTCATGATCTTCAGCCGCTCCGCTTCCGGATCCCCCTGCGTCCGCATCAAGGCGACTAGATCGTCGTCGTACACCTCTTTCTTGCGGTCGGCCAATTCCTTGAACCGCACAAAAACGTCTTTGAGCTGGTTGTCCCCAAGCTCAAACCCAAGCTCTTCCAGCTTCGATCGAAGCGCTGCGCGTCCGGAATGTTTGCCCATCACGAGATTGGTTGCCGACAACCCAACGTCTTCGGGCCGCATGATCTCAAATGTTTCTGCGTTTTTTAGCATACCGTCCTGATGAATTCCCGATTCATGCGCAAAGGCGTTCTTGCCCACGATCGCCTTGTTGAACTGCACCGGGAATCCGCTCACAGCGGCCACGCGCCGCGAGATGTTCATGATCTTCTGGCTGTCCACGCCGGTATCGAACGGCATAATATCATGCCGCACCTTCAGCGCCATCACGACCTCTTCCAGGGCTGTGTTTCCAGCCCGTTCGCCAAGCCCGTTTATCGTGCACTCGATCTGGCGCGCGCCTGCTTCAACGGCTGCCAGAGAATTCGCCGTCGCCATGCCGAGATCGTTGTGACAATGCGTGGCGAAGACCACATCTTCGGCTCCAGGCACATCCGCGATCAGCCGCCCGATCAGATCCGCGCTTTCCCGCGGAGCTGTGTAACCCACCGTGTCGGGGATGTTGATCGTGCTCGCCCCAGACTTGATAGCGATCTCGATCACCCGGCACAGATAGTCATACTCCGTCCGCGTCGCGTCCATCGGTGACCATTGCACGTTGTTACAGAGATTACGTGCGTGGGTGACGGTTTGCTCAATCCGTTCGGCCATCTGATCCATGTCAAGGTTCGGGATCGCCCGGTGCAGCGGTGACGTGCCAATAAATGTATGGATCCGAGGGGACTTTGCGTGTTTCACCGCCTCCCAACAGCGGTCGATATCCCCTATCTGCGCCCGCGCCAGCCCGCAAATCACCGCGTTCTGCGTCTGTTTCGCGATTTCGGAGACGGCCGCGAAGTCACCGTCCGAAGCAATGGGAAAGCCGGCTTCGATGATGTCCACGCCCATCTCGTCAAGAAGCTGTGTGATCTCCAGCTTCTCGGTATGGGTCATAGTCGCGCCCGGCGATTGCTCGCCATCGCGCAGGGTCGTGTCAAAGATCAACACGCGGTTTTTATCATCAGTCATATCTGGTCTCTTTTTCTGTCCTAAGCCTTGGCGCGCATCACTACCTCTGAGCGGGCGCGCCGTTGGGCACGCTCAGAGGCGGATTAGGAGCAGGAGGCCACACGCAAGCGCATCGTCAAGACGCGCGAAAGGTATATGCGTGGGCTGTGCCATGCGCTCGTTATACCCAGGCCGACCGGGATGAAAAGGATTTTGTTACTAAACCGACCGTCCCGCAAAAAAACCGCAATCCGCCAAAAGGCAGGCAAATCCTGACTTGCCGGATAGATAAACGCCCGGCATCTTCATTGGATTATTGAACTGAATTGAATTCTCTGGGGGCTATTTCCAATGGACGATAAAGCTATGTGCGACAGCTTTTGCGCCGGTATTGCGCAGGTTCTAAAGGCAGAATCTATCGCGGAGGTCTGGCGCATCTTCTGCGGAGAGATGGAAGAGCTTGGATTTGATTTGTTGCTTTATGGTGCAACCAGCCTGTCAGGCGGGCGGGATGGCGGTCGGCTTGACGAGACGCTTGTGCTGCTGAACGCGCCCGACGCCTACGCCGACATCGTTTTGGGTGAAGAACTGTATGTGCATTCACTAACTTTCGAATGGGCGGCGCGTCATGATGGATTTGTCAATTGGGATCAGGCTTTGCGCCAGATGGCCGTGCACCCTTCGCCCAAGCAGGGCCAGATTCGCGCTCTTAACGCCGCATTCGATGTC
The DNA here is from genome assembly GCA_937897325.1 of uncultured Shimia sp. Classification (GTDB taxonomy): domain Bacteria; phylum Pseudomonadota; class Alphaproteobacteria; order Rhodobacterales; family Rhodobacteraceae; genus CALCOY01. The sequence goes on from CALCOY010000116.1 coordinate 4,296, forward strand.
ACTGCTGGCTACATTGGAAGCCTCAACAAAATCGTCCCGGGAATGCGTGGCGTAATTGGCATGAGCACAGCCAAGCGCCTGGACACAAAATCGACCGACCGACTTTGGCGAGATGTCGGCGATCTTGTCGAGATTCTTTGCAATGCGATGCATCTGCGCATCGCAACCCTTCCCCAAACTGAGATACTGAAACCACTGACCACCCGGCAGCTTGAGGTTCTGCATTGGTGCGCCGAGGGCAAGACTATTCAGGAAATCGCCATCATCATGCAGATTAGCGTGGGCACCGTCGAAAAGCACATGCGCATGGCGCGCACCTCGCTCGAAGCGGAAAACACCGCCCATGCCGTGCGCAAGGCGACCTCGCTCAATCTGCTAACGGCCTGATCCCTGGCGATCGGTTGAGTTCAAGCGCTTTTCCGCGCATCCTTGCGCCCAAAAGAAGGACAGTGGAACAGGAACATGACGCAGGCGCCCATCCGCCGCCATCTGAGCGACGTGCTGGCCGATATGGTCCGCGCGACAGATATAGCATATGTTTGGCAAATATTCTGCGATGCTATGGTCAGCTACCGGTTCGACAAGCTGCTTTATGGCGGCACCCGCCTGCCTTCGCGCGGCTTCATGGAAAACCTGCGCGAAACGCTTATCCTGCACCTTGGTCCACAAGAATATGCCGATGTCTATCTGGGCGAAGAGCTTTATCTCCATTCACCCTCTTACGAATGGGCCGAGAAGAATTCAGGCTTTGCAAGCTGGCCCGAAGCTATTCGCCAGTTCGCCGCCGCACCCACGCCCGAACAGATGCGGATCTGGCAACTCAATGCGCAATTCGGCGTGATCGCCGGCTATGTCGGCAGCCTCAACGACGTCGTGCCGGGTATGAGGGGCGTGATCGGCATCAGCCCAGTGGCGGGGCTTGATCAGGCCGCCGCAGATCGGATTTGGGCCGAGGATGGCAAGGACGTCGAAACCCTTTGCAACACAATGCATCTGCGCGTGGCCAACCTGCCGCAGACTGGCTTACTGCGTCCCCTGACCAGTCGCCAGCGCGAGGTTCTGGAATGGTATTCGCAGGGCAAGACCGCCCAGGATGTCGCCATCATCATGGATCTTAGTAAAGCGACAGTGGAAAAACACTTGCGGATGGCGCGGGATTCGCTGGAGGCTGACACGACCGCGCATGCGATCAAAAAAGCCACGTCGCTAAATCTGTTGACGGCCTGAGGCGACTATTTCTCACAGCACACCTTCCCACCGCACGGATAATGCGTCTCGGGACACTTGGGGGCTGATTGCGCCACCGCGTTCGCGGCGAGGAAGCTGAATATCAATGCAATACGGATCATCACATACCCTCGAATCAAATACATATTAACCAATATAAATACTCTATCACAGTCACTGGCCTGCCAACAGGCGAGGAACCACTTGTCTCCACACTCCAATGAAGTAGCGTCTGACCAACCCTATCCGGAGTTGGCGAATGTCCTTTGATCTTTGGCTTACCTTTGTTGCAGCCTCCACGGCCCTTTTACTGATCCCGGGACCTACCGTCCTGCTCGTGCTCAGCTATGCGCTGTCCAAAGGCCGTTCCGTCGCCGTCGCCTCTGCCGCAGGTGTATCTTTGGGTGATTTCATCGCAATGACCGCTTCTTTGCTGGGACTTGGCGCCTTGGTTCTGGCCTCGGCGACGCTTTTTACCATCCCCAAGTGGGTCGGGGCCGCTTATCTCGTCTGGCTCGGCATCACTCTGATCCGCTCTGCCCCCAGCGAAGGATTGCGCCTGCCCAAGGCCGAAGTGACTGCGCGCGGCGTCTTTGTTCATGCCACGACGGTGACGGCGCTCAACCCTAAATCAATTACCTTCTTCATCGCTTTCGTGCCGCAATTCATCCGCCCTGATCAGCCGCTCCTGCCGCAATCTGCCATCCTGATCAGCACTTTTGTCAGCCTTGCCGCCATCAACGCGCTGATTTACGCACTTCTGGCCGACCGCATGCGGCAAGTGATCAGTCGGCCCAGCATCCTGACATGGCTGACGCGGGCAGGCGGCGCTGCACTTGTCGGGATGGGCGTGCTGCTGACGGCCACCGTGCGTCGTGCGACCTGACCGCCGGGCATTCTGCGCGGGCGTCCTAAGCCTGCTCATGGCCTGTGATGACTACGAAGGCCTGCCCGACACAGCGACCTATCGGCTGGAAGGCATACGCCTTTTTGTCAGTGGCACGATCGGCCGCCCGGGATTTGAGGAGTTCCAGCGTCTCATTGCCGAAAACCCCGAAATCCGGACCCTCGTCCTGATGGACGTACCCGGTTGGGTGGATGAGGAAGCCGGGCTTGAGATGGGTTACATGCTGCGGGCCCGCGGACTAAACACGCATCTAACGTCGCAAAGCCGTGTCTATTCAGGCGGTGTCGATCTATTTCTCGCAGGCGTCCGCCGAACGATTGATCCCGGGGGACAATTGGGCGTGCATGAATGGGCGGGTGATGTCTTTCGCGCGACGAACTTCCCACCTGGCGCGCCCGAACATCGCGCCAATGCCGACTACACCCGCGCCATGCTGGGCAGTGATGATTTCTACTATTTCGGCATTTATGCGGCTCCGCCCGACAGCATCCACATCGTTACCCCGGCAGAGCTTCGCCGATTTGGTGTCGTCAACGGCTAAGCAGCGTCTCGATCAGGTCAGGCTCTACCTCGCCGATTATCGCCCGTTTGCCCACGACCAATGCGGGCGTCGCAAAAAGCCCTAGCCTTGCCGCCGCCGCTGCGCTCTGTTCCAGCCGACGGGCCACCGCCTCGCTTTCCATATCTGCTTGCAGACGTTTGCCATCGAGCCCTGCTGTCTCGGCAACGGCTCTCATATGCCGCGCGGTCGGTCGGAATGTGCCCCGCATCAGCCTTTGATAAAACGGCGCATAGCCGCCCTGAAAGTCCGCCGCCACACTTGCCCGTGCGACGACGACCGAGGCAGGACCAAGTCGTGGTAATTCGTGCCAATGCACCCTCAGTCCTTGGCGTTCCCACTGCATCAGGTGCAGAGTCAATCCTCGGCAATAAGGGCAGAAGAAATCCGAAAAGACCGCCAATTGCGAAACGCTGTCCCCATAAAGCACCGGCTCCAGATCATCCTGCGCTAGCGGTGAGGGCCTTGCCTCGGCGTTCAGCCCAAAGAACAGGAGCGCATCCCCCGACACTCCGGTGAAGCTGCCCGCTATAGCCACTTCCCAGCCCGGCGCGCCTTCGATTGCGCGAAAGTCCAGATCTTCCCGCCGCACTCCAAGCCATTGCCAACCTGCCGCAATCGCCGCGAGGCCGCCGCCTAGCGCGAAGACGCCGCGCCGAGATCTTTTACCCGCTTCGGCCATTTTCCTTGCCAATCAAACGCTCAACCGCTTCGATGCGGCCAAGAAAGATCATAGGGACAGCCATGCCAAGCAACCAGAAAACTGTGCGTGACTATATTCGCACCATCGTCGATTTCCCCCATGAGGGAATCATGTTCCGCGATGTCACAACGCTTTTTGCCGACCCTCGGGGCTTTCGCATGGCCGTTGATCAGATGCTGCACCCTTATGCAGGCCAGCAGATCGACTGTGTGGTGGGGCTTGAGGCGCGCGGCTTCATTCTGGGCGGGGCCATCGCCCACCAGCTTTCGGTAGGTTTCGTGCCGATCCGCAAAAAAGGTAAGTTGCCGGGCGCCACGATCAGCGAAGCCTACACGCTCGAATATGGAGAAGCGGTGGTCGAACTGCACGACGACGCAATTCAGGCTGGCGAAAAGGTTCTTATCGTTGATGATCTGCTGGCGACCGGCGGTACTGCGGAGGCCGGGATCAGGCTGGTCGAACGGCTGGGTGGCGAAATCATTGGCTGCGCATTCATCATTGACCTTCCCGATCTTGGGGGCCGAGTTCGGCTCGAGGCAATGGGCATGGATGTCGAAGCCCTCTGCGCATTTGAGGGTGAGTAACCGCCGGCAGCCCCGCAGATAAATGGCGACAGCATCGCAAGTGTTTAGCAAAACTGCATGAAAAAAGACGCAGGTCAGATCATCGGTCTCTACCGCCGAAATGCGCAGGTCTGGGCAGATCTCCGTGGGTCGGCAATGCCAGAAAGAAGGTGGCTGCAAAAGTTCATGGACCTGTTGCCCAATGCCTCATCAGTTTTGGACTTGGGCTGCGGTTCCGGAAGGCCCATCGCGCAGCACCTTTCGAAGAATGGCGTGAACGTGATCGGCGTCGACGCATCGCCAGAACTGATCGAAATCGCAAGAAAGACCTTGCCAGATGCTCAGTTGGTCGTTGCTGACATGCGTCATCTTCGTTTGGGGGCAAGAACTGACGGGATTGTTGCCTGGAACAGCACCTTTCACCTCACACCCGAAGACCAGCGCCGGATGTTTCCCATCTTCGCGCGACATGCGAAGAAAGGCGCGGCACTTATCTTCACAAGCGGCTCACGCCACGGTGACGCCATCGGAGTTTTCGAAGGCGAACCACTCTACCATGCCAGCCTCGATCCCGAAGAATACCGGTCCTTGCTGGATCAAAATGGGTTTGACCTGATCGATTATGTTCTCGAGGATCCGGATTGCGGATATCACTCGGTCTGGCTTGCCAGATCCACCTGAAGTTCCATCGGATCCGCACCAGCCGCGCCCACTTTTTGATGCGCGAACCCCTTGAGATCAAAGACTGCCGGGATGCCCAAACCATTTGTAATATAGCCGCTTTTCTGCCTATTTATGTCACTGATTGCGCGCTTGTTCACATCTGCAATATTTGATCGGACCTTCGCCCGAGAAGTAATTGTGATCAAAGACGATTGGATCAACACCGCATCTGCCGTGATCCTTGCTTCGGATGCTGGTTTTGGTGAACTGCGGTTTCAATGGTCAACACCGCGTAAGCACTGCCAGTTGGGAACGTTACCATCAGGACGATTGTTGGTGCAGTCTTTGCAGTCGTCAGGGCCTTGGTACGCTCTGAATCAAGGAGCTATGGCGTCAATCGACGGTGTTCTGGAAGGTTTGAGCCCAATCCTGCTACTTGAGGGCGGGTCGGGACCCTGCAGCATCTGCAGTCCCCATTGTCCCTATACATAAGAAAGCCCCACATAGTGGGGGGCTCTCCAAGCGCTTGTGAGACGCGGATCAGGCCGCCTGGGCAAGGTTCCGCAGCACATAGTGCAGAACGCCACCATGCTCAATGTACTCAATCTCTATCGCCGTATCGATCCGGCATTTAAGTTGAATGGTCTTTTTGGCACCGTCGGCCATCGTGATCGTGCAAGGCACTTCCTGTAGCGGCTGAATGGTATCAAGCCCTTGGATTGAAACGGTTTCTTCTCCGGTCAGGTCTAGCGACTTGCGCGTGTCGCCGCCCGTGAACTCAAAAGGGATGACGCCCATGCCCACGAGGTTTGATCGGTGGATCCGCTCAAAGCTTTCGGCGATAACGGCTTTCACGCCAAGAAGTGCAGTACCTTTGGCCGCCCAATCGCGAGAGGATCCGGCGCCGTATTGCTCGCCCCCAAAGATGACAAGCGGTATGCCTTGTTCCTGATAGGCCATGGCTGCATCGAAAATCGATGTCGTCTCACCGTCCGGACCTTTGGTATACCCGCCTTCAATGCCGTCCAACATTTCGTTCTTGATGCGGATATTTGCGAAAGTACCGCGCATCATGATCTCGTGATTTCCGCGTCGTGACCCATACGAATTGAATTCCCGCGGCGCCACTTGACGTTCGACCAGATATTGCCCGGCCGGGGTCGTTTCCTTGAATGATCCCGCAGGCGAGATGTGGTCTGTGGTGATCATGTCCCCCAAGAGCGCCAGCACACGTGCTCCCTCGACATTGGTGATTACGCCTGGCTCTGGTGACATACCCTGGAAGTAGGGTGGGTTTTGCACATATGTGGAAGCAGGTGGCCAGTCATAGGTCTTTTCATCAGTTGTTTCAACGCCTTGCCACCTTTCATCGCCTGTAAAGACTTCTGCGTACTTCTCCATGAAAGCCTCGCGCGTTACGGTCGCTTCGACCAATTCCGCGATCTCTTTCTGGGTGGGCCAGATGTCTTTCATAAAGACATCGTTTCCATCCTTGTCGTGACCAATGGGGTCCTTGGTCAGATCTATGTTCATCGTGCCAGCCAAGGCATAAACCACGACGAGCGGCGGAGAGGCGAGATAGTTGGCACGCACATCAGGGCTGATCCGCCCTTCGAAGTTACGGTTGCCAGAGAGGACCGATGTGGCGACCAGATCGCCTTCTGCAATGGCTTCGCTGATCTCTTTCTGGATGGGGCCGGAGTTGCCAATGCAGGTTGTACAGCCGTAACCGACAAGGTTGAAACCGATCTTGTCAAGGTCATCCTGAAGCTCGGCTGCCTCTAGATAGGCACTGACGACCTGCGATCCCGGGGCAAGCGATGTCTTCACCCAGGGTTTGCGATTCAGGCCGAGTGCTGCGGCCTTGCGGGCAACAAGCCCCGCACCAATCATAACGTATGGGTTCGATGTGTTCGTGCAGGACGTGATCGAAGCGATGACGACCTTTCCGCTCTCCATCGCAAAATCCTCGCTCGCGACGGGGATTTCCTTGCCCATCGGGCGCTTGAAGGTCTCTTCCATCTCCCGAGTGAAAGCCGCTTTTGCATCGGTGAGTGCCACGTAATCCTGTGGTCTTTTCGGCCCCGAAATCGCCGGAACGATGGTGCCCATGTCAAGATGCAGTGTGTCCGAATAGATCGGCGCATAATCATCTCCGCGCCATAGGCCGTTCTCCTTGGCGTAGGCTTCAACCAGCGCGATCCGATCCTCATCCCGCCCTGTATTTCGCAGATAGCGTAGTGTTTCACCGTCAATCGGGAAAAAGCCGCAGGTGGCGCCGTATTCAGGCGCCATGTTTGCTATCGTCGCCCTGTCCGCCAGTGGCAGAGTATTGAGGCCGGCGCCGTAGAATTCGACAAACTTGCCGACAACGCCCTTCTCCCGCAGCATTTCAACGACTTTCAGCACAAGGTCGGTGCCGGTCGTGCCTTCCATCATCTGGCCGGTCAATTCAAAACCCACGACCTCTGGGATCAGCATGGAGATCGGCTGGCCCAACATGGCCGCCTCTGCCTCGATCCCGCCGACGCCCCAGCCCAAAACGGCGGCGCCGTTGACCATGGTGGTGTGGCTGTCCGTGCCTACAAGTGTATCCGGGTATGCCACAGTTTCACCATTCTGGTCCGTGTCGGTCCATACGGTTTGCGCAAGATATTCCAGGTTCACCTGATGGCATATGCCGGTCCCTGGTGGCACCACGCGAAAATTGTTAAAAGCGCTCTGACCCCATTTAAGGAATGTGTAACGCTCCATATTGCGTTCGTATTCCCGGTCCACATTCATCTGGAAGGCGCGGGGATTGCCAAACTCATCGATCATCACCGAATGGTCGATCACCAAGTCAACCGGGTTCAATGGGTTGATCTTGTCGGGATCGCCTCCAAGTGCCACAAGTCCGTCTCGCATCGCTGCCAGATCAACGACCGCTGGCACGCCGGTGAAGTCTTGCATAAGTACACGCGCCGGCCGGTAAGCGATCTCTCGTGGGTTCTTTCCACCTTTTTCCGCCCATTCCGCAAAGGCTTTGATGTCATCGGCGTCTACGGTTTTTCCGTCCTCAAAACGCAACATGTTCTCAAGCACGACCTTCAAGGCTGCTGGTAGCTTTGAGAAGTCGCCCAAGCCAGCTTCGGTCGCGGCTGGGATGGAGTAGTATGAAATGGATTGCGAACCAACGCCTAAAGTCTTGCGGGTTTTGGCGGTGTCGTGACCAACGTTGATGGGCATTGGATGTCTCCTTTGGCTAAGTAAGGTCGGCAAGAAGATGAAGGCCTATTGCCCGATGACAGGCAGGGGTTCAATAGATAATGGGTGGCCATCGTCATTTTTGTATACCATTGTATACTAAAATCACCCACGATACCGTGATCAAGACTGCAACACGTTTCAAGAAACCTTGATTGGTCATTTCGACGGGGTCTGGTTAGATCAAGTTTACCGTTTGAAAGTGTGAGTCCCCATGTCGAAAATTGTCGCTCTTGTCCTTGCGTTTTGGACAGGTGGAGTTGCCCTCGTGCAGGCGCAATCTCCTGTCGTTGTCGAGCTGTTTACGTCGCAGGGCTGCTCGTCCTGTCCTCCAGCCGACCGGCTGTTGCACGATCTGGCGTCGCGTGATGACGTGATTGCACTCGCTCTGCATGTGGACTATTGGGACTACATTGGTTGGAAGGACGAATTTGCCGATCCCGCTTACGCAAAACGGCAGCGCGGCTATGCGATCGAAGCCGGGCGTAAGTCGGTCTATACGCCGCAGATGATCGTCAACGGCACGACTGATATCGTCGGAACCCGCCCCATGGATTTGTCAGATGCCATCGCGGCACACAAGGCCAAGCCTTCGCCGGTCTCGCTCAAGGTCAGCCGTGAAGGGGCAAGTCAGATCCGGATTCAGGCGCAGGGGAACGCAAAGGGGCCACTGGTTGTCCACATGGTGCGGTATCAGCCCGAACGGATCGCAAAGATCACACGCGGTGAAAATGCAGGGCACACTTTGCGCTATGCGAATGTCACAGAGCAATGGAACGTTCTGACCGAGTGGGACGCGAAAGCGCCGCTTGACATCGCGGCCAAGGCCGATGGTCGGATTCCGCTGGTTGTTATCATCCAAAGGGGCAAGCACGGTCCGATCATTGCCGCAGCGAAGCTGCGGTAATCAGGGCGAATCCGGTCGCCAGCGGCGCGCCACCCAGAACCATTGATCGGGATGAGAACGGATGCGGGCACTGATGCTGTCATTCATGGCCTGGGTCATTTCAACGGGTGTGCCGTGCGGAATGGGCGCCTCCATGACGCAATCAAATGTCACACCATCTGCCTGCCGAATGCCGTAAAACGGGATGAGAAGAGCATCGTAGCGACGGGCAAGTTCCGCAGCTGATACGGCCGTGCGTGCCGGTTTACCCAAGAAATCCAGTACCGGGGCAGCGAAGACATGCTGGTCAAAAAGCAGAACCAGTTGCCCCCCCGATTTCAGATGGCGTACAAAACCAGCCGTGCCCTTGCGCCCCTGTGCAAAGACCGGTCCGCCAAATGCTTTCATGGTGCGGACATAATGCGCGTTGAAGTACGGGTTTGACATGTCGCGGTAAAGCCCGCCTACGTGGTATCCTCGCCCGACTAAGGCTGCGCGCACCGCTTCATAGTTTCCAAAGTGGCCGGTGACCAGAATGACGGGGCGTCCTGCTTTTGCCGCCTCCTCCATCGGCCCAAGACCGGCGCCTGAAATCGGAACGCCTTTTAGTCGGTCGAGGAAGGCGCGCGCCGAATAGTTCTCAATCAATGTGCGCCCGGTATTGTTCAGGCAGGCTGTTGCCAACGCTTTGCAGTCCAGCGGCGACTTTTTTGGGAAGATGAAAGCGATATGGGCCTTGGCTCGCCCACGATATCCAGCCAGAGGCCCGACCAGATGCGCCATGACCCAGCCAAAAATCGGCACGCGGTTCTTGTAGGGCAGGGCTAAGGCCAGGCTGATCAAACCGCGCGCAAGGGCATTTGCCACGAAGTGGGCCGCCTTGGTCTGAAAGCTCATGTCGTCTGGGTTGCGTGACATCGGCGGCGGCAGGTCGTCTCATTACAAGCAAAAAGTGTCGCCAGACATAAAGTCGGGAGTTGCCAATCACAAGCGCGTGGTCCCGCCTCCGTTGAGGTTACGCTTCGTCCTCCTCATCTGCCAGAAGTGTCAGGTCCCCACTGGCCTCGAGATCACGGATTGCCGCGACGATTTTCTGCATGGCCTCTTCAACCTCGGCGGCCTTCGGTGTGTCTCGCTCTCCAGCTTCTTCGCGCAATTGATCGGCCATGCGGCCCGACATGTTTTCGAGGATGAAGTCGGCAGCCTTCTTTTGGTTGACGACTTCAGCACCGGCAATGGCGATCAGAAGATCGTCCTGCTCGACCGACTTCAGAACGCGCGGCAGATCCCGCCCGTCCACGCGGACAGGGATATGGGCAAAGGTGAAGATCGCCTTGCGCACAGCCTTGGCAAAGCCTTCATCCGTTTCATCGAGACCCGCCAGAACGTCATCCCGCGTCACCGAGGTTGACGAGTTCAGGATCGCCCCGACACGATCAACTGGATCGTTCTCAAACGCTTTGATGGGCTGCTCGCTCAGTTGTGCGGCAAGCGATAGACCGATCCGGTCTACAGCCGCTGGACTCACCGGACTGGTCAGAGAAATAGCGTAGGTGATTTCGCGCGCCTTTGGGCCGGGCAGGCGACTCAGCAGTTCGGCCGCTTTGGTGACATCCAGTTTCGACAGCATGACTGCGGACACTTCGGTGCTTTCTGTTTCGAGGATGGGCAGCAACTGTTCCGCCGACATGTCGCGCAAACGGGCCCAGGGGTCACCTGCTTCACGCACACCAGCCTCTTTTCGAAGGCGCGCGGCGGTCTGCGGACTGATTTTTCCTTCGAGGGCATCAAGCGCACCCGCCATGTTGCCTGGCAGGCGTAAGCCGATTCTTTCGACCTCATCGGCAAATTCCGAGACAACGTTGGTCAGTGTCTCCCGATCCACGACTCGCATGCTGCCCATGCGCCGCGTCAGTTCGGTTTGAAGATCCTCAGGCAAGTCCTCCAGCGGCAGATCAGCTCCTTCGTTCAAAAGCAGTCGAACGATGATAGCCGCTTTCGACCGACGGCTGAGCACTGCTGGATAGACAGCAGCCCCACCCGGTGGCGGCAGCGGTAGAAAATCCGACATTTCAGAGACCTCACAATCCTTCTGTTCATCTGATGCCAGTCAAAGATGAACAAAGATTTGAGTGATCAGTAGTTGTAGCCCGTTCCGGTTTCAATCGCCTGGCGCAGGGAAACCTCTGCCCATGTGCCCTGGCCGCCACGCGCCTGAATTTCCCGAAGCTGCATAAGCGCGGCGACCTTGTCACCTGCCTCTACAAACCCCTGGCCCATGTAAGACCGCGCCGCGATATTATCGGGATTTAGCGAAATCGCCATTTCATAATGGACATTGGCAAGGCTCAGATCACCCAGTTTGCGCGCCGTAAACCCCCGATAGGTCAGAACCCGGTCAGACGCCTGATCTGCCATCGCATCCATGACGCCCTGAGCATCCAGATATCGCCCGGCATAGGCAAGCTCGCGTACGGCATCATACAGAAGGTCGTCATTAAGTTCCGATTGCTTGGGGCGCACGCAACGTTTCTTGGCTGAGTCCCAAACGCGAACACCAAGGCATTGTTTGGTGGTCTTGGTGGTCTTTGGGGGGCTGGTTTCATCGTCTCCCTTGGCATGCGCATCAATAGGCAAAGCAAGCAGAGCGACGACAATCAGGTAACGCATTTAAAAATACTCCGGTCCAATCTAGACCGGAACATAGAGGAAAATTCCGGCGCGCCCTCTTCGAGATGTGTCACGTTTAAGTGAGCGCACCGGCAATGTCTTAGCTTGTTGTCGGCACGCAGGTGTTTGTTGCGGAATCATAGCTGGTCCCTGCAGCGCAAGACATGGCTTGCTGCTCTGCCCCGTAGTTGCAGCCCGCAGCAAATGAAAGGGTCGGTGCGAGGGTCATGGCCAACACGATCGCGGCGGTCTTGATCTTCATGTTCCGTCTCCTTTTCTCGGATTAAGATAGGGTAGGCCAAAAACGCGGCCTGACCAAATCTTTTTGCACTTTCGGGTTACGATGGACGGTCACGCGCCGAAAACACGTGCAAAGATCGTGTCGACATGTTTGGTGTGATAGCCAAGATCAAACTTTTCCTCGATCTCCGCCGCACTGAGCGCTGTGGTCACATCGGCGTCGGCCAGCAGTTCGGCTTTGAAGTCTGTTCGATTTTCCCAGACTTTCAACGCGTTTCTCTGCACGTAGGTGTAAGCGTCTTCGCGGCTGACCCCGGCTTGTGTCAGTGCAAGAAGAACGCGCTGGCTCATCACGAGTCCAGGGAACTTGTTCATGTTCTCACGCATGTTCTCGGGAAAGATCAGCATTTTGTCGACGACGCTCGTCAGACGTGCCAGGGCAAAATCAAGCGTGATGGTGGCATCCGGCCCGATCATCCGTTCGACCGAGGAATGGCTGATGTCACGTTCGTGCCAAAGGGCCACATTCTCCATAGCCGGAACCACTGCCGAGCGGACCATGCGCGCCAAACCTGTCAGGTTCTCGGTCAGAACGGGGTTCTTCTTGTGTGGCATCGCGGACGATCCCTTTTGGCCCATCGAAAAGAACTCAGCGCCCTCCAGCACTTCGGTCCTCTGCATGTGACGGATCTCCACGGCAATGTTTTCGATGGACGACGCCACTACACCCAGTGTCGCGAAGAATGCGGCATGCCTGTCGCGAGGGATCACTTGTGTGCTGATCGGTTCAGGGACGAGCCCCAGTCTTTCGCAGACATGTTCCTCAACGGCAGGGTCAACATTAGCAAACGTGCCGACGGCGCCGCTGATGGCGCCTGTTGCAATCTCGGCTCGGGCATCGCGCATCCGGGAAAGGTTCCTGTCCATCTCTGCGTAAAAGCGTGCAAAGGTCAGCCCCATTGTTGTCGGCTCTGCGTGGATACCATGGCTGCGTCCGATCCGTACCGTGTCCTTGTGCTCATAGGCGCGGCGCTTCAGCGCGTCGAGCAGCCCTTTGAGGTCCGCGATAAGAATGTCGGCGGCGCGGGTAAGTTGCACGTTGAAACAGGTATCCAAGACGTCCGAGCTGGTCATGCCCTGATGCACAAAACGCGCCTCTTCACTGCCTACATGCTCTGCTAGATGAGTGAGGAAGGCGATGACGTCGTGTTTTGTGACAGCTTCGATCTCGTCAATGCGTGCGACATCAAACTCGACATCCTTGGCTTTCCACACAGCCTCGGCATTCTCGGGTGGGATAACACCGAGATCTACCATTGCATCACAAGCGTGGGCTTCGATCTCATACCAGATGCGAAATTTCGTGGCAGGTTCCCAGATCGCGACCATCTCGGGGCGGGAGTATCGAGGGATCATGGGCGCACCTTTTTCTGACTTTTGTTTCGGATGCGCGCTGATTAGACTGCACCTTCGGGGACCTCAAGGGATGACACGATGATGAGACGTCTTGCCCCTCTGCATAGGTCCGACGCGATCGATGCGTGTTGAGCCGCGCTTGCTTGCCGATTTCGAGGGGCGCTGGCAAATCACGAGAAGTATTTCTCATGCAAATGCTCCGCCAGCACGATTTCATGGCGAAGCGATCTTCACACCTTCCGCGGGCGGACTGAGTTATGAAGAGGTCGGCTCTCTTGCAATTCAGGGGCAAGTGCCGATGTCCTCGTCACGCAGATATCTCTGGAAGCCGGATCTGACGGTTTGGTTTGACGATGGATCCTTCTTTCACCAAGTGCCGCCAAGTGGGGGGCATGCGGCGCATTGGTGCGACCCCGACCATTACGCAGTGACCTATCGGTTCCGGAACTGGCCGAATTTCTCGGTGGATTGGGTGGTTGTTGGCCCGCGCAAGGACTATCGGATGCGATCGCAATATGTCCGCTTGCCTTAGCGGCGGATCAGCCTTTCGAACAGGGCCTTATTCCGACAATAAGAGGGCGCCTGCTCCAATGTATCGTTTTCGGCCTGCAACTTCGCGCAGGTCTCGTGTTCGGTGCATCCTGCGCAGCGCCGGACAACGCCTTGAAGTGCTAGAACGCCGATATCGGATGTGTTGCTGTAGGCTTGTGTTAGATCGATGCCGAGACGTGTGGCCATGCCGCTTGAGAGCTCTTCGCTTTTCATAATCTTCGGGGATTGGTCCATGTGATCATCCTTTCATGATGGCGTTTGTCTACACCCACCTGCACCGTAGTCCCGTCGGCTCTGCTCTCCTTGATGTGGATCAAAGTTGCGGGTCTTTTTGCGCTTGCAGAAAGTGCTGGCGATTGGCACTTATCCCGAAATCTCAGCCAAGCAGGAGCATGATCAAGATGGGAAAAACATGGAATAACAAGGTGCTAATCGAGGCGCTCGGTGGCGGTTCGGGGGGTGCTCTGCTGGCCCGTCAAGCAATCTTTTTTGTCATTGGTGTTGCTCTTCTTGCAATTGCAGCAAAAATCCGAGTGCCGATGTGGCCCGTGCCGATCACGATGAGCACATTCGCCGTTCTGATGATTGGTGCCGCCTACGGACCGCGACTTGGGCTAGTGACGATGATGGGATATCTGGTGGTTGGCGCGCTTGGCTTTGATGTGTTTGCCGGAACCACAGCTGAGAAAAACGGTCTTAACTACATGTTAGGCGGAACGGGTGGCTATCTTGTGGGCTGGCTTCTCGCGACTCTGGCGCTTGGCGCCTTCGCGCGTCGGGGCTGGGACCGATCTTTCGTTTGGATAGCCGTTGCGATGCTGGTCGGCAACGCCCTGATTTATGTGCCCGGTCTTTTGTGGCTGAACACTATGTCTTACGCGCAGGGTTGGGACTGGACCCTCTCCAATGGTCTGACACCGTTCCTGGTCGGCGATGCCATCAAGCTCGCCCTGGCCGCCGTTCTGCTTCCACTGGCGTGGAAAGCTGTCGGCGACGCCCGGCGCTAAGTCCTCAGTCCTTCGAAAATCTAACAAAGGGCGTGGCCATTATTCCGCGCCCTTTTCTTATGCGAGCTCTGTCACAACGTGGGACGACTTTTCCAGTGTTCTATGCACGGGGCATTTGTCCGCGATCTCAAGAAGTCTTTGGCGCTGTTGCTGGTCCAGATCTCCGCACAGGGTGATCCGCCTGCGCCAGGTGTCGATCTTGGTCTCGGTTCCAGTGCCGGCGTCCTGCGCATGTACTTTGTCATGGCTTACATCCACGCTGACATTCGCCAGCGGCCAGCCCTTGCGGCGCGCATACATCCGCACCGTCATCGAAGTACAAGCGGCAAGTCCCGCTGACAGAAAACCGTAAGGGCTGAGCCCCTTGTTCGTCCCACCATAGGCCAACGGCTCGTCCGCCAGAACATGGTGCGAGGGACCACTCGTAATGTCCTGCAGAAAGCCTTTTGGGTCCGCTTCGGTGCTGCGCACAATGCCCTCCGGCGCACCCGGCGGCGGGGCGGGCGGGGTGAGGTCCAGATAGCGCGTGGCCCATGTAGCGATGACATCAGCGGCGTATTCGGCATCTGTCGTCTTGCTGATCAGATGATCCGAATTGTCCAGTGTAACGAAAGATTTGGGGTGCTTGGCCGCCAAAAAGATCTGGCTCGCATTATCGATGCTGACGATCTCATCCCGAGGGGCGTGAAGGACCAGCAGTGCGGCGTTCAGTTTGGAGATTGCAGGTGTCAACGCGCCTTGAGCGACGTCTTCGATGAAGGTCTTGCCGATCATGAAAGGCCGCCCGCCCAATGAGACCTCTGCAACCCCATGGCTGATAATTTCAGGCAAGGCGTCGGCGAAGTTGTGGGTCACATGTTCGGGATCGAAAGGCGCGCCCAACGTCGCCACCGCTTTGATATTCTCCAGATTGGCGGCAGCTTTCAGAACCGCAGCGCCGCCCAAGGAATGCCCGATTAGAAGAGACGGAGCCATGTCCCGACCGGTCATGTATTCAGCTGCTTTTTCAAGATCTTGGACATTTGATGTGAAGTTCGTGTTCGAAAACTCTCCCTCAGAATGGCCGAGCCCCGTGAAATCGAACCGGAGTACTGCAATGCCTGCCGCTGCCAGCCGGGCGGCAATCCTGCGCGCGGCGGGAATATCTTTGCCGCAGGTAAAGCAATGCGCAAAAAGTGCATGAGCAAGCACGGGTCCCCCAGGCAGATCCAGCCGGGCTGCAAGCGTTGACCCATCGTGGCCGGTGAATGTGACGCGTTCGGTAGGCATGGGTATGTCCTTTCGTTGCGGCAAGGATGGGGCCTTGATCCGGCGCTTGGAAGAGAATGTAACGCCGCTCACGGTAAGGTGTGTCAAATGTCAGGTGCGGGCCTTGCCTGATGCCGGTTGCATGCGGAGCAACCTTCGGCCTTGCCAGACTGCATGTTTTTGCCAGTCAGAGCGCCTCAGGGTTGAGATTGCACCCGGCGCCTGCGATGCTTTCGCATGACGCTGGCCCAATCCGAGGCGAACGGCTCAAAGGGTGTGACTTGACCGTCTTTATCAACATCACGGATGCGGATGTCGGAAATCCCTCTTTCTGGGGGGGACTGAATGTTGGACCCAACAGTACAATCAATGCAACCGCAGTCAGTGACACGACCCAGATCATTCTGGGTGCAAATTCCATAGCATTCACCGATACAACAACGGGCACCGTCACCACCTATAGCGATGCTGATCTGGCTGGAGGGTCTTTCAGCCAATTCGTCGAGTTCCTCGGCAATGACGCAGACAACAACGTCAGTGGCTCGGTCGGTCTGAACGCCGGCGGCTATGTCGGCGGAGCTGGCAATGATACGCTTCAAGACGATGGCAGCATCGGTGGCCAGATTGATGGTGGCGACGGCGACGATGTTCTGATCGGTGGCATTGGTAGTAACAACATTGAAGGCGGGGATGGCGACGACCTTCTGTTGGGTGGTGATGGCGGCAACAACAATCTGAACGGCGGCGACGGCAATGACACCCTGATCGCGGGAGAGGGCAGCGGCAATCTGACCGGGGGCGCTGGCGACGATGTTCTTTTTGCTGGCAACAACTCGACCTTTATCACTGGGAATAGCGGCAACGATTCTCTTGTTTTGCCCGAAGGCTCGATGTTCGAGCCTTTCTTTGATGGCGCAACCGGAGGCAATGCGACGCTTCCAGGGGGCAGCACACTTGTTTACACCGAGTTTGCGGGTGGTGTGCGGGTTGCCTGTTTTGTCGCTGGCGCCCTGATCCAGACACCATCGGGCGAACGCCCTGTTGAAACTCTGTGCGCAGGTGATCTTGTCTGCACGAAAGACAACGGCGCGCAGCCGATTTCATGGACTGGTTGCCAGCGTGTTGCGGGCCAGGGTCGACATGCTCCGATCCGCTTTTTGCCGGGCAGCATCGGCAACGATCGGGTACTTTTTCTGTCACCGCAGCACCGCGTTCTGCTATCTGGCTGGCGTTGCGAATTGTTCCTGGAGTCAGCAGAGGTCCTATGTGCTGCCAAGCATCTTTGCGACGGTAACAGGATCCGCCGCGTACCCTTTGAGCACGTGGACTACATCCACTTCATGTTCGAGAATCACGAAGTTGTCTTTGCGGAGGGAGCTGCGGTCGAAAGCTTCTTTGTCGGCGACTATATTTGTGCCCCGGATGCCCCGACCTATTCCGAAATCACGGACCTTTTCCCTGAATTGCGCGGTGTGACAGAGGCGTACTCTGCCGCGCGCCCGATTGTAAAAGGCTTTGAAGCATCTTTGCTGCGCGTTTGAAGCAACACTTTCTAGGGTCAATTGACCTCAGTGATGATGTTCCACATTGAGTCTGTAGTCATTGATGAGATGCTCCAGCTTTTCAAATTCAATGTTTAGACCGTCGAAGGGCTTTGTTGCACAAATCGGTTGATGAGCAGATTCCCCCTTTTCCCGGACAGACT
>CALCOY010000117.1 GCA_937897325.1 uncultured Shimia sp.
AAAACGACTGTTTTTGGCGCATAGGTTCTTTCAGGGGGTTGTGTCCGTCATGCGGGACTTAGCTGTCATTGCGTCATTAGGACCCAATGACCGCTGTCTACAGATCGACAGCACGCAACTGTGTCGCGCTCACCAAACCAAGCGATCAATCATGATTCCTCAAAATTGCCCGGAACAGGTTTGGGTCAGTTACACCCTCGGAGCCAACAATCAACACGCGACTCTCGGAGTCGAGCTTCATCTCATCTCGCAAAGAGGGACTTGTTGCGCCGCAGATCAAACCGATCAAGCCTGCCACAGCACTCTCTCCGGCCTCAATTCCGCAGTCCCCACTTTGTCCTTTTGCTAGCATTTGCACAGCCGGTGCGACCAGAGTTTCGGGTATTGTCATGAAGCCATGAACGGAATTTTCAAGGATTTGCCATGCGATCTGAGATGGTTCACCGCACGATAGCCCTGCCATTAGCGTCTCCTCTTCAATTTTGACAGATGTTGGAGCCCCCGCCTTGGCACTGGCGAACAGACATGGTGCCAGCTCGGGCTCAACGACGATGCTGCGTGGCGCAGCCTTGTCCCATTCTTGGTGAAAGGCAGCATTCACCGATGCTGCGAGGCCGCCCACGCCTCCTTGAAGGAATACATGCGTCGGCGGCTCTGGTAGTTGTTGCACAATCTCTCGTGCCATCACTCCATATCCTGCCATCACGTCTAGAGGGGGCAGACAATACCCTGGCCAAGACGTATCGGAAACAATCCTCCAGCCGAACTCCTCTGAATCAATACGAGTTTGCGCGACCGTTTCGTCGTAATCGCCGTTTATCCGTACGACCTCCGCCCCCAAATTTTGCATCGCATCCGCGCGGAATGCACTCACTTCTGCATGGATGTAGATTCGACATTTTGCCCCAAACATTTGTGCGCCCCAGGCGACAGATCGCCCGTGATTGCCATCGGTCGCAGATATGATGGTCATTGCAGATATCTGAGATGCAAAGTGCCCATTCCTGATCTCTTCGACAGTGATCTTGCGCCCTTGAGTATCAGACAATTCGCGCTGAATGCAGCGCAGCACTGCATAGGCTCCGCCCAGGGCCTTGAAGCTACCAAGTCCGAACCGTGGGCCTTCATGTTTGTAATAGACAGCCTTGAGGCCCAGAGTGTCAGCAAGTCCGGCAAGGTCAAAAATAGGTGTAGGTTTGTATCCTTCCCACGCAGTGATTTCGGCCTCGGCCTCGTCAAAGCCTGTTCGCGAAAGGGTTTCCATGACATCAGACTGAAACCTTGGCTCAATGGCTAGAAAGTCGGCTTTTGCGGTTTCATATTGCTGGAACATCGGAAGTCCTTTCTCTGCTTGCGCGCAAAAATACCTCACTCCGATCGTTAAATGAGCTCTATCTACTGGAAATCTGCGATGAAAATTTGCATGTTCAAGCCATGTTGCGAGAATATTCATCATTAGGACTGGACGCCTTTGATTTGGCGATTCTCAGACTTTTGCAGCAAGATTGCACGTTGCCACAGCGCAAGATCGGCGAGGTTGTAAATCTCTCGATTGCTTCTGTGCAACGGCGGATCAAGAAGATGGTATCCAACGGGATCATTTCTGCTCAGACCGCCCAGATCAACCCAAAGGCCGTCGGGCTGCCACTAACCATAGTCGTGGAGGTTGAACTACGGGCAGAAACCGCAGGTCGAATTGATGAAGTAAAACGTAGCTTCCAAGAAGCACCCGAAATTCAGCAATGCTACTATGTCACCGGAGAAGTGGATTTCATTTTGATCGTGATCGTTGGAGACATGTCTGAATATGAAGACATGACACAGCGTCTCTTCTTTCCGAATGACAACATCCGAAAGTTTCGAACTCTTGTTGCTATGAATCGCACCAAAACTGGCATGCGCGTAAACATCTGACTTCGCGATACCTAGATATCAGTTGCGGACATTTGTGCAATCAGCAGCATTCGGTACTCTGGGCTTATTTCGTTGAAAAACTCGAGCTTGATCGAGAGGTAAGTCGCTGATTCAATTCGTCCTGTAGGGAGGGATTGGCGATGATGGGACCGAGACAGGAAGCGCAGGCGGCACTGTTCTACGAGTTTTCTCTGGAAGATCATGTTCCCCAAGATCACCTGCTGCGGTCGATTGATCGCTTTGTCGATCTTGGCAGCATTCGCGCTTATCTTGCAGACTTCTACAGCCACACAGGTCGTCCGTCGGTCGATCCTGAACTGCTGATCCGGATGCTGCTTGTCGGATACTGTTTCGGTATCCGCTCCGAACGTCGCCTGTGCGAGGAGGTGCATCTGAACCTGGCCTACCGGTGGTTCTGCCGCCTTGATCTGAATGACCGCGTTCCCGACCATTCCACCTTCTCGAAGAACCGGCACGGCCGTTTCCGTGAGAGTGAACTGCTGCGCCATCTGTTCGAGACGACGGTGGTGCGTTGCATAGAAGAAGGCTTGGTCAGCGGCCAGCGGATGGCGATTGATGCCAGCCTGATCGAAGCTGATGCGAACAAACAGAACTCCAATCCGAAGGAAGAATGGGATGCTGCGGGCATCGATCCAGCCAATGCGCCCCGTGCTGTGCGCGAGTATCTCGAGACGCTGAACGAGGCTGCATTTGGCGCTGCCAGCGAGGTGCAGCCGAAGTTCACCTCACATTCCGATCCGGCAAGTCAATGGACCGCTGCGCGCAAAGGGCCGGCATTCTTTAGCTATTCCGACAACTATCTGATCGACACGGACTACGGTGTCATTGTGGATGTCGAAGCCACACGTTCCATCAGGCAGGCCGAGGTTGGATCGACAAAGACCATGCTGAAGCGCGTGAGGGAGCGGTTCGATCTGCATCCCGAACGGTTGATCGCCGACACTGCATACGGGACCGGGCCGTTGCTTGGCTGGTTAGTGGACCGCAAGATCGCGCCACACATTCCGGTCTTTGATAAGGCCGGCCGATCCGATGGCACTTGGTCACGTGCAGACTTCGAATGGGATGCCGAGAACGATCAATACATCTGCCCCGAGGGGCATGAGCTCAAGCAGTTCCGTCGCAACTACTCAGACCCGAACCGAGGGCCGACCGGCAAGGGCACTGCTAGATATCGGGCGTTGAAAGAGATTTGCCAGGCCTGTCCATCCAAAGCCAAATGCTGCCCGAACGCTGATGCACGTAAGATCACGCGTGAAGAAACCGAAGACGCCCGCCAGATCGCACGCGACATCGCCAAGACCCGACAGTACACCATCTCTATGAAGCTCCGGAAGAAGGTCGAGATGCTCTTCGCCCATCTCAAACGCATACTCGGGTTGGGACGGCTCCGATTACGGGGCCCATGCGGCGCAAACGATGAATTCCTTCTCGCCGCCACCGCCCAGAACCTACGCAAACTGGCGAAGATCTTTCCTGCACCGCAGCAACCGCGAAAAGCCTGATCGGAAAGGCGTTCGCACCCCATTTAAGACGATACTTTCTGCGCCCGCAACACGTTGTTTTTCCACAGAATCGGCTCGTTGCGGTCCTTCGCCGCACCGCAGGATGCGCCAAAACTCAACCGTTTCTGTCACCGGCGGAAAGGACCGTTTGTGCGCGGGTTGAATGTGGGCTCTCGCAGAG
>CALCOY010000118.1 GCA_937897325.1 uncultured Shimia sp.
GCCGACGGGTTGCGCAGGGCACCGGCGAGGAAGTTGCCGGCCACGTGGCCCACACCGATCGCTGCCGCGCCCGAGCCGATGGCTGCGAGGCCGGCGCCGATGAATTGACCCATTTGTGCGATATCGCCTTCCATGTCTTTTCTCCTTACGATGGAATGAGGATGCGTAAGGCGGGCATGTCGCCCGCCGCTTGTTTAGTGATGCGGATGAAGTGCGTCTTTCAGATAAACGCATGTCAGAATGGTGAAAACGTAGGCCTGAATGAACGAGACCAGGACCTCAAGCCCGTAGATTGCCACGACACCGAAAATCGCAATCGGCGCGACAGCGGTCACCTGCGCAAAGCCCGCGAAAACTTTCAAAACGGCGTGACCGGCCATCATATTGCCCGCGAGCCGGATGGAGTGGCTGACCGGGCGCACGAAATACGAGATCAGTTCGATCACCGCCAGAATGGGGCGCAGAAACAAAGGCGCGCTTTCAACCCAGAAGAGGCTGAGGAACGAAGCACCGTTTTTCACAAAGCCCAGAATTGTTACGGCGATGAAAACGCCAAATCCCATAACGGCTGTGACCGCGATGTGAGAGGTTGTTGTGAACGACATTGGTATGAGACCAAGGAAGTTCGCGCAAAGGATAAACATGAACAACGTCATGATATATGGGAAGTACTTGATCCCATCCTTTCCGGTCACATCCTCGACCATCTTGTAGACAAAGCCGTAGGCAAGCTCAGCAACGGATTGCCCGCGTGACGGCACCATCGCGCGTTTCGATGTCGTGAGCACCAGTAGGCCAATGACGGCGAGAATGGCCAAGGCCAGCCACAACGTAACATTGGTCAGCGTGTAAAAAGCGACGGTATCACCACCAAAAAGCGGCTTCACGATAAACTGGCTCATTGGGTCAAATGAGAGACCACTGCCTTCGCCTTTTGCCTCAGTTGCCATCGTGGCCCTCTTTCTCATCCGCGGCACTTGCCGCCTGTTTCTCCTGAACCTCTTTCGCGCTGCGCATCATCGTCTGAATGCCGGCCGCGAAGCCCAGAAAGACAAATATGATCATCAGCCAAGGTGAAGTGCCAAACAGCGCGTCAAGCCCATACCCCATGCCAAACCCGATCCCGAGACCGGCGACCAGCTCGATCACCATGCGCCATGCCAACTGGGCCTGCGAATAGTGCTCGTCCGACCGGGGCCTGGGCGCCTGGGCACCTTTGGCGGCGTCGATCCGATCCTGCAATCGCGCAAGGCGGTGCTTTTCATCCGGTTCGACCACGCGCGCTAACCCCCGTCGTCTGGTTGACGTTGTGCTATTCGGCGAACGGGCCAGAGTCAACGACCCTAAAGGCCCGTAGGGGAAGCTATCAAGAAACTGTTTTATAAAGGTATTTTCTGCTCTGAGCCAATCGCACTACCGCAGATGGATCTCGGTCCTCCGGTTTTGGCGCGTCAGAGCATATTCAACCATCTGGTTGACGATCTATGGGGCGCAGGCCATGCAGAGCAGATGAATGACTCCCTAGACACGGTCTTTTCAGCGCTGGCAGATCCAACGCGACGAAAGATCCTAAGCATGCTGCTGGAAGACGACATGGCCGTGACGGATGTGGCCGACCCTTTCGACATATCGCTTGCCGCAATCTCCAAGCATCTGGGCATTCTGACGCGCGCCGGTCTGATCGCACAGGAAAAGCGTGGGCGGGTGAAGTGGTGCAAACTGCAACCTGATGCGTTGCGCGATGCGTCGGTCTGGATGCAAAGCTTTGGACAATTCGAGGCGGTGAACCTCGACTCGCTGGAGGTCTTTCTTAGAAGCGAGCGGCTGCTTGACTAACCAAGCACGCCGAAGCTGACGATAACAAAGGCTGTAAACATCAAGATGAGTGCCAATTCAACTGACATGCGAAAACCCCTTTAACAGCCTCAAGCAAAGGTCAATAACCGGGCCAAAATGTTCAATCACGGGGAGACGAACCACAATGTTCCCCGCAGTCACAAACGTATATTCCGAAAGAGTCCGAACAAGCCTACCGTAACGTCACCTTCACACGCATTACATGTTGGTAACACCTTTTGGGCGTAGCTCTTCATCTTGAAGTAGTAGAAACAGCGCAATCATCGTAAGACCTACGCCGACCAGCAGCAGCGGCGACGGTAGAGCATTTCCGAGGGCGACCTCCCAGACGATGACCCAGCTTGGCGTGAGATAGGTATAGGCCATCACCTTTGCGCTTGGCAGCCGGAGCGTAGCAAATTGCAACAAGACGAATGTGGCGGCGGAAGCAAAAACGGCGGTGTACGCAAGTGTGATCCAGACAATCGGGGGCAATGCCGTCCATTGCGTTGCGCGCAAATCGGGCCAGGCGTAGATGCCCAGAAGGCAGGCGCCTGCCACAAGAACACCGAACGTGAAAACAAGGGCCGCTTCACCCCGGTTCAGCTTTCGCACCATGGGCGTGTAGATCGCGTGGCTGACACAACCGAAAAAGTAGATGATCTCACCCCGCCCGATCTCGAATGCCAGAACAGCAGACACATCTGCGCGGAAGATGACCCAAAGCGCGCCAAACGCGCCAATCAGAAGGGCAAAGCCCATGCGCAGTGTCGTGATCTGACGCAACAGGACCCAGCCAAAAAGGCCCGCCATGACTGGGGTCAGCGTAAAAACGGCAGCCGCACTGACCGGCTGGGCGGTTTTTAGCCCTTCGAACATCAAAACGAAGTAGGCCCCGAAAAGCCCGCCGAGAACCGCGTAGCGCCACGGGGCTTGAAGCGCCTCTCGCGGAACACCGCCTTTCAGCAATACAACCAAACCGATGACACAGGCTGCCACGACAAACCGGACGGCGTTGAACGCAGAGGGCGAGATTTCGTTTGCCGCGAGATACCCCAGCGAAAATGACCCTGCGACCAGGGCCGAGAACAGGAGCATGGCCAGATGCCCCTGCGCGGCGGATTTCATACCTGCCAGTCTTTCGCGCGCGCCTTGAGAAAGGCGAGGAACGTCTGCACTTTTGTCGTGCGGTGCAGATCGACATGCGTGACCAGCCAAAGCGGCGCAGACCAGTCTTCGCGCGGCGTCAGGATCTCGACTAATTCGGGGTTTTGGCGCGCCTCCAGGATTGGCATGAAGCCGATACCCGCACCCGCAAACACCGCATATTCCATCATCCGCACGTCGGTTCCGCGAAAGGTCACGGCCTCGCGCGGCACTTTCTCACTGAGCCAGCGATTGAAGGGTGCGCGGCTGTCTTCCGCGTCATGACCGACAAATCGGTGCTGGGTCAGGTCTTTCTCGGTCTTGGGCGCACCATGCCTTTCGACGTAAACCCGCGAGGCAAAAAGCCCCATACTTTGCCGCACGAAGGGTTGCACGACGTTGTCCGGCTGATCGGGCGCATTGCCTGCGCGGATGGCGACATGCGCCTCACCGTATTCAAGGCGAAAGAGCCTGTCGCCTGTCAGATAGCGTACGATGACATCAGGGTGTTCGGCCTGAAACTCTGCGAGGGCCGGTGTCATCCGCGGGGCCAGGCTGATCAATGAGGTAATGACCAACTCTCCTGATACGCTGTCGCCCTGCCCTTTGATCCGCCCGACCAACTGGCTGAACTGATCGTCGGTCGCTTGTGCCACCCGAAACAGATCATCGCCTGCTTCGGTCGGTGTGTACCCCCGCGCGTGGCGTTGAAACAGTTTGACCCCCAGCCGCCCCTCAAGCGCATCGATATGACGAATGACCGTTGCGTGGTGTACACCGAGGATTTCCGCTGCTCCGCTTACGGTGCCCATGCGTGCAACCTGATAGGCGGTTTTGATTTCGTCCCAATTGTCCATGTCGCCGGATCTACCTGTGCGAAATATCACAAATGTTGTTGATTTATGGGAATTGCGTTCAGATTTGCAAGGGCCAATTCTACAGGCACACCTACCAGCCCAAAGGAAACGTTATGACCCATAATGTACTGCATATCGACAGCTCTGCCCGGATCGAAGGTTCTGTTTCTCGGGATCTTTCCGCGTCGATCGTGGCGCACCTTGGCGGCACCGTCATCCGCCGCGACCTGACCAACGCGCTGCCCCAGATCACCGCCGATTGGGTGGGCGCCAATTTCACGTCAGCCGATCAACGTGACGCCCTACAGCGCGACACGTTGGCCCTGTCGGATGAACTGGTTCAGGAGGTTGAGGCCGCGGACATCATCGTCATCGGTGCCCCGATCTACAATTTTTCGGTGCCCGCCAGCCTCAAGGCCTGGATCGATCTGATTGCCCGCGCTGGCCGGACTTTTCGGTATACGGAAAAGGGCCCGGAAGGTCTGCTGGGCGGCAAGCGTGCAATCATCGCCGTCGCATCGGGCGGCACCGAGGTGGGCGGGGACGCCGACTTTGCGAGCAAGTATCTTACGTTTGTTCTGAATTTCATTGGGATCACCGATATCGAAATCATCGCGGCCGATCAGGTGATGGTCCACGGCGAGACCGCAGTCGAACAGGCCAAGGCCAAGATCGAGCATCTGGCCGCCTGAAGATTGGTTGGCATCGCTGGACGGTGCCCTTACACCTACCTATCGTTGGGGCATGGTGGTTTTGCGCAATCTGCCCTCGCAACTTATCCTGGCCCATGCACCCTGGAGCACGGGCTATGTCCTCATCTTCTTCATTCTCGCATTTTCAGCGGTAGCACTGGCGCTTGTCTTTGACGGTCAGACCAGCGGGATCGGCACACTTTTGGCGATCGGTGCTGTGCCGACCCTGATGTTTGCTTTGATGGTCAAAAAGGATCAGGTGATCCTGAATGCAGGCACCGGCATTGTCACGTTCCAGCGCCGCAGTCTTCTGCGCTATGATCGTGAGGATGTCCCGCTTGCCGATGTGAAGCGCGCCGATGTGGAGATTTTGTCTGACACAGCAAGACCTGTGCTGATACTAAAGAACGGTGCTCACCCATTAATTCAGGCGTTTATCTCTGGCAACGGGCCACGGCAAAGCGCCGACATCATCAATTACTGGCTGGCCAACCTAAGGTCTGCGGAGACGCGACGCGCCAAGGGATAATGCCCATCATTCGATGATCATGCGGGGCAGCCAATGACTGTCTGGGTCAGCCTTGTGAAGGTCCGCCAGTCCGATCGGTCGCAGTTCGCCCTGCGTTGGCGGAGCCGATAGCTGATCCATATCCATTTCATGCATGACCCCAACGAGCGCATCACCTTCCTTCCGAAGGACGTAGTAGACACCGTTCCACATGTTGATCCCGTATTCGGCGGCACCCTTCCAAACAAACATGAAATCATATTCGAGATCCGTCAGATCCGCCTCAACCTCGCGCGCGATCTCGTATGGATACGGCACATGACACCAATGCTTGTCAGGGCCTTCCAGACATTTGAAAGGACGCATGGACAAAAAGTGATCTGTAAAGACACCATCGGAAAGATCGATGGTGTAGCCGCCGGCATCATCCAAATCGATCTTCGCCACTTCGATCCTCGCACCGCTGTTGTCCTCAAGAAAGACCGTCAGTTCCTCTGCAATCGCCGTCGACGCAAGCATTGTGGCAATCGTCAGACATCTGACCAATAGCAACTCATTCCCTCCCACATGTCCCGATTGGACGGCTTCACATCATAGCAATCGTGGCCCTTTCAGGCCTTACGACCATTGTTCAATACCTTCGCCAGGGGATTCAACGGATAGATAGGGCGGTCGGGAGAGGTGCGCTTTTACAACACCTCGGCCTATTGGAGAAAAGGGAGGAGCAAAATGAACAAGTTCGTTTTGGCCGTTGCGGCGGGCTTGCTTGCATCGACAAGCAGCTATGCAGGCGTGACGGAGGAGATGCTGCGGGATGACACGGCATCGACGGGCGACGTGCTCACAAATGGGATGGGGCGGCATCTGCAGCGCTACTCCCCACTGGACACGCTGAACAAGGAGAACGTCAAGAATCTCGTACCAGCATGGGCATTCAGCCTGGGCGGTGAAAAGCAGCGCGGTCAGGAAACGCAGCCACTCGTGCATGATGGTGTGATGTACATCACCGGGTCTTACTCGCGGCTCTATGCAATTGACGTCAAAACCGGTCAGGAAATCTGGCAATATGATGCGCGTTTGCCTGAAGGCATCCTGCCCTGCTGTGACGTCGTGAACCGTGGTGCCGCAATCTACGGGGACAACATCTACTTCGGCACACTCGACGCCCGGATCGTTGCGCTGAACAAAGACACAGGCGATGTCGTCTGGCGCAAGAAGATCGCTGATTACAAGGCGGGCTACAGCTACACCGCCGCCCCGCTGATCGTGAATGGTCTTATCATAACCGGCAATTCGGGTGGCGAGTTCGGCATCGTCGGCGAAGTGCAGGCGCGGGACGCCGAGACCGGAGAAATGGTCTGGACCCGTCCTGTTATCGAAGGCCACATGGGCACATATAAGGGCGAAGAAAGCACAATGACCGGGACGCTGAACGCGACTTGGCCCGGCGACATGTGGAAAACCGGTGGCGGCGCGACTTGGCTTGGCGGGTCCTACGATATTGAGACAGACACACTGGTCTTCGGTGCGGGCAACCCAGCACCCTGGAACAGCCATCTGCGCAACGCGGGGCAGCCGCTGGACGACAATTCGGGCGACAACCTCTATGCCGCAAGCCGGATTGGCATCAACCCCGAGAATGGTGAGATCAAGTGGCACTTCCAGACCACGCCTCGCGAAGGCTGGGACTATGACGGTGTAAACGAAGTCGTGGCCTACACCAACCGCGCTGGTGAAAAACGCTGGGCAACGGCAGATCGGAATGGCTTCTTCTACGTTTTGAACCGCGAAGACGGAGCGTTCGTCCGCGGTGTGCCTTTCGTCAAGGACATCAGCTGGGCAGAGGGCCTTGATGATACAGGTCGTCCAGTCTTCAGCGAGGGCAATCGCCCCGGTGATCCGTCAGCCAGCGCAGATGGCAAGAAAGGTGAAGTGATCTTTGCCTCACCTTCTTTCCTGGGTGGCAAAAACTGGATGCCGATGGCTTTCAGCCAGAACACCGGCAACTTCTATGTGCCTTCGAACGAATGGGGCATGGACATCTGGAACGAGCCGATCACCTACAAGAAAGGCGCGGCCTATCTCGGTGCTGGCTTTACCATCAAGCCAAACTATGAAGACCACATCGGATCCCTGAAAGCGATCGACCCCGACACGGGCGACATCAAGTGGGAGTTCAAGAACGATGCGCCCCTCTGGGGCGGTGTGATGACGACTGCTGGCGGTCTGGTCTTCACCGGCACGCCCGAAGGTGAGTTCATCGCATTCGACGATGAGACAGGCGAAAAACTTTGGTCGTTCCAGACAGGTTCGGGCATCGTGGGTCAGCCCATCACATGGGAACAGGACGGAGAGCAGTTCGTCTCGATCATCTCGGGCTGGGGTGGCGCTGTTCCACTTTGGGGCGGTGAAGTGGCCAAAAAGGTCAATTACCTTAACCAAGGCGGCTTGCTCTGGACCTTCCGCCTGCCCAAGCAGCTGGCCGAAAACTAAGCCAACTGCATTCATCGATCGAAAAGGGGCGCCTCGATGCGCCCCTTTTAATTTGAGCTTGGTTATTTGAAAGCAAACCGGCCCTGCGCAATATTCTTGCTTAAGACCTTTTGACAAGAGACGCTGCGGAGACACGCGGCTACCCTGCAAATATGACAGTGCATACAATGACAGATTGTAGAGACGATTTGGTAGCCGTCCCGAACGGGTGGGCGCTGGTGATCGACGATCACCCACTTTTCTGTGATGCGCTCGAACTCACACTGAAATCCGTCGCCAAGTTTGACAATGTCGCCAAGGCCGACCTTCTCGAAAATGCGCTCGAGATGATAGATGCACACGGGCGACCGTCGCTGGTGCTTCTGGATCTGAACCTGCCGGATGTCAGCGGGCTCGACGGGTTGATCCGGTTGAAACGCAAAGTCGAGAACGCACCGGTGATCATCGTGTCATCGGTGACCGACAATGCCATCATTGGCGCTGCCATCCGGTCTGGCGCGTCGGGGTTCGTGCCCAAGCACAGCCACCGTTCGGTCTTCAAGGATGCAATCTCACAAATCAACGCAGGCCAGGTCTTCAAGCCCACGGGTTTTGTAGAAGAAGATATCTCAGACAGTGCCCAAGACGCGCTTTCGCGGCTTGCATCGCTGACCAATCAGCAGGGACGCATCCTGCAGTTGATCTGCGAAGGCAAGCTTAACAAGCAGATTGCATACGATCTGTCGATTGCCGAAACGACCGTGAAAGCCCATGTCACTGCGATTATGCGCAAACTGGGCGTGCAAAGCCGTACGCAGGCCGTTCTGGTCGCGCGCGACGCCAACTTTTCGAATGTCTTGCCAAAAGTGGAGTGATGTCTCTATCCTGATGGACAGGGAGGCATTTGCCGTTGAATCACAAGCCTTTTGAACGAGGCGCAAATCCGCTTGCGACCGCAAAGCGGATTAATCCTGTCCTGCTCACAGCGCAGGTGGATCATGACGCAAGCGATCCGGTCGGCGCCCTGCAAGAGAGGTTGGCCTTCGAGACGCTTGCGTTGTTAATGCTGTTCGTTTCACCGGATGCTGATTTCGCCGATGCTGTTGCCCGCGCGGAAGCGCTTTACCCCAGCACAGATGTGATCGCCTGCACCACCGCAGGCGAGATCGGAACGGGCGGCTACAAGGAAGGCACGATCGTCGCTGTGGGGTTCCCGGCAGATCATTTCGCCACACATACGGTCCTGATTGAAGATCTGGAAACCATTGCACCGCAAGATGTAATAGACTGTGTCGTGCAGCAAGGTGTGGCGATGCGCGCAAGCGGGTCCGATTTCGAGAACGCCTTCGCCTTTCTGGCAGTCGATGGCCTGTCACTGAAAGAGGACATACTGACCGCAGCGATCGCTGCCGGGTTGGGTGACGTGCCGCTTTTCGGAGGCTCGGCTGGCGATGGCACCACATTCCAGCAAACGCTGCTGGCTCTCAATGGCAGCATTCACCGCAATGCCGCGGCCCTCACACTGATCCGGAGCGACCATGAAATCCATGTCTTCAGCTTGAATCATTTGGTCCCGACAGAAAAGCAGATGGTCGTAACCGAGGCTGACCCGGACAGGCGTATCGTAAAGGAAATCAACGCCGAACCAGCGGCACGCGAATATGCCAGGATCGTCGGCAAGGACCCTGAGCAGCTTGACCAGTTCACCTTTGCGTCTCACCCCGTCGCGGTTCGAATTGGTGACACTCATCACGTGCGAGCCATCCAACAGGTCAACCCGGATGGGGAACTGGTGTTTTTCTCTGCTATCGACGAAGGCATGGTGCTTACCGTAGCCGACCCTGCGAACATGGCTCAACATCTTGAGACAGAGCTCGAGCGTCTGTCAGCAACGCGAGAACCCGGCGCAATCCTTGGATGTGATTGCATCCTCCGCCGCATCGAGGCCGAGCAGAAACAGATGACCCAGGACGTCTCGGCCGTTTTGAACAGGCACAAGGTGATCGGCTTTTCCACCTATGGCGAACAGATCGGACCGCTGCATGTCAACCACACCATGACCGGTGTCGCCATCTACCCAAATCGAGATAAGGGTTAGCCGGGCATGCTGTCTATCAATCCGAACGACAGTCTTCAGCGGCAAAACGCCAAGCTGATGCGGATCACCAATTCGCTGATGCGCCGGGTCGAGCAGGCCAGCGAAGCCTCGGGCGTGGCATATGCGCAATTCGAACGGGCGGCGATGCTGGATGCGCAGGTGCGCGAACGCACGCATGATCTGGAACGCACGCTGGATCTGCTACAGGATTCGAACGCCCGACTGGAAGAGGCGAATCTTGCCACCGAAACAGCCCGGCTCAACCTCAGTGAAGCGATCGAGACAATCTCCGAAGGCTTTGCGCTTTTTAGTTCGGATGACAGTCTGATCCTGTCCAACAGCCGCTTTTGCCGGAACCTGCCGGATGTGGCCTCAAAACTGCATGAAGGGCTTGGATTCGCGGAATATGTACGGTTGGTGTCGCAAAGCGTACATCTCGCCTTGCCGGATCACGAAACCTCGGACCAATGGACCAAGCAACGACTGAAGCGGCATCGCGATGATCACGTGGTCTTCAATGTCAGCCTGTCCGCCGATCGCTGGCTACAAGTCAGCGAACACCGAACGGCACGGGGCGGCACGGTTATCCTGCAAACTGATGTGACAGACATCATCAGAATGGAGCGGCAGGAACGCGACAAGATGCGCGATCGGCAGGCGCAGATCTTCCGGGCGACGCTGGACCATCTGAACCAGGGTGTTTGCATCTTCGATTCCGATCAAAAGCTGATCGGCTGGAACAAGAAGATGAACCGGCTGCTGGATCTTCCTGCACAAGAGGCCGTGCTCGGCCTGAAATTTGATCTGCTGTTTGATGGCATCCATGATCAGGTGGATTTCGCCCCAGGCTACAGCCACGCACAGCTTTTGACATGGGCGCAGTCCGGATCGGGACGTTTGCCGATCGCTTTTGAGATCCTGCGCGGAAGTTCGAAAACCCTCAGCGTCTTCGGCCAGGAGATGCCCGACGGTGGCTTTGTGATCAGCCTGACGGATGTGACCGCTGAGCGTCAAGCGGCAGCGGCGCTGTTTGAGATGAACGAACAGCTTGAGCGCCGGGTCGAGGAACGCACGACCGAACTTGGCATAGCCTTGGCCGAGGCCGAGCGCGCCAATGCGTCAAAGTCCCGTTTCGTTGCAGCGGCAAGTCATGATCTGCTGCAACCGCTCTCTGCCGCCAAGCTTTTCATCTCGTCCCTTGGCGAGCGCCTGCGGGATAACGATGGAGCGGATATCGTCGAAAAGGCCGAAAGTGCGCTATCAAGTGCCGAAGAGATCATCGAAGCCTTGCTCGATATCTCGAAACTGGATGCGGGCAAGGCCATCTTCAACATCAAGCCCGTGCGACTTGAGGCGATCCTGCGGCCCTTGCGCACGGAACTTGAACCGCTGGCAGCCGCGAAAGGGCTTGATCTTCGCGTGATCGCCTCAGACCTCGTGGTGCACAGCGATCCGGGCTACCTGCGCCGAATCGTGCAGAACCTTATCAGCAACGCGATCCGCTACACCGACAACGGAAAGATCCTAGTGGGCATTCGGCGCAATGGTGGTTCTGCCCGGATCGAGGTTTGGGACACGGGTCATGGTATTGCGCAGGATGATCAGGCGACCATCTTTCAGGAATTCAAACGCTTGGGCCCCACCCGTCCGCAGGAAGGCCTTGGGCTTGGTCTCGCCATCGTGGAACGGGCCTGCAACGGGCTTGGCCATCCGCTCAGCCTTTGGTCAGAACCCGGAACGGGCAGTTGTTTCTCACTAAATGTGCCCATTGCCGACGATGTTCAGGACATTGCTTTGACAGCCTTACGGGAGCCTGGATCGCTGGCCAAACCGGAAGCCGGGCTTTTGGTTCTGCTGGTGGAAAACGACACCACGCTCGCCAATGCGATCTCGATCATGCTCGAAAGCTGGGGGGTCGATGTGATCCATGCCCAGAGCGGGGAAGAAGCGCTGGCCATTTTGTCCGAGATTGATCTGCGACCCGATGCCATGCTGCTGGACTACCAGCTTGGCAACGGGATTAACGGCGTAGATCTTTATGGCGAGATTGAGCTGCATTTCGGCGCCATCCCGACCAGAATCATCTCGGCCGATCGCAAGCGGACCATTCGCCAGATGTGTGCAGCAGCAGGACTTGAGATCATCAACAAGCCAATCGACCGGCACAAACTGAACGAATTTCTCGCTCAAGTTGATGTTTCAGGCTAGTGTGGCGCAAAATTGTGCTTTGGTCCTATGTTCAGAACGGCCATCGCCCCCTAACTTAGCATAGTGAATGGAGGAGCTTTGAATATGGCCTGGAAGAAACCAACCGCCACGGAAATCAAGTGCGGCATGGAAATCAACATGTACGGCCCCGGTGAGGATGATGAGCGCGGCGCCGAGCGCGACGTGATCTAAGCCAAGCAGTCACGCATGAAAATCGTTGTTCTGGGGGCAGCTGCCGGTGGGGGGCTGCCACAGTGGAATTGCGGTTGCCAAAATTGCGAGATGGCCCGACACGGTCAATTGCCGCGGATGACCCAATCGTCCGTGGCTGTTTCTGTGACTGGTGCACGCTGGGCCGTGCTGAACGCATCGCCGGACATTCGCCAGCAGCTCGATGTAGTCACAGTTATGCATCCCGGCGCGTTGCGTGGCACACCGATCCAAAGCGTGGTGCTGACCAACGGCGACATTGATCATGTGGCAGGCCTACTCACCCTGCGAGAGAAAACGCCCTTTACCGTATACGCCACCTCGGATGGGCTTGATCTTCTGGCGCAGAACCCTGTCTTCGGCGTTCTTGACGCGGAACTGGTCGCTCGCAGGCCGATTGCCCTTGACACAGTATTTGAGCCGATTGACGGCTTGCATGTCACCCCGTTCGCAGTACCCGGAAAGGTGCCGTTGTTCATGGAAGACGACGATCTGGACCTGCAAGCCATGGGAGAGCAAACGGTAGGGCTAAAGCTGCAAACGGCTGAAAAGACGGCGTATTACATACCGGGCTGCGCGACAGTGCCTGATTGGCTGCGGCACCAGCTAAGCGACGGAGACATGATCCTGTTTGACGGAACTGTCTGGGAGAATGACGAGATGCAACAAACGGGTACAGGCCAAAAGACGGGGGCCAGGATGGGCCACATCGCGATGGCCGGGGCTGACGGAAGCCTTGCGCGGCTGGCACATCTTGAGGGACGCAAGGTCTATATCCACATCAACAACACCAACCCCGTTTTGAGGCCGGACAGCCCCGAGCGGGCCGAAGTCGAATCCGCCGGCTGGATTATCGCGCAGGACGGCATGGAGTTGACCCCATGAATGACCAATCCCCCGGTTTTGAGGCCCGCTTGCGTCAGATCGGGGCAGAGCGGTATCATGACAAGCACCCTTTTCATCAGCTCCTGCATTCCGGCGGTTGCACTCTCGATCAGGTGCGAGCTTGGGTGGTGAATCGCTACTATTACCAAAGCCGCATCCCGATGAAGGATGCCGCTTTCATGTCCAGGGTCGAAGATCCGAACCTGCGCCGGATTTGGCGGTCGCGGATCGAGGATCACGATGGCCGGGCTGAAGGTGAAGGCGGCATTGCGCGCTGGTTGAAGCTGGCTGAAGGTGTGGGGCTGGATCCAGACTATGTTTCGTCCGCGCAGGGTGTCCTGCCAGCAACACGCTTTGCTGTGGACGCCTATGTGCGTTTTGTGCGCGAACAGCCGCTGCTCCCGGCCGTGGCGTCTTCATTGACCGAGCTTTTTGCACCCCAGATCCACGAACAGCGGATAGCGGGGCTGTTGGCCAATTACGACTTCGCCAACGATCAAACGATTTCCTACTTCAAACAGCGACTGAATGAGGCGCCCAAAGACGTGGCGTTCGGCCTGCAATGGGTTCTCGACAATGCGGTCACTCAGTCTGATCAGGACGCGGCGGCGGCCGCCCTGACCTTCAAGACCGAAGTGCTGTGGGCTCAGCTTGACGCGCTCTACTCAGCTTATGTCGCACCAGGTCGGATCCCGCCCGGCGGCTGGCAGCCACACGAGGGGCTCTTGTGACGCCCGCTTCCATCCCTGCCCTTCCCCGCGGCGTACGCACGCATTTCGACAGGGTGCGGGGTCTACCAGTTCTGCTAGGGCCAGAGCGCGTGCTGATGCTGGATCAAATCGGACGGGCCGTACTGGCAGAACTGGATGGCGTGTCGAATGTGCGGGCGATCTCAGAGCGGCTCGCCGATAAGTACGAAGCGCCAGTGGCCGAGATCGAAGGCGACGTGCTGGAATATCTTCAAGACCTTGCCGAAAAACGACTGGTAGATGCGCGGGATGGCTGATTTGCCCCTTGCAATGCTGGCAGAGCTTACCCATCGCTGTCCGCTGGCCTGTCCCTATTGTTCAAACCCGCTGGAACTCAGCGCGAAGGAAGCTGAGCTTTCGACCGAAGACTGGGTACGGATTTTCGGGCAAGCCGCCGATTTGGGCGTCCTGCAACTGCACCTGTCAGGGGGGGAGCCCGCATCCCGCCGCGATCTTCTCGACCTGGTCATAGCGGCACGCGAGGCGGGGCTTTATACCAATCTCATCACATCGGGCATCGGGCTGACGCCAAAACGGCTTGAGGCGCTGGATGAAGCGGGACTTGATCATATTCAACTTTCCGTTCAAGGCGTTACGGCCAGAATGGCCGATCATATCGGTGGCTATAAAGGCGGCTTTGATCGCAAGATGCACGTGGCCGATCACATCGCCCGCATCGGATTTCCCCTGACTCTGAACGCGGTGATGCATCGGCAAAACCTGGAAGATCTGCCCGCAACGCTGGAGATGGCCGTGCGTCTGGGCGCGCGACGGATCGAAGTGGCGTGTGTGCAGTTTCAGGGCTGGGCGCTCAGAAACAGGTCCGCCCTGCAGCCAACACGGGATCAGGTTGATCAGGCGAAGGAAGTAATTCGGGACGCCATCAGCACTTACCGGGGCCAGCTTGTGATCGATTTTGTGCCGCCCGACTACTACTCCGACTTTCCAAAGGCGTGCATGGGCGGCTGGGGTTCAACAGGGCTGAACGTAACGCCCGATGGGACGGTCCTGCCCTGCCACGCAGCAGAGACAATCCCGGGCCTTGTGTTTGAAAACGCAAAGGACAAGCCGCTGGCCGAAGTCTGGCACGACAGCCCTTCCTTCAACGCCTTCCGGGGAACGGATTGGATGCCTGAACTGTGTCGGACATGCGATCGAAGAGACGTGGACTTCGGGGGCTGCCGCTGCCAAGCCATGGCCATTCTGGGAGACGCAACGGCCACTGATCCCGTCTGCCGGAAGTCCCCTGGGCGCCCTTTGCTTGATGGATTGCTGGCAGAGGAAACCTTGCCCGAAGTGGCGCCGGACTTGGTGTATCGCCGGATCTAGGACCACCCCTATGCTCTGCGGACAGTCGAACGGGTGGTTGGCAGAAAGCCACCCTAAGGACGCAGAGCAGTGGCTGAAAGACCAATATTGAGGCTCGCAACCTACATCTTAGGCCGGGTCGGATAGCGTCAGCACCACCGCAGACAGCCCCTCGATCTCGCCGGAAACCTTATCGCCCGGTTTTACAGGACCGACACCTGCAGGCGTGCCCGTAAGGATCAGATCGCCCGGTCGCAGATGGTAGTACTGCGACAGATCCGAAACTACATCCGTAACCGTATGTATCATATCTGCAAGGTAGGCGTCTTGACGGGTGTTCCCGTTGACGCTCAGCAGAATACGTTGCGGGCCGACAAAGCCAAAAGCGGCCGCGGGGGTCAGATCTCCGAAGACGGCGGAGCCTTCAACATCCTTGCCCAGATCCCATGGACGGCGTTTCTCCTTTGCCACGCCCTGCAAATCGCGCCGTGTCATATCAAGTGCCGCGCCAAAGCCATGGATTGCCTGAGCCGCCTGATCCGCATTGGCCTGAAACACGGGTGTCCCGATGGCCATGTAAAGCTCCATCTCGTGGTGATAGTCCTGCGTGCCGGGCGGATAGGGCAGCGAGGCCCCGCTGCGCACAGCATTGGCGGGCGATTTGGTGAAATAGAAGGGTGCTTCGCGATCGACCTCGTTCCCCATCTCGGCGGCGTGGGCGGCATAATTGCGACCGACACAGAAAATACGCCCGATGGGATAAAGACCCGACCCATCCGTCATCGGAATGGCGGGGATTTCGGGCAGATCAAACAGCATCTCTGGCATATGCGGCACCTTTGTTTAGGGTCGGGTCAGGGATGCGACGCGCGCCCCCGCCTGTCAATCGGAGGAATACGCATGGACTGGGACGATTTCGGACCTTGGGCAAAACAACTGACCGATTGGGGCGTCGACTATCGCAAGACTCTGGCCGACCGGCCGGTACGTTCGCAGGTCAAACCGGGCGAGGTTCTGGCTGCTCTGGAGGGATCTCCTCCCGAGAGCCCCGAGACCATGAAAGCGATCATGGCCGATTTTGAACGGGTCGTGATGCCGGGCATCACGCATTGGCAGCACCCCCGGTTTTTTGCGTATTTCAACTCGAACGCCGCACCCGCCTCGGTCCTCGCGGAGTTTCTGGTAAGCGTGATCGCCCCGCAATGCATGCTCTGGCAGACCTCTCCCGCCGCGACCGAGATGGAAACGCGGATGATGGAATGGTTGATCAAGGCGGTTGGGCTACCGGATGACTTTCAAGGTGTCATCCAAGACAGCGCCTCATCGGCCACTTTGGCGGCAGTGTTGGTCATGCGCGAGCGTGCGCTGGAATGGCGCGGCAACATCGACGGACTAACGGGGCAGCCGGTCCTGCGGATATACTGCTCGGATCAGGTACATTCGTCGATCGACCGGGCGATTTGGGTGGCGGGGATCGGGCAGGACAACCTTGTAAAGATCCGCACCACTGGCGATCTGCGCAGCATGGATCCGCTGGATCTGGAGCAGGCCATCGCAGAGGACAAGATGGCAGGCAGGATCCCGGCAGGTGTCATTGCGGCAACAGGCGCGACAGGCATGGGCGCCAGCGACGATCTGGAAGCCGTGGCGGCGGTGGCGGAAGAGCATGGGCTTTACAGCCATCTCGACGCGGCATGGGCTGGGACAGCGATGATCTGCCCGGAGTTTCGGGATCTGTGGCGTGGGGCAGACCAGTTCGATAGCATCGTCTTCAATCCGCACAAATGGATGGGCGCTCAGTTCGATTGCGCGGCGCATTTCCTGCGTGACCCGGATCTGTTGCGCCAAACCCTTGCGATCCGCCCGGAATATCTGAGGACGCATGGGCAGGAAGTCACGGATTATTCGGAATGGTCAATTCCCTTGGGTCGGCGTTTCCGCGCGCTGAAGCTGTGGTTCCTGATCCGAACCTATGGGATGGAAGGCTTGCGCGCGCGCATTCGGAGCCACGTGCGCTGGAGCCAGGAGCTGTGCGAACGCTTGCGCAAAAAGGAAGGATTCGAGATCGTCACAGAGCCGATCCTGTCACTCTGGACCTTTCGGCATGAGGGTGATGACGATCACCAGCAGACCCTGGTCGACGCGATCAACTCAGACGGGCGGATCTACCTAACACAGACGCTGGTAGATGGGCGAAAAGTCATCCGGTTTCAGGCCGGATCATTCGATTGCACGGAAGCTGATTTCGAAGTGGCATACGAAACAATAGTCGAAATCGCAGGGGACCTGCATAGCTAACGGCAGTAGCTTGCAAATTCGACTGAGGGAGCGGCGGCATTGCCGAACGTGGTGTTAATAAAAAGACCTTGTTGATGGTTGCATGAAGGTGGGCGTTCACAAACGGGTATAGATTGATCTCGAAGAAGCAGCGCCATCGAGGATCGCTTCGCGAATGATCTGTTGAGGATCATCAGGCCATTTGCGCGCAATGTGCTTGATGGCTACTTTGAAGGCTAGGTTCGTATGTACCTGAATTATATTACACATTTAGTGTTTTGTCCGGCCTGCCGAGACGCTGCGTGTGCGGCAACGGCTGACACGCGCAATATGCTGTTCTAAGCGGCGTTTTCAGCAAAGGTGGGGGTATTGCTTCGTTTTTGGTGAAAAAGGCGCGTCGCGTGACGTTTTAGAGCTCATTACACCGTCTGAAGCGGGGCCCATGTTATTAGAACGATCATCCAAGCGCGCCGTGAACGGGTCGAAGCACATGCAAAGTTGGGCGCATGTCAGCCCTATAGCGCGCTGAAACCGCGATTACGATGCAGCGCAGCGAAGGTTGGCAAGGTCTTCAGTCTGGACATACCTTGAGGCACAAACCCACGGCAAAACCGAGTTTGATTTTGACCGTAGATTGTGACACGGGCCTTCGTGCAGGGTGCAGCATCAAGTACTTGGGCTCGTTGCAGACACTCGGAATAGATGCGGCAATTACAGTGCCCCAAATCGTCCGCCTCTGAGGACCGACGAGGGTCCCGGTAAGGACCTCCGCAACACGCCGCCGAATGAGAATATTGGCTCGCTGCCTTCACGAGATCGACATCAGCAGGTGGTGATCGTTATAGAGGCCCTCGAGTGAGACCAGCCCGAAGCATGCGCAATTGGGCTGGCCCTGAACTGAGGTCGAACTCCCGATAGGATCACAGGATATCTGTGAAAATGGCAGAATTCGAATGGAGTATTTTGCCGGCTTGGATGTATCGCTGCGGTCGTGCGCGGGTTGCGTTTTCGACCGCAAAGGTGCGATCGTGAGTGAGCGAGAGCTGCCTTGCGAGATCGAAGAGATCGCTAGGTATCTGACTGCTTTGGCAATCCCGATTGAGCGCATTGGTTTTTCGTCCGGCACTTTGAGCCAGCATCTGTTCCACGGTCTTACAGCGGAAAGGTTCGATGTTGTGTGCATGGAAGCGCGTCAGGTGAGCGCCGCGCTATCGGCTATGAGCAACAAGACGGATCGGACTGATGCCCACGGCATTGCCCAGATGTTACGAACGGGATGGTTCAGCCCCGTTCACATGAAGCGCCGGGAGGCGCATGGGGTTCGGGCTCTTCTGAGCATCCGCAAGGCGCTGCTGAGTAAGACCATTGATTTGGCCAAAGAGGTTCGCGGGTTGCTGAAGATATTTGGCATACGGCTACCCAAAACGGTGAAGCACGGCAGCTTCGACGGTGTTGTCCGCCCGATGATTGAGATGGACGAGGTCTTGGCCCATGCCATGCTGCCGCTGCTGGATGCGCGGCTGGTTCTGTATCAGCACTTCCTGGAGCTCGACAGACGGGTCAAACAAGCTGCCCGTCAGGACGATGTCTGTATGCGCATGATGACAGTGCCAGGCGTTGGCCCGATTGCCGCTCTAACCTTCAAGGCCGCCGTCGATGACCCTGCGCGGTTCAAAAGGTCTCGCACCGTGGCCGCCCACTTTGGCCTTACACCTCGAAGATACCAGTCTGGCGAGCAGGACACCCCAGGTCGGATATCGAAAGCCGGGGATCGAGACGTAAAGGTCGACACTCTACGCCGCCGCAAACGCCTTGCTGATGCGAACTATGGCGGGGCGCAGATCAAGTCATGCTCTGCCCGACAGGCAATTGCGTAGCAATCTGCCGATAGGGGGCATGCGTTTGATGCGTACCAAAGGGCGTCGCCGCGCAGTAGTGGCTGTAGCTCGTAAACTGGCCGTCCTGCTCCATCGCATGTGGGCGGATGGCACGGAGTTCCGTTCTGAGAAGGTAGAGTGCACGGCATGATCTGACCGCAAAAACCAATCTGACCGGGGTTGTCCTCACCGGACGAGGTTCGTGGATAAGGCCGAAAATGGCTGCTGCGCCATCAAGCGCGTCCCAAAGCGAGGCTCTCCACTGCCAATCCGACACATGCCTGCAGCGATACGACCCGCGCATCACCCAGACTGCGAACAGAAGTTCGACCCGGACGAACGACAAAGGCCCTAACTGAGAATGGAAAACGAGCTTGACCCAAACGCCCAATTGGAGAAGCCGACGTTCGTCTGGGTCTTGGTCGTGGGTGGTTGAGAATTGGCGAAGGATGGATTTCGACGCGCCTTGCAATCATCCGCGCTGATCATAACTCACAAGAAGTACGTCAAAATCATCCAAACCCTCGGCAAGCCAAGGACTCTAACATGCCCCTAATGACATCTCCGATTGACGGCTCCCCGATGCGGGAGGTTGAGCGCTACGGGGTCAAGATAGATATCTGTCCGACATCCGGCGGCGTCTGGCTCGACCGGGGTGAGCTTGAAAAGATCATAATGGCCATCCGGGAAGAAGCCTTGATGGACGGAGGCGTGTCCGCCGAAGACGCATATGGGGATGCTCACTACCATGAGAACCCCAGCCGAATGCAACAAGGCCGCCCAAAGCGCCGCAAGCGCGACAGCATGTTCGATACTATCCTCGACATTTTCGACTAGAGATGGCGACTTACCGCAACGTGTCTTTGCAAGTCTGGCATCGAAGGTCTGACCGTTTCAACAGACGGGCCTAACAACCCGAAGTGGACCTACCCATCAGCGTGCTGACGTCAGATTCGCGGTTGGAGCAGAGTTTCGCTGCAATTCGTTTGAAAGTCCATTTCAAGCGGGTACCGGGTGTTATTCAAGCTTTGCAGGCCCGCTGTATGACAGTTCGGAGCAGTTTTTATCGCTTAATACTTTGGGATTAGGAGCAGACCAAATGACTAACCCAGTCTTTTTCTTTGAGATACCAGTCGATGACTTGCACCGTGCAGTTTCATTTTACGAGAGAGTCTTTGGCTTTGTGTTCAACCTCAAGACAGTTGACGGACATGAGATGGCATTCTTTCCACGTGCCGACGGTCAACCGGGAGCAAGTGGAGCCTTGGCGAAAGGTGAGGGTTACAACCCGTCGCATAGCGGCTGTCTGGTCTATTTTGATGTCCGGAGAATTGATGACGTTTTGCGTCTAGCTGATGCTGAGGGCGTCAGAGTTCTCTATCCGAAGACCTATGTCGGAGAAGGCGGCTTCGTTGCTGAGATAGAAGATTGCGAAGGCAACCGCATAGGACTGAACGAATACGCTGTCTTGTGATGGTAGTCTCTATCAACTGAAACTTCCCCCAGGTTATGTCATGCTTGACAGTCTGCATGGCTGAATATGCGTCCCAATATGCTTTTGGTTGATAGTGCAGCATCGGTGAAAATGGGTGGCTCCGGAGCGATCATCTGAAAGAGCTGGTCGGTTGTCCAGTCGCATCCCCACAGGACACATTGGATCGGCAAAGGCGAAGGGGCATGAAGTGTGACTTAGCGGATCTTCGCAAACCCCCACCTTAGTTGATTGAGCGCGCAGCACGGGGAAACCCTGTTGCGGAGTCCCCCCTTTTGCGCCCGCTGCTTGGTGATGGGCGCGGAGGGCGGTGCTGTCCGCGGCCCGGCAGGCGGCTTTGCCGCCGAGAGGGATCATTTGCAGTGCATCCGGCACGGCTCCGCTTTGGTTCAGCACCTCGAGAATATCTTCCCACAGCCCCGCCAATGTCCAACGCCGAAACTGCTTGTAGACGCCTGATCATTTGCCGAAGTCTTCAGGCAAGTCTCACCACGCCGATCCCGTGCGGGCTATCCAGAATATCCCATCCAGAACAAGGCGATGGTTGGTAGGTTTGCGGCCATTGGGGGCGCGGATGGCAAGAATAAAGTGTTCAAACAGCGACCATTCCTCGCCGCTCATAAGGTCTCGGGCAAGATGGCCTCCATAGCAGATACCAGCTCGAAGCACGCCTGAGCCACCGTGTGAATCCCTTTTGTCAACACAGCATAGTCTGGTGTCTAGATGAAACTCTTCTGCCATTGCTGGAAGAGTGAAATGCACCTAGTCGGCGTCGGTAGGTATGGGTATTGGCAAGCCATTTGGCGTAATTAGGAACAAGCTGGATCATAATTGTCAGCAAGAAAGCGAACGAACAAAAGAGCTAGGCTCTCGCGCCGGGATTTGTCCGGCCAAACCGCGTAGAAGCCCAAAGGCCTAAGCTGCCAGTCTGGCAAGAGTTGGCGCAGGACACCGTTGTCTATGCCACGTTGCGCTAAATGGTTAGGCATCACTGTCGCGCCAAGGTTTTGCGTCGTGAATGTGTAAAGCGCATCGACGCTATCGACCCGCAGGCGTGTCTTTCCAAAGACTTTCTCGGTATTTCCGTCGTGCTCAAATGCGATGGAGTCTTGGCGTTGATCGTATCCGATCCAATTCCACCCTTCGAGGTCTTTGGGATGCGTGGGCTTCGGCCGCGCTGCTGCGTATTCGGCCCCTGCCACAAGCATTCGGCCTTCTTCGCCGAGCTTGCGTGACATCATAGCGCTGTCGTCGAGCCAACCGACACGGATGTTCACGTCATATCCAGCCTCGATCAAGCCGACTTGTCGGTC
Source organism: uncultured Shimia sp. (assembly GCA_937897325.1). Classification (GTDB taxonomy): domain Bacteria; phylum Pseudomonadota; class Alphaproteobacteria; order Rhodobacterales; family Rhodobacteraceae; genus CALCOY01. The sequence goes on from CALCOY010000118.1 coordinate 21,929, forward strand.
GGAAAAATCGACTGAAAGAGAGACAAGCCGATGCGCGCGTGAAAACTCGCCGATGGTACAGGCCAAGGCAGAAGACGACATGAATGCTGGCATGGAAACTCTTAATGTGCCCACCGGTTCAATGGTGAGGGCATTAAGATCATTCAGACCGGCTTCCGCACTCCGTAACATATCAACGACGCGGACATAGAAAACTCGACCTTCGTTTGTCAGCGAAGTCTTCCGCGTTGACCGGTTAAGCAGCGTCCTGCCAAGATATCCCTCAAGATCGGAAACGGTTTCCGAAACCCGCGACGGCGCGACATTGAGCGCACGTGCCGCGGCGCGAAACGATCCTTCATCGACCACGCGCGCGAAGACAGCCATATGCCTGAGATATTCAATCATTGTTCCGAATTTCGGATGAATTGAATCGATAATCAAGTGATACAAGAACAGTTATAGGCGGAATACGTTCTCGTCGTGGTTCAGGGCACTGTGATGATCGCAGTTTCAGGTGAACCAATCCGCACTGACGAGGAGATAACCAATGACCTTTGCAAACCGACTTACGACGACAGCAGCAGCGCTTTTGATGACAGCGACGGCTGTAGCGGCGGACGACAAGGAAACCGTGGCTGTCTTTTATGATCTTTTGAGCGATCCAGTCTCGACTGAACTTGCAGCAGCGTTTCAGAATGTCACTCTCGAAAGCTGGGAAAGCATTGGGAACTACTCCGGCGAGAACAAGAGCCGCGAAGCCTTTCTAGGCCAAATGGGTGGCTTCGCCCAACTGATGCCGGATCTGGAATGGGCAGTTCAGGCGATGCACCAAGATGGCGATGTAATCACTGTGCGGAGCCGGGCAACCGGAACGCCCGTCGCGCCTTTCTTCGGCGTTGATGGCGAAGGTCGCAGCTTCGACATACTCGCTATCGACATCCATGAGTTGGAGAACGGCAAGATTGCCCGCACCTATCATGTGGAAGACTGGGCAACAGCGTTGCAGCAACTCTCGGGAGAGTGAGCCATGCGTCGCAGGACACTTCTCAAAACCACTCTCGCGAGCGTGATCGCAGCGACACTTGCAACACATGCAGGAGCACAAGACATGGACGCAACAAGCCAGGCATCCTTCGACACGGTCATGGCCTTTATGGGGGCCATGGGCAGCGGCGATATGGAGGCGATGGGCGCGCTGATGGCCGATGACATGGTCTGGCATAACGAAGGTGACCCCAGCCTGCCGTGGATCGGCGAGACCGTTGGCAAAGCGAACATCTTTGAGTTCCTTGGCGTATTCTCATCGAACCTTTCGGTGACAAAGTGGGAGAATGAGGATGCTTTCGCATATGGTGACACTGTCGCTGCATTCGGCCGTATGAACGGGACTACCACAGCCTCCGGTCAGGACGTTGGTGAGTTCACTTTTGCCCTGCGCGCTAAGGTGCGGAATGGCAAAGTTGTGCTCTGGAACTGGTTCGAGGACAGTTTCGCTGTGAGCCAAGCATATCACGGTCGCTAAGACAATCTGCGGCCCGCACTCAGCGGGCCGCTTTCACAACAGAGGAGAGAGCTTATGGGACAAGGGCTGGAAAATGTGCGCCACATGTATCTGGACGGGATAGCAGGCGGGAACGCGCGAGAGGCCGTGACCAAATACACCGGCCATCGCTACACCCAGCACTCGAGCGGCGTGGGCGACGGAGCTGAAGGGTTCCTCGCATTCTTTGAGCCTTTTGTCGAACGCAATCCCAAGCGTGACATGGAAATTGTCCGCATTTTTGAAGATGGGCCATGGGTGTTTTGTAACGCCTACCAGTCGCTCAATGATGGTGCCGCGCAATGGGTGACAATGGACATGTTCTTTACCGATGCCAATGGGCTTATCCTAGAACATTGGGACACTATCGCTCCCTATATGGCGGAAACGGTATCAGGCGCCGACATGGTTCGCGGCACAACGGACGTTGATGCATCCGCCGATGGCGCTACCAGCAAAGCGCTTATTCTTGAGTACACCAAACAGATTCTTCAGCAGCGTGATCATGACAAGCTGGGCGCGTTTGTTGCTGACAGCCTTATCCAGCACGCACCGACGATCGGAGGTGGAAGCGCAGGCCTTTCCTCTTGGCTCGCGTCCGACGACGCTGGCAGCTACGAAATGATGTTCCAACTTATCGGCCAGGGCGACTTCGTCGTCACATACGGAAAACGCTATGCGCACGGCAAGGACATTGCCGTTTTTGACCTCTACCGCATAGCGGGTGGCCTCATCGTCGAACACTGGATGAATGCGGAAGAAATCGGCCCACGTGAAACCTGGGGAAATTCTGGGAAGTTCTAGCACGACAACACTGGAGCATTGTTGTTGCCGATCAAGGCACGTGGCGTGCTGGTCGGCCAGTCAATCAGACCTTACTTTGTGAGTGTTTCAATCGTATCGACGACAGCCTTGGCCTGTCCAAGATCGACATTGCCGAAGGCGCCCGCGTCGTTGTCCCAGTACCGACCAGACGCATCCGCAAACTCGTCATCCAAAGCAAGGCGGCAAAGGATATCGGCCCCGATCTGCAAATCATTGCCAGCAACGCCGAAACCCTCTTTGACCATTTTGGATGCAAGCAAAGAGCCAGGGTTAGCGGCGATGAATACCGGACCTTCTGGATACGTGGCTGCCATATCAGCCGACCACAACGTGATGGCGCGTTTGCTTTGCGCGTAGGCGCCCATATCGTCCAAGTGCTGCTCTCCCGCGAGGGCCGTGGCATCCACCGGCGCTTGTGCTGCAGAGGACAGGTTTATGATGCGACCGTCTTTAGAGACGAGCGGCAATAGCGCCGTGGTCAAGACATGTGGGGCCAATACGTTGACGACAAAGCGGATGTCCTGACCGTTTGGCAGGATCGGCTTGGGGGTTTTGTAGACCCCTGCATTGTTGATCAGAACGTCGATCCGATCGTGATTGTTTGCGATAGTCTTTGCCAAAGACGCTGTCGCCTCCAGCGAAGATAGGTCTGCCTCGTAGGCGGCGACCTCGCCGCCTACGTCATTTGCTGCAGCATCCAATTTGCTGGCACTGCGGCCATGCAGGATGAGCATGTGGCCTTTGGCGGCGAGGGTCTTGGCAGTCAGCAGGCCGATACCATCGGTTGATCCGGTGATAAGAATGGTTTTGGTCATTGCGTCGTTCCTTGAGTTGGAAATTCAGAAAGCACCTCATCGGCCAGGCGCTTCATCGTGTCTTCAATGTCAGCTTGGTTGAACCGCAAGTTCAGAGCGACGTGGTTGATGCCACTGGCGCTAAGCTGACCAATGTATGATTTCAGGAACGACACGCCGGATCGGAAGCCCAAGTGAATGGGCTGAACCGGGGCATCCTCGTCGGCGACAAGATCAACATAGAGCGACTGCATGACAGGCTTGGGCTCCGTCCCCGCCGCTGCTTCGCGTGCCCGATAGTCGCGAACCACCTGAGCCTGCGACGCGATATCGCGCGGATAGGTCATCCAGCCATCGCCATGGGCCGCAACCCACTCGGGGGATTGCTGTGCCCCGCCGGTGATCAGGACAGGCAATCGGGTGCTGGTGGGCTTTGGAAGCATGTCCATAACGCCATTCAATGCGCCATGGTCGCCGCTGTAGGTGGGATAGTCGGCGGCCATCGCACGAATGTATGCAAGACTTTCGCGGAACCGCGCGCCCCGGTCAGGAAAGCTTATGCCCAAGGCGGGGTATTCTTCTGGCCGGTCTCCCGAGGCAATACCCAGCAGGAGACGACCGCCCGAGAGTTGATCGGCAGAAGCCGCAGCTTTTGCCACATGTGCAGGGTGGCGCAGAGGAAGGATGATACTCGCAACGCCAAGCGCGATGTCGCGGGTCACACCTGACAAAAGGCCCAGATAAACAAAGGGGTCAAACATCTGCCCGGCATCGCCAAAACTCGGCACGTTGAATGGGACATCCCGAAGCCACAGGACCGCAAAGCCAAGCTGATCAGCCAGTTGCGCCCGTTCAATGTGCCGCGTCATGTCGGGCGCCGGGTCGTTGTGGTGCGCGTCGAGCGGGACAACCAAGCCGAGGCTCAATTCACCTGGGCGGAACACCCTGTTGTAGGCGCGGTTCAGTGTCGGAAATGCAGCGGGTGGGCTCATGCTTTCTATGGTCTGAAACTCTGTCATCATGCGCCTCAGTACCGCACCAAAGTACGGCTTTCGATGCTTTGACGCATGGTCTTGATCGTTGGATCCTCAACCATATCCAGCGCCGAATGCGCAATCGAAGGCTTGCCCCGGTTGTCATAGATGTTGAACACTGCGAGCTCGTCGGGTGCCATTCGGGATTGGTAAACCCAGTCGTGATCTGAATTGGCGACCAGCCCCATGATGTGCCCCCGCCGATCCGGGTAAATCAGATCGATAAGCAGCCAATCCTCATGCGACACGCTGGAGGGACGCACAAAGCCCAAAGGCGCGGAGTTAATAGGGTTTTCAATCGGACGCCAGACATTGATGAAGCCATAGTGCCCGGTCGACCAATCTGCAGCTTTCTCCGCACCCAGTATGCCGATCAACCGTTGCTGCGCGCCTTCGGGGCTGTAGTCGCTATGGACATTGCGGGCAGGTTTGCGAGTTGCATTCGGATCATCGATGCGAACGGTGTGATCGAAAACGATGATCTCTTTCGCACCGATCTCCCGTGTCAGAAGGCTAGTCAGCTCCTGATCATAAACTGCCTGCCATGCGCGGTTCTCGTCAAAAGCACTCACCTCAGACGGGGCGTTGAAAAACCCCACGCTGTCCTGCGCAAAGCTTACATAAGCACTAGAGCGGACATCCCTCACCTTTACTTCCGTGACAGCATGTTCGGGTGAGATCAGTTCCCCAACAACGCCTCCGGCATCAATGTGATAGGCTTGGCGTTCTGACTTGTGGATATGGTAGTTGACGGTTGCCATTTGGGTCATCGTGAGCCTCTCTGGAATACAACATCCGGCCAGTGGTGGATATTCAGGTGAGGTCGTCTTTGCCTTCGATCACAAAGTGATAGCTCTCTGAGCCCGCGGTGCGAGCATCCAAATGCGGCTTGTAGTCGGGGTCATTCATGAAATTCATCGCGGCTTCCTTTGAGGGCCATTCCAGAATGATCCGCAACGCAGCCATTTGATCCGCGCCTTCGACTTGCGCATGCGATGCCGTGCGCGCCAGATATTTGCCACCATACTTTGCAACCAGCTTGTTGGCCGTCGGCAAGTAGTCAGGGATCCAGTCTTCGCTGGAGGGCGTGACGGCTAGAACGGAATAGTAGGCCATAAGATGTCTCCTGGATTGGTCTAGGGTGCGATATGGCCTGTTGCAAAAGCGGAATAAAGAAGGAAAAATAGGAAATTAGAATTCCGGTTTTGGATATAAAATGGATACCGATACGCTGCGCCTGTTCGTTCTTGCTGCTGACAAGCTGAACATCAGCGCAGCTGGTAGGGAGCTCGGTCTCGCGCCGTCCGTGGCAAGCGCCTGGATGGCAAAATTGGAAAAATGTATCGGTGCTGACCTCCTTCACCGGTCTACACGGAAAGTCTCCCTATCGACCGAAGGGCTGGAGTTCCTGCCCTATGCCCGCGATATCGTGGCACGTGAGGACGCCGCGCGCGCCGCCCTTGGGCAAGGCCGCGCGGAGGTTTCCGGCACGCTCCGCTTCACCGCCCCGAGTACGTTTGCGCAACTCTATATCGCGCCCATTTTGCCTGAGTTCATGGCGGGTCATCCCGAACTTCGCCTCGATATGCGTCTGTCAGACAAGCAATTTGATCTGATCGACGGCAGCTTTGATCTCGCGCTACGCAATGCTGTGTTGGAAGACTCGACGCTTCGCGGCCGCAAGCTCGCGGATGACACCCGCATCCTCTGCGCGTCCCCAGAATATCTGAAGAAAAACGGAAGTCCCAATACGCCAGAAGAACTACAACACCACCAACTCATTGCATTCGGACATGACCTGCCGCACCGCATGGTCAAAGATGACGGTACACTTGCCGAGTTCAATCCAAAGGTGGGGGAGTGCAAGCTCATCATGGATGATGGGCACAGCCACAAGGTCGCCACACTAGCGGGCGCGGGCATTGCGCCGCATTCCTTGTGGAGTGCCCATAAGGAGCTGTCCTCTGGCGACCTTGTTCGCGTCCTTCCAGACTACACGTGCGTTGCCGACACGGCGTTGTGGCTGATCTACCCACAAACCAATGTTCTTTCCGCCAAAGTTAGGGTGTTTATGGACTTCCTGCTGGAACGCATTGGGCGAAATCCGGCATGGCTCCAGCCTAGTCTTTGAAGGGAATGGCTGAGATGGTATGCGACCATTCCATCGATGCGCGCTTCGCAACCGCAGCGAAAAACACCACCGGTGGGCCGCGGCGGTTCGCTGCGTCACAATGAAACTAGGTCCAGACCCAAAAAGCGGACATTGCAATTGTGCGAAAGTGACTTTGGCTTTCGGGCGATTGATGAACGAAATAGCCAAGGCTATCAGTTTCGCAAACGCAGCCGCGGGACGCGGTTCAAAAACTCAGGAGATATGCAGGACTTTGTGCTCTGGCGTGATCTCTTCGTATTGCGAAGGCTGCGCAGCAAAGGTCAAAGGATGGATGGGGGACGGAATGGGTTTGAAATCAAGATCGTCCTCAAAGGTGCGGCGAGATGGGTCGGCAATCGGAACCGCGCGCATGAGTGCCTTCGTGTAGGGATGTCGGGGATCCCCGAACACAGCGGCGCGCGGCCCGATCTCTACAATCCGGCCCTGATACATCACGGCGACATGATGGCTGACCCGTTCGACAACGGCCATGTCGTGGCTGATGAACAGGAACGACAGCCCAAGATCGGACTGCAGCTCCATCATCAGGTTCAGCACCTGCGCCTGAACCGAGACGTCGAGGGCAGAGACAGCCTCATCCGCGATGATAAGCTTGGGAGACAAGGCCAAGGCTCTGGCAATCGCGATCCGCTGGCGCTGGCCACCGGACAGCTGATGCGGAAAGCGCCGCATATAGTCGCGGGGTAGTTCTACCCGGTCAAACAAGGACGCGACCTTGTCGATCAGGTCCGTGCCGGAGGCGGAACCGAAGTTCTTGAGCGGCTCTGCAACCTGCGCGGCCAAGCGCATATAGGGGTTGAGCGAGGCGAACGGGTCCTGAAAGATCATCTGCATCTGCCTGCGCAGACGGCGCAGATCACGGGGATTGGCGTCAACGACGTTCTGGTGACCCAGGATCACGGTCCCTGACGTCGGCTCCACCAGACGCAGAATGGACCGCCCGCAGCTGGATTTGCCACAGCCCGATTCACCAACAAGCGACAGTGTTTCACCCTTGTTGAGGGTAAACGAAACGTCTTCGACCGCATGCACATTTGCCACATGACGGCGCAACGGCCCGCCCTTGACCGGGAAGTAGGTGGTCAGGTTGCTCACCTGCAATAGCGGTTCGGGGTCCGCCTTGGGCAGGAGCGGTTTGGGGTCAACGATATCCCCCACCAGCCGCAGGGGTTCCGGTGCCGGTTTGCCACGCATCTCCCCCAGGCGCGGAACGGCAGCCAGTAGGGATTTGGTATAAGCCGCATGTGGATCGGAGAAGATCTGATCGACAGGCCCTTCCTCGACCACTTCACCGCGGTACATCACCACCACGCGATCCGCGATCTGGGCCACCACAGCCATGTCATGGGTGATGAACATCACCGCCATGCCCGTTTCGCGTTTTAGCCGATTGATAAGCGCCAGGATCTCGGCCTGAATGGTCACATCGAGTGCTGTTGTGGGCTCATCCGCGATAAGCAGGCGGGGGCGGCAGGCCATGGCAATAGCAATGACAATACGCTGTCGCATGCCCCCCGAAAGCTCGTGCGGATACTGTTGCAGGCGCTGTTCCGGCTCGGGTATTCGGACTTCCTTGAGGAGTTCCAGCGCGCGGTCGCGTGCCGCTGGACCGCTCATCCTGCGATGCACGCGCAAACCATCGGTGAGCTGCCGTTCGATGGTGAACACCGGGTTGAGCGAGGTCATCGGCTCCTGGAAAATCATCCCGATCTCGTCGCCGCGGAGGTCACGCATAGCGCTGCTGTCCGCCGTTGCGATGTCAAGCGGTCCGGTCTCGCAGTTGAGTGTCAACCGCCCGTCCACGATCTGACCACCGTCAAACTCAACCAGCCGCATCAACGACAACGAAGTGACCGACTTGCCAGACCCACTTTCCCCCACGACGCAAACCGTCTCGCCGGGTGCGATCTCAAAGCTCACATCCTTGACGGCCTCGACGGTGTCCGCGCCTGATCCGAACGTCACCCGCAGTCTGTCGATGCGCACGATGGGGGTCATGTCTCGGTCCTCGGGTCCAGCACATCACGCAGTGTGTCGCCAAAAAGGTTGAGCCCAAGCACCGTCATCGCCACAGCAGCACCGGGCACGAGTGCTGTCCATGGGGCCACGTCAAGGTAGTCGCGGCTGGCTTGTATCATCAGCCCCCAACTTGCTTCGGGGGGCTGGGTGCCAAGACCAAGAAAGGACAATCCTGCTTCGGCGAGAATGGCAAAGGCCAGGCTGATCGTGCTTTGTACAATGATCGCGGGCATGATGTTGGGCAGGATATGACGCAGGATCATCCATGCATCTGTTGTGCCTGCGGCGCGGGCTGCTTCCACATAAGGCATCTGTGCCACGCGCAGCGCCTCGCCCCTGATAATCCGCGCCAGAAAGGGTGTGAAGGCAACCCCTATGGCAATGATCGTGTTGGTAAGATTCGGCCCCAGCACGGCGCTGATCGTGAGCGCCAAAAGCAACGCTGGAAAGCTGAGCAAGGTATCGACAAGCCGCATCAGCACATTGTCGATCCACCCGCCGAAGTAGCCCGAGACGATGCCAAGCGGCAGCCCGATCACAATGCTCATCAGCACCGCCGCTCCAGCAATCATGATCGAGGTTTGCGCACCCAGAACCACCCGGTAGAACAGATCCCGGCCCAGTTGATCCGTCCCAAAAAAATGTTCCCACGTCGGCCCGGAAAGCCGCGCGCGCATATTCATCTGGGTGGCAAAGCTGTCTGGAATGACCAGCGGGGCCAGCACCGCAACCAGCAGCACAGCAAGCACGATGACGGTCCCGATCAGCCCTTTGCCTTTAAAAAACCGGCGCATCAGGACAATCTGATCCTGGGGTCGATGACCACGTACAGCAGATCAACGAGGAAATTGGTCAGCATCACTACGGCGGCGATCACAAAGACGGTGCTTTGGATCAGCGGAATGTCGCGGTTCAAGAGCGCCTGATAGGTCAGCCAGCCCATGCCGGTGAAATTGAACAGGCTCTCAATGACGATGATTGATCCAAAGAGATACCCGATTTGCAGACCCGCCACCGTCAGCACCGGCCCGACCGCATTGCGCAGCCCGTAGCTCCAGACCACTTCACGCTCGGACAGGCCCTTTGCCCGCGCGACGCGTATGAACTCCTGCCCCATAATGCCAATCATCGTCGCACGTGTCATGCGCGTCAGATGCGCCATCAGCCCAAGACCCAGCGCCAGCGACGGCAGGAATGCATGGCGTATTGCCCCCAGGAAATCATCGCCTGGATGTACAAAACCGCTCGACGGCAACCAGCCCAGCGCACGTGCGAAAAGCAGGATCAGCATGATGCCCCAGAAGAAGTCCGGCAAGCTGACACCAACCAAGGCCGCAGTGCTGGACGTGCTGTCCTGCCAGCGGTCACGGTGCACGGCGGCCCAGACCCCCAGCGGGATAGCTGCGATCAGAGCGACGGCCATCGACATCACCACGATCAGGCTGCTGGCGACAACCTTTTGCGCGATCAAGGGGCCAATCGCCTCCTTGAATACCAGCGATTGACCCCAATCTCCGGTCAGCAATCCGCCGATCCAGCGCCCATATTGCACCACAAGCGGATCGTTCAGACCCAGCGTTTCGCGCAGGCCCGCCAGCGCTTCGGGGTTGGACTGCGTGCCCATGATCATCATCGCCACGTCACCGGGCAGAATGTTTGTGACGGCAAAGGTGATGACCGAAATCAGGAACAGCGTCAGAAGAACCGACAGCAATCTATTGAGGATATAGGCCATGCACGCTTTCTGAAGAGACGGTTCGGCCCGGACCAATGGCCCGGGCCAAAGAGGAATCAGGCGTTTAGCCAGACCTTGTGGAAATTCAGGTTCGACCCGTTGGGATGCACAATACTATCAAGGCCGCCGACATCCGGTTGCGCCCCAATGGACCCGTTGCGGAACCACAGGAAGATATCGTGGGTCTCATCAAAGACACGCTGCTGCACGGCCTTGTAGACATCGGCCCTTGCGGCAGGATCAACGGTGATCCGCGCCTCTTCCGTCAGCTTGTCGATTTCGGGGTCGTTGATGCCACGATAATTGAAGGCCCCTGTTGAATTGAACAGGCTGTAATAAAGGAAATCAGGCTCCCACAAAGTAAAGAAGTTCATCATAGTCATCTGATAGTCCTTGTCGACCCAGCATTGCGACAGCCAGTCGGCCCATGTCAGCTGTTCGATACTCAGGTTCACTCCTGCCATTCGGAACCATTCCACGAGGATCTGCGCACTTTCGATATGGTAGGGATAGTTCGTGGTGGCCTTGAACACGATATCGAGGCTTCCTGCGGGATAGCCTGCCTCATCCAGCAGGGCGCGTGCCGCGTCAATATCCTGCGCGCGCTGGCTTAGATCACTGTTGTAGCTCTCGGAGGTCGGATAGCTTGGCGAGGCCGTTGTCGCCCCCTGCCCCCAAAGCGCGCCGTCCAGCAGCACTTCCTTGTCGATGATCAGATCAAATGCCTTGCGCACGCGGGCATCCTGAAACGGCTCGAACGTGTGGTTGAGATTGACGAAGTCCCAGTTCAGCGGGAACCACTTGACCACCTGCATTTCGCCCGCGTCTTCGATCTCGGCCATCCGGTCGGCGGGGATGTCGTTGATCATATGCAACTCCCCCGTCCGCAGCCCGGTCAGGCGAACCGTAGGTTCGGGGATCTCGCGAGCGATCACTTTGTCGAGGTAGGCCGGCCCATCCCAATAGTCGTCAAACCGCTCCAGTTCCACTTCATTTCCGAATTCCCGGCGCACGAACTTGAAGGGGCCCGCGCCGATGGGGGTTTCGCCCTGAACATCGCCACTGCCCTTGGGCATGATGACGCCCGCGCCGTTTTCGGCAAGGCGCGACAGGAACGGCGCGTTGACCGCGTTCAGTGTCACCACCACCGTCAGCGGGTCCGGCGTTTCGATCGACTCAACCGCATTAAAGACCTCGAAATTCACCGCACCCGTGTCCGGGTTGGCACAGCGTTCAAAGGAATACTTCACATCCTCCGACGTCATTTCGGCCCCGTTGTGAAACTTGACACCTGCCCGCAGCTTGAAGGTATAGACCAAGCCGTCGTCACTTGTATCAAAGCTTTCGGCGAGCATCGGGATGACGTTAAAATCCTTGTCCACCGTGACGATCGAATTGTGCACGTTCTGCAAGACTCGCCCCGTCGAGGCCGTGCCGGTCTGATGCATGTCGAGGTTTTGCGTCGTCTCCGAATGCCCCCAGATCAACGTGCCCCCGGTCACAGGTGTGGTTTGCGCCGATGCGATCATCGGGGCGGCACCGGAGAACATCGTGGCGCCGAACAGAGCGGTGGTGTTTGACAGAAAGTCCCTGCGTTTCATTCGTTTTCTCCTTGCGAGAGTTGCGTGTTGAACAAAGTCTTGAGACGCCCGCCTGAAGCGGATCAGTTCTTGGTCTTAGCCTGGGAAAGTCGGGCGCCGTTCTGCCACGCCCAGCTTCTGCTCTAACGCCATGCCAAGGGACAGCAGAGGCCCCTCATCAAACAATTGCCCCCAAAGCGAGATGCCTTGCGGAACGGTGAATGTTTTATCGCCCTCCGCTTCACCGGTGGTCAGCTTGCCCGCGCCCAATGAGGCGGCAGTGCGGCTGGCAATGTCTTCAAACCCGGCGCGAAGGTGCAGACAGGGATGGCCAGTAAAGTTCGATGCAACAAGCATCGGCCCGGTTGAGAATGGGCCGATCAGCGCATCGACACCGCCCATCATCTCGTCCAACGCCTGCATCACGCGATACCGCAGCCTGTCTGTCTGTACCAGATCAACAGCCGAGAGGAACCGCGCCTTGCGGAAGGTATTGGGCCATGCGCCATCATCCTGCCAGCGCAGCATGTCGTCGGTATCCTCCAGCGTCAGTGCCTCGAACGCCGCTGCCGCTTCTGCGTAGACGACGGTCATGAGCGAAGGGTAAGGCAGGTCCTCAAGGGTGACTTCCTTGACCGTGATGCCGAGTCCCCTTGCCGCCTCAAGCGCGCCTAGGTCGATGTCGGTGGCCCCTTCTTCAAAGGCCTCGGGCAAATAGCCAAGGGTCATCCCGTCGATCGAGGTCTGCGCATCAAACTGAAAGGGTGCCGCGATGGACCCACGGTCGGTGATGTCCCCACCATTGATCGCGGCAAGCACCATTGCGGTATCCTCCACCGACCGGCAGATCGGCCCCACCTTGTCCAGCGACCAGCAGAGTGCCATCCCGCCCGTCCGGCTGACGCGCCCAAACGTCGGGCGCAGCCCGGTCGTGCCGCAGCGTTGCGACGGCGAGGTTATGGAGCCAAGTGTTTCGGTCCCGATGGAAAACCCGCACAAGCCCGCCGCCGTCGCGGAGGCGGACCCCGCGCTTGACCCACTTGATCCTTCGTTCAGGTTCCACGGGTTGCGGGTCCAGCCGCCGTACCACAGGTCATTATAGGCCAGTGCACCCAGCGTCGTTTTGCCCAGCAGCACCGCACCCGCGGCCCGCAGCCTTTTCGTCACGGCAGCGTCCGCATCCGGCACACGGTCCTGAAACGGCTCAGCCCCCCAGCCCGTCGTGATGCCCTTGGTGTCAAAAAGATCTTTGAGCCCGTAAGGAATGCCGTGCAAAGGGCCCAGCCAGACACCGGCGGCCAAAAGGCTGTCCATCGCCACCGCTTCGGAACGGGCCAGTGCGTCGGTGACGGTGGCATAGCATTCAAGTTTGGGGTTCAGACGGGCGATGCGCTCAAGGTAGATCTCGGTCAGCACGAGCGATGTGATCTGCCCGCTTTGCACCCAATGGGACAGGTCCGTGAGCGGCGCAAACGCGATATCTTCGTCATTGTCGGGCAAATTGCGTGCCACCTCGGAATACCGCAGCGCATCCGCCCCATACGGCATGGCAAAACCCGGCAGGCGCGGATCAAACCGGCTGGCCATTGGCGTGCTGTTTTCAAGTGCCAGTCCCCGCCGTGCAATGGCAAGCTCGCGCTGCCCGTCGAGATTGTCCAGCATCTGCGCCCGTTCGGTGGCGGCATAGGCGAGGCCCAAAAGACGCTCAGCCCCTTCAATGTCAGCAAGTGATATACTATCCAAAACAGCCAGCCCCCCCGAGCATGTGCCTTGGCCCATAATCCGGCAGTGGTATTGCCGGGGCACAGAAAAATGTAGGTAAACAAAATCTAACAGCACGGTATCTGCGCTGTGCAGCAATTTCGCAAACCACGCGCCGAAAATGAGTAACCAATTCCATAGATGCTTCAGGATTACGCATCGTCAAGCGTTCCTCCCGCTGAGACGTCCGGGCATGGAACCAGTTCGCTTCGCATCATCATGTGCACCCCCTTGTTTCCATTAACCGTTTGCGTGATCCGTAAATCACCCGCCAGAGAACACAGCATATAGGCGTCCTCGCGGCTGATCCCGGTGCGCTGCACGATCCAGCGGATCATGTCGCGCAGGGCCATTTCGACACAGCGGTCCAGGTCCTCATGCATGCCCATGGTGATCAGATGCGTCCGCGTTTTTGCGCGCGGACATTTCAGCGTGAAATCCGAGTGCACCGTCAGGCGGAATGTCCCGGTCAGCGCCGTTTCAATTGCGGTGACGCATACCTCGCCATCGCCCTGCGCGGCATGCCCGTCCCCGCAACTGAACATCGCGCCTTCGGCAAACACCGGCAGATAGAGGGTCGCGCCCGCACCAAGTTCCTTGTTGTCGAGGTTGCCCCCGTGTGCGCGCGGCTGGATCGTCGAGATACGCCCCCAGTTCGGCGGCGGCGCGACCCCCATGACGCCAAAGAACGGATGCAAGGGCAGATCAAGGCCCCAAGACAGTCGGGCCTGCATGCTGTCCAGATCAAGTGGGATGATCTCAAGTCGGGCATCGGGGAAATCATCCGGCAACGTACCGGCAAGCGGGCGGATAGTGTTCCAGCCCCAGTTCTGCGGCAGTTCGACATCAAGGATCTCGACCTCAAGCACATCGCCCGGCTTTGCCCCTTTCACTGCCACCGGTCCGGTCAGGATATGCCCCGGCAACTGTCGTTCGGCCCGCGCGTGAATGTCCAGCAATTCGGGCGGAATCTCGAAACCCGCACCTTGCTGCGGTATCTGATCAGGCCCGCCTGAAACCGTCTCGATCGTGAGAACATCGCCGCTTTGCACCTCCAGAACCGCTGGTTGGCTGGCGTCAAAGAAGCCCCATGCGCAGGTCTCGGGGCTGGCCCGCAATGTCGATGCCATGATGTTCCTCTCTGTCAAAGCGCCCTGTGTCATCGCAGTGCCTGTCTTTCCTTGCTGCCCGCATACATCCCGCAAGCCACAACGATGATCGCGCCCAGGATCTCCCGCCAGGAGGCAACTTCGGCAAATACGAAGGTGCCAACGACCAATGCAAAGAGGATGCGCACATACGGAAACGAGGCAAGCGCCGAAACTTCGCCAAAGCGATACGCTTCAACGGTCAGAAGCATACCCAGGGTGGCCAGCGTGCCTGCTGTAGTCAGCAGCAGAAAATCATTGTACCCAATCTGTGCCAAGCCACCGGCAGCCATCGGTAACGTCCCCATGGTGGCAACCAGACCAATCCAGAACATGATCGTCGCCGTATGCTCCGACCGCGCCAGCGCGCGGTTCTGAAAGATCAGCAGTGCCGCCGCAAATGCCGAGCCCAGACCATAAAGAAAACCGGGTGCCACCTGCACCCCGCTGACCTCGCTGGCGATCACGACACCGATAAAACCCAACACCGCGCTCAGCCCCCGCGACAGTCCGATCTGTTCGCCAAAGACAAAGGGCGCAAGGGCAACCACGAAAAGCGATGTGGTGAAGGTCAGGACAGAGGCTAGGGCAAGGTCCAGCATCTGGAAACTGGCGTAATAAAGCCACCAGCAAACCAGACTGGTCAGTCCCCTCAGAACAAGCCGTGGCCAACGCGGCGAGAAATACCGCCCCGGCCGTGTTACCGCGATCCAGATTGCCACGATCACAAGCTGGCTGAGCGAGCGGTAAAAGAGGATCTGCACAAAAGGCACCTCGGGCGATACAAATCGCAAGACACTGACATCGGCGGTAAAGACGGCGGCCGCCGCAACCAGCAGGACCGCGCCATGGCGGTTGTCGATGATGGCCTGCCCGGTCACGTCCGACAAAAAAGGGCAAAGCGGTCTGGCGGGATCCCTGCGATCTGGCGAATGATCTGCACCCAGGCCGCCAGTCCTTCGCTTATGGATGACAGGCGAAAAAACTCGTTCGGCGCATGGAAGTTTTCGTCGGCCAAAGCAAAGGAAAACATCACCGTATCCACCCCCAGCACGCGCGAGACGATTTCGGCGAGCGGCAACGACGCACCGATGCGCACCTTCAGCGGCGTCTCTCCGGTCGTGTGTTCAAGCGCGGCAACAGCAGCCGCCAGCAACGGATGATCGTCCGGAACCGCATAAGCCCCGCCTTGTCCCCGCTCGCCATGGATTTCAAGCGAAGCGTAATCCGGCAGCTGCGCCCTGAGATGGGCGATCACCGCTTCCTTGGCGGTCTGAGGGTCCTGACCCGGAACCAACCGCATTGTCACCTTAGCAAATGCTTCGTTGGGGATCACCGTCTTGGACCCTGCCCCGATATAGCCGCCCCACATTCCGTTCACGTCCAGCGTGGGGCGCATCCACAGCCGCTCGAGCGTGGAAAACCCATCCTCACCAACTGGCTGCGCTCCGATTTCGGCAAGGGCCGCTTCCGCGTCATAAGGGATCGCGGCGATTTCGGCGCGCTCGGCCTTTGTCGGCGCGGCCACACCGTCATAAAACCCTGGTGCCGCAATGCGGCCAGAGGCATCATGCAGGCTCGCAACAAGCCGAGAAAGTACATGCAGCGGGTTGGCAACAATCCCGCCATACCGCCCCGAGTGCAGGTCTTGCGCGGCCGTCTGCAACCGCATCTCAAACCCCACGTTCCCACGCGATCCAACGTTAAGCGCCACCAGATCAGGCCGCCACCGCGCACCATCGGCCGACAGCACGGAGTCAGCATCCAGCAAAGTGGGATGCGCCTCCAGTATCCCCGGCAAGGAGGGCGAGCCGGTTTCCTCTTCCCCTTCGATCAACAGTTTCACGTTAATCGGCAACCGGCCTTCTACGGCGACAAAAGCAGCCAAAGTGTCGAGCGCAATCAGCATCGGTGCCTTGTCGTCCGATATGCCGCGCCCAAAGAGCTTACCATTCCGTTCTGTCACCGCAAAGGGCGGGCTTTCCCATTTGTCCAAAGGATCAGGCGGCTGCACGTCGTAATGCGCATAGATGAGGATCGTGGGTGCATCGGGCGCATCCAGCCGTTCGGCAAAAAGCGACGGTTGGCCGCTGCCGTCCTCGGGCGTCAGGCGCTGGCGGTTCACAAAACCCATCGCTTCAAGGCGGGCTTCGATCAACTGGCGCGCGTCCTCCATCCCCTCCGCCATCGCCGGGTCCGCCCCGACCGAGGGACAGGCGACAAGCGCTTTCAACCCATCGATTGTGTCGCTTTGGTGCGCCAGGGCATGGGCAAGAACAGGGTCGCTCATCCGGGACGTCATTCAGGTGATACCGCCGTCGACGCTGAGGACCTGTGCGGTGATCCACCCTGCCTCTTGCGACGTCAAAAAGGCAGCGGCGGCAGCAATATCCTCAGGCTGGCCCAATCGGCGCGTGTGAATGCGGCTGACCAGCTGGGCTTGTCCTTCCGGCCCATATGCCGCCCACTGGCGCTGCGTGGCGGAGTTGGACAGCACGAAGCCCGGCGCTATCGAATTGACCGTGACGCCATGCGGGGCAAGCTCGAGGCTAAGCTGTTTCGTCAGGCCGACAAGCGCGTGTTTCGCCGCCGTATAGGCATGGATGCCCGTCAAGCTCGGCCTTAGCCCGGCCCCGGAACTGATGGTGACAATGCGGCCCCAGCCGGATTGTTTCATCGCGGGCGCAAGCGCCTGACACAGATACAAGGCGGAATCCACATTGGCGGCAAAGATCTGGTGCCAGGCCTCCGGCCTGACCTCTTCCAGCGGTGTACCGACCTGCCCGCGCACCCCGCCTGCAGCGTTGACCAGAATGTCAGGCGCGCCGTGCTCCGCCACCAGTTGCGCGTGCATCTCGCTGACCGAAGCCGGATCGCCAAGGTCTGCGGCGCGTGCAGACAGGTCCAGACGGCTGGCCGCCTCCTGTAAGGCATCGCCAGGCAGATCACTGACGATAACCTTTGCCCCCTTCCCGACAAGCCGCGCTGCAATCGCGGCACCAATACCGCCGACCACACCGGTCACCAGGGCGATGCGCGCGGTCATCCGATCACCTTGGTCAATTCGTGAAACGTCTCTGCCGACATCTCGCGGCGACCTTGCTCAATGTCGTGAACCAGTTCGACCAACCGGCTCAGCAAGGGGGTTGGAATGCGATGCTCCGCCGCAATCTCGGCCACGGCGCCAACCTGCGGATCTACCTCCGTCTTGCGTTTGCGCACCGCCAGATCACGATAGATGCCGGTATGTGTCTTGGCCGTCTTGGAGTTGAATTCCGCGAGGTCAGCAAGGCTCTGCATCGCGGCGGCATCACTGGCGCCGGGCAGGAAGGCAGCAGGCTCAAACCCGTTGAAGGGTTTGGGTTCAACACCTTCGGCCAATGCCGCGCGCATGACCTCTCGCGCCAGCCCCATCAGCGCCGGACCCCGCTTGAGATCGGCGAAGTTCGCTGTCATGCTGTCGGGAGTCAGGGCGGTAGC
Organism: uncultured Shimia sp.; assembly: GCA_937897325.1. Lineage (GTDB taxonomy): Bacteria > Pseudomonadota > Alphaproteobacteria > Rhodobacterales > Rhodobacteraceae > CALCOY01. The sequence continues at coordinate 40,000 of CALCOY010000118.1, forward strand.
AAACAACATCGCGCCATATCCCAACTTGCCCCAGAGATAGGCCCAGATGTCCTGGGTCAGCATCGCGTCAGGCTCAAAAATCTGCAACAGTTTGTGCATCTCGATTGTGCGCTCACGCAGCGCGCCGTCGATCTCGCCGACCACCACCGCACCACGGTTGCCAAACAGGATGCGACCAGGCCCGATCCAATCCGCGCCGTAATTCACAAACGCCCCCATCGTGCGCCCGGGCCCTACAAGATTGGCAATCACCCGTTCGTTCAGCCCATTCTGCGCCGACAGAACAAAGCCTCCCGGTGCCAGATGCGGCAAAAGCTGCGCTATGGCCTGCGGCGTCGCCTGGGCTTTGACGGCGAGGACAATCCGCGCGTAGGTGCCGCTGAGCCGATCCGGCATGACACAGGGAACAACCTGCCGGAATTCCTCAACCGGGCCTTCGATGGCAAGACCCTCCTTGCAGCACGCCTCGACATGTTCGGGAACGATATCCACCATCTGCACAGGCACACCCGCCCGCGCCCAATAGGCACCAAGGGTGCCGCCAATGGCACCCGCGCCCCATATCAGGATCGGCTCAGCCATCTTGCGCAGCGGGCCACGGCCCCTCAAGGGCGGCGCGTGTCTCGGACACGCCAACCTCCCAGATCGCCTGCATGTCTTCGTCACTGCGCTGCCACGGGCCGCCGAACGAGCCGTCACCGAGAAGCGCGCGGGTCTGAGCCGGAGAAGAGGCGCGGATTAACGCCATATCGACACCTTGCTTTCCCCCCTCGGGCGCGGGGGCATGGGCCAATCGCGTCCAGGGAAAATTCTCCATCCAGTTGGCATGCGACCCTGTCGTGTCAATCGACTGGATCTTCGCCCAGGTCTGGGGCGCGTTCCACCAGTTGTGGAACTTGATCGACATCTCGGGATGCTCCGCCATCAGCTCTTGCGCCAGGGCGCCGACCGGGTTGTTGCCACCATGGCCGTTCACAATCAGAACCCGCTGAAACCCTGAACGCCGAACCGAGGCCACAACATCCCGCATCACCGCCAGCAAGGTTTCGACCCGCAAAGATATCGTACCGGGATAGGCCGTGAAATAGGGGGCCAGCCCAAAGGGCATCACCGGAAACACCGGAATGCCCAAGGGGTCCGCCGCATCTGCCGCGACCTTTTCGGCAAGGATCATATCCACACAGACCGACAGCTGCGCATGCTGTTCAGTTGAACCAATGGGAAGAACACAACGCGGATCGCGCGCCGCTGCCGCCTCCATGTCCTGCCAGTTCATGCTCGCCACTTTCATTGCGGCTGTCCTTTCCTTGACGGGGTTGTGTCCGGCGGCAGATCGCCCGCCCAATCCTGCGCCCCAAGCACCACCTTTGACATCAGTTCCGACAGCATCTGGCGCTCGCCATCTGACAAAACCCGCAGCATCCGTTTCTCTTGCGCCTCAAAGGTCGGCCGCGTCTCGCGTATCAACTGCCACCCTTTTTCAGAAAGCCGCAGCGCCTGCTTGCGCCCACCGCCAGGTGCCCTGCAGCGCCCTTCGATCAAACCCATCAGTTCAAGCCGTTTGATCGCGCGACTAAGTGTGTTCTTGGGAAAGCCGGAGGTGCGCGAGACATCGCGCGCGCTGCCACCATCGGCAAGCGACAGCGAATAGAGCACAACGTACTCGGGCCGTTTGAGCCCATAGGTGTCCTGCACCCAGCTATAAAGCGGCGTATTGTAAAGCAGCGCAAGGTAGTTGATGCGAAAGGCAAACGGGCAGGGATTGTCCCAGAGCTTTGCGTTCAGCATGTCAGGGCTTTCCGCCATGTCATCTTTGCCGAAATCTTGATCACAGGCGGTCTGCGGACCTGACATATGCGGACAACCCCTCGTTGAACCAGGTGTAAGTTCCAAATTGAACTTGACTGACAACATATCTCTGCACATTCTTTAAAAGCAAGTTCCAAATGGAACGAAAGATAACTGAGTACTCACCGGGCTAGGCAGACAAGCCTTGTCCACCAATGGGAAGGAAGACAGATGATATTCCAGAAATTCCTGGCACCCATCGCCCTGGCCGTGGGCCTTGGTGCGGCGGCGGCCGTCTCGGCGCAAACGCTGACCATGGGTGTGCGCGGCGGTCCTGAATCGATGGACCCGCATTTCTCAGCGCTCGGGCCTCATGCCGAAGCGGCCAAGCATGTCTTTGATACTCTGGTCTGGTCGGGCGACGGTCTTCAGATTGAGCCGGGGCTGGCGGAAAGCTGGACGCCAATTGACGAAGACACCTGGGAGTTCAAGCTGCGCCAGGGCGTCAAGTTTCACGACGGATCGGACTTTGACGCCGAAGATGTGAAGTTCTCGATCGAACGTATTCCCGTTGTCACCGGACCGACAACCACCACCATCTATGTGCGTCGTGTGGCCAGCGTCGACATCATTGATACCCACACAATTCACATCAACACAGACGGTCAAGCAGCGACGCTGCCAAATGATTTCATCCGCCTATTCATTGTCTCGTCCGAGGCCGCAGCAGACTATTCCACGCCCGAGACAGCTGCCGAAGGGTTCAACTCCGGCAAGGCCACCATCGGCACCGGCCCCTACAAGTTCGTCAGCTGGCAGCCCAAGGGCGATCTGGTGCTGGCGCGGAACGACGATTACTGGCGCGGCGAGGGCGCATGGGAAACCGTGATCCGCAAGGAGATTCCCAACGACAGCTCGCGCCTCGCGGCCCTCAAGGCCGGGCAGGTTGACGTGATCAACTACGTCTCCTCCGTGGACTACCTCGCGCTTGAGCGCGACTCTGCCATCGACGCGGTCAAGGGCGACAGTGTCTACATCATGAACCTGCAACTTGATCAGCGCGAAGATACCCCACTGGTGCGTGCCATCGACGGGTCCGATCTGGATGATAACCCATTCCGCGATCTGAAGGTGCGGCAAGCCATTGATCATGCGATTGATCGCCAGACAATGGTCGACATCGTGCTCGAAGGTTTGGGCAAGCCCGCCAACCAGATGATGCCTCCCGGTTTCTTTGGCTCAAGCGAAGACATTCCCATGCCGACCTACGATCCGGCCAAGGCAAAGGAACTGCTTGCCGATGCGGGGTATGCTGATGGCTTTGAGGTCGATCTCTACTGCACCGCAGACCGGCTGCCGGGCGATGGTGCGATCTGCCAGGGTCTGGGCCAGATGCTCACGCAGGTCGGGATCAAGACCAATGTCAACGCGATCTCCAAAACGGTGTATTTCCCCGCGCAGGCCCGGCTTGAATACTCCATGTTCATGAACGGTTGGGGCACGCTGACGGGTGAAGCCTCCTACACCCTGGGCGGCCTTGCGCATTCCAACAACCCCGACGTGAAGCTGGGTGCGTTCAACCGCATCGAATACAAAAACGATGAAGTGGACCAGCTGCTGCAAGCCGGCGCCACGATGATGGACCCTGACGAGCGCCGCGCGACCTACGAAGAAGCGATGGAAAAGGTTGTGGCGGACAAGGCCTATATCTCGCTGGTCCAGCTTCAGACGGTCTGGGGGGCAAAGGCAGGCATGCTCGAATTCACGCCCCGCTTCGACGAAGACACGCTTGCGTTCTTTATCAAGCCGGCGTCCTGATAGCGTGATGCTGCACCAAGGCCGGGCGGCCGGCAAGCCGCCCGGCCTTGGTGTGCCTAGGCGGGAAAGCTGATGCTGGGTTTCGTCATTCAACGTTTTCTGCAGGCCGTGCTGGTCATGGCCGCGATGTCAGTGATTGTGTTCTGTGGCGTTTATGCTATCGGCAATCCCATTGATATCGTGATTCCGCCCGAGGCGACGCAGGAAATCCGCGAACAAACGATCCGGCGTCTCGGCCTCGACCGGCCCCTCTACGAACAATATTTCATCTTTATCGGCAACCTTCTCCAGGGCGATCTGGGGCGGTCCTTTGTCTATAACATCCCGGTTTTGGAACTGATCGGCGGACGGCTGCCCGCGACGCTTGAGCTGGTGCTGATCTCGGTGATCTCGGCCACGGTGCTGGGCGTGAGCCTCGGCATCTACGCGGGCTACCGCCCCGACAGCTGGGTCTCGAAGACAATCATGGCGGTCTCCGTCCTCGGCTTTTCAGTGCCGTCCTTCTGGGTCGGGCTGATCCTGATCCTGTTCTTTGCGGTCAACCTCGGCTGGCTGCCCGCAGGCGGGCGCGGCGAGACAGTCGAGATTTGGGGCATCGGATGGTCCTTCCCTACCTTTGACGGGCTGTCGCATATCGTGCTGCCCGCCATCAATCTGGCGCTTTTCAAACTGGCAATGATGATCCGCCTTGCCCGTGCGGGCACGCGCGAGGTCATGCTGACCGACACCGTCAAGTTTGCGCGTGCGGCAGGCATCTCCGAAGGAACGATCCTGTGGCGGCACCTGCTGAAACTGATCTCGATCCCAATCATCACCGTCTTTGGTCTTGAGCTTGGCTCGACACTCGCCTTCGCAGTTGTGACCGAGACGATCTTTTCCTGGCCCGGCGTCGGCAAGCTGATCATCGACAGCATTGCGGTACTCGACCGCCCGGTCATGGTGGCCTACCTGATCCTGGTCGCCTTCCTGTTCGTGACCATCAATTTCGTGATTGATCTGGTATTTGCACTGATCGACCCCCGCGTGCGTCACGGAGCAGCTGCATGAGCGACACCAACACGCCCTTCCGCCGTTTCTGGACGGAATTTCGCGAGAACAAGGTGGCGGTCTTCGCGCTGGCGGTGGTGGTCACGATGATCCTGCTAGCGCTCTTTGCGTCCGTTGTCTCGCCCCAGAACCCCTATGACCTGGCCAACCTGTCACTCATGGACAGCCGCCGGCCGCCGGGTTTTGTCGGATCGGGCGGTTACACCCATCTGCTGGGTACCGACCCGCAGGGGCGCGACCTGTTGTCGGCCATCTTCCACGGCTTGCGCATTTCCATTCAGATCGGCCTCGCCGCGGGCTTTGTCTCTCTGACCATCGGCACAGCCCTGGGGATCACGGCGGCCTATCTGGGCGGGCGGATCGAGGCGCTGATCATGCGGCTTGTGGATCTTCAGCTCTCGTTCCCCGCGATCCTGCTGGCGCTGGTCATGGTTGCCCTCCTGGGCCAGGGCAAGGCACAGCTGATCGGTGCATTGGTTGCCGCGCAATACGCCTACTTTGCCCGCACCGCCTATGGCGCTGCCAAGGCCGAGCGGGGCAAGGACTACATTGAGGCCGCTTTGGCCACTCCGCTAAGCGGCAGGCTCGTGGTCTGGCGCCACCTGCTTCCCAACTGCACCCCACCCCTGATCGTGGTGGCAACGGTCCAGATCGCCAATTCTATTTCGCTTGAGGCGACGCTCAGTTTCCTCGGCCTTGGGCTGCCGGTGACCGAGCCGTCGCTTGGCATGCTGATCTCCAACGGCTTTCCATACATGATGAGCGGCCGCTACTGGATATCCGTCTACCCTGGCGTCGCGCTGATTATACTTATTGTCGCCATCAACGTCGTTGGCGACCAGGTGCGCGATCAGTTCAACCCGAGGCTGCGGAAATGAGCGACCCTGTCCTGAGCGTCAAAGGGTTGAGCACGCATTTCTTCACCCGCGCAGGTGTAGTCAAGGCCGTGAATGGCGTCTCCTTTGATCTGGCGCGGGGCGAGATCATGGGGCTGGTTGGTGAAAGCGGATCGGGCAAGACCGTCACGGGTTTTTCCCTGCTTGGGCTGGTCGATGCCCCGGGCCGGATTGTCGAAGGCTCGATCAAGCTTAACGGGGTGGAACTGACCACGCTCAGCGAGGCAGAACTGCGCAAAAGGCGCGGGCACGAGATTTCGATGATCTTTCAGGACCCGATAGCCACCCTGAACCCGATGCTGACAATCGGACAGCAGATGAAGCTGGCGATCGACGCGCACGAGCGCGTCAGCGCCGCCGCCGCCCGGTCCCGCGCGACCGAGCTTCTTACCCAAGTCGGCATCCCTTCCGCCGCAGCCCGCCTGCGCGCCTATCCGCACGAGTTTTCCGGCGGCATGCGCCAACGGGTGGCAATCGCGATTGCCCTGCTGCACCGCCCCTCGGTCATTGTTGCGGATGAGCCAACGACAGCGCTGGATGTCTCAATTCAAGCGCAGATACTCGCAAAGATGCGCGCCCTCGCGCGCGAGACCGGCACAGCGATGGTCTGGATCAGCCATGACCTCGCTGTGGTTTCCAGCCTGGCCAGCAAGCTGGCGGTGATGTACGCAGGTCGGATTGTCGAAGAGGGGCCAACCGCGACGCTGCTGCGTGATCCGCGCCACCCCTACACCGCCGGGTTAATCGCTTCGCTTCCGGCCATGGCAAAGCCGGGTGCCCCGCTGAACCAGATCGCGGGCAGCACACCCTCCCTGTTGTCGTTGCCAGAGGGCTGCCCCTTTTCGCCCCGCTGCACGCACGCATCAGGCCAATGCACGACTGACGCAGACATGACCCAGAACGGTGGTCGGCAATGGCGGTGCTTTCACCCGGTTGGTCAAACCGCCCCGGAGCCCGCATGAGCGCCTTCGTCCAGATCACCGACGTTACCCGCGTCTTTGGTCCCAAGCTAAGCCTGGGTGAAAAGATCGCGGCAAAACTCGGCGGCAATGTCGAAACTCGCTCGGTCCGCGCGGTCTCCGGCGTCACACTTTCCGTCCGCAAGGGAGAGACACTGGGCCTCGTCGGGGAATCTGGCTGTGGCAAGTCCACGCTGGGCCGCGCCATCGCCGGAATATTGCCCCCGACAAGCGGCACGGTCACCATCGACGGCGCTCCCGTCATGGCGGACGGGACCAAGGCGACGACCCGCGTACAAACCGTGTTCCAGGACCCCTTCGCCAGCCTCGATCCCCGTATGAAGGTCGGCCATACCGTTGCGGAAGGCCCCATCGCTCATGGCCTCACCACAAGGGCCGATGCCCGCCGTTATGTGGCAGACTGGTTCGATCGTGTTGGCCTTGATCCCGCCTGGGTCGAACGCCACCCGCATCAGTTCTCCGGCGGTCAACGTCAGCGCATCGCAATTGCCCGCGCCCTGGCCATGCAGCCAGATGTGCTGATCTGTGATGAGCCGGTCGCCTCACTTGATGTCTCTATCCAGGCGCAGATAATCAACCTCTTTCTAGAACTCACCCGCGATCTGGCGCTCACCAGTGTCTTCATCAGCCACGATCTCTCCGTGATCCAGCACGTCAGCGACCGCGTTGCGGTGATGTATCTTGGGCGTATCGTGGAACTGGGGCCAGTGGGCGAGGTTTTTGGCAATCCGGCCCATCCCTACACCAAAGCCCTTTTCGGAAGCGTGCCTAAGCTGGTGCTGGACGCGGATGAGCTTGTGCGATTCGAGACCATCGAAGGTGAAGTGCCATCGCCACTGTCCCCGCCAACGGGCTGCAATTTTCATCCACGCTGCCCCTGTGCGACTACGATTTGCCAGACGGGGCGTCCCTCGATGGAGCCAATCCACGACTATCGCAGTGTCGCTTGTCACCATTACAAGGCATGCCTTGGGAAGGAAGAGCACGATTAGCTTTCTGCGTTCGAGGAGACGTCGGTTTCTTAGCATTTTGTGCCGAACGTCCGGCCCGCACATATAGTGGCTTTTCTGAACTGGCGAGCGCATTTCGCCATAATCGTGACCCAATCAAGCAAGAGTCTACTCTTGGGCAGTCGCTTGAAAGGCACGACAGTCCGTTTTTGGGCGGGCTCCACTTCAGACAATGTCTTCTTCCGGGACAAACCAGCCGTTGCTCCTCTTTTTCTAAGGTCTGCTTAGGGTCAAGATGCATTGATTTTAATCGTACTGCGTGAGTCATGGCTTCGAAAATGGAGCAGTGACATGTGCGATCTTTTTTGGTTGAGCGACGCGCAGATGGCGCGTCTGGAACCCTTCTTTCCGAAGTCTCACGGAAAGCCTCGAGTTGACGACAAGCGCGTGCTGAGCGGCATTATCTTCATCAACCGCAATGGCTTACGATGGCGCGATGCGCCCGCTGCCTATGGGCCGCAGATGACGCTCTACAGCCGTTGAAAGCGCTGGAGCGAGAAAGGCGTTTTCGCGCGGATGATGGTCGCGCTGGCTGCGGAACACGGCGAGACGAAGACGGTCATGATCCCCTCTCATCGAAACTGCGTTTCGACTGCCGGGCAATGGACGCGACCTACCTCAAGGCACATCGGACAGCGACGACATTGGCGCACGGGCGTTGCTCAGCAGCCTGTCCAAAGTCGACTGGCTGCTCAGACACTGCGGCTATGAAGCTGACTGGTTCAGGGAAGCGTTGCAAGACAAAGGGATACGCGCCTGCATTCCCGGTCGTACAGTGCAAGACGTCGGTCAAATACGACAGGCGCAGGTACAAGCGGCGCAACCGTATTAAGATCATGTTCGAACTGCTGCCCTGACCTTGGGCGCAAAAATACACCTTTGATCAAATCGAACAGATGGGTCAGACGCTCACTTGGTTGACCAGATCACTTGTCCAAAATCTCAGAGACCGAACGCTCAGGAAAAGGAGTATTTCTAATGATTTTGATACAAATTGAAGGTGACTCCGCATCGGACGTCCATTTCATTTAAAGAGCGATTAACGACAATTGCCTTCACATAGTAATCTCAAAAAAGATTGAACTTTGTCAGTACGGTGCACATCGACATGTGTGACCAGCCAAAGGGGCAGATTCCAGTCATCGATGTTTCCAAGCACGAGTTCGAAGTCCGGGTCATTTGCTACTTCGAAATCTGGCAGGAAACTGAGGCCGACACCTTTGCGCGCGGCATGGAAGTGGAATGCGGGGCTGTTTGCAACAACAGCGATATTGTCCTGTTTGACGTTGTTTCGGACCCAATGTTGGTAGGGGATATGCGACAACGCAGCCGGTGGTAGAACAAACCTGTGACCGTTAAAATTCTTCGGGTCAGTCACTGGACCAAATTTCTCGAAGTAACTGCGGTGACCGTAAATACTAAATGTGAGATCCATGAAATGGCGCACCACATAGTCTGGGTGATCGGGCTTTGGGCCTGCCCTCAGGGCAATATGCGCCTCGCCATATTCCAGCTTTACACGCTTGTAGGTGGCATTGATCGTAACGCGACACTTCGGGTTTCGCTCTCGAAATCTTGTCACCGCCTCCAAGACCAAACTTGCCATGGGCGGCACAAGCGTCAACATGATCTCGCCTTCAATGAGCGCCTTGTTGCCATTGACGCGCGTCGTCAGTTTTTCCAGCATTTCGCTGGTTCTCTCGGCGACTTGAAGCACCTCTTCACCAAGCTCGGTGAGTGTGTAGCCCCGCGCGTGACGAATGAACACACGGCCGCCGATGCTGCTTTCGATAGCATCGATGTGACGATTCACCGTTGCGCGATGCATGTCGAGCGCCTCTGCCGCCGCGCTGACTGTGCCCAGCGACGCAACATGATATACCGTCCTTAGCTCCGACCATTTGTCCATTTGGATAGCTCGTTTATCAGCACTTCCGTTCCTGGGGCAATTGACGGATCGCCGCCAACCGTCACTCGCCGAGGCCTAGAAAATAATGGTGGGCCCGCGGCGATCGCAGATGGCATGCTGTCTCATATTGGGCAGATAGCACAGCCCAAAACTCTTCACATGAACGTTAGATGTGCCTCAAATAATCCGCTGAAAGTCTATCGTAAGCTACGGTAGACGTGCGGGGCCATGATGCTCGTATCCACGCTGTTTCGAGCGCCTTTGGCCATGGCGTTCACTTCCGGTTTGGCGATTTGAAAGCGCAACAGATGCGCACAAATCGATCAACCGCGCAGGTCAATGACTTTAGAAAACCGAAAGCCCAGGCGCCGGTTGTCGAGATTTTCATCGCGGCTGAACTCATGCGCTACCGCGATGGAGTACCCGTCGCCTAGGTCATACTCGATCGAAGTTTGAACGGTGTAGTCGTCAAAATTGCGACCATCCGCCAAATCACGCGGTCGCCATGTGCCCGACAGGACTGCCGTCCACGGGCCTGTCTGATAGACGAGGCCGGCGCTGGCATAAACGATGTCATCTGCCGTGCCCTCGAAATTGTCGAATGCTGCGAATTCGCCGATCAGGCTCCAATTGTTTCCATTTACTGTTTCAATGGCTTGAACCACCGATGCCGAAATCCCGTTTTCATCCGCGACCCCATCAACGCCCCGGCCTTGGTGTATCAGACCAAGCTTGTAGGTCAGGCCGGGAAACCGCTCGATGTCGCGCCCCTCTAGGGAGAGTGTGAAGGAGTCAAACGCTTCGGTGTTGCTTGCACCACCATCCTCGATCAATGTGCGGCCCCTGTTCGTGCCAAGCGACTCAGAAAAGAGGCTGGTATCCTTGAAAAAAGTGTTGAAGGTCAGCGTGTGACGTCCGCGTCCACCGCCCCCGAACCTGTAAGATCCACCAAAACCGACACGATCGATCAGTTCGATTTCTTTGCTATAGCTGTTGCCGAACATGCCGGGCGTGACAAACGAAGCCAGAGCAAATGAAGGTGTCATTTTGCCAGCATGTACCGAAAACTGTTCCGTCAGATCGTATTCGAACCGCAGAATGCGCGCAAAAAGACCCTGATCCTCGAATGCGCGATCTTCGGTCGGGGGCGTAACCGTTTCAACCCGGAGTTCCGTATTGAAGCGCAGCTGTTCCGATAACTCGAAAGTCGGACTGGCAATGACCTGAATGAATACATCGTCGGCCTCTATCAGCGGCGCATCTGAGCGGTAGTCCCCATTGTACCCCAGTCTTGTGATGACGTTGCCACTCACCTGCGGATAGTTTGGGGGAAATGTCTCCTGCGCCAAGACAGGGTGCGCCATCAGACAGACACAGGTGCAGAAGACGGCGGAATAGCATCGCGTCATGAAACTTCCTCAACGTGATTGGCGGTTCTTCAAGGTGCGTCGGGCAACCACCGCCCGTTCGCGGCGCAAACTTCAAATGCGCGTAGGCTATCGACCCTTAGATGGAACGCGGGGTCGTATACGGATTGGGTTGGACAGGCAGTTTGGACGGCCCGAACCATTGAATGGTTCAGGCCGCCGCCTTAGTAGGTGTTGGGATCGAGCGGATCGGTGCCATCATTGATCTCGGCCATGTCGGCGACGCCATCGCCATCGGAATCCGCCTTGTAGGGAAATGTGCCTGCCGACAGCTCAACACTGTTGTTCAGCCCATCGCCGTCTATATCATTGTCAAGTTTGTCCTCAATCCCATCGCCGTCAGTATCTGCCCAGCGGTTCGGATCATCGGGAAACCCGTCAAATTCATTTTCGACCCCGTCGCCGTCGTTGTCGATCGCAAGCGGGACATCAATACCCGTCCAAATGGACGCGCCATCGGGAACTTTTCCGCTATTCATGTCGGCGAACAGACGGTCGAAGAACTGGCTCATGTGATAGGGGCGCTGCTCACTCGGCAAACCGATATGCGCGCCAGCTTTCCAGCCTTTAGGCCCCAATGTTCGCTGGGTAAACGCCATGCTGATCTGGTCCGTCACGACCGCAACGGATTGCATACTGCCTGAAAGCCATGCGTTTACGACGATCACCGCGAATATCTCCTGAATTTCACGGTCCGTATAATAGCGCCGCAACTCTTCGATATGTGCGGCTGTGACCCGAGATGGCAGGCGGGCCGAATCGCGCGCAACGCGCATGGCGGCCTTCATCGCGGGTGTCACAAACTCGGATCGTTCGAAATCCAAAAGCGATTGGATATACGCGATAAGCTCTGGCAAATCCTCATCCGGGATCTCATCGTGAAAGTACTCGTCCTCAGAGTAGTCGTAGATCCCGAAGGCGCCGTGCGCCTGACAGTGCACGCACCCGCTCGCGAGTTGGTAGACAAAGAAGAGCGACCAAATCTCGTCAAAATCCATCGTGCGCTCGGCTTGCAGGATATACGCATCCATCGCCAGTGTGCCGATCGCCGCTTGCCGTGGCCAATTTGTGTCGAGCCGTTGGCGGTCGCTGTACGGCACCCCCGAAGCAACAGCTTTCGCAGGTTCAAAATAGGTGTAATCGTAAGCGGCAACGTCAAAGGGCGGGACGTCAGAGGACGGAATATTGAGTTGGCGCAAACCCTCGCCTTCCCAGTCCAGAACTGCCGTGGGAAACGCGTCGAAGGGTTCCTCAATCCCATCGCGGTCCCCGTCAAAGGTGAGCGTCGGCACATCATAGCCGGTAACAAAATTGACCCAATCCGAGGCCAGTGTTGGCTCGACCGCCCCCAGATCATCGCGCTGCCATGCGGCGTCGATTTCAGCTACAGCCTCCGTCAGTGCATCGCCGACAAAGGGGTTCGCACGCTGCTCCTCCGCCGAGGTGCTGGCATTGCGGCTGGGGTCCCACCCGACATCCACCAGATTCTCGTTCGCCCAATCAAGCGTTTCCTGATCGGTTGCTATGGGCACAACGGCATCATGGGTGGCAGAGGCGTTGTTGATCGAGGCCAGCTGCATCAGTTCCGCAATCTGGCGGTCCGTGTAGTTGGTGCGCAACTGGGCATGAAGTTCCGGCGGCGACATAATGGGATATCGCCCCATGAGGTCGATGTATGTGAATGCTGCCTTGAGCCGCGCGTCGTCCAGCGTCGCCACGTAATCCGCCGCAAAGATCGCTCGAATCTCTTCAACGGGCACGCCCATTTTTGAAAGTTGATAGGCGCTGCGCGCCGTATGATGGCCGCTGCCTGCAAGAAACATCTGGCGTAGCGTAAGACGCCACTTGGTCTCGGCATCAAACATGGCATCGGCGTGAATCATGGCATCGGAAATGAGCAGCGCATTGTAAAAATCTCTTAGGTTGCTGATGTCAATTTTATGCCGGTCGTAAAGCGGCATGGCCTGGTCGACCTCTGGAACAGGGGGCGCTTCGGCAAAGACGACAGTGGACATCAGGAGCGCTGCAACGGCACTGACAGTGTGCGCTATGGGTTTCAACTGCATCGGTTCACTCCCCCTCAAAAAGTGTCACGAACATGCCGTTCGGGTTTGGGGCATGGCTGGGCACAAGCTGCAGGACGTCCCAATGCTCTGTGATTTTCCCCTCGGAATCAAAGAGGTAAATGTCCACCGCAGCCATCCCCATGTCGTCCGGACTGTCATTGTCGAGGTTGCGGAAATTGACATGCGCCATGGCGGAATCGCCGACCACAATCACTTTATGCACGTCTATGGCAACGGGGTATTCGTCAACCGAGCCTTTAAACAGCATGGCCAGAGGTTGGCGCCCGTTGGGCAGCTGTGTGCTGTGCTGGATATAGCGGTCTGATACATATTCAGCGACGCTCTCCAGAGTTGGTGCCGTCGCGAGTAATTCATAGAATTCGATGATCCGCTCGGCCCGCGCGCGATCTTCCTCGGTGTTGACCATGATGTGCGTTTCAAAGCCCTGAGGAATACTGTTGCGGTAGATAAATCCCTGATCTTGCGATCGCGTCGGTGGGGCGAAGGGGTCATTTTCCTGCGCCTTAGCGCCAAACGCGCATGCCAAAAGTGCCGCTGACATGGTGAGTGTTCTTATTGTCATGATATCCTCATTTCCGTAGAGAACCGGGCGAAGGTCGGGCCGATGGATTGATGCGCGCCACGCGCGCGGCATCGGCCAGACCTTCTTCCGGACCGTGAGTGGGGTCAGTCGAACAGGTCTCGGGCCGCGTCAGCGACAAGCTCCGGTTTTTCGGCCTGAATGAAGTGATTGGCGTCCACGATCAGGACTGCGCCATTGGGCACCAAATCCGCCGTTTCCCAGTATTCTTCCGGACGTTGCCCGGGGTCATCAGCCCCCTGCATGAAGACCACCGGCATCGTCATGCGCGGGAACACCTGGGCCAGTCGGAAATCCAACTCTTTGTCAAAACCGGCTTGCGAGAAAAGCTGGGCCGCAGCTTCAGCTGTGCCGGGAAAGAAATACTCCCAATGGGCGCGATCTTGGTGGCTTTGCGGGATATCGACGGAAAAGTAGTCGCTTGCGAAAATGCCATAAATGACGTTTTCGTTGGTGTGAAACGCGACTTCAGACATTTGCTCGTGGGCTGGACGAGGAATACCGTGCGGTTTGTCCGCCGATTGCTGCATCCGCAGATAGGCGAGGATACGCGGGTTGATGTCATCTTGGGCCACCATGTGATCCCCAAGCACGGCACCGCGATCATGCCCGACGAGGTTGAACACTTCGACACCCAGCTCGGTCATCAAGGCGCCAATGCCTGTTGCAATCCCAGCATAGGTCAGGTCGAGTTCCAGGCGTTTGTCAGATTGCCCGTATCCCAGTGTGTCCACGGCAATAACGTAGAAATCGTCGGCCAGGTAAGACATCACGTCATGCCAGGACCACCATGTGTCGGGGTGACCGTGGACAAACAGGATAACCTCATCCTCGGGATCGCCGGCGGTGACAAAGTGCCAGACAGCCGCATTTGCCTCCACATACCAATGCGTACCGAATACGTTGTTGGCCAGGTATTCGATTTCGCCGTGCCGGCTGACAGTACCTGCAGGGGGCTGCGCAGCGGGGTATCGTAGCTCGTCGGTGATCTGGGCCAATGGGTAAGGCGCGTAGGGATCGGTCTCTGCGATTTGCTCAGCTGACGCAGCACCAGACACACTTGCGGTAAAAATCGCCGCGAGAATTATTGAGCGTATCATGTGAAACCTCTTGCCAAGTTAGGGTGCAAACCTAGCCTGACACATCGAATTCACTGCCATAAAGAACAACCACCGCGCAGGACATGCGCGGTGGTTGTTCATTTTTCATCAGATGTATTTGCGGATGCGCGTTTTAACGTTCAGTGCGCGAAACCCATGTTGCGAGACCAAGTAAAGCGAGCAGTACTATCGAAAGAACCGAGAACAGAAACATGTTGGTTTCGATGCCTGCAATTTTGTGAACATGGCCGTTTTGGTCCACAAGCGCACCGCCGTAAGCCGGTCCAAGGATCGTAGCGACCCAAAATCCGGCAGCGAACATGATGCCGAAAAAAATGGGCGTGTAGAGCACATCTCGCCGCCAAATCAGGTACAATCCAATCAGCGCGATGCCCGCAGCAAAAGTCAGAAACCAGGCGCCGTGGAACCGCGCATGCGCGCTCCAAAGTGGGTTGAACAAATGGGTTTCATTCAGGTCTGCTAGGGCGGGCACGAAGCCATAGAAAATGGTGACCGCGCTTACGCAGATCTTGAGAACAAGTTTCCGGGTTTGCGGCATGGATTGGAGCCTTGTTTTGATTGTATAATACAACAGCCGTTTGCGGCGCTTAAGGCATCGCATCAGCAGACAGTTTTTTGATCAGAGCGGCCTGAACGCGCGGATCATTTGCCAGCTTTGGAGCCGTCTTTTCTTTGCCGTTTGTGATGTAAATGCCGGTGCGTGCCCCAAAGCTCTCTGGCAATGCGGCGTAGATCATCTTGCCCGCCTGTTTGTCCGGTTTGTTAAAAAGCAACGGCACGAGCATCTTTAAGATGCCTGGCATCCCATCGCTGGTCTTTGTCATTGGGGTGATGACTGCGCCCGGGCAAACCGACCGCACCATAATCCCATCTTTTGCCAAGTCTTCGGCAAGCGCTCTACCCATAGTCGTCAGCGCCAGTTTGGTTGTTGCATAGGCGCCGGTTAACCCACCAATGATGTCAGGTTCAGACAGTGCATCGACGTCAATCGATTTTGCAGAATTATGTGCGGCTGAAGTGGTGTTGATGACCATGGTTTTTGGCGCATCACCGTCCCGCTTTAGCGCGGGCCGCAGACTTTCGAGCATCACGTAAGGGGCCAGGGTGTTTACCGCATAGTTTGACTCGTGTCCTTGGGCACTCATCACACGTTGCGATGTCAGAACACCGGAGTTGTTATAGAGGGCATCAATCAGCGGATGTATTGTCAGGATCTCTTGTGCTGCCCGCTTGATCTGATCCAAATCCATCAAGTCTGCCTGGATCAGGTCGATCTTTGTATGTGGATGCACGCGGTTGATATCCGCCTTCTGTGCCTCGGCCTTGGCAGAATTGCGATTGACCAACACCAAGGTCCAACCATTTTCCGCAAGTTGATCTGCGATGGCCCCACCGATCCCACCTGTCGAGCCAGTTATGACAGCAACTTTTGCGTGCGACATAGCGTTTCCTTTTCATGCAAAACTGTAACGAGCTTCGATCGCCGCTCAGCTCAAGAGCCCCTTGATGGCAGCGTCAACTCCCGCAATGTCCTCGTCTTTTGTCAGCGCATCGCCGTCCCAGGCCTCGCGCCAGGTGCCAACGCCGTACTTGCCTTTGATGTCCATTCCAAAGAACGGGGCCGTCAATTCCTGTGACTTCAGCACGTTGTCACCCGCGCGCGGTCCCGGCGTTGCCGCAAGCAAGACAAACGGCTTGTCTTGCCACACCTTCTGGTCAATCCGGCTCATCCAATCGTAGATGTTTTTCCAGGCTGCCGTGACAAAGCCGTTATATTCAGCAAAGGAAACCACCAATGCATCGGCTGCACCGATTTTATCAAAGAATGCCTGCGCCAGCGGATGCACGCCGTCCGCTTTTTCCCTGTCAATCGAATAGATGGGCATCTCAAAGTCGTTAATGTCGAGGCGTTCGATTTCAACGTCAGGATCGAACACCTGCAGTCGCTTAGCGGCATAACCGACCAATGCACCGTTTATTGATTGGCTATGGTTGGAGGCCGAAAAAACGAGGACCTTCATGGTATTGTTCCCCTGTCGTCACAGCCGACTTAGCGACATGTATGTAACGCCTCAATACCCGCAAAAGCGCACCTCGTGCGCGTCGGTGCGACGCAAAACATCTTGGATGTTATAAAACTTTGCATAAATGCGCGTCAGAGCACCCTATGGATCATTGAACTGAGATCCGAACAGCATACAGTATGGCCGCACTGGTACCATGAGCAATGCGGCGCAAGAGCTTGGCGTTCAACGCGCAACGGTGAACCGGCACATCGATGCGCTTGAGGCCGAAATAGACGAACGGCTGTTTTTGCGTCAACGTCGTGGGTACGAATTGACAGATACGGGCCGCGAATTTCTGCAAATTGCTCAGCGCTCCTATGACTTGCTTGAAGTCTTCTTTGGCTGGGTGCGAGTGTAAAGTGCTGACCTGGAGGGGGAGCTTGTCGTTGCGACGCTCTTTTCACTGACAGACCTGATCTTGCCGACAATTCTCGAGTTTCGTCGTCATCACCCGAATACACGCGTCCGCTTGACGACTGATGATGAGCGCGCGTGCGACAAAGATATTATCGCCAACGCAACATCGTAAAAGCGGCAACGCTGCGTCAAGACCAGTCATTCGTGTCAAGCATGGTCTCCTCCTTAAGAGAAATGTGACACCTTTAAAGTTCAACCAAGAAATGTCCATTTGACGGAGCGAGCTCCAAACCGCGACATGATCCAAACGCAAAGAAATCGCACAGAGCCCACCGAACCAGCCTGTGCATTCTCAAATGCCGCGGATGGTTTCGTTACTTTCGCTCGCAACGCTTGATTAGATTGGGCCAACAACCTAACGTATAACTGCCAGTTGTTGAACGACTTTCTTCTTATTCCCAATGTGAATTTGTTTCAGGAGTCTGCAAAATGTCCCACAATTTTGGCGTGCCCGTTATTGCTTGGCTCGCTGTACTTTGCTTGACTGCGTGCGCGGGACGCGGCGAATTTCAGTTCGCCGAAGCAGACCCAAACGCAACCGCCCATAAGATCTGGGTGTCAAAGTTACGAAGTGACGTTCAAGCTGGTGCACAAGGTGCGCCGCCGCGGCCAGGGACGTTGTCTTTTGAGGCGATTACCGTGTCGGTGCCTGCAACGCACGCGCCGGGCGAAATTGAATGGCCGGATGGGCCACCGGATGCGCAAACGGATTTCGTTTCGATCCAACAATCCGGCTTTGATACGATCCGCGGGTTTGCAGCTGACATTTCGCGGTCTGACACAGTCGGTCGTTCGGAAACACTTGTGTTTGTCCACGGGTACAACACACGGCATGCAGAGGCCGTCTACCAGCTTACGCAGTTTGTTCATGACTTCGAAGTACCTGTGCCGCCAGTGCTCTTTTCCTGGCCGTCGGCCGGTGTGACGGCTGGGTACGTCTACGATCGAGATAGTGCATTGCTGGCGCGCGATCATTTGGAAAGCACGATCATTGCTCTGACTCAAGATGGCCGGAAAGTCGTTCTGGTTGGCCATTCGATGGGCAGCTACCTGATCATGGAGACACTGAGGCAAATCGCGCTCAAGGGTAGCCTCGATATCGAAGGCAAAATCGAAGCGCTGACGCTAATGGCGCCAGACATCGATGGCGAACTGTTCCGTGATCAGGCGATGGCCATCGGCGACCTGCCGGATCCATTTATCTTGATGGTGGCAGAGCAGGATCGCGCGCTGCGCATTTCGTCCTTACTGACGGGGTTGCGGCCTCGATTGGGCTCGCAAACGGATCGAGCGATCGTAGGGGATCTTCCGATTTCAGTTGTGGATGTTTCGGATCTCGCGGCCGGCGGTGAGTTCAACCACAAAATCGCGACAACATCGCCAGCGGCCATTGCGATCTTGCGGGAGATGGCCCAGCAAGCGCCACCGGGTGAGACGCATATCGGAGCACTTGTTGTCCTGTCACAGATTGCCAGATGACGAACTGCGAGCGGGTTACTCCTTTGTGTCCAATCAACGCCGGATTTCAATAATGAAAGCCGTAGAAAGACCCATCAGGAATAAACCTGCAATGGCGCAAAACGCGGCGACCAGTTGAGCATTTTCATGTGGCACCAGGTCGCCATACCCAAGGTTTGTCAAGGTTACGACAGAGAAACAGACGGCCTGCCTGAACTCCGTTATCGCGTCCAACGACAAAAAGGCGATGGCCCAGATCATGGCCCAGATCAAAAGCGCGACGCACAACGTCATAACATACGCCATCAGCAGTGCGTTTTGGCCCATGTACCACCGTGCTGACGCACAGTCTCAAAACGACGCGCCGCCTGACGTAATACCACATTCACAGTCGCCAAGTGAATACATACGGTTACCGCGATCAGCGTCAGGAATACGCTGAGTGGAAACTCCTAAATCAATGCGAGCAGAGGAGTGCCGCAAACCTCCGGGAGCTTTGGAAACAGCGCCGGCTGCAGGTTCGCCATCAAAATGACGGTGATGAGGCATGGGACAAAAAGCGGCAATCGAATGCCTGTTTCCAGAGTTATCTGGTGGACGCCTTAGCCCAAGATTATCGCGATGTGGATCATGACCATTGCTTGCATAAAGCCCACGTAGTCGAGGCCAGCTTGTGCCCTTGATCCGAAGGCAACTCCCACAACGGGATCCGCGTCTGGATCGCGCGGTTCGAGGTTATTGCGCTCGATGAGAACACGTGCAATGGGTCCGCCAACAAGGGCTGCACTGACCAAGCCCAGCGTGGCAGCGGCCACGCCGATCTCAACAGCGCCACCAACACCAAGTGCTGCGATCTCCGGACCCCATGCAATCGCAGTGCCATGCCCACCAATCAAGGCCGCTGACCCAACCAGTACGGACGCGGCAGCTGGCAAATCAAAGAGTGAAACGCCCGCGAGTGCTACAAGGTTCTGGAGTGCCATAAAAGCGATGGTCAGTGCCAACAATATCGCCAGTGGTCGACCACCGCGCACGAGATCGGAGACCCGCGCATTCAGCCCGATAGTCGTGAAGAAGATAACGAGCAACTGATCCAGGGTTTCGAGCTCGAACATCACTTCGCGTTGTGTGAACACGAAAATCAACCAGACAAACATTGCCGCGGCCAACCCGGCGACAACGGGTTCGGGAATGTTGAAATCCTGCAAAAACCGCACGCGTTTGGTCAGCCATGCGCCAAAGAAATACACAATCATTCCGATAGTGAAGGTTATAAAGTCCTGGATAGTGAGAACTTCAGACATCAGATAAACACCCCATGTTCCATACATGGTCGGCGATGTAAGCGCCGATCAGTTTCCCATTTTTTAGACACTTCCATCCGTACTTTTGACACGACATCGCCTCCTGATCGCGGCGCAGGATTTTGAAGTGGGACGTTTCGGGTGTTTTGAGCGGCCATCCG
>CALCOY010000119.1 GCA_937897325.1 uncultured Shimia sp.
AACCCTCTCTCATCAAATCAACCTAAACTGTCCCATTGGTGCTGACGCCAGACACGAGGAAGAATTAAACCGGTTGATTAATTAACCAGTAAGTTTAATAATAGTCGTATGGCTGAAGATGATCAACTGGACGCTGCGTTCTCCGCCCTTGCGCACCCAACAAGACGGGCCATTTTGGCTCGTTTGGTGCAAGGCACCGCCAGTGTGAATGCCTTGGCAGAGCCGTTCGACATGTCCTTGCCGGCAGTGTCAAAGCACATTCGAGTGCTGGAAAACGCGGGCCTGATCACACGGGAAAGGGATGCACAGTTCCGGCTGTGCAAGCTCGAAACAAAACCGATCAAGGAGATCTCAAGGTGGACAGATCAGTATCGACATATCTGGGATGCGAGGTTCGACGCGATGGACAATCTGTTAACCGAAATGCGGGAGCCTGATCAATGACCGAAGAACATGATTGGGTCCGGATCGAACGCGAATTTGACGCCCCCATCGACCTTGTCTGGAAAATGTGGACCGATCCACCCCTGTTCAAACGATGGTATGGCCCCAACGGCATGTCTGTGCCCACAGCCGAAATGGACGTCAGAATTGGAGGAACGCGCAAGGTGTGCATCGCCATGCAATCGCCAGAGCGATCCATGGAGATGTGGTTCACAGGCGTCTACAAGGAAGTGCGCGCGCCAGATCGGCTCGTCTATACAGAAAGCATGTGCGACGCAGAGGGCAGGATCATATCGCCTCAATCCATGGGAATGCCAGACGGCTTTCCGGACATCACCGAGGTGATCGTCGATCTGAGCGAGGTCGATGGCAAGACTCGAATGGTGATGGTCCACGTCGGTGTCGCCGAGGGGACGGCTGGAGCAGGTGGTTGGAACCAGGCCTTCGATAAACTGGGCACGCTGATACTGTCCACAGTCAACGCCGAGCGCTGAGATGAGAGATCTCGCAGTCCTTTCTTTCGTAACCCTGGATGGGGTCATGCAATCCCCTAGCATGCCCGAAGAGGACCCAAGCGGCGGCTTCAACCAAGGCGGATGGGCCGCAACCTATTGGGACGAAACCATGCCCCACGTCGCCAGCATCGCCATGTCGGATCCATACGACATCTTGTTTGGGCGCACGACCTATGACATCTTTGCCGACCATTGGCCAAATGCCCCAAGGTCCGATTTGGGCGATCGATTGAATGCAGCGCAGAAATATGTCGTCACGTCTCGGAACAGTCAATTGGCTTGGGAGAATTCGCACACCCTAACCGGCGACATTCCAAATGCTATAGCAAACCTGAAGGCCAAAGAGGGCCCCTTGCTCCAAGTCCATGGCAGTGCAGCTTTGATACAGACCTTGCAGGTCCATGATCTGATCGACGAATTTCGTATCTGGACCTTTCCTGTGGTCGTTGGTCCGGGAAAGCGGCTGTTCGGCGATAACATCATACCCCGACACTACCCGCTGGTGGCATCCGAAACGCTCGATAATGGCGTCACGCATCACATCCTCAGGCTTGCAGCCTTTTTGAAACGCTAAGCGGTGGCAGGCTCCACCATGTCGGACGTGCGGAATATGAACCCGAGTGCAAGCGCGAACAGCCCGAACTGCAGCCCGAGATAGACAGTCTCCATCAGGATAAATGTCGGCGCTTGCGGGACATTCTGCTTGGCCACCAGAGCCAGCACGTGGCTCGTCCAAAAGAACAAGCCCAACAACCCCGCGAACTGGAAGGCACGGACGTGACCCGCGCTGCGCTGATTGAACATCGGGTAGATGGCGGCAAGGGCCACGCCCTGAATGATCATTGTGGCAAGGCCGATTGCGATATTGGGTTCGCCGTCGAAATAACCAAAGGTCATGTATCTGTCCTTGAACAAAGCCAGATGCTAGATAAGCGCGAGCGGGAACACGATCACCGGATAGATCGCTGCGGCCAAGATTTGTTTTTTTAACATTCTGGATTTCACGCGTTCGGGCCGCGCTTCCACAGCGCCATGGGGCTACCACCCGAGTCACGGATAAAGCTGGCATCCCCTGCCGGTCCTTTAACGTCTTCCACGATGACCTGTGCGCCGTTCTCACGAGCCCGGGCCGTGGCGGCGCCAAGGTCATTGACCTCAAAATAGGGAACCCATCCCGCAATAACCTCCAGCACGTCGCAGGTCGCAGCAAAGGGCCCGTCCACGCCATCCTCATTCAGAAATGTCATCGTCCGAATATCCCGCGGCTGCCATCCGAACATGGCCTGAAGGAACCGGGTCGTGTCTTGTTGCTGTGCGGTCATGTTGTCGAACCAGACGAAGGGTGCGGGCATTTTTACTCTACTTGCATTATGCAAGTAATCCGATACGCGATACGCTTGCACATTGCAAGTGGATTGCAATCGTCTATATCCCCCCCATGGCAAAACTGGAAAAATCCGAATGGAATGGATGCCCTACGCGCTACGCGGCCGGGATTGTGGGCGACAAATGGTGTTTCCTACTGCTCAGGGACGTGCTGCTTCATGGCAAACGCACCTACCGCGAATTCCTGGGCTCCCCCGAAGGTATTTCGACCAACATTCTGGCAAACCGCCTCGCCACGCTCGAAACACTTGGCATGCTCGCCCGCGAACCCGACCCACGCAAAGCCAGCAGCGTGTGCTATTTCCCGACCAAGAAGGCGCGGGATTTCCTGCCCGCGTTAATTTCGATGATGGTGTGGGCCACACAATATGACGAGGTCACCGAAGCCCCCGCCTCCTTTGCCAAAAGCTTTGGCGAAGACCCCAAGGGCACCATCGCCTGGTACGAGGCAGAGATCGACCGCGTCGATCAGGAATTACGCGCCACCTGAACGATTTACCCACCAGTCGTGCATGGACGTGAACACCGGCGCCAGGGCCAAGCCGTCCTTGCTTGCCGAATACTCCACCCGCGGCGGCACCTCGGCATAGACCTTGCGGATGACCAATCCGTCTGCCTCCAGGGCTCGAAGCTGATTTGTCAGCATAGTCTGAGTGATCCCATCGATGGATTTGCGCAACGCGCCGAACCGCTTTGTTCCCTGAAAGATCAGGATCTGCAGAATCAGCAGCTTCCATTTGCCACCAATCATCCCGATCACCCGCGGCGCGGGGCACGGAACAGTATCTGAAATCGCGACGTCAACGGGGGTGGTCCGGGTCTGAGACATCTGTTTTCTTTCATTAGTACTGTTTTTGGTAGTATATATAAAAATACTGCCTACTTTTCAGATCATACTTGCCCGAATAAGCCTCTGTAAACACGCATATCCAGAGGACGCAGATCATGACATTAGAGTTTTGGACCGTCAGCGGCGCGCCAAGCCCCTGGCGCGCAGCGCTTGGCATGGCCTTCAAGGGCCTCAAATACGAAGTGCACCTGCTCTCTGCCGGGCAGAAAGAGCACAAATCCGATGCCTACCTCGCCATCAATCCGCGTGGGACCGTTCCGACTGTCAAAGACGGGGACATGACCATTGGTCAATCCATCGCGGTCCTCGCCTGGTTGGACCGGAAATTCCCCGCGTCCCCCCTGTTCGGAGAGACCCTGCAAGACGCAGGCCCAATCTGGCAGCGCACCATGGACGTCTTCGACTACCTGCCTGGTGCGACAAGCGGCGTGTTGTCCCCGATCTTTTTCGATGGTGTGGAGGAGGCCACAGATGATCTGAAGGCCGCGACCAGAACTTTGCAGGCCGAGCTGAAGCATCTGACTGAAATTCTGTCCGAACACCCCTTTCTGTCAGGCGCCAAGCCAGGCGCGGTGGACGCTGTTGCATTCCCCCATGTCCGACTGATCCAAAGGGCGATGGAGACGAAACCACAGATCATGCAAGACCTCCGGCTGCCCGATCTCACCGCATTGTCGCCCGAGATCGCGGAGTGGGTTCAGCGGGTCGAGGCTCTTCCCAATGTCGCACAAACCTTTCCGCCCCACTGGAGTGATGCCGCCTGAAGGACGATGAGATGAACATGAAGAGCTATCAGAAATCCATTGACGTATCGGCACACCCTGCAGCCGTATTCGAAGCCGTCACGCGTGGTGTCGAACATTGGTGGACCCGCCCCGATCAACCGCTGATCCGCATTGGCGATCGGGCCAAGTTCACGTTCCCTCCCGGCGTGTCATACTGGACGTTCGAACTGACGGGCATGGATCATCCCTCTCGGGTCGAATGGACCTGCGTTGACGCCCTGCACATCCACGAGGGTCAGCCAAAGGAGATCGAGACCGAGTGGCTTGATACAAAAGTGGTGTGGGACATCACGGCACAAGGTGACGGCGCGCTGATCAGGCTAGAGCATGCCGGTCTCACCCCCGACCTGCTCTGCTACGATGTCTGTGAGGCTGGCTGGGACATGTTTTTCCTCGGCAGCCTAAAACAATACCTCGACACCGGCCAAGGCGCTCCGCACAAGGGGTAATCACACTTCAGTTGCCAGTGTCGTCACGCAAAAGGCCGCGGGCAAGGACCAGTTCCAAGTTGGTGGCGATGACCTCCTCGCTCCACCTACAGTCTTTCCGCAAGAGCCCCCAGGCTTGAACGCTCGTCTGCACCCAGAAGAACTGGCTGGCGTGTTCCGGGCTCCATTCATCCTTCAAAGCGCCGTCGCGTTGCAGACTGCGCATCAGATCAAGCAACCACTCACGCAACTCGTCCATACGATCTGCCCAAGCCGTCGCTGCGTCAGCGTCTGTGTCACGCAGCCGGATCAGGTCCT
Organism: uncultured Shimia sp.; assembly: GCA_937897325.1. Classification (GTDB taxonomy): domain Bacteria; phylum Pseudomonadota; class Alphaproteobacteria; order Rhodobacterales; family Rhodobacteraceae; genus CALCOY01. Next base: position 4,727 of record CALCOY010000119.1, read on the forward strand.
TGGCCACCGGATAAATCTTGGGAACAAAGGCAAGCCAGGCCTGCAGGGTACGCACAAGCCGATCCTTCGGTTGCGGCAGGTTGAGTGCGGCGTCGAACTGCTCCTTGATCTGGAAACGTTCGTCAGCCCGCCGGACCAAGGCGACCAACAAGCCACCGCGCGATCCGAAATGCAGGTATATGGTCTGCCGACTGATCCCCACGGCCACCGCGATGTTCGAGACCGAAACATCGGCGCCCTTCTCCGAAATCAGATCCCATGCAGCATCAAGAACCTGCGCCCGTGTCTTATCCCCTCTGATGTTTGTTGACACGTGTAACGATTCCTGTTTATTGACACGCGTCATTAAAGTGGAGGCTGCTATGAACGTCAACGACACGGTTCGTTCGCTTGTGGAGGCGTATGGAGATGGGGCCGACGGCCACGCACCGACGCCTGCACAGTGGCACCGGATTCTCAGCCGAGATCCCCACAACCCGTTCAGCCTGGTGAACTTTTTCAAGTTCAACGAAACGGCGGACTATCGGGACGAAAACGCGCCCGAGGCATCCGGCAAAGAGGCGTTCCGGCGCTATGCCGATGTGCGCGTCCCCTCAATGCACAAAGCAGGCGGCGAATTTCTGGCGGTTGCACCCTTTTCCGGCAGTCTGTTTGGCCAGGATCAAGATTGGGATCTGATTGCCATCGGCAAGTATCCCAACCTCGACGCGTTCGTGTCGCTCTACTCAAATCCTGAATATATCCAAGCCTTCAAGCACCGGACGGCTGCGATTGCAAAACAGGTTGTTGTTGTCATGGATCACTGAAGTCAGGTCTGAAACCTATCTCATTTAGGAAGGCGCTGTTGCATCAATTGGCTGCGGTTGCATAGGCAAGAGTGAGGTGCGCTGACGTATGCAGCGTCCTGGAAAAGGCAACCGATGAACTCGATTTCGCCTTTGACGCCCGGTGGTTTGTGATCGATGTGACCGCGTTTGATGGTTTGGCTGTTCGCAAGGATCGGAAGCTTTGACGGTATCCAAGCAATCGTTTCACTGGGGCGTGGTCGCTCTCGACCAGATTGTTCCGCCACTTTCGATCAATGTGCCGGATGCTATCAAAGTACGGGTCATATCGATGGTTGATTTCGCTGATGACGCGCCGATAGGTGTGGGCCTTATCGGTGCAGATCTTGACTGTCCGATGCAGCCGGACCCTTTCGATCGCGTTGCTAAGAAATGCCCTCGCGGCCTTTGCATCACGTCGTTTGGTCAACCGGAAGTCGACCATTTGACCGTTCGCATCGATTGCGCGCCACAGATAGCGCCACTTGCCGCCGACGCGGATGTAGGTCTTCTCTAGGTGCCAATCGACGCTCGCACGACGCAGATGCCTCTCAGCATGTTTCGTGAGTTCTGGGCCGAATTTCTGAACCCAGCGATAAAAAGTCGATTGATCGACCGCGATGCCACGCTCTGCCAGAAGATCGACGACATCTCGGTAGGAAAGGGGAAATCGTGAGTACCAGCGCACGGCGCAAAGGATAATGTCACGCGGAAAACGATGGTGTTTGAAAGGCGACTTGCGGGCATGGCCAACCTCAAAACCCAACATCGGGCAAGAGCGACGGTTAGTGCAACAGTCCCATAGAGATACTTGCAGCGTCTTTGAGGTCTCACATAATGATCTCTTGGTCGGTCAAATTGCGCCCTCGGGTTGCTCTAGTATTGGCTGATGGTGCGCGCCGCCGCCTGCCCCGGCGGCACGACGCGGCGGGCGTAGTCTTCGGGTGTCCAATCGGCAAGCGAACCCGCGATGTGGATCGCCGCAAGTGGCTCGCCCTTGGCATTCATGATCGGAAAAGCGGCTGCGATCTCACCGGACAAGATCTGATTGGTTGTGAGCGCATATCCATCGCTGCGCGTTTTGGCGATGTTCTCCATCACATCGTCAACGCTTGTGATGGTGTCCGAGGTGAAGGGACGGCGATCGGAACGTTCGACGATATCGCGCGCTTGCTCCGGTGGCAGACGTGACAGCATCGCCCAGCCCCCAGAACTGCAAAAGCTGGGAACACTGTGCCCGACCAATGACGCGTTCAGCGTTTGGCGCGTGGTTTGCAGCCGCACAGCATAAACAACGCGTGGCCCGTCGAACAGGGACAGATCCACACGTTCTCGCACCGCCGTCCGCAGCTCTTGCAGCACCGGCGTAGCCTGGCGCACCAGCGGATCAAGACGCAGGTAATCCAGCGTATGGTCCAGAACGCGCAGTCCGGGCAAGTATCCGTGCCCGTCCGCGTCGCGGCAGATATACCCCAGCGCGCGCAACGTGTGGACCATGCGCTGCGCGGCGCTGCGGTCGATCCCCGCGCCGGTCGCAAGATCGGACAGGGTCAGGGGGCCACCGGCGTGGTGAAACGCCGAAAGGATACCCATCGCCTTTTCGACAGACCGCACGAAAAGGGGGTCGGCACGGTCTTCTGCTGCCAAGGCCCGCAGCCCCTGCTCCGCACGTGTTGTGTTTCTGAAAGTGTCGATCTGTCGTCCCGCCGCGCAGTTGACTGTACGTAAGCCTAAGTCATACTATTTTAAAGCGATGGGCGTGTATTGCATAGCAATATTCTAAACCTGCCGAGATTGCCTGCATTCTAGGTGGATTGACCGGGGATAATAATGACGAAGCGCGTGGCTTTTGCCGGATTTCTGCATGAAACCAACACATTTGCCCCGACAAAGGCGATGATGGCAGATTTCGTACAGGGCGGTGGATATATGCCGCTGGCGCGTGGTGCGGCGTTGATCGAACAGTCTCGTGGGATCAATCTGGGCATTGGCGGCGCCGTCGCTTACGCGGAAGCCGCAGGGTGGGACATCGTCCCGATTCTGTGGGCAGGTGCGACTCCGTCGGCGCATGTGTGCCAAAACGCCTACAAAAGCATCACTAACGAAATAATCTCGGGCATCGCGGCAGCGGGTCGGCTGGACGGAGTTTTCCTTGATCTGCATGGCGCGATGGTTGCCGAACACGAAGACGATGGAGAAGGGGCGCTCTTGATGCGCGTGCGTGCAGCGGTAGGGCAGGATGTGCCAATCGCTGCGGCGCTCGATCTGCACGGCAACATCACCTCAGACATGGTGGATAAAGCGGACGTGCTGGTAGGCTTTAGAACCTATCCGCACGTGGACATGGACGAAACGGGGTACCGCGCCGCCGCGCAATTGCAGGCAATCATGACGCGCGGAAAACCGTATGCAAAGGCGTTCCGCAAGTTGCCTTTCCTCGTGCCGATTGCGTGGCAGACCACGCGGTCCGCACCGGGCCAGGTCATCTATGACCGGGTCGCTGAACTGGAAGGCGGCGGCGTTGCCAGCACCTCCTTTTTCTTTGGGTTTCCGGCGGCGGATTTCCCCGGCTGCGGCCCGACCGTGATCTGCTACGGCGAGACCCCCAAGGATGCGGCGGCAGCGGCCGATCAGATTGAGCGCGCCGTGCTGGATGCCGAAAGCGCGCTTGTCGGCACAAGTTTTGAACCGGATGCGGGTGTTATCGAAGCGATGCGTATTGCCCAAAGTGCTGCGCGCCCGGTGGTGATTGCAGATACACAGGACAACCCTGGCGCAGGTGGGGATTCCAACACCACAGGCATGTTGCGAGCCCTGGTGGCACAGGGCGCAAAAAGGGCAGCACTTGGCAATATGGTCGACCCGAACGCGGCAAAAGCGGCGCACCGCGCTGGCATAGGCGCACAGATTGACATCGCCTTGGGCGGCTTTTCGGACGTCGATGGTGACGCGCCCTATGAGGCGACATTCACCGTGGAAACCCTGTCGGACGGCAAGCTGGTGGCCACCGGCCCCTTTTACGGGGGCGCACCGCTGGATCTTGGGCCTTCCGCCTGCTTGCGGATAGATGACGTACGCGTGGTTGTGACCAGCCACAAAGCACAGATGGCGGATCGCGAGATGTACCGGTTGGTCGGCATCGAACCCGAACAGCAGGCGATCCTCGTCAACAAAAGCTCGGTTCATTTCCGCGCCGATTTCGACCCTATCGCCCAGACGATCCTGACTTGCGTGGCCCCGGGTCCGATGCCGGTAAGCCCCGCCAGCCTGCCCTTCACCAACCTGTCGCCCGGGATCCGCATGGAACCATTGGGCGCTGCGTTCCAACCGAAGGATACCGCCTGACGAAAGCATAACCTGCGCCCAAAAAGGACCTTCGAAGTTCGGCGCATCTTCATCAACCAACGGGAGTCTATGATGAACCATACGACACATTTCGAACGAAAGCCCGCAGGGATACTGCGCGCGTCGCTGTTCAGCGCCGCGCTTGCCGGTTTCGCCCTCGTGGCCGGTGCCGCTGATGCCCAGACGCTGCGCGCCGTCAAACACTCGGACTTGCGCGTGCTGGATCCGATCCTGACGACCGCCTACATGAGCCGCAACCACGGCTACATGATCTTTGACACGCTCTATGCGCTCGACAGTGACCTGGTGCCGCAGCCCCAAATGGTCGACAGCCATACCGTGTCGGATGACGGCCTTGTCTACACCTTTACCTTGCGTGACGGGCTGGCCTTTCACGATGGGGCGCCCGTGACGGGCGCAGACGTCGCCGCCTCCATCGCCCGCTGGGGCGAGCGGGATGGTATGGGCCAGGTCCTGATGTCCTTCGTGGACAGCATGAGCCAGGGTGCCTCGGCCAATGAGTTTGTGATGAACCTCAAGGAACCCTACGGGCTGGTGATCGACAGCCTCGCCAAGCCATCATCGAACGTGCCCTTCATCATGCCCGCGCGGCTGGCCGAAACACCGTCGACCGAACCGGTCCCCGAACAGATCGGGTCAGGTCCGTTCAAGTGGGTCGCGGACGAATACCAGCCCGGCGTCATCGCGGTTTACGCAAAGAACGAGGAATACGTGCCGCGGTCCGAGCCCGCAAGCTGGGCCGCAGGTGGCAAGGTCGTCAATGTTGACCGGGTGGAGTGGGTCGTGATGCCCGACGATCAGACAGCGCTGAACGCGTTGCAGGCGGGCGAGATCGACTATTGGGAAAGCCCGCCTTCCGATCTGTTGCCGATCCTGGACGCAAACCCGGACGTGACGGTCAAGAACCTCAACGCCTTGGGCATGCAGACGATCATGCGGCCCAACACGCTGAACGCGCCCATGGATGACGTGCGCATCCGGCAGGCCGCCATCGCGTCCGTAAACCAAAAAGACGTGCTTGACGCGCTTGTCGGCAATCCCGAGCTTTACTCGCTCTGCGGTGCGATGTTCGTGTGCAACACCCCATTGGCCACTGATGTGGGGTCCGAAACGCTGACCCAAGGCAACGGCATGGATAAGGCCAAGTCACTTCTGGAAGAAGCCGGTTATGACGGCACGCCGATCGTGATCATGCACCCCACGGATGTCGGCACACTGCGCACCCAGCCGGTCGTTGTGGCGCAAGCGATGCGCGACGCAGGCTTTGTCGTCGATCTGCAGGCGATGGACTGGCAAACTCTGGTGGGCAAACGTGCCAGCCAGGCCTCCATTGCCGATGGCGGTTGGCACATGTTCATGACGAACTGGGTGGGCGCTGACGTGTTTAACCCTCTGGTCAACAACATGGTCAACGGCAAGGGCCCCGACGGGGGCTGGTTCGGCTGGCCGGACGTGCCCAAGCTGGAAGAGCTGCGCACCTCCTATGCCACTGCACCCACGCTTGAGCAGCAGCAGGAGCTTGCCGCCGAGATCCAGAAAATCGCCTTCGACGAAGCGGTCTATGCGCCGATCGGCCAGTATTTTGTGCCGACCGCATGGTCCACCAGCATCGACGGTGTGCTGGACTCTCCAGCACCACTGTTCTGGAACATCACCAAGTGACCCACTGACACTGTCAGCCCCGCGCCACGCGCTGCGAGGCTGACAGCTTTTCCCGTAAACCAAAGAGGTCTGGCAGATGTTTGGCTATATCGTGCAACGCATTCTGGCAGCGATCCCCGTAATGGGATTTGTCGCGCTGTTCGTGTTTTTGCTGTTGCGCCTCACGCCGGGCGATCCGGCCGCGATCCTCGCTGGTGACACCGCAACACCCGAACAGCTTGAGGCGATCCGCGAGTCTCTCGGCCTCAATGATCCGATCTTCACACAATTCTTCCGGTGGGTCGGACAATTGCTGCAGGGCGATTTTGGCACCTCCATATTGTCCGGCAAGCCGGTGATCGAACTCATCGGCGACCGGATGGAGCCCACCATCAGCCTGGCGCTGACCACGATCATCCTGTCGGTTACCATCGCTGTCCCACTCGGCGTCGTCGCCGCGTGGAAACAGGGCACGCTGATCGACCGGTTCGTGATGCTGCTGTCGGTTCTGGGGTTCTCTGTGCCCGTGTTCGTCATCGGCTATCTGATGATCTCGCTCTTCTCGATGGAACTGAAATGGTTCCCCGTTCAGGGGTTTCGCCCTATTGGTGAGGGCCTAGGCGACTTTCTGCACCGCATCGCCCTGCCCACATTCACGCTCACGCTGCTTTACATTGCGCTCATCGCCCGGATCACCCGCACGTCGATGCTGGAAATTCTGGGGGATGATTATGTCCGCACCGCGCGCGCCAAGGGCTTGCCCGAAAGTCGCGTTTTGATGCGCCACGCCCTGCGCAACTGCTCGGTTCCGATCATAACCGTCATTGGCATCGGCTTTGCCCTGATCATCTCGGGCGTGGTTGTGACAGAATCCGTGTTCAACCTGCCTGGACTGGGTCGCTTGACTGTCGATGCCGTGCTCAGCCGCGACTACCCCGTGATCCAGGCCGTTATCCTGCTGGCCTCGCTGATCTATGTGGTGATCAACCTGCTGATCGACATCGCCTACGTGCTGCTTGATCCAAGGATTCGTTACACATGACCGATCAAACCGCCGCCATCAGGCCGCCGGGCCGCGTGTCGCCACTTGCCCGTACGCGCGAGATTGTGCTTTCCTCTCCGCTGGTCACCATTGCCGCCGTGATCCTTGTCCTCGTTGTCCTGTCCGCCTTGCTTGCCGCGTGGATTGCGCCGCACGATCCGGTGCGCCTGACGCCGTCCCAACGCCTCAAGCCGCCCAGCGAGACCTATTGGCTCGGCACCGACGCTTTCGGGCGGGATTTGTTTTCCCGCATCATCTACGGCGGCCAGATATCGCTGGTTGTCGGTGTTGCTGCGGCGATTGTCGCTGTGATTTCTGGCCTGATGCTTGGACTTCTCGCCGGGTACATTCGTTGGATCGACGCCGTACTGATGCGCATGGTGGATGGGCTGATGGCCATTCCCAGCATCCTGCTGGCCATCGCGATTGTGTCGCTCTGGGGGGCGAGCCTCTGGACGGTTCTGGTCGCCATTACCATCCCAGAGGTCCCGCGGGTTGTCCGCCTTGTCCGCTCGCTGGTGCTGGCCGCGCGCGAAGAGCCCTATGTCGAGGCCGCTATTGCCGCAGGCACACCGCCCTTCCTGATTATGCGGCGCCATCTCGTGCCTAACACCGTCGCGCCCCTGATCATCCAGGGCACGTATATCTGCGCCAGCGCTATCCTGACCGAGGCGATCCTGTCCTTCCTCGGGGCCGGCATAAATCCCGAAACCCCAAGCTGGGGGAACATCATGGCTGAGGGGCGGATCTATTTCCAGATCAATCCGGGTATCGTCCTGTGGCCCGGTCTGGTGGTGTCCGTCGCGATCCTCTCCATCAATCTTCTTGGGGATGCCGTGCGCGACGCGCTTGACCCGCGGATGGCAAAACGGGGAATCGAAAGATGAGCCTGCTCGATATCCGCAACCTGCGCATCGCGCTGAACGGCGCGTGGGACGCAGAGGTGGTCAAAGGCCTTGATCTGAGTATTGAGCGCGGGCAGACGATGTGTCTGGTGGGAGAGTCCGGTTCGGGCAAATCGCTCACAGCCCTTGCGACGATGGGCCTGCTGCCTCCCGCGCTGAAATCTGTCGCGGGGTCGATCACGCTCAAAGGGGAAAACCTGCTCGAGGCGGCCCCGGCCCGTCTGCGCGATTTGCGCGCCACATCGATGTCTATGATCTTTCAGGAGCCGATGACCGCTCTGAACCCCGTCGCCCGTGTCGGCCAGCAGATAGAGGAAGTGCTCGAGTTTCACTCCGACCTGTCACAATCGGCTCGCCGCAGTCGCGTAAAGGAGATGATGGAGGCGGTGCACCTTCCGGATGTGGACAAGATGTATGCCAGCTTTCCGCACCAACTGTCCGGCGGGCAGCGCCAGCGCATCATGATCGCCATGGCGCTGATCATGCGTCCGCAATTGCTGATCGCGGACGAGCCGACCACGGCGCTGGATGTTACTACACAGGCGCAGATCCTCAGCCTTATTCGTGAGTTACGCGAAGATCAGGGCTCCGCCGTTCTGTTCATCACCCATGATATGGGCGTCGTGTCTGAAATCGCCGATGACGTGACGGTGTTGAAACTCGGCGAGATGATGGAGACGCAAGCCATCGACGACCTGCTGCGTCGCCCTCAAACTGACTACACACGCGATCTGCTTCGCTCGGTACCCAGCCAGGTGCCCCGCCCGCCGCGCGACGGACAGTCGAACGAGGTGGTGCTGTCAACCGACAATCTGTCCAAAACCTACAGCGGCGGCGGCTGGTTCTCCAAGTCCCGCGAAGTGAAGGCCGCACAGGACGTCAGCATCAGCCTCATCAAAGGCCGTACTCTCGGCATTGTCGGCGAAAGCGGGTCGGGCAAGACAACCGTGGCGCGGTGCATCATGCGTCTCATTGATCCGACTTCGGGCAAAATCAACGTGGGCGGCACGGACATCGCCATGCTGTCGCAAAAGGAAGTCAAGCCTCAGCGCAAAAAGATCCAGATCGTCTTTCAGGACCCGATGCGGTCACTGAACCCGCGTATCGAGATCGGGCAATCCATCATCGAGGGCCCGCTGAACTACGGTACCCCGCGCGATGCCGCGATGACCCGCGCACGCGAGTTGCTGGAACTGGTGGGCCTGCCTGCCAGTGCCGTGGACCGCTTCCCGCACCAATTCTCAGGTGGACAGCGACAACGCATCGCCATCGCACGTGCGCTCGCTATGGATCCAGACGTGCTGGTCGCGGACGAAGCGGTCTCAGCGCTGGATGTCAGTGTGCAAGCACAGGTCCTCGACCTGCTGGCCGAACTGCAGGATCGTCTCGGCTTGGGTATTCTGTTCATTACCCACGATCTGGGCGTCGCTGCACAGATCTGCGACGACGTGCTGGTCATGCAACACGGGCGCGTCGTGGAATACGGACGCGCCGGGCAAGTGCTCGGCGCGCCGCAGCAGGACTACACCAAGACCCTGATCAAAGCGGCCCCGGGACGCCACTGGGATTTTGCCAACTTCCGACCCTTTGCCGAAGCCGCCGAATGAACAAGGAGATGACAAGATGAACATTTTGCCCGTGATCGCCCAAAGCGTGGATGAGCTGACGGCCGTCTTCAAGGATCTGCACGCACATCCCGAGATTGGCTTTGAAGAGCACCGCACAAGCTCCGTTGTCGCGGGCAAGCTCAAGGACTACGGGGTGGACGAGATCCACACCGGCATCGGCGGCACCGGGGTTGTTGGATTGATCAACGGCAAGCGCGAGGGCGCCCGCCGCGTCGGGCTACGTGCGGATATGGACGCGCTGCCGATCCAAGAGGAAACCAACCTCGCCTATGCGTCGCAAACGCCGGGTGTGATGCACGCATGCGGGCATGATGCCCACACGACGATGCTGCTCGGGGCCGCCAAGCATCTGGCCAGGACCCGCGATTTCGCCGGAACTGCTGTGGTCATTTTCCAGCCCGCCGAGGAAGGTTTGGGCGGTGCCCGCAGCATGATCGCCGATGGCCTCTTTGACCGGTTCCCCTGCGACGAAGTCTACGGCATGCACAACTCTCCCAGCGGAGACCCGGGCAAGGTCGGCATTTGCAAAGGGGCCGCGATGGCGGGCGCGTCTTTTTTTGACATCACAGTGCAGGGCAAGGGGAGTCACGCCGCCATGCCGCACCAGTCACGCGACCCGTTGGTGATTGCCTCGACGCTGGTCAGCAGCCTACAGACAATCCTTTCGCGCAACGTGTCGCCACTGGACACCTGTGTTCTCTCCGTCACGCAGCTGCACGCAGGCTCCGCCTATAACGTCGTGCCCGACACCGCCACGCTCGCGGGTACGATTCGCTATTTCAAGGACGAGGTTTGCGCGCTGGCAGAGACCCGGATGCGCGAGCTGTGCGACGGAGTTGGCAAGGCCTACGATGTGGAAATCCGCATCGACCTGCGCAACGTCTTTGACGTTCTTATGAACGACGCCAGCCTGTCGGATGCCTATTTGGAAGCCGCACAGGATATCGTGGGGGCCGACAATATCTCAGGCACAGACGAACCGGCCACCGGGTCGGAGGACTTTGCCGACATGCTCAAGGTCGTCCCCGGGGCCTATTGCCGGATTGGCCATACCGGCGCCACCGGGCTGCACAATCCCAGCTTCTTTCTCGATCCTGACGTGCTACCGGTTGGCGCGTCCGTGATGGCGCGCATCGCCGAACGCCGCCTTGCAAGCTGAAGGAACAGAGCCGTGAACCCGCTCGAACTGCCCTTTGACACTGACGAGATGCTCCGGGGCCTGCGGCCCTGGATCGAATGCGAAAGCCCGACCTACGACGCGGACGCGGTCAACCGCATGATGGACATTGCAGCCTATGACATGGCCGCCCTTGGCGCCACGGTAGAGAGGATACCGGGGCGTATGGGTTTTGGTGGATCCGTCCGCGCCCGATTCCCCCATCCCGATATGGGGCGCATACCAGGCATCCTTGTCGCCGGGCATATGGACACGGTCCACCCGATCGGCACGCTAGACGTGCTGCCCTTCAAGCGCGACGGCAACATCTGCTACGGCCCCGGCCTGATGGACATGAAAGGCGGCAATTACATCAGTCTCGAGGCGATCCGGCAGATGGTCCGTGCCAGCCTGCAAACCCCGCTGCCCGTCACCGTTCTTTTTACACCGGACGAGGAGGTCGGCACACCCAGCACCCGCGACCTGATTGAGGCCGAAGCCGCGCGCAGCGCCTATGTCCTTGTACCCGAGCCGGGTCATAGCGATGGCGGCGTAACAATCGGCCGCTATGCCATCGCGCGCTTCAATCTGACGACCACAGGCACGCCCAGCCATGCAGGTGCCAACCTCAAAGACGGGAAATCCGCGATTGCCGCAATGGCCCGCAAAATCATCGAGATCGAGGATATGACCGGCCCCGATTGCACCTTCAGCGTGGGTGTCATCCATGCCGGGCGTTGGGTGAATTGCGTGTCTTCGTCCTGTGGCGCCGAGGCGCTGAGCATGGCCAAAAAGCAAGAGGACCTCGACGCAGGCGTCGGGCGGATGCTGGCACTGCAGGGCGAGGTGAACGGCGTGGCGTTTCATGTGGAGCGCGGCGTCACGCGGCCCGTATGGCGGCCCGATATGCCGGGCACAGCCAAGATATTCGAGATCGCCAAAGACCTCGCCTCAGAGCTTGGCTTCGAGATGCAAGGGCGCAGCCAGGGTGGTGGTTCGGACGGAAACTTCACCGGCGCCATGGGCATCCCCACACTTGACTCCCTCGGTGTCAGGGGGGCGGACTTGCACACACTCAACGAACACATCTATGTCGACAGCTTGACCGAACGCGCGCGGCTTATGGCCGGTCTGCTCATGCGGCTGAGCTGAGCGGCTTGGACGACGAAACTTTCGAACTCAGAAATCTGAGGCTTTGGCGCGGCACCGCCTGCCGCACGAGCGCAGATTGAAGCGCGCGGCGCAAGCCACCTAAACCGCCAGAAACCCGGCAGTTTTATGCATACAATACAACGTGTTTTTCAAACACTTGTCCCATTGCGGCCCCCGCGCCCGGGCGTCCTCAAAGGCCTCTTTCAACTCGTAGGGGCGCAGCTCTGCTGGTACTTCGATGAACGGGAACGCCTGCGCCCGATCCTTGACCGCTTTTGCCACTGTACCCTTCTGTATCTGCATTCTGGTAAACGGGCCCCGTCACTGGCCAGGGCCAGGGCCGATGTTGGGGTGGTGCGCGACGTCTGACCCTTGTGGCATGACCACCTCTCTTAGCTTGTCGGCACCACCTCTCTTCATCGTCTCGAACAGTTGATTGCGGCCTTTTGGGACCGCGCACCAGAAGGAAGAGAGCATGAACCACCTATCACATAATCGCGTCATCGGCATAGACGTCAGCTGCGATTGGCTGGACCTTCATTGTTTGCCCGACGGGCATCGCTACAGAGTGCAAAACGCTTTGGCAGGTCATGCTGTTGTGGCAGATCTTGCCCGAGAGAAAGATGCCGTTTCTGATATTCTGGCTTGCACCGAATGTGAGCTCCGTCGATGATAGTGGTCCCAGGACACGAATTGAAGGCTGCGTTCTCCGGGGAATCCGGCTCGGTGATGTCTTCCGCAATCCTGCCTAAGCGATTGCGCACGGTGGTATTGTACGACTTTGCATAAGAAAGAAAGGCCTGCATAATACGGGCTGCTTCCCGGAACGAATGCTGCGCACCCAACCTCGCCTGCAGCCTCTGGAGTTCCAGCGTCGCGCGATCCGGAAATACCTGGGCAAACGGCGAAAATGAGCTGGAGGCTTCCGCGCTGCACGGACAGGCGCGAAGGCGCGGTACCTTGCCCGAAACCGGCCGAAGAGCGTATCGAGAACCCTTGTCCGACAGTCGTGAACCCGTCTGGTGCAGTTGCACTCCAGGCAGTGACGGGCCGCCTGAGTGAACTCTCCGATCTGAGCATTCAACACTGCTCGCTAAAGCTGCCCAAGTGAGCTTTCGCATCTTCAAGTCCGAGCCTCAGATCGCCATTGCATGGGTGATGCCCATTGTCGCATCGACCTGGAAGGCCAGGAACAGGCCGAGGGCCAAGAGGCCGATACTGGCGACATCTGGGATCTCGAAGCGCGTGAGATCTGTGATGCTCGTCCAGATCAGCAAACCGCCTATGCCGAGCGCCGGAAGGCTGCCGCCAAAGACCCAAAGCGACGCACCGTAGACAGCAATGTGAAGCGCCACCAATTGGGGCAGCAACGAGGGTTGCATGAACAAAAACTCCGGATAGCCTTGACCTCATGACACGGGACGAGCAGCATCTCAACGCAAGACGCGGCTTCGCGCTGATCACCGTGCTGTTTTCCCTGGCTGTGCTCACCATCCTGTTCTCAACGGCCAGTGTCAGATCGGTCAATCACCTGCGCAACGCGGCGGTGGATGTGCGACTTGCGATAGAAAACACGCAGCGAATGGATGTTCTGAGGTTGGCAGCGCGTCACGCAAATGCTGACGGAGAAAACGCGTTCACGGCGGTGATCGGAGACGTCGAATGGACGATCCAGCTTAAGGATGTTGGCGGACTGATTGATCTGAACACGGCCGCGCTGGAGCTGCTTGAACGGCTTATTCTTGATCTTGGCGGGGATGCCATGATCGCGACTGAGGCGCTCAACCGATATCAGGATTGGCGGCGTGACGGAGGACGGCTTGCGCGGACGAGCGATTTTCTCAGAGTAACAGGGTTGGTCCAAGAGCACCGGGAGCGGTTGCGGCAGGTCGCAACCGTCTATTCAGGGCGGCGCGGGATTGCGCCTGAAGTCGCACCGATAGAGGTGCTGCGGATCGTGACAGGTCGTGACGAGGATCGGCCGTATCTAGTCGGCCTGGTCGAGGCTGGGCTGATCTCCGCGAAGTCGGGTGGGAATTTCGTGGTGAGAGCGACCGGGACACGTGAGACCGTTCTTGGCAATGTTAGCAAGGTGAGCGAAACGTCATACCGGGTGTTGTCGTTCTAGAGAGGAGAGCGCTGTTCCCGTCGAGGTCGTGGACCTTTTGGATGGTCTTGGCGTTCTGGGTCAGGCGCCGCACGACTTTCTGGCCAAGCGCGTTGTAGAGGTATTCCGCCTTGAATGAGGAGGATCAGAAAACGCTCTGGGAGAGCGTTTTCCCGACGAATGCCGCCAAGTGACACGCTCTCATCAGGTTCGCGGCATTGTAGTCATAGCCCCCGCTCCGGCTGTCGAAAGTCGTCTTGCCTGCGTTTCACATACTCTAAACGCTGTTAGTCCGAAAATGCAGACGCATCAAAGCAGATAAGTGGTTCAAGATCTTCAAAAAAAACTGTTGGCTCCAAGAAGATTTGACCTGAAATTGAGCGTTCAAAAAAGCTTATCTTTATTTTCTGATCAGAAGCAATCTCTTTGGCAACCCATAGAAAAACGTCCTTATACCCAGGTAGAGGTTTCCCATTGGGGTCTACCCCGAGCGTCATTGTTGATTTGACTTCTACAGCGCCCGTGTAGATATTTTTACCAACAACGAGCCCCGCTCTTACGGGTTCATTATACTCTTCGGAAAACATGCCAAGCGACGCAACTAACGCAACCAAGCTAGTTTCAAGGAAACAAATCAATGTTGTTTTCTCCTTTACCTTGCGCGTGATATCAGTCTTTCGCGGACATCCAGTGGGTTCAGCATGAGCGAAAGTACTGGGGATGCGGGCCATGCTACAAATCGCATTTTGAAGCGAACTGAGCCAAACCCGCCATTTGGTCTCGAAGAATAGCCCCCAAGGCGAGAGCGTTCAAATTGGTCAAGTCGTTGGCAATCGTATATACACAGTTTGCCCGGAGGGTATTCCCATCCGCGCGAACTTAAGCCGGGGCCATCGAATTCCCCATGTATGCTGCAGATGTTCGTTGGGGCACAGTTTTCATTTGCTGCACCGCTTGAGGAACTAGAATTTCTGCCGAAAACTTGCTCCCCTTTCGGATCGGTATACCGTCCGGGATTCTGCAGGGCATACCCATAAACGGATGCCCCGTCCACAAGCCCCAGTGGGTCTGACTGAATGTACCGCCCTGTTGTTGGGTCATAATCCCGCATCCAGTTTTGGTGGAGGCCGGATTCGCTCTGGAACCATTGGCCGGGGAAACGGAGGGCGATAGGAGATCCGGTCGAGGTTTCGACCTCGCCGAAGGGTGTGTAGCTGGCCTCCAAGATCTTGGTGCCTGCGCTATCGGTCGCGAAGACCGGGCGGCCGATATGATCGGTGCGGACGAAGTAGACTTCGTTGCACTCGACCACGGCGACGGGCGCGCCCTGCAGCCAGACATATTCGCGGAGGAGCGTGGAGGTGCCGTCGAACGCGTCGATCTCGTATTCCGCGATCCGGTTGCCGTCGAGATCATGGATGGCATGGATCGTCTTGGCATCCTGGGTCAGGCGCCGGACGACCTGTTGGCCAAGCGGGCTTTAGAGTTGATGATTGACGGCGGAACAGCAGCCACTTCAGTCTAAGACTGGACTTGTCTGAAAATCTCGATGAGTGGTAGGCGAACATATCTCTGCTCATAAGCGCGCCGAGCAATGCTTGGCGCCAGACCTTTTAAAACCGACGCCATGCTCCAAATTCGAGGACCGTGACGGTCCAAGTCTACTTTAGGTAGCACACCAGTTTCTGCCTGAATTAATTCGAGATATTCAATCGCTTCGTCTTCATCCCAGTCAGACACTTCACTTACTAAGTCAGCGTTAATTTCGAGATAGGGTTTCTCCCAAAAATCGCGAGTAAGCCTCATAAAATCCACTTCAGTCACTTGCCTTACCTCGCCGCCATACAGCTTGTTAGTCGAACCACATCGTAGGAAATCATGGCGGTGCCAAGCAAGGGGATTCTACTTGCTGCCCTTCTCGCAGCCCTCGTCATTTTACCTCTAGAGCTTTTGGGTAGCCCGGACTTTCCGATCAAGTAGCTGAACGTCGAATGCCTTCTTGAACCCTTGAAGGGACGCTTGCTCTTCGGGTGCGTAGGGCAGATTATCTCTGTATATATCCCCAAAGCTGCGTATCGCTCTAAAGCGACGTTTGAATTACAGTCACAGTATTCATATGCGGCTTCGACAATCTCACCAACTATGAGGCCTCCAATTGCCCATAACAAAACAAGGGGAATCGCTTCTCCCGTTGGATCTGTGTATCTTCCCGGGTTTTGGAGTGCGTATCCATAGACGGATGCGCCGTCCACCAGCCCCAGCGGGTCTGCTTGGATGTATCGTCCTGTTGTTGGGTCGTAGTCGCGCATCCAGTTCTGGTGCAGGCCGGATTCGCTCTGGAACCATTGGCCGGGGAAACGGAGGGCGATACGAGATCCGGTCGAGGTTTCGACCTCGCCGAAGGGTGTGTAGCTCGCTTCCCAGACCTTCGTGCCTGCGCTGTCCGTGGCGAAGACCGGTCGGCCGATATGATCGGTGCGGATGAAGTAGACCTGGCCGCCCTCGACCACGGCGACGGAACGAATAGCTTGGAGCACACAAGAGCGCTGCCTAAGACTTTTTTCAAGTAGCGCTTAATCTCCGAAATTGACGCTCCGGTGTCTGATCATTTCGGTATAAGTCGTCCATGAATCCTAAACCAGCCAAGCCTACGTCAGAAAGGTACGGTAACCGATCATCGTCGGGATCAACGCGCTCCAAGTTCTGCCCATCATCAATATACCAAGGTAAAGTCCCGCTACCATCAGGTTTTACACCTCCGCCTGCTCTCATCAGTGGGCGATAGCTCTCAAAGTTCGGAATTTTCTCAACAACATTCGCTGCTCCATGACGCATTGCTTGGTCAAGAGGAACAAACTTGTAGCAAAATGGAGATGCTGAAATAGGATCCAGTGACACAAGTAATGTGCCTTTTGGAAACCACTTCAGAAGATATCCAAACTTTTTCTCATGACAAACACACAGCGCAAAAACACTGCAGGAATCCAGCTTGAACTCAAACAGCTTGCCAATATGCTGTTTCTTTGGACTAGTATCCATTCTGCCTCAAAATACTCGTGCCATTCGTAACCAACGGCGCGAAATTAGGATTGTTTGGAGATATCGAATTTCGGATGTTTAGCAAATTACCCTGTCCGCCGGCACCTCCATGTTGCATGATCAGAGACTGTTCTACACCTCTAGCTGTAGGTGTGGAAAAGCCGGACAGCCCTGGTAAGGGCTGTATATCAAATCGCGAGCCGTGCTGCCCCTGACGAATTGGAAGACCCTGTCCAGTAATACCGAAGTATACCCAGTTACCATTTGCATCTCTTGCACCATATACTTCCATGTTACCACGGCCGCACATCAAAGGTCCATTTGGGAGCCCAGGCTGGCGCTGCAGCCTTTGTAGGTAGTTCTGCATATTCCTTGTTGTACGACTATTCGGTCCGGTTGAGGGTAAAATAGTTGAGGATGCAGGAAGCCCTAATCGTTGATGTTGGAAATCTATCTGACCTTTGAGGCGCGCGAAGTTGGCATTGTGAAGGGACTGATTAGGACTTTGACCCGATACATTGCCACCGCGTCCCGCTGATGAGCTTTGCTCTCCCCGTGGATCTACATACCTTCCCGGGTTCTGCAATGCTTACCCGTAAACACTTGCACCGTCCACCAGTCCCAGCGGATCTGCCTGGATGTAGCGCCCTGTTGTTGGATCATATTCCCGCATCCAGTTCTGGTGCAGGCCGGATTCGGCCTGTAACCATTGTCCGGGGAAGCGCAAGTTTATCGGGTCGCCTGAGGACGTCTGGACCGCGCCGAAGGGTGTGTAGCTCGCCTCCCAGACTTTGGTGCCAGAACTGTCGGTCGCGAAGACTGGGCGGCCGATGTGGTCGGTGCGGATGAAGTAGATCTGGTTGCCCTCGACCACGGCGACGGGCGCGCCCTGCAGCCAGACATATTCGCGGAGGAGCGTGGAGCTGCCGTCAAAAGCGTCGATCTCGTATTCCGCGATGCGGTTGCCATCGAGATCGTGTATCGAATGGATGGTCTTGGCGTCCTGTGTCAGGCGCCGCACGACCTGTTGGCCAAGCGCGTTGTAGAGGTATTCGGCCTGGACCACACCACCGAGCGACACGCTCTCCATCCGGTTCGCGGCGTTGTAGCCATAGCCGCCACCCCGACTGTCAAAGGTCGTGTTGCCCGCCGCGTCATAGGTGAAGCTGCGTGGGCTGCCGCCGCCGGTGATCTGGTCGAGCTTGTTCGAGGTGATCGGGTAGGCATAGATGTCGGTAACCACCGAGGCATTCTGGTAAAGCGCCTGGCTCGTCCGGTTGCCGACCGCATCGTAGGTATAGTCCAACTCGCCATACTCGCCAATCGCCTCGCGCAGGAATTCGCGGTTGGTGTATTGGAAGGTCTCGGATTTCGACGGATCGAGCGCGTCGGTGGCCGAGGCGAGGTTGTCGCGTTGCGTCCAGCCATAGGTGACGTCGCGCAGATCCGTGCCAAGCCGCGTGTCAAAAAGACGTGTCAGCCTGTAGGAGGAATCGTAGGTTCGCGCATGCTGGCCGCCATCACCATAGGTCATGGCATTCAGCGGGCCGAAGGGCAGATAGGTCAGCCCCGAGACCACCGTGACAGGTGGCGGAAAGGCGCCCGTGTTTGGATCAATCACCCGGCGCTGCACAGTGATGTCATAAACGCGGTCCTCAGCGTCGTAACTATAGCTGACCGCCAGATTGCCCGGTGTGACCATCTCTGGCAGGCGGCCCTGGTTGTCGACCTGATAGGTGGTGTCGTAAGCCGTGCCCTCGATCGTGCGCCGGTCGAGCGAGACATAGCCGCCATTCGCGTATTGCCGTTCGATGGACCCGGATTGATCGCTGATCAGGTGGATCTTGCCTTCGCCCTCTGATCCACCTGCCGTTCCATCATAGGCGAAGGTCTGATCCTCGACAGGGGCCGAGGGAAAGCGCCGCGCTGTGATCCGACCGCCATCGTCATATTCGTAGGTGCTGACGATCCCGCGCGCATCGGTCATCGCGGTGACAAGACCCCGGCTGTCGTAGCTGTAGATCATCGTGCCCCTGTCAGCACTGGTTTCCTCGATCACATCGCCAAAACCGTTGTAGACAAAGCCGGTATCGATGCCGCGCGGATCGGTGTAGCGCGTCATCTGATCGGTTTCATCATGCTCCATCAGGGTCGTGCCGGCATCCCGGTCGACCGTCTGAACCAGGCGCTTGAGCGCGTCATACGCATTGGTCGACACCAGCAGCGTCGGGTCCGTTGTTGTCGACAGCTGATCCTCTTCATCATAGCGGAACGCTGAGGTCTGCCCGTTCGATCCAAGGATGGTCTTGAGCCTGCCAATCTCATCAAATTCGGCCTCCTCCAGAAAGATCTGCGCATCGCCTGCAGTCCGGTATCCCCGCGTGGAAAGGGTCGCCCATCTATCCCCACTGACCTCGCGCCCCTCAACCTGTGCGCACTACTCTTGTGCAAGCTCGAGCAGATCAACATGCTCCCAACCGTCGCGAGAGAAACCGCCATCGTAGGTGACGTGTCCATTGAAACAGTGCGATAACTTGCGACGCAAGACGAAACGCGCCATGAACTTAAAACGTCTTGCTAAAGTGGTCCTGTGCTAGGGTCAAAGCCCCTTCAAGATCAGTTGCCGAAAACACTGCCTTTGGCAGCGATTACAGCGGCTTGGGACGTGTCACCCTGTCCAAACACAAAATATGGTAGGTCGATTTTTTCACCCAAATCGTACCGTTTTTGCCGTTCGCAAGGATCGAAAACTCTGTCTGTACCCAAGAAGACGTTTCATTGCGGCGTGGTCGTTTGCAATCAGATTGTTTGCCATTTTTGATCGATATGCCGGATGTTGTCAAAATGTGGATCGTATCTGTGATTGATCATCACAGATGACGAGTCTATGCGTATGCGCTCTGTCGGCTACGATTGTCATTGGCCGGTGCAGGCGCACACGCTCAATCGCTTTCCCAAAAAAAGCTTTCGCAGCTTTTCCATCCCGCCGCGCGCCACTTACCAGCAACATGGACATAGGTCTCGTCCATTGCCCGGTGGGCAATTGCGGAGCAATCTGCTGAGGGCGAAAATGCCGGTAGACATTTGATTGACGCAGGTGCTTCTCGGTTCGTTTGATCAGCTCTGGCGCGAACTATTGCACCCAGAGAAAGACTGTTGATCGGTCAATTGCCGTCCCGCACGCTTCCAGCGGGTCAACCACATCCCGATAAGACGACGGATACCGCAGATACCAGCGCATTGCGCAAAGGATGATATCAGTTGGAAAGCGGTGGTGCTTGACCGGCGATTTGCGCGGCATGATCAACCTCAAAAGCCTGAGACTGACCAAGTCACTCTACCAATGCACCAGTTCCCAAGTCTGTCACATTGAGGTAGGAATTGCGAGCGATAGGGCGGGAATTGCAACAATTAGGATCAGTACCGCTAGATCGCTCACCAAGAACCTCCATATCCCGCTGAAGATTTGCCCGATGGAAATCCGCTCTTCAATTGCTGCAGCAAGGACGAAGACGTTCAAACCCACCGGAGGCGTAATCAACCCGATCTCCAGAAGCTTCACGATAATGACCCCAAACCAGATTAGGTTGAAGCCATAGCTCTCGACCATAGGGATCATGAGCGGCAAGGTCAGAACCATGATGCCAATAGGGTCCAAAAACATGCCTAAAACGAGATAGATCAAACAGACCATAGCGATGAAGACCCAAGGACCAATGTCCGCCTCCCCAAGAGCCGTCACAAGGTTATTTGAGAGCCCCGTCAGTGCGATGAGGGTGACAAAGACCTTGGCGCATGCGGCTATAAAGAAGATGCCACCGGTCGTGCTCGCCACGTCTCGCAAAATGGGAATGATGTCTTGAATGCTGAGAGAGCGACGCATCAGACCCAGAACCACGGCGAATATGAGAGAAAGCGCGGCAGCCTCGGTTGCCGTAAAGATCCCGCCATAGATGCCACCAATGATCAGAAAAAAGAGCAGAAATGCCGGCCAGGCTTTGAGAAGGGAAGCTATCTTTTCGCGCCAGGGGTAGTCATCCTCTCGAATGGGCGCGATCTCGGGCGAGCGTTTGACCCAGAAATAGATCACCATTGCATAGCCCAGCAGCGATATGAGGCCAGGGATGATGCCCGCCAGGAAGAGTTGGGCAATCGACGTTTCGGTGAAGATGGCATAGATGATAAACAGGATCGACGGGGGGATGAGTGAGCCAAGTGTTCCCCCGGCGGCGACACTGGCAGTGGCCAGCCGTTCGTCATAGTTGAGCTTGAGCATCTCCGGTGTGCAGATGCGGCCCATCGTCGAGGCGCAGGCAATCGACGAGCCCGAAATCGCCGAAAATCCACCACACCCTGCAACCGAAGCGATGGCCACGCCGCCCGGCAAACGCGCAAGCCACATGCGGGCTGCTGCATAAATCTCGGTCGTTATGCCAGCGCGCTCGGCCACCGCGCCCAAGGCAATGAAGAGCGGAATCATGGAGAGATTGTAAGAATGGATCAGCTCAAAGGTTGCGGAGAATGAGATTTGCAGCGTGCGTGCAAACGCCCTATCCGGGACAAAGCTTCCGGTACGAAAGCTGAAGACCAGGAAGAGAGCGATCACCGCCACACCGCCAATGGCCCAAGCAATCGGCACGCGAATGGCAAGCAGGATGAGCACAGTCGCGCAGGCAAGGTAACCGATCAGAGTGATGTCCATTCAGCGATTCACAATTCTGCAGGGGCCGGTTGGCCGGTTAAGGCTGCGCGCAGATCAAGGAAAAACATCTGGATCACGCGCATCAGGACAAATCCGAAAGCGACGAAATAGGCCGCGCGACTGATCCACTTGGGGATCAGAAAGTCCCCCCCGTGGTGAGCGCCATTGTTCCAGTTATTGACAAACTGCTGCCACCCGGCGACGACCAGCGCGGCCACGATGACAATCCCGATCAGGGCAGCGACAGCGGCAATCCATCTGTTGAGGGCGTCGGGGAAGTGGTTAGCAAAGAGGTCAATAGCCACATGGGCGCGCCTCGATGTGGTCGCCGAAAGCGGAAACAGGATGGCTGGCACCATGAGTTCACGGACAAGGATGATCGAGTCAGGAACTGCGTAAGCAAAAGCTTCTCGTGAAAAGACCGTGACAACAATCAGGAGACACAGCAGCGCCACTGCGATGGCTCCCAACGTGTCCAACAGGAACTCGGCTCTCTTAAACATGAGTGCCGGACGCCGCGTGGTCACATGCGGCGCCCTATCAAATTCAGCTGCGGGCCCATGGGAAGCCCTCGGCGTCGAGAGTGGCTTGCCATTTTTGCACGTAGCCTAGGAATTCGTCGTAGACCGCCTGGCCGTCGAGCCCGGTCGCTTCGGCGTCGGCAAGCCATTCATCAAGGTTTGGCTGCATGGCCACTTGCATGGCCTTTTGCTCGTCTCCGTTGAAGTTGTGATCCTGAACGCCTGCCGCCCTCATCGCTTCAAGTGCGGCACCATCCGCTTGCTCCAGTTGCTCGCCATAGTAGTCAGACATTTCTGCTGCGGCTTCCATCACGCCGGCTTGCGCTTCAGCGCTCAGGCTTTCGAAGGCGTCCTTGTTCATGACCGTCAGGACCACCGTGGTCGCAGGCAGGTCGAGCGGTGCCATTGTCGCCAGCAATTCGTGCAGCTGTGTCGCTACCGCAAAGTACGAGAATGTGACCGTACAATCGATCAAACCTGTCTGCATCGACTGGTACACTTCGTAGATCGGCATATCGACCATATTTCCGTCGAAGCGACCAAAGAGTTCACTCGTGGTGCCGGTATTGCTGATTTTCACACCTGCGACATCGTCTGTCGTCCGGATCAGGTCGTCGTTGCAAGCCAGTAGGCTCGGTGGAAGGCTATAGGCATTAAGATAAACAAGCCCTTTCTCTGCCATGCGCTCTTTGATCTGCGCGTTGTTGGCAAAGAGATCGTCGATGGCCTTCATCATGACCCAGGGACCGGCGGGGGGCATCGGTTGGCCGCCAATGTTCAGTTCCGGCAGCTCGGATTGTGCATAGGGGCCGACGACAACGCCCATGTCAGCCACGCCAAGGCCGATCGAATCCACGGCGGCCGTGGTTTTGAAGAGCGCCCCACCCCAGTTGTTCTCAACCCTAACAGCACCGTTCGTCGCAGCGGCGAGTTGATCGCTGAAGTGATTGACAGCTGCTGCGCGCACACCCCGGTTCGGGCCAGGATCGTTAGCAATCAATACAGTTTCGGCATGTGCGCCGATTGCAATGGCCGACACAGAAGTCGCGAGCGCCGCCGCGCTGAGCAGATGTTTCATAGCTTACCTCCCTTGATTGATCCGCATAGCAGCAGATCCTATGGAATAAAGATAGCATATGAATGATTAGCAAACAACTTATAATTATATGAACGGCCCTAACGGTTGCTGTATTGCGCCATCTCGACCGCAAGCCGGGCCTTGGCCGTTTCAAATTGCGCCGAAAGCATGTCGACAAGTTCGGCCGTCGTCATGACGTGATTGATAGCGCCGATGCCTTGCCCAGAGCCCCAGATCTCTTTCCAGCTTTTCGGTTTTTTGCGATCTTCAGAGAAGTTCATTTTTGTTGGGTCCGAACACTCCAGATTTTCCGGATCGAGACCTGCGGCGGCAATTGAGGGCTTCAAATAGTTGCCATGCACGCCGGTGAAGAGGTTGGAATAGACAATGTCATCGGCCGCGCAATCTGCGATCATCTGCTTATAGCTGGGAACTGCATTGGCCTCTTCGGTGGCAATGAAGGCGGACCCGGCATAGCCACCATCCGCCCCCATAGCGAGCGCGGCGAGGATGGAGTCTCCGCGCCCAATGGCGCCTGACAGAAACAGCGGCCCGTCGAACCATGCCCGGATCTCCTGGATCAATGCCAAGGGAGAGAGCGCCCCGGCATGCCCGCCTGCCCCCGATGCGACGGCCACGAGCCCGTCGGCACCCTTCGATATTGCCTTGTTCGCATACCAGTTGTTGATCACGTCATGCAGCACGATCCCGTTGCCGGAATGCGCGGCCTCATAGACATCCGCGCGTGCGCCAAGCGATGTAATCCAGATCGGCACCTCCAAGCGGGCGGCAATCTCGACGTCACGGTCAAGACGGGTGTTCGACTTGTGCACGATTTGGTTGATGCCAAAGGGTGCAGCGGGTGCGTCGGGATTGGCTTGGTTGTGGCGATCAAGCTCTTCGTTGATGTGAATGATCCACGCCTCAAGGCTCTCTCCATCCTTTTCGCGCGCGTTGAGTGCGGGGAAGGTCCCGACAATCCCTGCTTTGCATTGCGCGATGACGAGCTCGGGCCGCGAAATGATGAAAAGTGGTGCACCGATCAGGGGCAAGCGCAGGTGCTTTAGGATGGCGGGCAGTGTCACTTTGCAGTCTCCTTGGGCGATGACGCTTTGACCGCGCCAGCATTGTGTAGTGTGGAAATGTCGGCGGCACTCATGCCAAGACTCGCGAGTATCGCGTCGGAGTCGGCGCCCGGAATGTCGGGGGCCTCTGGTGGCGTGATCATTTTGTCGCCGAAGCGCGGTGCAGGCATGGGTTGGTCGGGACCTTTTGGGGCAAAAGCAGTTCGGGCCACGTTGTGAGGATGATCTGCCGCTTCGGCGGGGCTTAGAACAGGTGCGAAACAGGCATCGGTCCCTTCGAGAAGCGAAACCCAGTGATCGCGCGGCTTTGCTTTAAAAGTGTCCTCAAGCACGGCGCGAATGCCGGGCCATTGCGCCCGATCGGCACGATCGCCCAGCTCCGCCTCATCAAGGTGCAAGAGCCGCAAGAGTTCCGCCCAGAAGCGCGGTTCAAGTGCTGCGATGCTGACCCAGCCACCGCAGGCGCACGCGTAGACCCCATACCAGGGTGCCGCTCCATCCAGCGTGTTGGCGCCGCGCGCATCCGTCCACCTGCCGGACGCCCGGCGCGCATGAATAAAGCTCATCAGCGCGTGCGTGCCATCCGTGATGGCCGCATCCACTACGTCTCCTTCACCACTGCGCGCCGCCTGCAACAGACCCGCAACCATGCCGAACGCCAACAGCATGCCCCCGCCGCCAAAATCGCCGAGCAAGTTGGCCGCAAATGTCGGGGCTCCGCCCTCTTGTCCGGTCACCCAAAGGGCACCGGTCAAAGCGATGTAGTTGAGATCGTGACCCGCAGCCTGCGCAAGCGGCCCATCCTGTCCCCAGCCGGTCATTCGACCGTAGACAAGACGGGAGTTTCGCGCCCGGCAAATATCGGGACCAAGACCCAAGCGCTCCATCACGCCGGGACGGAAGCCTTCGATCAGTCCGTCGGAACGGTCGATCAGCTTTAGCGCCACCTCGACCGCAGCCGGATGTTTAAGATCAAGCGCGATGGACCGCCTGCCACGCGCAAGGAAATCTTGGCTGTCATGTTGCGCGTCGATCCGATCCACGCGGACGACGTCTGCACCCATATCTGCAAGCATCATTGCGGCAAAAGGCCCGGGGCCAATCCCCGCAAATTCCACAATGCGCAAACCAGTGAGCGGAAGGTCGGTTCGTTTAGCCATGGGACACCCGCGCTAAATGCGCGCCAACTCCGATTTTAGATTCTCGCGCATGCGACCAAGGACGCAAAGCGTTGTTTCAAGGTCCGAAGCGCCGATGCCCGCGTTGGCCACTTCGTCAACTTCATAGACGATCTTTGTCAGAACCTTGACCAGAGCCCGCCCCTCTTGCGTGGCAAAGACAAGGTTTGACCGTCGGTCCGACGGGTCGACTTGCCGCGTGACGAAACCGTGTTCCTCAAGTCTGTCGATGAGCTTTGATGTCGTGACCGTAGCCACATCCATGCGCTCGGCAATCTTCGATTGGCTCAGGCCATCCTCTTGCCAGAGATGCGCCAGAACCCAAGCTTGGCTGATTGTTACTCCATGTGGCGCGAGCTTGGCATCAAACAGAATGGCACGGACCCGTGCGAGTTCGTGGAAGACGGGCCTGTAGTCGACAGTCAGCGACGAAGGTCGGGATCGAGATACTGCGCTCAAATTGGGTCCCAAGTGAAGATCTCGCCGGAGCGATCGAGTGAATAGAAATCTCTTTCCAGCGCCGGAAGCGCGTGGTCCAGGACAGTTTCAGGCGTCCAGCCCTCACCGCGATGGATTGAACGTATCGGACGCGGTTGGCTCATCAGGAAGATCTCGTTATTGCGGACGCAGAAGATCTGACCCGAGATAGTGGATGCGGGCTGGGCCAACGCAACACAAAGCGGGGCAATCTTCGCCGGTGTCATTTCCTTTATTCGGGCAACGCGGGCCTTTTCCGCTTCCGTGTCCGCCTTAATCGTACCGATCAGCCTGGACCACGCA
Source organism: uncultured Shimia sp. (assembly GCA_937897325.1). GTDB lineage: Bacteria > Pseudomonadota > Alphaproteobacteria > Rhodobacterales > Rhodobacteraceae > CALCOY01. The sequence goes on from CALCOY010000119.1 coordinate 30,931, forward strand.
AAAGGCGCAATGCAGTTCGAGCGCACGTTGAAGCGTGACATGTCTAGCGCGAGCGACTTAGAAAGCCCCACGATCCCCATTTTGGCCGCAGAATAATTTGCCTGCCCGAAATTTCCAATGAGGCCGGAGGTCGAGGTGAAGTTTATGAAGCAGCCGGAGGCTTGTGCCTTGAAGTGCGCTGCCACAGCATTCGAAATGTTAAATGAGCCCTTCAAGTGGACGGCAATGACTGCGTCCCACTCATCTTCGGTCATGCGATGGAAAATCGCGTCGCGCAGGATGCCTGCATTGTTCACGACGATGTCAGCCCCGCCGAAGCTGTCCATCGCCTGTTCAAACATTGATTTGGCATCTTCGCTTTTTGCGACATTGCCGAAATTGGCGATGGCTTCGCCCCCGGCCGCTTTGATTTCAGATACCACCTCCTCGGCGGGCGCAACATCCGTGCCTTCGCCTGCTCCGCTGGCCCCGAGGTCATTGACCACGACGCACGCGCCATAAGATGCCATCATAAGCGCGATGTCGCGTCCGATCCCCCGGCCCGCTCCGGTGACGATTGCGACTTTTTCTTCGAGCATGATGTTTCTCCTATGATGGATGTCCGGCAGGACATTGATTTTCTTTGATTTTGACTTTTGTG
>CALCOY010000120.1 GCA_937897325.1 uncultured Shimia sp.
AGTGCAACTTTTGGTCGGGCACACCAAGGTCGACAACACGGTGCGATACCTTGGCGTTGAACTGGAGGATGCCCTGAGCATCGCGGAGCGCATCGATATCTGAGCCACTTTGGCGAACGGTACTGCCATTCGCCAGTCCGAAGCGGAGGTCGGGCCTTCATGCGATGTTGTTCGGTACCGAGCCCAACTCAGTCACTCAATTTTGTGCTGTGTGCGCACGCCGCGAGGATCTCGACGCACGAGCAAGAAACCTGGTGCCGCGTTGCAGCCGAAAAAACCGTCATTGATGCGCCCCATAGCGAAGTTCGCGAGCCCAGTTTTCAAGTCGTCGGAAAAACCCGACATCGCTTGCGCGGTTGCGCTCAACAGACTGCTAAGCCAGATTGCATCACCGTAAGAAACTCAAAGCCAGATGGTGAGATGATGAACCGGAGAGTGTGGATTACAGTTTTTGAGTGGCTCGGCTCTGCGCTTGGGATCATCTATGCCCTTCTAATCGCATCGAATACCGGAAATGAGATTTTGGCGTTCGCACTCTTATTGACGTCTGCCACATTGTTTTCCGGTTGGGCTGTCATTGACCGCAAATGGGCGTTTCTGGCATTGCAGGTGTTCTATGCCGGATCGGCGATCTTGGGTTTTGTCCGCTGGTCATAAAGGGCTCAGAGCTGCCCAATGCAGATGCAGCGCCTTCGCGCCTTGTGGCGGCGCGAAACCAGACACCGCAAGGATTGGTCAAGCCATTGAACATGTGGCGAGACGTCGTGTGCACTGCCATTCGCTCTGAATGGACCGATGTTGGCACATTTCGCGGCGAAACACTGAGCTGAGCCGATTGTGTCAGATACTGCTGTTTGCACCGATGTCAGCGAAGCGCAGAAAGCGGGCTTTGCAAAGTTTCGCGCACTAGTCCATTCTGAACTTCACTCCTCGTTCAGGCTCGGAGGCAAACATTTTCTCGGCCAAGTGAAAATCATTCTGTTTGCTGGCTATAAATCTGAGCGACCAATCAAACTGTAACGAGTTGTAATGTTCCATGTTGTCTTCGCTTGCTTGGATTGCGCCACCTTTATCCAAGCTGGCTAGCAAAGTGCGTATGCCGACAAGAGCCGTTTCAAGTTCACCAACCCTGCTGTCAAGAACTTGTAACCGAGTGTTGGGGCTCAGCGTACGCGACGCCCTAAAGTGCTGGGCGGTCTTTGAACCTTCTTCTAGTTCGATTTGTTTGTCGCGCACTATCTTAGGGTGCCAAATTGATAGCACATACTCAGAACTCAACGGCATAGTAATCTGAACGCCAGGCACACCAAAACCTAGGGTGCCGTAAGGACCAAAGTCTTCGTGACTGTGCATGACCACAGGACAATCTGAAATCCAAAAACTCTGGTTTTTTGTGGCTCGAAAAAGCAACCATCTGTAAGAATAGACCATCCCCGCTAGTTCGGCAGCGGCGTCGCCCAACAGCTTAATAGAAGAGTATTTTACGGCGGTGTCCGAGGCATATGCTTCTACTTGCTCGAGGTTTGCGGCATCTGGAGCTAAACGCTTACCTTTCTCAGCGATCGCTTTCCACATAGCACTTTGACTATCTCGTACTTTTTGGGGCGCGTAGCCATTGTCCGGCAACGAAGGTGCTCAGTGTTCGACGATCTTCATCTGACATCGACGCCAATGATCCAGCCGAGACGATTTTCTTGATGACTGGTGAAGCCTTGTCTTCAAGTGCCGTCAGGCCATGTTCGGCAGTGTAAACAAATTCATCTAACTGAACTGAATAGAAATTTCGCTGTCCCATGACGTTGTTAACGCTGGGTTGGGTTGAAACAACCCCGCCTTTCAATCGGTCAAACAAGTAGACGTGGTAGGAGGACCCGTTTTTTCCCTTGAAAGCAAAGTTTAATAGTAAGGCCTTTTTGGGCACGACATGCTGTATTTCTGGCTTGTTATCGTTTCTCATATTTCGACTGTCGTGATGCTTCCTGGGAGTTTCTTAGATAGCCAGTCAGGTAGGCCAAACGGCGAATTTTGCATCAAAGTGCACCATAGCCCAAGCGGTTCTATTGTGCACGGTAAACGTCCGCTTCGGGCTGTGCCGTGACCTTGGAGCTGAACGCGGCGGATGTCAGCAGTGAGCCCAAACCGAGATGCTTAGGCGAGGAAGCGTTCACCGGTTTCGCTTGCAAAGAAACGCACGAGCCGACTGTCACATACGCCCGCCTGTCTATGTCGCATCGCGTCTCGATAGGCTGGGTTCTTTACCATCGCCATGAATGCTTCAACACTCGGGTACTTGGCCACAAAAGCGATATCCCAAGCCTCATCTTCGGGTCCAATCATTGTAAGCTTATGGCCGCCGCGCCAGACAATTCGTCCGCCAAGCCGCTGAAACACCGGCGCACTTAAGTCGCTGTATGTCTTGTACGCTTCCAGACCTGAGCAGGATCGCCTATCTGGATAGTCCGCAGTCTCACGAAGTCTAATCAAGTTCAACATATGAATGGGGCCGGGGCGCTGATCTGCCTTAAACTGGTCCCAAGTGTCTTTGGAAAAGCTGGTGTAGTTGCTGCTCATTTCATACCCCCGAATAGTTCGGCATGCGCCGCGCAATCCAGGCATCCAAGCCTTCCTGCGCGTCTTGCGTTCCGGCCATGCGAGCAAATTGCTCTCGCTCGATCCGCAACCCTTCGTCCATGGTGGTGTTGATCCCTCGGGTTACAGCAGTGATGATGCGTGCTGCAGCCAGTGAAGAGTGTCGGAGGATGCGCTCACCAAGTTCAAACGCTGCCGGCAGCAACTCGTCATGCGCGACGACCTTGTTGACCAGTCCAAGCTCGTAGGCGCGCTCTGCAGAAAACGTGTCACCCGTAAGAAGTAACTCAAGCGCCCGCTTCCGTCCTGCAAGGCGTGGCAATCTCTGTGTACCACCAAAGGTCGGAGGAATACCGATGTTGATCTCAGGTTTTGCAAACACCGCCTTCTCACTTGCAACGGCCAAATGGACAGCTTCGGTGATCTCGCATCCACCGCCAAAAGCAATGCCATTGACCGCAGCGATGATCGGTTTTGGAAAGCTCTCAAGCCGAGCGGTCATGGTTTGGCCGCGTCGGCAAAAATCACGTGTCGCGATGTCGACACCTTGCTTCACGCTCTCATTAAACTCATGGATGTCACCCCCAGCGGAGAAGGCGCGATCCCCCGTTCCCGTTAAGACAACAGCCCGGGTTGCAGTGTCGGCTTCGATTTCATCAAGCAGAGCCAACAACCTGTCATTGGTGGCATAGTTCAACGCATTGAGCTTCTCGGGTCTGTTCAACGTCAGCAACGCGATGCTGTCTCGTTTTTCCACTATCACCAGGTCTGACATCACGCCCTCCATTGGGTTTTAGGGGACCATAAGCAGGTGCAGAATTGACGTATACTTACTGTACAGTATAGTTGGTCATGGCTGCTAAGAAACACACCGCAAAGTCACGCATCCTAGATGCCGCAAACCGCCTGTTCTATAGCGAGGGTATTCGCGCAGTGAGCATTGACGCCATCGCCGAGAAGGCCGGTGTGACAAAGATGACCGTCTACTATCACTTTGATAGCAAGGATGATTTGATTGCTGGTTACCTAGAGTCTCGTGACCAGCCTAACATCGCGCTCTACAAGACGTGGTTCGATGAGGCTGAGGGGGAGCTGGACGAAAAGATCGAAGCGATCTTCATCAAGCTGGCGCAGTCGGCGCGCCATCCCAAGTGGAAGGGCTGTGGGTTTCTTCGAACAGCCGCCGAACTCACTAACATGCCCGGGCACCCAGCGATGAAGGTTGGCGCTGCACACAAGAAGAGGTTTGAGGCCTGGATGACAGAGGTGTTCAGCGCTTTCGGCAAAGCTGATCCGGAAGAACTGGCGAGACACATTGTGCTGTTGATGGATGGTGCGTTTTCTACGGTGCTGGTGCACCGCGATCCGGTATATCTGGAAGCTGCCGGACGTGCCGCACGTGCCGCTGTCTCAAATGCGTCTTAGCTCAATGAACACAGATGGTCTCAACGGATCTGGTCTGAAACGCGCTTTGAGAAGCCTTTTGTTCAAGCAAACAGAAGTGCCGTTCACGATGGTTGAACTGGCCAATCCAGCGTGGGGAACCTAGAGCGCTGTGGCTTCTGAACGGGAAAGGAGAGCCGGCGCGTGACGGGGCAAACGAGGAAAAACTGCGTCATTGTCGGGGCAGGCGAAGGGGTAAGCCAAGCCGTCGCAAAGAGGTTTGGCAAAGCGGGATACCGCGTTGGCTTAATCTCTCGAAGTGTCTCAAACCTCGAAACGCTGGTTGCTGATCTCAGGGCTATCGGTGTCGATGCCTATTGGGCGGCGGCGAACGCCGGCAATGCGCTGGAGTTGTCAGGCGCGATGGGTTCACTCATCGGCGAGATGGGCGCGTGCGATGTGCTGATCTACAATGCGGCAGTGCTCCGTCCAGGCAAGCCTTTGGACATTGCCACGGATCAGATCGCAACTGAATTTGAAGTAAACGTTCTCGGAGCGCATCGAGCTGCTTCGATCGTCGCTCCAAGCATGATTGAACGCGGGCGGGGCGCAATCCTGTTTACCGGCGGCGGGCTCTCGCTTGAGCCTTTTCCTGAATGGACGTCCTTGGCTTTGGGCAAGGCTGCGCTTCGTAACTTGGCGATATCCTTGTTCAAGGACCTTTCACCCAAAGGGGTGCATGTCGCGGTCTTGGCGATCTGCGGCATCGTTGAAAAGGATGGGCCGTTCGATCCGGAACTGATAGCTGAAGAGTACTGGAGAGTTGCGACAAATCCGAAAGGCGTAGCCGACAGAGAAGTCATCTTTCAGCCTGCTGGCACGGATCCATTCTACAATGACCCAGACAGGGTTCATGCTGCGGTTTCGCTGCTGCCAAAAGGTTGAAGTCAAGTCGGCTGAGCAGGGCATGTTAGGTGTGATCGGACTCTAGCGTGGCGTCGGGTCCAGTGGGTGTTGTTTAGATCACGTTGGCCAGCAGCAACCAATAGCGCAGCCGCAGCGATTAGTTGACTTGTCCGCCCTGTTGTCGTCCGAGCGCGATGCGATAGGCAATACTGAAAGCCGATGCGTGTCGACAGGGCGGCGAAATGCAGGAGAGCCCAGAGCGACCAGCTGTATACGATGAAGGAGTGTTGGATAAGGCGAAACTCACTGGGATGGTGTCGGAACTCTTCAGTCATTTTTTCTCTTGAGCCGAACCCTGCGTCATAGCTTAGAGCTTCGACTCGAGAGGAATGGAGCAACAGATATGAACGACACCACGCCGCGCATGACCGCCGCCGAATGCGCCCGTGAAATCGGGATCACGGTTCGGGCACTGCGGGTCTATGAGGATCATGGGTTGCTGTCTCCGCAGCGTACGGCGAAGAACTGGCGGCTTTACGGCGCGCGCGAAATCAGCCGCTTAAACGAAGTCCTGACCTTCAAAGCGATGGGCTTCAACCTTGCGCGGATCGCTGAATTGTTATCGGGCCATGACAGCGCCACGGATGCCATGTTGGCATTGCAGCAAGCCCGTTTGACCGATCACCGCAAACGCCTTGATAGCAGCCTTAGTCTGGTCATGGCGTTGCGGGAAAAAACTGCGCGCGGAGAAATTTTGACAGTCGCCGATCTTGTGACACTGGCTAAGGAGATGCAGATGACCAACACCCCAACACATGATGTCGCATGGAAACGCTACGAACAGATGCGTCCGCGCGTTGAGGTTGAAAGTGATCCCGAACAACTGACCGAGTATGTCGGGTATTATAGGCTCTCGGACGATGCCGTCGCTCAGATCACAGTTACAGATGCCAAGATTTATCTGCGCATGTCCGGCCAGATGCGGGTTCAGATGTTTGCCGAGGCTCTCGACAAGTTTTTCCTCAAAGCCGTTGCCGCTCAGGTTGTCTTCGACCGAGACCACGACGCTGTGATCGCCGGGCTAACCATTCATCAAGACGGACTGGAACTGCCAGCCACGCGTACGGATGAAACAGGCTTTGCCGACGCAGAAGCAGCGCTCAAGGCGCGTGCCGCACGCACCGCTGCTGCGCCCGATAGTCACAATATGCTGCGTGGCATCATTGCCCAACACCGGGCCGGAACGCCCGACTATGCTGCCATGACGCCAACGCTGGCTCAGGTTGTACGCGACCAGTGCTCTTTGCTGATGGACGAGTTGGAGCGGCTGGGCGCAGTGCAACAAATCTCATTCCGCCATGTCGATGATCACGGTTTCGATGTGTTCGACGTACAGTTTGAGAACGGCTTGATCGAATATGGCCTGAGTGTCGCATCCGATGGTCTCCTGGATGGTCTTTACATGCGGCCTGCGACCCGAGATGCCGCACTCCAGAGTGAAGAAGCATGATTGTAGCTCAGGTTGCCGGTGGATCGAAAAGCGGACTTCGGAAGCGCCTCGACGAACGACAGCAAAGTCCGCATCTTCCCATCTCGCCTCCGCTGATCCAATGTCCGCAAAGGGCTGCCCTGAGACGCTCATGCAGGGCGCAGCTAAGGCTCCCGAAGAGCCCATTTTGACCAATGCTGCGGCTTGCCCAAATGTCCGCTCATCAAGTTTCAGTCGACGGAAGTAGAATCCATTTTCGAACTGCAACTATTGCCCAGATACCTTCTGCAATCATGAAAGGATAAGACCCAATCATGAACGCATATGTCGCGGCGCAAAGACAGGCTCCCGCGAATGCGAGAGTGAAAATCGCCGCTCTGCCCTCAAAAGCATAAAACACCACCATCATGCAGACAGCGAGGAGACCAAAACCTTCAACCATCACTGTTCGCCAATTCACAATCGAGCACACCGCTACATGTACACGTCTCAAGTTGAGCGAGTGCATTTTCCATACGTTTGAAAGCTTCGATCTGTGACTGTATTTTTCGGCGATGACGAGAGAGCACAGGTGCCATCTCACCTTTGCTCCACTGCTTCTGTAGAATTTCTGCAATGTCACGCAGTGGCATACCAAGCAAGGGCGCTTTCTGCACAAATCGCAGGCGACGAAGGTCGTCTTCAGAGTAGACACGTTCTCGACCGTTCCTTTTTGGAAGGCGAGTAACTGAGCGCTTTTCGTAGTAGCGGATCGTAGAGACTGTTAGCCCTGTTTTCTTGGCGACTTCTGAAATGCGCATACTCGCCTCCTGAGCGCTAGGTTATTGATCGCCAGCAGACTGCCCCGGACAGCAGCCATCTACAAAGGCGTGTGATTGTCGTATGGCATCAGAACGCTCAAGACGATCTGACCATGAGGTTCAGCCTGCCCACCCGTACCCGGCATCTTGGTCATGCGAAAAGAGATCGTGAACAAAACTCTCGCTGCCCTCCGGCCCTGAAATGATCAGCATCAACTCTCTGTCTGTTTCCTCAATATCGAAGCTGAAGAAGGGGCAGCAAGCCTGCTCGAGTTCTATCAGATGCCTAAGCTTCGCATGCGTAACTGCAGGCTTTGCAAAAGTCACCTGGGACACGCCACACGAATAACGTGACGCAGTCAGATGCGGTGTCAGGCCTTCACGGACCTCCGCTTTCCTTTTTCTCAACTCGGGCTGCGAAAGGGTGCAAAAGACCGAAGATGTGGGGCAATCCATAGAATCCTCCATTCTTGACCACCCTTCGCTACGCTATGAACTATAGTTCATAGCAAGAGGCTAATGGTGTCCCGGCTTTTGAGGTTTGGTCTGGGCAAAGTGGAGTGCTCTAAAGCACCTAAACCCGCGAAATACCGAAGGAACTTCGTACTCTTGAGCTTAACCTGTAGCCGCTCTTCGAGCGTTCCAAAAAACGGAAACGCCACCCGCCAGCCCAACAACTTCATTTTCTTTAAGCTACGGCCTGAAGAGAGCCTGACCTTCTACGCCCGGCATCCAACTCGGACATTGCGCCCTATAGCATATGCGCACGAAACGGGTCGTCTGACGCGATTTGGCGCGGCTAAATCAGGTCAAAGAGGTCGTCAATGGAGCCGCAGATATGCAAACAGTTTCTCGCCTTACCGGTGCTGCCTATGGCGTGCATCTGTCTGATCAGGTTGCGTTGGTCTCGGTTCCGTTGATCGCGGCACTGGTGTTCGACGCCTCACCTGAGGTGATCGGCGTCCTCGTAGCGTGTCAATCATTGGCCCATCTCGTTGGATCTATCCCGTTGGGAATTTTGGTTGATAACGTTCAACAGCGAAACCTCACGATTGCCGCATGTCTTGTGTCCCTTGTGGGGTTTATCTCGGCACTTGTCTCCATACTGGTCGAGAGCATCCTCCTGTTCGGTGCATCTGTGGTATTTGCTGGCTTTGGCGTCGTTCTATTTGTTCTCTCCGCACTTTCTATCCTGCCCAAGATTTCGCCGCGGGAAGGTCTGTCGCGGGCCAACGCGGCCATCGAGGTGCCACGGGCTTTCGCGTCGTTTTTTGTGCCGCTTTTGATTGGCGTTTACTTTACAAACGTTCCGCCCGTTTTCATCGTCGCTGTCGCTGCAAGTGCGTCGTTGATTGCGTTCGGGTTCACCAGCACGATCCCACGGGTTGACATGCAACCGCCTTTCCGTTCGCCGGTTTTTCGACAAATCGCAGAAGGGGGCGTATTTGTCCTGCGTCACCGCCTTTTGTTGCCGATCTCGCTGTGTGCGATCTTCTGGAATTTGGCGTTTGCCGCTTTGCTTGCCGTCTTGGTTCCGACGATCCGGCAAGTCTACATCATGGATGCAGGGGTCTTCGGGATCGGCCTTTCCGCCTTTGGGTTGGCATCAATTGTCGGGACCTGGGTCATGAGAAACTTCGCGGATCGGATCGCGCCAAACATCATTCTGCTTTTTGGGCCTGGCAGCAGCGCTATTGCAGCCTTTGGGATGGCCATGATCCCTGCTGGCGGTGCGCCTGTACTTTTCTACGCTTGCACCTTCCTGCTTGGTTTCGGGCCATCGATGTGGCTTGTGACCCAAAACTCGGTTCGCCAGCTTGTAACGCCCGCCGCGCGCCTAGGGCGCGTCAATGCCGTTATTCAGACTACAATTTACGGAGTTCGTCCCATTGGAGCGCTGACAGGTGGGCTAATGGCCGGCTCCTGGGGACCACTAGCGGGCCTGCTTTTTGTCGTACTGGCATTTGCCGTATCATTTCTAGCGTCGCTGTTTAGTGACTTGCGATACGTATCGAGCTTCTCGGAATTGTCTCAGGATGAAGTTCCGGCCTGATGGACAATCGGAGAGCCGAGATTCAGAGCCTCGGAGTGTAAACGCCCAATCCATGTTGAACGCGCATGAAACGGGTCGCTCCAATCTCAATGCCCTTGGTAAATTCAACCATATCAAAAGGAGTTAAGACATCATGGACTTTCACATCAAACCACTGCGAGGCGGGGACTTTGCGCATCTCTTCGACCTCACTGACGCGGAGCTGGCTAGCCAACAAGCATGCCGCCAAGTCGTAGAAACCAACCCCGGAACACCATGCCGTGTCAGCATGCAAGATGCTGAAGTCGGAGAGACTGTTATCTTGTTCAATTATGAGCATCAGCCGAAAGACAGCCCATACAAAGCGAGCCACGCCGTCTTTATTCGGCAGAACGCGAAACAGGCCAGCTTTGACGTCAATGAGGTCCCTGCGGTGATCTCATCCCGGCTCATTTCCCTAAGGTACTTTGATCAAAACCACATGATGATCGATGCAGATGTCGTCGCTGGCGAGGAAGTCGCCCAGGAATTGAAAGCCGCTTTCGACAACGACGCCATTGCTTATGTACATATCCACAATGCGAAGCCCGGCTGCTTTGCAGCGTCAGCGCATCGGGCCAATTGATTTCGGGCACTCTCCACGGCAACCTTCGGATCCAAGTATAGAAACTGACCCAATGGAAATTCACAGAGTATCGGCATTTTCTGACAGTGGGTCCGGCGGAAACCCCGCCGGTGTCGCGATCGTCCGCAGCATGCCAACGAAAGAGCGCATGCAGAGAATTGCGGCTGACGTTGGATATTCCGAAACTGTCTTTGCTTGCCAAGAGGAAGATGCTTGGCGAGTGCGTTACTTTTCGCCTGAGACAGAAGTCCCATTCTGCGGGCATGCCACCATTGCCCTGGGTGCGGTGCTTGCTATGCAGATGGGCAACGATGTCTTCAAGTTGCAACTGAACGACACCCAGATCACCGTCGAGGGGATGTCTTCGGACGGACAGGTCAGCGGCGCATTTCAATCGCCAAAGACGTCGATCGCAGAACCGCCTTCCGAGCTCGTTGCGGAAACTCTGGCCTTGTTTAGTTACGAAAGGGATCAGCTCGATGCGCGTTTGCCGCCAATGCTAATCAACGCGGGGTCGGATCACATGGCCCTGACTTTGAACACCCGGCAAGCCATTTTGGACATGACGTATGATCTGTCCGCCGGCAAAGCGCTGATGCTGCGCGAAGGCTGGATCACCGTGATTCTTGCTTTTGCCGAGACAAATCAACTCTTTCATACGAGAAACCCGTTCGCATCTGGTGGAGTGTACGAAGACCCGGCGACAGGTTCGGCCAGTGCAGCATACGCGGGGTATTTGCGCGACATGAATTGGCCGCATCAAAACAGCCTAGAGTTCATCCAGGGTGAAGATATGGGGTGCCGCTCAAGGGTGCGTGTGTCTCTTTCTGATGCGACTGGCAGTTCAGTTCGCGTTTTCGGCGAGGCGGTTTCGCTCCCTTAGCGCCATACGCATCAGAACCGCAACATTGCGCGTAATTTGCAAGACAGGGAAAGAGCTATGAAAGTCATGTGTCTGAATGGTTGGGGTGGTAAACTTCACGAAGTCTTGTTGCCATACATTCAAACCACAGCGCCTGATGTCCTATGCTTGCAGGAAGTGGTCCACACGCCTGCCTCTGACAAAGAATGGCTGACCTACCGTGATGGCGACCACATCTTGCCGCAGCGCGCCAACTTCTTCCGAGATGTTTGCAATTCACTGCCCGAGCATGTTGCGGTCTTCTGCCCTGCGGCGCAGGGGGTTTTGTGGGATGAGGAACACTCCATCCCTTCGCAATGGGGTCTCGCCACCTACGTCCATAAGAGCTCGCCGATCATTGGCCAAGCGCAAGGGTTCGTCCACAAGAACTTTTCACCTGTGGGTTACGGTGATCATCCCCGGTCTCGGTGCGCTCACGCCGTCCGCCTTTATGACTATGAGACTATGCGCCCTATCAGCGTGACACAAATGCATGGCCTTCGCGATCCGAAAGGTAAGATGGACACACCAGAACGTGCTGCGCAGGCGCGACGACTGCTCGACCTTTCGCGCGATGTGTCCGCGGAGGGCGACTTGTCGATTATCTGTGGCGATTTCAATGTCGAACCCGATAGCGAAACACTTCAGATACTGAACGAGGCTGGCTTCTTGGAGCTGGTGGCTGGACGCGGGTTCGCTACTACCCGGACCTCTCACTACAAGAAACCAGTGAAGTTCGCAGACTACATGCTTATCAACCAAGATCACGCAATCCAGGATTTCGAAGTGATCTATGAACCAGAAGTGTCCGATCACTGCCCACTGCTGCTAGAATTGTAGCTAAGGCAAAGCAGCCATTCATCTGAAAGAATTGAACGGCAGCTAAGTCCTGCACCTTACCCGCTCAATGGTCATTTTCGAATGTCGGCTGTGGGCTGGCAGAAGTTATTTATTGATCGGGCACCAATGGCGGTTTTGTCCGCAATGTCAACCTAGTTAAAGAACCTTCGCCGTCACAACGATTTCGACAAGGCAACCTTCATCAAGGTCAACGCCGATGCAGGCGCGCTGGGGCCAGTGTTCTTCTGGCCCGATCCAATCAATCCACACCCTGTCCATTTCATGCTTCTGCTTGATGTCGCTTAGATATACTGTTGCGTTCAGCAAACCCGCTTTGCCGCTTCCCGAAACTCTGAGAATACGGGCCAATTCATCAAGCGTGTTCTTCGTTTGAGCGAGTATGCCTTCATCGAGTTGGGGGTCGGTCCCCACGGCGTAGACCAGTCCGTCAGAGACGACCGCTTCACATCGTCCCAATCCTTCGTATGGAAATCTCTGTATTGTCACTCACCACCCTCCTGTCTGGCTCACTTCATCAACGGTTCTTACTGAAGGGAAGAAGAGTCGTCGATTTCAGAAGCTTTCACGGGCGATCCTTTGACGAATTGCTGCAAGGTCCCGCAAAACCTCCACTCACCCCAAGCTGACGGGACCATTCCAGCATTCCGCAATACCCATTCCCTGATCGACGGCTTCATAGATTGCGCGCGGTGGCCGCGATGCGGCATCCACTTCGCGGGTCAGCCAGCCGATCTCCTGCATCGGTTTGACCGTTTCAGACAGCGCCCGATCCGTGATGGGGTGCAGGGCAGACCGGATCTGTCCGAAGAAAACCGGGCGCCGTGCGGTAACCAGAATGGGCAGTGACCATGTCTTCTGCAAAAGTTTGCGTGCACCCGCATCCGGCACTTCCGCAAACGTCTTCGCCGCCATCCGGGCCGCCAACGTCCCGGCCGCCGTCAGCCGATATTCCGGCCGCAGCGGATGACCGTGGCCCGCATTTCGCTCCAACAGACCGGTCGCGATCATATGCTCCAGACTGTCCAGAAAGCCCGAACGTGGCGCCCCCGTCGCCGCGATCAACGGCGCCTGCCGCCCTGATACACCGACGGCCATGGCCGCCAGAATGGCCAGCGTCCAGCGCCGTCGGGTCAGATTGACAATTGCAGCTATGTCCATTAATTATATTTACCATACTTTTAGACCTAAGGAACATATAAATGCTGCCTGTCTCACTTGATCACACCATCACGATTTCGATCTCGGTCCGCGACCGATACAAGGCGGCGAAATGGTATTCAGAGACTTTGGGCTTCGCCGAACTGTACCACGCCGACGATATCGGCTGGAGCGAGATGCAAACCAAGACCGAAGGTGTGACACTCGGCCTGGGCGAGCAGACCGAACCGGCACCGGGCAATACCGTCCCGGTCTTCGGGGTCAGCGATCTGGACAGCGCCCGCAAGGCGATGGAGGCCGCAAATGTCCGCTTTGACGGCGACACGATACATCATGACGGCATGGTCAAACTGGCCACCTTCTATGATCCGGACGGCAACGCGCTTATGCTGGCGCAAGATCTGACAAAGGGCTGACCAGTCGGTCCCATCCGATGGATGGGTGCGACCGACCTCGCGCGCCTACGGCGTCTTCCGGCTCTTGGGGGCGATCCACCGATGTCCCTGCGACATATCGCCCGATATTAACCGGTTTCATCTCATCCGCCAGGTGGTCCTGGCCGATCTGTACATCTCACCGCTCGAAACGTACGGGGACTTCCGAAATGGCCCCAAACCAAGCCGGTCGGGAGCATTGTCGATGTACGTCTCAGAAGCCCAAACGTACATCCCGCATGATCTCAAAGGGCCGAGACGCTGCAAAACGGCTGGTTAACACAGCGTTCTGACCCGGCTGGTTTCATTTGTCTCCGGATCGGCGAATACGCCCCCGCCGCCATCGTCCGACACAAAAAAGACCACCCGCACGGGTGGTCTCCTTACGCTTGGAAGGGGGAGAATTGCTACTCGTCTTCGAGCGCTTCGACCGCCTTTTGCAGGTCATCCTTGCTGACCTCCTTGTCGCTCACATCCGCCTGTTCGAAAACGTGATCAACGACCTTGTCCTCAAAGATCGGAGCGCGCATCTGCTGCTGCATCTGCTGGTTTTGTTGAACGAAATCAAAGAACTGACGCTCCTGCCCGGGATACTGACGCGCTTGCGTCATAATCGCCTGGCTCATCTCCGCATCGGTCACTTCGATCTCGGCTTTCTGGCCCAGCTCCGCCAGAAGCAGGCCCAGCCGGACGCGACGCTCGGCCAGCATGTTGTGCTCGTCCGTGGCTTCGATCTCGGGCTGTTGATCACCTTCAACTTCGGGGTTTTCTTCGCGCCAAAGCTGATGCGCGATCTGCTTGGCCTCGGCCTCCACCAGCGACGGCGGCAGATCGAAGCTCACAGCATTGTCCAAGTCATCCAGCAGCGCACGCTTCATCACAGCCCGCGCCGCCCCAGCATATTCCGCCTCAAGTCGTTCCGAGATTTGCCCCTTCAGATCAGCAAGGTCTTCGGCCCCGAATTTCTTAGCCAGATCATCATCGACTTCGGCCGCAACAGGCTGCTTTACGTCTTTGATATTGCAATCAAAAACGGCTTCCTTGCCTTTGAGATTCTCGGCCTGATAGTCGTCCGGGAAGGTCACGTTAATCGCGGTTTCCTCGCCGGCCTTTACGCCGACAAGCTGTTCTTCAAAGCCAGGGATGAAGCTGCCTGATCCAAGAACCAGCGGATAGTCTTCCGCCGAACCGCCCTCGAACGCCTCGCCGTCAACCTTGCCCACGAAGTCAAACACAACCTGGTCACCGTCCTTGGCCTTGGAACCTTTCTTGCGCGCTTTGAAGTCTTGAGCGGTTTCCGCCAGGTTTCCAAGGGCTTCCTCAACCGCCGCATCGTCCGCCTTGACAACAAGCTTCTCCAGCTTGATC
This sequence comes from uncultured Shimia sp., assembly GCA_937897325.1. Classification (GTDB taxonomy): domain Bacteria; phylum Pseudomonadota; class Alphaproteobacteria; order Rhodobacterales; family Rhodobacteraceae; genus CALCOY01. The sequence continues at coordinate 14,547 of CALCOY010000120.1, forward strand.
TTGCCCATGTCGACCTCGGGGATCTCGGGAAGCGCCTCGTAAGACATCTCAACCTCGACATCGTCGCCCTCTTTCCAATCGTCATTGGTCATCTTGACCTGCGGCTGCATCGCGGGCCGGTCGCCTGAATCCTCGAAATGCTTGGACATTGCCCCGTCGATGCTTTCCTGCATCGCTTCGCCCATAAGCCTTTGACCGAACTGTTTTTTCAGCAGCGCCATAGGCACTTTACCCTTGCGAAAGCCCTTCATCTCGATGTCGGGCTGGGCCTCTGTCAGCTTTTCGTTGACCTTGTCGTCCAGCTCGGCAGCCGTAACGGTGATGGCATAGCCCCGTTTCAGCCCTTCGTTCAGGGTTTCAGTGACCTGCATATCGTCTCCATGAGTTAGATGGCCGGCGGGGAAGCCCCTCGGCGCAGCAAATTTGCGCCCTTCTAAGGGCCACTTCACCGGTGTTCAAGGGATTTTGCGACTGTTCGCGTCGCCAGTCGCAGAAGCTTTCCTGCATATCCCCAGGGCCGTAAGCGACGGGCCAATTGAGAAGCTGAAAGCGCTTGCCCAGCACCCCACCAGCCGTGTGTCGGCAGCCAAAGCCCCCGCCTCAAGTCGGATCAAACACGTCATGACAGCGGAGTGTGTCGCCAAAACCTCTGGCATGATCGAACACTATCTGAGCGCGCGGCACCGCATCCCCCATCTGGCGCAGAATTGCGGCATGGCAGAACATCACTTTCAAAGACGATTGCAGCCACGACTGGTGAGACTGAGGCGGTCTATGCTTAAAGTCGGTGATTGGAAAAGGCGACGCTGAGCCGCAACCCTTTCTGAAACCAATCGAGCCACGGTCATTTGATTGGGCCTATGACCTTGTTACCATGCCAGATCAGTGGCGCCGCTGGAGAGCCGCTAAAGGCATGGTTGATGGACATTTTTTCTCGGATCTCTCGCCGTCGGGCGCGGCCTTTGCGGCGCTGGTCCATGAGAGTGGAGTCTGTAATGCGTCCTTCGGAACGGGCTACAGCCAGCGTCCACCCCCGTTCGAGGATCTGGAAGTAACGGCCCATTTCGGGGCGGTCACCGACAAAAGACTGAGCCTGCGCTGACGCCAGAATTGGGCTACGATCCCGTCCGGGCCTTTCGCGATCTTTCCGCATCACGACGACCCCCTGCCGATCGTCCATCTGACCTGTTATCGGACGGCGCGCGTGGCATAGGGGCGTCTCGCGTTGCGGATCTGGCCAGAATGGATGTTCGAGACATCTTTGACGTCCCCGGACGATGGATCAAAGAACACCACGACAGCATTGATCCATCTGCCGGTAAAAAAGCACAGACGTGAAAGCGCTGGGTTTGTTGATGTTAGATTCAAACGGCGACACACTTGCAGGAGAGGATCATGCAGACAGACATCACCCAAAGCCTCAACTTCTCACTGCGTCAGATTGCAAGCGATATGGCGGACACACAAAGACGCGCTGTACTCTATATGGACTTTTGGCAGACCAACGTGACCAGTTTAAGGCAACGATCAACGCATTCGAGGTGCGCAACGGGGGCGAATGTCGAACCCGCCTAGCCCGGACTTCACCTACTGCGACCGTTCGGCCGGCGGAGCAGCCGCTGTGGCCAACGGGATGAGCCTTCTGCATATCGGGACCGATCTTGGCTGTTCTTAGCGGATACAGGCGGCCTGGTGTGACAATACATCTCTGCTCATATCCGAAGATGTCGGGCCCGGCGACCGGACGCCGCCGAGCACTCACGACCTTGATCATTTCGCCCGCATGGGCCCGATTGCTTGGACGGTCGAGGATCTGGCTTTCATTTGATCACTGCTTAGAGAAAACGATGGCGCGCAGATAACACATTCAAAAATGGCCCTTTGGGCGCCAGATGACACACCATCTTGCGAAGCAAACACTCTGACCGAATGGCAGTCGTTTGAAAGCAAGCTTGGCCGTTGTGATTTCAAGGTCAGACAGGATCCTATGCCTCAGTTTTTTGAGCGCGGCATCGACAAAACCACTGGCGAGATCGTCGGACACGAGACAGGCGCCCTGGTGCCGTTTCCCATCCACTGGCTCATGCGCCTCAATTGCGTGGCGCCAAAGCAGTCGCCTGGATTTCTGACCCGTATCCATGAAGGATACCACCGGGATAAAGCGCGCTAAAGTGGCGACCTTTCCAAGATGACGACGATCCGATCAAAGGTTTGGGCTGGCTTTTCTGACGTCGGTGCGCTGTTTTGCCAGTCACTGGCATCTGCACATTTCCATATCTGCCCGCTACACGAGACCGGAACCGAGTGCGCGATTACAATGCCAAATTCGACAGATCTGCTGACAAACTCGGGTACTTCGACGCGCTTACACGCTTCACACGACCTCTGACTTCACCGGGATGGCCTATATTAAGGCCGCCTACCGGGCCCGATCAGAACGATCTTTTCATCGGCAAGCGGATTGTGGGCAAACCCGGATCGGAAGCGAGGCTGCCCGGCATCGCTCAAGAACTTGCCCGCGCTCATAAGTTTCAAATTGCACGAAAGGCTCTGGAAGCTGTTTGAAGTGGAACGTCACTGATCAGACCTGGTTTCGGTTGCGTTCGCTTTCATGGGGCGCCCATCCGGTCCCGGAGTTTGGAATTCTTATCCAACCGAAACGGTTCCCAGATCTTAGGCGGTGGCCCGAAGCCTCCCAAAGACCGTTCTTGCGTAGTGAACGATTCTATACATGATGCCGCAAGATCGACTGCGTGTACCTGCCAGCGACGTATCTCGTGGAGATATGCCGGATGCCGCGACCGTCAGGACAGGCGATGAATGGGAGAGATCGGATGGTGTTCAAGCTGGTGTCCTGCGATGGCGGCGGGATCAGAGGCTACCTCACCTGCCTCATTCTTCAGAAACTTCAGGACGCAACCGGATTTCTGGAAAAAGCTGATGGCTTTGCCGGGACATCCACCGGTGGCCTGATCGCCGTCGCCCTGGCGGATGGCCGGTCGCAAGGCAAGGATATGACAGGTCTGATCGGCGATCTGGTATCGCTTTATCGCAATGACGCCCACAAGATCTTCCAAGAGAATGAGCGCAATCTCTTGGACAAAGCCTTTGATGAGGTACTGAAGAAATTCAATCTAAACGGCGGGCTGGGCATCCTTGCCGCGCAATACACAGCGACCGGACTGGCCGAGATCGGTCGCACCCTGGTAGCGGATCGAACGGTTGGTTCGTTGTCGCCGGATCTGGTCCTGGCGGTCAACACAGTCTGCCTACACAGAAGCGATCAGATAGGCTGGGCTCCATTCTCGGTCACCAATCAGGATCTGGGCGATGGACCCTGGCTTGATATGACGCCTGTCAAGTTGCTGGATGTCGCCATGGCCAGCGCTGCCGCACCAGCCTATTTCCCACCGCATCTGATCACAGCAAATGGCGTCGATTATGGCTATTTCGCTGACGGCGGCGCCTTCGCCAACAACCCCGTGTTGAACGGGATCAACATGGCGATCGCAGCCAATCGAACCGGTGGTATTCAGGATATTGAGGCCTTGTCCATCGGCACCGGACAGCAACCGGCGGACATTTCAGAGAAGATGATCAAGAATCCCGACGATTGGGGTTTGCTGAAATGGTTTGGCGTGACATCCGGCGCGCATAGGGGCGCCCTGCTCGAAATGCTGCTGACCACCTCAGCCGAGAACCAGTATTGGATGGCCCGCATGATCCTGAAGGACCGCCTGGTCCGTCTGAACCCACCCTTGCCGAAGGTTGTCGGGCTCGACACCTACACGCCTGAAGCCTACGCGCTGATGGAAAAATCCCATGAATGGGCGATGCATAGCCTGGCCTGGACAAAAGCAGTCGAAATGCTCAGGACCTGGTAGTTTGAACCACCGGTTGTGAACTGGGTTCCCTTTTGTCTCTTGGAACGCCAATATGTTGCATGTTCTGCCGGGTCAGAGCGAATACATTTCAAAGACCCAAGCGGGGGGGGATATGGACGACACCGGCATGGCCGAGAAACTTGTGCGCGTGCTGCAGCGACCTGATGGCGACACGGCGTTGCGACCGGTACACACCTTCGGGATCAGCGCGACAGGCTTTTTCGAACCGTCACCAATTGCCGGCAACTTTTGCGTCGCCGAGCATTTCAACACTGCAAAGACCGGTGTGATCGTCCGTTTCTCCAACGGTTCGGGCAGTGCGACGCGCCGCGATGGCTGGTCTGATGTGCGCGGGATGGCCGTGCGGTTTCACCTGACAGACAACCGCGATACCGACCTGATCGCGATGACTCTACCCGAGTTTTTTGCACCAACGCCGAAGACCTTCCTGGAATTCGCGGAAGAGGCCGCACCAGCCCCCTATGAAGGTCAAACGCCATGGCAAAAGATCCTCAGCTTGATTCAGCTAAAGCTACCAAAGCGCGATCCTTATCCGGGAGAAACGATCAGCCCCGATGACGGTGCGATCCGGTTCGCTGATCAGAACGCCTATGCGCAACTGGGCGTCTTGCAGGCGGCTACGATTGGGGCGCCCACAAGCTACGTGCGCGCAGCCTATCATGCGGTCCACACGTTCATTGTGACCGCACCAGACAAAACGCAGCGTTGGGTCCGCTTTACGTGGCAGCCCATTGCCGGGGTTCTCAGGACCGATCCCAACCTGCCGCCGGTGGACGACTACCTTGATGCAGAACTGCAAGATCGACTGGGCAAGGAACCTGCGCGCTTTTCACTGATGATGTCGATCGGCGAGATCGGGGATGATTTTGAAGATCCTTCCCGTCCGTGGCCACCCCATAGGATCCGCGTAATGATGGGCACCCTGACATTGGATGCGGTGTCTAAAAATCAGTTGGAGCTGTGCGAAAAACTCAGCTTCAATCCCGGACTGCTGACCGACGGAATCGAAGCCTCCGCCGATCCCGTGCTGCACATCCGCAAGGAATCCTACGAGATCTCAAGCGAATGGCGAGGGGCTACACCATGCCCGTTTTCGCAGAGGTGACGCCATGACCAACCCCAACAGTTGGCTCAATCGCTACGTCAACACCCTGCCGGAACGCGGGTGGTTCAACTTCCTGTCGCGATACGTCGTCGTGCCCTACTGGATCTGGAAAGAACCAAGGCCAAAGCTTCCCGGCGGGCCACGTCCCTCTCCTCAGCCAAGCGAAAGCGTTCAGCGCATGATGAACCTGATCATGCCGCTCAAGGATCCATCACCCGCGGGCCGGGCGCGGGCAACCATGGCAATCGCCCAAAACGTGGACGAGATCTTTGCAGGCCTCGACAATGTGGGCACGGTGCATTTCGCGCGGTTTTTGCTGATCGACGACAACATTTGCATGATCTCAGTCTATGATGGGGACTTCAGCAACTATATTCGTGATTTCATCACCACAATCGGCAGCGTTTTTGACGACGTGGTGTCGCTGGTAGAGGGCGGCGAGGCACTTTTGCCGACCGAGCACAATGTAGAGAAATTCATCGACTGGGTTCACGATCACGATCTGTTTCAGGCCCCCGACTTTCCCACGGATCTTTTTGGATTGCAGGATGCCGCCAAAGGCTTGGCCCCAAACAAACCGCCGCACATGCTGGAGTCGTTGCCGCGGGACCTGATCCTGCAATTGCATGCAAATCGCAACATCTCCTTAGGCGGAGGCTATCGCGCTTACCCCGGTGTTTCCGCCGCTCAGGTGCGCCGCAAATTCGGACAGGGCTGGTGACCAAGGCTTTCGACCCCCAAGAAATTCAAGGCAACATTCTGCGGGGCTACCGCCGCAACCTTGTGCGCCATCTCATTCTCGAAGTGACGAATGCGGGGGTTGCGCGACGGTTTTTGGGCCTGTCCGTTGCTGGAGACAGCCCGGATGTGCCTGCGATCACGCCCGACAAGACCTGGCCGACAAAGCCCGAGTTCTGTTTCAATATCGGCATCACCTTCGAAGGACTGCGGGCCTTGCGGGTCCCGTCGCGGCACCTTGAAACATTCCCCACCGAATTCATGCAGGGCATGACCAAACGCGCGATTAAGATCGGTGACTTTGGCGAAAGCGCGCCGGAACACTGGCCTGCGCCTTTCGACCAGCCCGAGCGGGTGCATATCATCGCCTCGATCCATGCAGATGCGGAGGGGCCCCTTGATCGGGCCCAAGCGCAGGTAGAGCGAGCCTTTACGACACTCGGTGTCCGAAACGGGCGGAATCTGCCAGAAGGCCGGGTTTTCTTTGGCTATGTGGACGGCATCTCGCAACCCCGCTTCAACCACATCGACGACCCGTCACAAAAGGATGTGGACGAACCGATTGATCCGCTCGGTACCGCGCTGCTGGGCTATCCGACCCGGCAAGAGGGTGTAACCTTCCGCGTTCCCTCACCCCGCGATCTCGGCTTCAACGGATCTTTCAATGCCTTTCGCATCCTCGCGCAGGATGCAGCGGGGTTTGAGACCTATCTTAACGACGCCGCGACTGAGTTGATGACTCATCCTGACGTGAACCAGCTGGCCGATCCCCACCGCCTGGAACGTATTGGCGAAGGTCTGGATATGCACGGTGCCCTGCGCGAAGTCGTGGCGGCGCAAATGTGCGGACGCTGGCGCAACGGTGTGCCTTACGAGTTATCGCCCGATGCGCAGTATCCCGAGGAGCGGGTTTCTCTGACCAATTTCGACTATTCGCACAGGTCGCGATGCCCGGTCGGCGCGCATATGCGACGGGGCAATCCACGCGGCGGTCCGATCGTTCAGCGCATCGCAAATTACACACGCAGACTTGTGCGGCGCGGTATGTCCTACGGTCCGGATTTCGACCCGAAGAACCCCGACAGTCAGGAGCGCGGGCTTCTTGGCAATTTCATCGGGGCCAATTTGGGTGCCCAATTCGAAGCCGTGATGTGTGATTGGATCAACCTCGGCCTGCAAGATCCGAGGATCACCAGTTCGAACGACCCACTGCTTGGTGCCAATACGCCACAGACAAGCTGGTTTGATATGTCCTTGCCAAGTGGCGGAACGATCCGACTTCGCGGATTTCCTCGCCTGATCACGTCACGTGGTGGCGCCTATACGTTCCTGCCCAGTATCGCAGCAATCAAACATCTGTCGGAACTGAATGACTAGGTTGGCAATCCCCATATTTGGGGGGGGCGTCCTTGGAATCTGGGCTGCCGTCGGTTTGGCAAGGGCGATCCGCTACGCCCTTGGTCGGATGCCAAAAGCACGTCCCTGCCTCGAACATGGTTCCGTGGAGACGAACAACAATTCTGCGGAGCGGCAAATGAGGCCAGTGGCTTCAGATCGAAAAACTGGATGTTTGCCGGTTCTAAAGGCGGCGTAAAGACATGTCTATTGCCTTCACGTCATCCAAACAGCGACACTTAACGGCCTAGATCCGCAAGCTTGGCCGACCCTGGTCCTCGGCCGCATCGCCGCGCACAAGATCAACCGCCTCGGGCAGTTGATAACCTTGTGTTACGCAGCGCAAGTAGCGTAGCAGAGGACGTGTAGATCACGCCAAAGCACACCTTTAATGGACAGTCACTGCGCAGTGTTCAATCTGGTTGGTGAAAGCAGGACACCCAAATCTGACACCACTTGACCGCTTGTCAGCCCAGGCGCCAACGAAAGCCGCACCGCCTCAACAGGGAAGTCTGCTATACTTTTCTATCCAAGCCTTCGGCTTACAAACGAGCGGTCGAAATACCAAAAAAGCTACAGCCTTCTAAACTCATTGCCTGACAGCGAAGCCTATGCTGCCACTCCGATAACTCCCGGTTTTATCGCCTAATTCCCTTCTGTTCTCTGCACCCTGGACATCTCCTACGATTGCGCGCGACATCGCAGGCAGAACAGGCCACATAGGCACAAGACGTCTTTGCTAAAGCGGACACCGAGATCCTTGCGACAGCAAATTTGATCCGAATTTGAGTAACGTTTCAGCGAGCTGGGCGTCGACAGTGCAGCGGAAAGAGGTCAGAAAGAACAGTCAAGTATCCAAGCGGGTTTCTGGTGGATCGTCGTAAACCGACCATCCAAAGTCCCCCGTGCTTTCTGGCAGCTCATTCCGCCGAAGGTTCCGTGCCAAGTGAGTCTTGGCAATGAAGTTCGCCGTGATCGGTGCGGTCAAGAACAGGAACAGCGTAATCAGAAGTTCGTGTACGGAGATATGCCCGGTGTCCGCATAAAAGAAGATCATCGACGCAATTAGGACGCCACCAACCCCCAACGTCGTCGCTTTCGTAGGCGCGTGGAGGCGCTGCAATGTATGCTTCAGCTTTAGTAATCCGTAAGAACCTACGAAGCCGAAAATGCCACTTACGATAAGGGCCGCCGAGACGAGGAATTCCGCAACAAAGTTCATCCGCTTGCACCTATTCAATTATGTCGCCGCGCAGCAGAAAGCGGCAGTAAGCGACCGTTGAAACAAATCCGACCATCGCAATCAGCATCGCGGCCTCGAAATAGATCGCAGTCCCGCGCCAGACACCATAGAGCACCAAAAGGGCGATCACGTTGATTACCATGGTATCCAAGGCGAGGATACGATCGGCGGCGTCGGGACCAACGACGATGCGCCAGAGGTCCAAAAGCAGGGCCGCGCCGTAGCAGCCGGCTGCAAAGAGAAGAGAATACTCAATCATGGGAAGATCTCCAGAAGGCGGCGTTCATAACGGGTCTTGATGTCATGGAGCACTTTGTCAGGGTCGTCGGTGTGGAGGCAGTGCACGAGGATCGAGTTGCAATCAGCCGACAGCATCGCAGAAACTGTCCCTGGGGTCATCGTGATGGTGCCTGCGAGGACGGTAATCGCCTCGGCTGAAGTGAGCTCAAGGGGGACTGGGATCCAGTGCGAACGGATCTCCGCTTCACGCCTGAAGAGGATAATCATCGCGACCTGCACGTTTGCAACGACGATATCCCAAAGCACGATCAGCGCGTACTCGGCGATCTTCAGTGGCCGGGCAATTGCGGGACGGTCTGGCCAATAGGCTGCCGTCAGCATCGGGATGGCAAGACCGAACGCTGTGCCGAGAATCAGGTTACCCAGCGTGAATGTGTTCACCAAGCCGAACCAAACGAGGATCAGCGTGAGGCTCAAGAGCGGGTGCGGGACGAGACGGGTCAGCATTGATCAGCCTTCCTCAACAGGGTCCATGACGGCGTCTACGTAACCTTTGCGATCGAAGAGTTGTGCGGACGTGTCGTCGAGATAGGCGGAAACCGGACCGGCGAATATCGCCAAGGCAGCTAGAGCTATAAGGCCCAACATGACTGGCGCCACCTGAACGGTTGTCGCGTGCGATGGCGTGTCAGCAGCCGCGTCGACGGCGGTTTGAGGAACGGGATCGGCAATCGCTGTGGACTTCCAGAAAAGCGCACTTCCTGCCCGGGCGAAACCAACAATTGTAAACAGCGATCCAACCAGGATGGCGGACCACGCCCAGCCTATGAAGCCCGGCGCTCGGATCGCATCAAGAACGAGGAGCTTGCCCAGAAATCCGCTGAGAGGTGGCATCCCGGCCATGGCGATGGCAGCGGCAAAGAAGAGAGCTGCAAAAAGACCGTTTTGCGCGGTCGCCGGCTCAGGGTGAAGCGTGTCAGCCGACCGCCTCGTAACGACGAGATCGGCGATCAGGAACAGACAGGCCGCCGCCAAAGTGGAGTGGATCATGTAGTAGAGGGCTGCGGTTGTCGCTGTTGTAGAGAATGCCGCGACTGACACCAACAGGGTTCCCATAGACCCCACGACCGAGAAGGCGATCAGCGGCATAAGACGACGCGCGCCCAACACCCCAAACGCTCCCACGGCAATTGTGACAATGGCCGCCGGAAAAAGCCACGTGCCAGCCAGGCTCTCCGTCCCGGGAACACCTGGCCCGAACGCCGTTGTGTGGACACGGAGGATCGCATAAGCGCCGACCTTCGTCATTATCGCAAAGAGCGCCGCAACCGGCGCGGGGGCATTGGCATAGGTTGCCGGAAGCCAGAATTGCACAGGGAAAAGCGCGGCCTTCACAGCAAAGACGATCATCAGCAGAATCGCGGCCACCCGCACGAGCGCAGTTTCCTCAGCCGGGATTTCGGGGATGCGGGCCGCCAGATCCGCAATGTTGAGCGTGCCTGTCGACGCATAGAGCGTGCCAAGTGCAAAGAGAAACAAAGTTGATCCCGCGAGGTTCATGATCACATATTGCAGGCCTGCGCGCATCCGCTCCTTGCCGCCCGAATGGATCATCAGGCCGTAAGAAGCGATCAAGAGCACTTCGAAGAACACGAAGAGGTTGAAGACGTCACCGGTTAGGAAAGCTCCAGAGATGCCCATCAGCTGGAATTGGAAGAGCGCATGAAAGTGGCGCCCACGCGCATCCCATCCCGTGGCGATGGCGTGCACCAAGACGATAAATGCCAGCGTTCCTGTCAATAGTACCATAAGCGCTGATAGCCGATCTAGGACCAGAATGATGCCGAAAGGCGCTGGCCAAGCGCCCAAGCGATAGACATGAGTTGCACCGTCGGCGGCCATCGTGGTGAGCCCCAATGCGATGGCAAAAAACGCTGCGGTTCCGGCAAGGGATGCAGTGCGCGCCAGTACGATGTCATGGCGCATCACGAAGCCGATAAGCGGTGCGAGCAATGCGGGCAGAACAACGGGGAGGATGATCCAATGCATTAAGCGCTCTCCCCTTTGTCGGTTGCATCTCGCATCTCTGGCTCGATGTCGACCCGATCACTCTCGGCCTCCAGGTAGGCGCCAAGCCCGATCATCACCAGAACCGCTGTCATCCCGAAGGATATCACGATCGCCGTCAGCACGAGGGCCTGCGGCAGCGGGTCAGTGTATGTCGCCTCTCCATACTTGGCGAGGATCGGGGATTGGTCGATGGCCAGCCGCCCACTGGCGAAGAGAAACACGTTCACCGCGTAGGACAGGAGCGCGAGACCGAGGATGACAGGAAAGGTACGCAGCCTTAAAAGCAGGTAGACCCCACCAGCGGTCAGAACACCAACTGTGCTTGCGACAATCAACTCCATCTCAGCGCTCCGCTTCTTCATCGGTGACATACCCACCAGGGTCATAGTCCATGGGAGTGACGTTCACCGTTTCACCAGCGAAGCGCGCGATACGGCTCAGGCTATAAAGCATGAGCATGACGGCACCGAGCACGGTCAGAAAAACGCCAAGATCGAAAAGCATGGCCGTTGCCAGCTCGAACTCCTCGATGGGCGGTAAATGGACATATGTGTAAGCGCTCGTAAGGAAAGGTTGGCCCAATAACCAAGCCCCTATCCCGGTCAAACCCGCAACTAAGACGCCTAGGCCGATCATCGTATGGTACTCAATCTTCTTGCGTTCTTGGGTCCAGGCAAAACCGGATGCCATATATTGCATCAGAAGTGCGATGGCTACGACGAGACCGGCGACAAAGCCACCACCCGGCTGGTTGTGGCCACGCAGAAAAATGTAAAGTCCCACAACCAGTGCGATGGGCATCAGAACACGTGTTACCACAACCATCATCAGCGGGTGCCGATCACGGGACCGGTCTTGCGAATAATCCGTGTTCTTGAGCCGCTTTGCTGCGGGACCGTCAAGAAGGGCATGCATTAGCGCATAAATCACCAAACCAGCGATGCCGAGCACAATGATCTCGCCATATGTGTCGTAACCGCGGAAATCGACGAGGATGACATTTACGACATTGGTCCCGCCGCCGCCTTCATAGCTGTTGTCGATGTGATAATCAGAGATCGTTTCAATATCGCGCATCATGAAAGCATAAGCCAAGCTGCCCACACCTCCGCCAGCGGCAAGCGCAATGATCCCGTCACGGATACGCAGACCGATGGCGCTTTCCTTGGGCGTGACTTTCGGCAGGAAGTGCAGCGCCAGGAGCAGCAGCATGATGGTCACGGTCTCAACCGAGATCTGCGTCAGAGCGAGGTCGGGGGCCGACAGATAGGCAAAGCCCGCCGAGATCGACAGCCCGATGATGCCGAGAAGCGTCAGCGCGCGAAACCTGTAGTGATGCATGACGACGATCGAAACCGTGGCCACGATCAGCATGATCCAACCGACCGCGATTACCGGCGGCACTCCCAATAGGCCTCGGGTCGGCATCGCCAGGCCACTGCCGGAATAGGCCGCGAAACCAAGCAGCACGGATGTGATCGTAAAAATCGCCAGATAACGACTGATAGCCCCGTTATGGCTGATGTCAGTGATCCAGCGGCTCGCTGCGACAAGCGCCGCAACGAGGCCATCGAACATCGGCTTGGCCTCAGGGCGCGGCGCCGAGATCCAGGCCCGGTCAAGCGGGCGGTGCAGCGTAAGGAGAACGGCACCACCCAAGACGGCGACAATGGACATCCAAAGTGCCGGCGTGACCCCATGCCAGATTTTCAGATGCGGGTGCAGATCGGCACCGGTGATCGCATTGGCTGCTGCCGTCACGATCCCTTCGGCGAGGAACGGTGCAACTCCGATGACGATAACCAAAAAAGCCAGAATTGCCGGTGCGGCCCACATTCCGAAAGGCGGATCGTGGGGCGCGTTCGGATAGTCTTCGCGCTTTGGCCCCAGAAACACGTGACTGACAAAGCGGAAGGAATAGGCCACCGACAAAAGTGCCCCGATCGTGGCGAGGATCGGGACGGCGTAGGGACTGCCAAACCAATCAGTGTGAGAGGCCTCCTCCAGCATCATTTCCTTGGAAAGAAAACCGTTGAAAAGCGGAATACCGGCCATCGAAAGTGCGGCGACAGTTCCAATCAGGAAAGTGACAGGCATAAGATGCCTGAGTCCACCGAGGCGCTTGATATCGCGGGTATGTGTTTCGTGATCCACGATCCCAGCGGTCATGAAAAGCGCGGCTTTGAACGTCAGGTGGTTGATGATGTGAAAAACGGCGGCAACAGCGGCGGCCTCTGTCCCGAAGCCCAGCAGCATGGTGAGAAGCCCCAGATGGCTAACCGTCGAAAAGGCCAGAAGCGCTTTCAGGTCGTCCTTAAAAAGCGCGATAAGCGCCCCGATGACCATCGTGATCAAACCGGTTGTGGCGACGATGTAGAACCAAGCGTCTGTGCCCGCGAGCGCTGGCCACATGCGCGCCATTAGAAAGACGCCTGCCTTAACCATGGTGGCCGAGTGCAAATAGGCTGAAACCGGCGTCGGCGCGGCCATGGCGTGCGGCAGCCAGAAGTGAAACGGGAACTGCGCGGACTTGGTGAACGCACCCAGGAGGATCAGGATAAGCGCGGGAAGATACCACTCAGAAGCACGGATGGCGTCACCAGCCTGAAGGATATCGGTGAGATTATAGCTGCCGACGACACTGCCGAGGATCAACATCCCCGCGATCATCGCGAGCCCCCCGGAGCCGGTGACGGCAAGCGCCATGCGCGCGCCTTGGCGACCCTCGGGCAGGTGCTTCCAGTAACCGATGAGAAGAAAAGATGACAGCGACGTCAGCTCCCAGAAGATCAACAGAAGCAGGATGTTGTCAGAGATGACGATGCCCAGCATGGCGCCCTGGAACAACAGCAAATATGTGTAGAACTGGCCCATCGGATCGTCGCCCGACAGATAAAACCGCGCATAAAGCGTGATCAGAAGGCCGACACCAAGGATCATGGCCGCAAAGAGAAGACCCAAACCATCCAGGAAGAACGAGGCGGACAGTCCAAGCTGCGGGAGCCAGTCGATATTGGCTTGTACCACCTCACCGCGCAGAACAGCCGGTGCGAGTACGAGCAGCATTATCAGCGCTAAAAGTGTCGGCACCGCCGTTGACACTGCACAAACCGTACGCCCCGCCCTGATCATGAGACCAGGTAAGAGCGCGCCGACGAATGGCAGCACCGCGATCAGAAAGAGGAGCGTCCCCTCATGGCTCATGATATGTCCCTGTCTTTGCTGGTCATCTGTCCAATGCGTACCGAGAGAAGAGATACGCTACAACTTCTCCGTTGCTAGTGATCCGGAATGAATGTGTCGCACTACCTCCAGCAAAGCGGGATGCTGACCAAAAAGAGGCACTGCGTGTAAGGCAGGTATCCGTTAAAGCGCAACTCTTTTTCCGCCGTGACCATCACATTTACAGGTTGGATGCGCCTGCGGCCAGCCCTGCGCCCATCCGCTCGCCTGTCAATACCTGAAGGGCGGACCCTGTATTGAACTTGGGCGAATGGTTCATCCGCTTCTTTGTTCCTCATTCACTCTTTGCCGACGATCGGCAGACAACAAATCACAGCTTATCTCGATGTCCGAAATTCTGGTGTAGACCAATTGCAGTCCGATCAGGTTGACCCAACAACGAACAAACCATCCACATTGATGCGTTGAGATATGAAGGGTGACGAGAGTAACTGTCGATAGGAAACGGCCGCCGAACATTTCCTGCGACTTGATCCATTGGAAAAGGTGTTGCTGCCTTTCATCAGCTCGAATTCAGAAAGGCGCTTGGTCTTGCTGTGGGTCAACAAAACCGGCTCGCGAACGAGATCACTTCTTGACGGGTCGGACACGATAAGTCTCACCAGATTGCAACGGTGGAGTTCGGTCTTACACAGTAAGTCAGCCTTCAACTATCATTGAGAAGAGCGGTTTGCTGCAATGGGTCCCGTAGGCAACTCACCGGTGAACGCATACGGCTTGGCCATTGAAGAGCCAAGTCTACTTCACCGATGCTGTCGTGCATTGGTGTTGGCGACCTCGCGATTTAGAAGATCTAAGCTGAGATCTTGTAGCCGCCGTTATAGGCGTCGCTCTTTCTACGCACTTGAGAATGCTCGACAATCCTGTCTCGTGCAGCACCACGAAAGTCCTCAATTGATGAAAAGCCCTTCCGGTCCAAGTAGTCGCTGAGGTCATGCTTCAGCTCTTGGATGAGCTTGATGCCAACGCCACCACTGCCTTTTTCTTCCATTGCGGCCGTGCAAACCTGCAAGTTGCCAGCTCCATGCACAATGAAATTGAAAGCTTCCCGAAACCCTCTTATCCCGCCTATGCCGGAGATTGATTTGTCCGGAAACGCACGCGAAATATCCGATACACGCTGCAGCGCCTGGTGCAGAATTGCCAAGCCGCCCAGTCCGCCGGACGTAACAAGGCCGTCCACCTCGACCTCAAATTTCATCGTTTCCGGATCCATCAAAGGAAGAGACGGAAATGTATTGCAGAGTGAAATTGACGACGCGCCCGATTCATATGCAGCTGCCGCAGCATCAACCAAGGTAGAGGTAGATGGTGTAAGTTTGACCCAGATTGGCACGCTGACCGCGCTCTTCACTGCATGCAAAATCGATCTGATAATGTCTTCATCATTTGCGATGTTTGCCCCCATATCCTTCCGGTCCATGTGAGGGCATGACAAGTTCAACTCAACCGCGTCACATCCAACATTCACGCAAGCTGTTGCGAGCTTGCGCCAGTTGTTCATTTCTTCCTCATTGCCAGTACCGGCCATGATCGACGCTATGACCATTCGATCTGGGTAAGTGGTTTTGATCTCTTCCAGATCAGGCAACCACAAATCTAGCGGCTGATCCGAGATAAGCTCCCAATTCCAGGACGAGTGAGAGACAGTCTCTGGCCGTTTCGAGCGCGAAACATAAGGCTTTGCCTCGCTTGTGCGCTGAAAGATCGTTTTGGGTCCGGCTACGTTTTCGACCGGGTGCAGGCCGATCGTTTTTGTAACGACCCCGCCCCATCCGGACTCAAAGGCTTTTAGGATTTTGCGTTTGCTTTCCGTCGGAGGGGCAGAAGCCAAAACGAAAGGATTGACAAACTCAAGGTCCGTGAAACTTGTCGCAAGTCTATTCAAAACGGCGTATCCAACAGTTTTTCCACGCCTAGCAGCGTTCTCTTGAAACTTCATGAAGTCAACATTTTTTCTGCCAGTTTGACGCTAACGCGAAACACCGCAATATGTGGAGCCTTCAAAGAATGCATTCCTGGAGTGGACCTCCACGCATGCATTCGTCCAGCGCCAGCTTCCAGAACTACGTGTCCCAAAGACAAAGCAGACCTCGGATCAGGCGGCGAGATATGCATCTCTGATGTCTGGGTTGGCATTCAGCTCGGCCAGGGTTCCGTAGTAGACCCGCGCGCCACTTTCGATGATAACGGCATGATCAGCGACCGCTCGGGCGAAATGCAGGTTCTGTTCAGACAGCAGAACAGTCAGCCCTTCGGATTTGAGCTGCGTGATCACTTGCGCCATTTGCTCCACGATCACGGGCGCAACGCCTTCACTAGGCTCATCAAGCAAAACAAGGGAAGGGTTGCCCATGAGAGTCCGCGCGATGGTCAGCATCTGCTGTTCGCCGCCCGACAGCGCTTTACCCCGATTGTTGCGCCGCTCCGCAAGGTTGGGAAAGAGATCAAAGAGAATGTCTTGGGTCCAAGTCACAGACCCTTCACGCGGAGGTTGAAAGCCAACGATCAGGTTCTCAACCACGGTCAGGTCGGAAAAGACACGCCGGTCCTCGGGAACATAACCGATCCCAAGCTTGGCGATCTTATGAGGCGGCAGGTTTGAAATCTCCTGCCCCTCAAAGCGAACCAACCCCGACGCGGTGCGCACGATCTGCATCACCGATTTCATTGTCGTCGACTTGCCTGCGCCATTGCGCCCCAAAAGCGCGACGACTGCGCCCTTGGGAACATCAAAGCTGAGATCGCGCAGCACGTGCGCCTTGCCATAGAAGCTGTTAATGTTCCCGACCTCAAGCATGAGCGGCGCCCCCCTGATCGGCGAATATGGTGCCGCCACCCAAGTAGACCTCCCGCACCGTGGTGTTGTTACGGATGTCCTCGGCCGTCCCTTCGGCGATCAGCGCACCTCGGTTCAGCACCATGATCCGATGAGAATGAGCAAAAACCACATCCATATCGTGTTCCGTAAACAACACGCTGACACCTTTTCTGCGAACGATATCCGCAGTCAGTTTCATCAACGCCACCCGCTCTTTTGGCGCCATGCCTGCGGTGGGTTCATCCATCAGCAGCACCTTGGGATCATGCGCGAGTGCGATGGCCAATTCCATCCGCTTGAGATCGCCATAGGCCAGCACGGCACAGTGGCGGTCGGCCTGGTCAGCCATGTTCACAAGCGCCAAGAGAGAAAGCGCCTCCTCGCGGTATTGACGCGTCGCGTAAGGCAAAAACCGCAGGATCTCACCGTGGTGCGACAGCAGGGACATCTGCACATTTTCAACGACCGTCATAGAGGAATAGGTCGAAGTGATCTGGAATGTCCGACCCACACCCTTCCGCCACACCTGGCGTGGCGACAAGCCAGTGATATCCTCACCACCAAGCTTTACGCGTCCCTTGGTCGGCTTGAGTTGCCCCATAAGCATGTTGAAACAGGTGCTTTTGCCCGCGCCATTGGGACCTATCAGGGCCAACAACTCGCCGCTACGCAGCTCAAAAGACACGTCATCGACGGCCATTATGGCCCCAAAGTTCCGGGTCAAGCCACTTGTTTCAAGCACAGCGCCCATCACTGATCTTCCACCCTGCGCAGACCGACGCGTTCCATGCCCTTGCGCAATGACCCAACCACACCGTCCGGTGCCGCGATCACGACAAAGATGATCAAAAGCCCCATGAGAAGGCGCCAGTATTCGAAACGGATCAACAGCTCTTCGATCCCCTTGAAAAAGCCGGCGCCCACGACACCGCCGGCCAGCGTCTTGACCCCGCCGAGGAAGACCACGATCAAGGCGTCGAAACTTCGGGCAATCTCAAGCTCGTTCGGAAAGACGCTGCCTTTCGAGAAAACAAAAAGCGCACCTGCAAGCCCACCCATGAATCCGGCAAAACCGAATGCCAGCAGGCGGACTTTACGGGTGTCGATGCCAGTCGCCTCAGCCTGTCGTTCACTGTCGCGGGCGGCGCGCAACGCGTAGCCGAACGGGGAATGCGCCACATGACGCAGGATCAAAATACCCGAAGTTGCGATCACGAGGGTGAAGTAGAAATAGACCGTTGTGTCCTTGAGCCATTGAGCAGGCCAGATGTTAACCAGGCCGTCATCCCCCCCGGTGAAGTCGCCCCACTGGAAGACGAGGCTCCAGATCAGCTGCGCGAAAGCCAAGGTCAGCATGGCGAAATAGACCCCCGTCAGGCGCAGACAGACCCAGCCGATGGAAAGTGCGGCCAACCCCGCCCCAAAGGGCGCCAACAAGAAGGCCAGCTCCATCTGGCTGTCCACATGGGTCACCAGCAAGGCCGCCACATAGGCCCCACCGCCGTAGTATGCGGCATGGCCAAAGCTGACCAGCCCACCGGTGCCAAGCAAAAAATGCAAGGAAGCGGCAAAGAGGCAGAAGATCAGCACATCGGTGATCAGCACCAATGAGAAATGCGATCCGTAAAGCGGCAAAAGCGCCAACACCAAGAGGCCAGCGGCCACGACCATCCGCACCGTGTTGGAGGCGGGCTTGATCGGTCGCTCCGGCTCCCCTACCTGCCCGTGCTCGCCCGCGACCTCTTCGCGGCCAAACAGGCCATAGGGCCGGATCATAAGCACGACGATCATGACCACGAACATCAACACCAGCGTCGATTGCGGCAGGTAGGAAACGCCAAAGACGTTGAGCACCGAGATGATGATGGCCGCCAGATACGCGCCGGGCAGTGAGCCCATCCCGCCGATCACCACAACCACGAACACAGGAGCGAGGATATTGAAATCCATCAACAGATCTGCCCCGCCCTTGGGCAATTGCAATGCCCCGCCCAGACCGGCGAGCGCGGACCCGAGAGCGAAAACCCCAGTAAAAAGCCATGACTGATTGACGCCAAGCGCCCCGACCATCTCCCGATCCTGGGTGGCTGCACGAACCAGCACGCCCAACCGGGTTTTGGTGATCAGATACCAGAGCGCGACAGCGACGAAAGGCGTGATGATCAGCAGTGCGATGTCGTATTTCGGGATCGGCTCCCCCATGATCCGCACCACGCCACGCAAGCCCGGCGCACGTGGACCCAACAGATCTTCGGGGCCCCAGATCATCAAAGCCAGATCCTGAATGACCAGGATCACTCCAAAAGTGGCCACCAGCTGGAAAAGCTCGGGCGCCCGATAGACGGGCCGCAGCACCAAGATCTCGATCAGAAGGCCCACGAGACCAACCACAAGGCCCGCAACTACTATCGCTCCCCAAAAACCAACCGCGCCCGGCAAGACTTGCATCAGACTGTAACCGGTATAGGCCCCGATCATGTAGAGGCTGCCATGGGCGAAGTTCACGATCCGCGTCACGCCAAAGATGAGCGACAGACCGCAGGCCACCAGAAACAGGGAGCTGGCATTGGCCAGACCGGTCAGAATCTGCGCGACAAAAAACTCCATCAGGCCTACCTGCGTTCGATTTCAGATCTTGGGTTGGCGAAACCGGTCTTGCACCCCGTCCAGTGCATCCGGAAGTGCCGGGGCCTATTCGGCAGGTCGCAACGCGCGGACTTCCTCATCCGATGGTAGATAGTCTGCACCGTCCTTGTATACCCAGTCGACCATCATACCGCGCCCGTCACTGACCGTCGTGGTGCCCACATAGGCGCCCGCAGTCGACTGATTGTCGATCGAACGGTAAGTAATATCGCCCATCGGGGTCGCCACTTGCAAATCCTCGAAAGCCGCGCGGATCGCTTCGGTCTCGGTCGAGCCTGCTCTCTCCAGAGCGGCCACGATGGACTGAACGGTCATGTAACCAACAAGCGATCCGATGCGCGGATGATCGCTGTACTCTGCCTGATAGGCGGTCACGAATTCCCCCTCGGCGCCAGTTTCGAGATCATACCAAGGGTATCCGGTTACGGTCCAACCTTCAGGTGCTTCATCGCCGAGTGGGTCAATGTATTCAGGCTCACCAGACAGAAGGCCGTAGACATTGCGTCCGTCAAAAAGCCCTCGATCTGTTCCTTCGCGCACGAATTTCGCAAGGTCCGGGCCGAAGGTCACGTTATAGATGGCATCCGGCTTGGCACGCTCCAGCGCCTGCACCTCGGCGCCCGCATCGATCTTAAAAAGGGCCGGCCACTGTTCAGTCACGAACTCCACGTCCGGACGCAGTTTGGTCAGGGCCGCCTTGAACGCAGCCACCGCATCTTTGCCGTAAGCATAGTTCGGCGCGATCGTGGCGTATTTCACAGCGTCCGTTTTGGCCGCAGCTTCGGCAAGCATGGAGGCCTGCATGTGGGTCGAGGCGCGCAAACGGAAGGTGTAAGGGTTGCCCGCACTCCAGACCAAGGCGTCCGCCAATGGCTCGGAGGCCAGATATACGTACCCTTTCTCACCAGCATATGAAGAGATCGCCAGACCAACATTCGACAGGATGGTCCCAGTCAACATCACCGCGCCTTCACTCGTCATAAGTTCCTCGGCGATCTTAACGGCTTCGCCGGGTTTGCCCTGATCATCGCGAAAGACAAATTCAAGCGGACGACCCAAGACCCCACCCGCAGCATTCACCTCTTTCAAACGCAGTTCGATACCCTTCTTGTAGGGTTCGGCAAAGGCAGCGAGACGTTTGTAATGGTTGATCTCCCCGATGATGATCGGGTCTTCGGCATGCGCCACCTTGGCCAACGGCAGCGTGGCCAGGATGCCCACGCCCAACAGGGACTTCAAAAAGGTCTTGCGCTTCATAAGGTTCTCTCCGTGTTGGCGATATGACATCAGTCATGTTGGACGAAGACTGGGGCGACAGGTTCCCCCAGATCTTCGACGGCTTCCGCTTCGATCAGTTCTCTAATTCTTTTGCGGTAAACATTCGGGCCCTTGTCAATGGCAATGCGCACCGGCCTGCGGTTCTGCGGGCGCTGTTCGGCGAGGTGGATCGCTTCAAGAATGTCCTTGTCTTCCTGGAATGCCGCGGCAAGCAGGGCGTCCATCCGGGCAGAGGCCGCCTCATCCCCCACAGCGGTGTTCCTCAAATGCATCCAGTGGTCGATGGTATGGTGCTCATTCACCGGCGTGACAAAATGCAGAGCAAAAACGCGCACACCGCGATGGCGTTCATCCTCGGGGCAATTCTCCGCAGTGTCTATACTGCCGAAATCGATCACGGCCGTCGATGGCAAATGCAAGTCGTAGTAATGCCAACGGTCGACATTGCCATCAAAACCACCAAAAGCTTGGAAGAACCCTATCGGCGGTGCATCGCGAATCCACCGCCATGCGCGAATGATCGATCCTGAGGTCGAGACATGCACTGGCACATCCTCTGACGAGGCATTGCCTAATGTGGTGGGATGTACAAAACTCACATGCGCCGGATCCACGAGGTTCTCGGCGACATTCAGGTAATGCGCATTGATATGCAAATGCCCACCGTGATGCAGGTGCCAGCCTTCTTGCGATAATTCGGGAATGTCGAAGATGGTCGCGGGATCAGCGGCTGCGGGGTCACCCATCCAAACCCAGACGATACCGTGCCGTTCTTCAACAGGAAAGGCGGGGACATTTGCGCTTTTTGGGGTGTTTGTCTGGCCCGGCACGCGCACACATGTCCCAGACCCATCAAATGTCATCCCATGATAGCCGCATTGAATCGCATCGTCTATCAGCTTTCCCTTGGACAGCGGCAGAAGCCGATGCGGGCAGCGGTCTTCGAGCGCATGGAGCGTGCCACCGCTGTCGCGAAAAAACACGAGGGGGATGCCGACAATTTCGATCGGTTGGACCGCGTTGACGAACTCTGCCGACCATCCTGCTACGTACCAGTTGTTCCGAACGAACCTCATTCCGTATGCTGCTCCACACCGTTTGTGCATAGTATTGAGGGACATTAATCATTTTCTGTCAAACAAAATTTGTTAGCGTACGAATGTTATTGGTACAGGTTTGACATCTGTTTGTCTCTTGAGCGCCGACCCAAGGATGCCGCAGATCAAGGCGGATGGCCAACATGTCTTTACTGCTTTTTTTACACGCATCAGGAGAAGCATCGGGAACGGATCCAATGCGGAGTGGTCGCCTTATCCTGAAAGCCGACCTCAAAATGGAAAGCTTCGAGGCGGCTATGTGTCACTCTGATTGGTCCAGTCACTCGAAGGCAGCTCTGGTGTTTTTCATCATGTCCATTGCTTCGCAGGTTACGAAGCCGTCCATCTGATGCTTGACCGGATCAAGGCCATCAGAAATCCCCTTTTCGCAAATGCTTATCAGTCGCCAAAGCGCGCATAAGACCGGTGCACATCTGCGCGATGTTTCTCGCCGCCATCTTCTGTTGATGCTTTGCCACCCTCATTTTGAGCGAAGAAGACCGCTCATTCCAATAGCCTCGCGAGGTCAAATGGCAGGTGCGAACGACACCGACGAGGATTGAGAACCAATTGATTTCAGTTTGAATGCGCGACCATCGTCTCTTCTTTTGACAGATGACCTTAGTCTTTTCACGCCGCCAGAAGTCAATTCGTTGACAAACGAAGTGATGCGGTTGCGTGTTGCATTTCGACAATGCCGTCAAACATCAGCGATCGTCGCGAAGTGCTTGACGCGAAGATGCAGGATATGTTGGCATACAAACAAATTTGAGAGGGCGCGATGGAAAAGCTCGTCATACGAAACATCGGTCAGATCCTGTCGGGAAAGTTTGAAGACCCGATCATCGACGGAGACTGCCTCGTGGCCTTGGATGGCAAGATCGAGGCTTGGGGCTCAGAAAAGGACCTCGATTGTGAGGACGCCACAAGTGAAGTCGATGCCAAAAAGGTGACTCTCGCGCCTGGCCTGATCGACAGCCACGTTCATCCAGTTGTTGGCGACTACACGCCCCGACAGCAGCAATTGCACTGGATCGACAGCACGCTGCATGGCGGTGTGACGACCATGATCTCTGCCGGTGAGGTGCATATGCCAGGCCGACCGAAGGACATCGTCGGTCTTAAGGCGATGTCGATTGCGGCGCAACGCTGGTACGAGAACTTCCGTCCCTCCGGCGTCAAGGTACATGCCGGTGCACCCGTGATAGAACATGGCATGGTCGAGGAAGACTTCGCAGAGATGGCCAAAGCAGGTGTCAAATATCTTGGCGAGGTCGGGTTAGGCACGGTGAAGGACGGCAAGACTGCGCATGAAATGGTGAGTTGGGCGCGCAAATATGGAATGCAGTCCACCATCCACACCGGCGGACCTTCGATCCCCGGGTCGGGCCTGATTGATGCGGATATGGTCATCGAGACCGGGACGGACGTCATTGGCCACATTAACGGCGGGCATTCGGCCCTGCCCGATGACCAGATCATCTGCCTTTGCGAGACCTGCAAATCGGCCTTTGAGATCGTGCACAACGGCAATGAACGCGCCGCCGTTCTAACCGTGAACACCGCGCGGGAGCTTGGCAAACTCGATCAGGTCATCCTGGGCACGGACGGGCCCGCCGGGTCCGGCGTTCAACCTCTGGGCATCTTAAGGATGATCGCCATGCTCTCGGCCTTTGGAAACGTGCCCGCCGCCCAGGCCTTCTGTTTTGGCAACGGCAACACGGCGCGACAGCGCAACCTGGATGTGGGGCTCATCGAAAAAGGCTATGCTGCAGATTTTGTCTTTCTAGATCAGGCACAGCATTCGCCCGGAAAGACCATGCTGGAAAGCGTGGAGCAAGGCAATCTGCCTGGGGTGGGCATGACTATCATCGACGGTGTGGTGCGGACGACTCGTTCACGAAATACACCACCGGCGAACCGCTTCCCCGAGCAGATCCGCTAAGGGTTAACAAATCTTTCGGAGCAGACGTGCCAAGGTTCTGCGCTCGCCTGCGGAAAGCGGCGCCAGGGTTTCTTCCGTAATGCGTAGCCCATCCGCCTTTAGATCTGCGATCAGCGCTGCGCCTTTCTCAGTCAAACAAATGTTCGAGCGTCGCTTATCGCCTGGGTCCGGTCTTGCAATGACGAGCGCCTTCGCCTTGAGGCGGTCTACAACGCCCTTGATCGTTGCCACATCCATGGCCGCCAACCGGCCAAGGTGGTTTTGCGACACCTGCCCGTGCTCGGAGATGCGGATCAGAGTTGAAAACTGGGTCGGCGTCAGCCCCTCCGAGATCAAGGACTGAAAGATCGCGGCATGGCGCTGACCGGCCAGTCGCAGCAGATAACCGATCTGCTCATCCAGGACATAGTCCGGCCCCAGCGTCACAGTCTCTGCTTGTTTGGCCATGGCCTATCGCAACCCGTCATTGCCCTCCGCGTCTTCATGCGTCAGGCCGCCCACCCGTGGCAAGGGGCGACCGCTGTCAGTGACAGCCACCGCCACCAAAATCTCATTGGCACGCGGCGCATCGTTGAGCCGGATTTCAATTCCGTCGAAATGGCTGCGCACATATGCCGCGTCCTTGTGGCCAAGCGGCACATCCAGAACTTGGCCCGGGCTGCCCATCTTCTTGGACGAGGGCACAAGTGCAGCGCCTTTCTCGACTTCTTTGCGCAGCGGCGCTCCGAGCTTCGGGTGCAGGATCGCTGCGGCGTGCTCCAACTCGCCATTTTCCCCGACCATCGCAGACTTACCGTAGCTCTCGGCCTCCTCTGGTGCGATCCCAAGCGCCTCGACGCATTTACGGCCGAGAAGCTCGCCCAACTCCGAACCAATCTCTATCAGCGGGCTCAGGTCCTCTTCATAGCGGCCCGCAAAGGGGTTTTCGATCACTGCCACCGCAACCGCCTTGCGGGTCGCGGGTGTTATGGCACGCCCGATCTCAATATGCGTCTCTTCGACATGGACCGCGATTTTCCTGATGCTGGCGCTCATCTCAGACCATCCCTTCCTTCTATTTCGGCTGCCGCCAGACCGCCTGCACGATCATGGATTCGGGGTCCTGTGCTCATTGCCAGCACCAGCGCCATTTCGCCCGCTTTGGGCGCATCGCTCAAACCAACTTCCATCGCGTCAAAATGGCTGCGGACATAGGAGGCATTGATATGCGTGATTGGCACATCCAGCCGCCCGCCGACGCCCACGACCTTTTTGGTTGAAGGCACGATCGCGTTGGAATTGTCGAGCAATTGCCGCATGGCATACCCGCCAGGCGCATGCCAGAGTGCACCGTGTTCCAGCTCGCCCGCCTCGCCGATCATCGCACCCTTTCCATAACCTTCGATCTGCGTGGGCCCGCCCAAGAGATCGATCAACCGCTGCGCCATCGACAACCCGAGCGGTTTCAGATCCTCCATGAACCATTGGATGTCGGGCTCGTAACGGCCAGCAAAGGGATTTTCGATCACCGCGATACCTGCTGCGCGTTTCAAGGAATTCTCAGGCACCGGGCCGCCTTCATGAAAAATCTCTTCGACCGCAAAGGCTGTCTTTCGCAACGTCGGTTCAGGCAAAGGTCAGCTCCTTTTTCACGGGCACAAGCCGCGGCCCCTCGAGGATGTCGGCGTGGGATTGCAAAAACAGTGCGGCATCGGTGATCAAACCGGCCTCGGTGAACGAATGCGCCGTCACTCGGCCAGCGCGTAAGGCGGCCTCGCACTCGTCATCCGCAAGCGGGCCGCAGCCCACAACAACCTCGCGCGCATCCAGATCGGTGTCATCAGCAAATGAATTGGCCGGACGGCGACGTATGGATCGATGGCCCGGCAGATCCACAGCGTTTGCAATCAATGTTGCTGCCACATCGGCCTGTGCAGCGGAGGGGGCCAAAACGGTCACGCTGTCGGCGATCCCGAGACTGTGGCTGCGACCATGCCACCCGCTGGTCGCTATACCGCCGATCCCTTCGCCCGCGCGCACCAGAATATGTCCCAGCTGTCGCCCCACATGATCGGACATCATCAACCGAAATTGCGCATCATCAGCAAGGTGCAACGCAATGTCACCGCCATTGTTCACGAAGGCACGTGTTAGCTCTGCCTGCGACACCATAGCGGCCATCACCTCGTCCGCCACGGCGCCAGCCACAGCGGCCATCCGGGTGAAGAAAACCTCGATGGGTACGCCAAGCGCTGCCCGGTGCATACGCTGCGCAACGGGCCCATTCGGTTCGGCCATTGTCGGATGCATGCCGACGCGCAGGTCCGACAATTCTGCGACCAGCTCATCCAGAATGCTGGAAAAGCGCGCCGTCGCAGCCTCAAACGCTCGCTGCCGCTGCCCTTCCGCGCCAATGATCAGATCGATGGGTCCATGCTGGAGGTGCAGGCGTCGCCCGTCCGGCATGATATGAGCCGATGGTCCCATTGCATTCACCCCCGAGCGGACCAGCGGAAATTCCGGCGCGCCGTCGGGTCATGGGCGCTGTCATTCTGTGCCACATGACGAGCGGCGTTGCGGTTTACATCGTCCACCGACCGTATGTGACCGATATGGCCGCCAAGCGCCTTGTAATCACTGACACGGAGCGTGAACTCAATGGGCGCCACAAGCGCCGGTGTTGGCACATAGCCGAAGGATTGCGTCGGCATGTCCAGCACGTCCACCATCACCGTGATCCCACCGCCGGGCCATACGAAGGCGTCTGCCCCGCCACAGGACACATGGGTCAGACTGTCCTTGACTGAGCGGGTCAGGCGCACAGGGTTCTCCGTCACACCTGCCCGGAGACTACCGCCCGCGCCACCCATGAAGAGCACGGAACAGACCGAAGGCTCGCAGTTTTCAGCAATCAGATCCGCCGAGGCCTTGAGCGGCTCGGGAACGGTCTTGATTTGCGGGATAAGGTCGGCGTCGAGCTCGAAATAGGCGTATTGCTCGCCGGTGGTCGACACCATCAGCAACCGCAGACCCTCCCATGCCATTTTCGGGTTGAAGGGGCCGAGAATGGTCAGAGGATCGTCGATGTCGGTGCCGCCCCAACCGGTGCCCGGTTCGGCCACCTGGAAATAGCGCCCGGGGGTCGAGCGACGCCCCTTGATCTTGATGCCTGTGGCGGGCACTTTGAGCTGCTTGCCCGTCTCATGCTCGGACAACACACCGGTGATGTGATCGTCGACCACGACGACCTCGTCCACATGGCCGATCCACTGCTTGGGAAACATCCCGATCGTAGCCGACCCGCAGCCCACGCGCATAAGGTTTTCGGTGACACCATCGATGATCGGCGGTTGACCGGCCTGCACCACGACCTCAGTCTCGTCCCCGGCCTCGCCGATCGCCATGGCGACCGCCTCGCGGTTGCACAGCCGCATCAGAGCGTCGCAGGTCACGCGGCCTTCCTTTTTGGAACCGCCTGTCAAGTGCTCCACCCCACCAAGTGACAGCATCTTGGAGCCATATTCAGACGTTGTCACATGGCCTACTGGCTCACCATCCACCCGCACCACGTCGCATTCGTGGCCGATATGGCGATCGGTATCGATTTTCACCTTCACGCCGCAGTAGCTGAAGATCCCCTCTGTCACTACAGTAACCATGTCCACCCCGTCGATGTCCTGGCTGACGATAAAGGGGGCAGGCTTGTAGTCGGGATAGGTGGTTCCCGCGCCAACGGCCGTCACGAAGGGACGCGCACCCTTGATGATATCGCCGTCCCAGGGATCTTCCCTATCGCTCGGCATAAACGGGACCAGCTTCCGATCAGGTGTCTGAACAATCGTCAGCGGATCCAGTCGGACCAGCGTCCCATCTTGATTGGCATAACGGTCGCAGGCACCGGATTTGCCGTCAGCGATGTAACACATCACCGGGCAGGCATCGCAGCGGATCTTACCGGGCTTCAGATCCTGTTTCATTGAGTACCCTTCAGGATCGCGGCGCGCACCCGCGCGGGTGTTGCGGGCACTTGCGTCAGACGCACACCCGTCGCAGCTTTGATCGCATTCAACAAAGCCGGCGCAGTGGGGATCAACACATGTTCACCCAATCCTTTGGCCCCATGTGGTCCATGCAGGTCGGGTTCCTCGATGATCAGCGTTTCGATGGGCGGAATGTCCCCGATCGTTGGAATGAGATAGTCATGCAGGTTCTCGGTACGTCCGGGGATGTATTCTTCCATCAGCGCCATGCCGAGCCCCTGCGCAATACCACCATGCACCTGTCCCTCGACCAGCATCGGGTTGATCGCCTGGCCCACATCATGCGCGGCCACGAAGCGGATCGGTTTTACCGTACCCATCTCCGTGTCGACTTCGACCACAGCCAGATGCGCGGCGTATCCGAACTGAGCGTATGGCGCACCCTGACCGTTGGCATCGAGCGGCTCGGTCGGCGGATCATAGGTTTCTTCAGCGCGCATCACGAAACCATCGGCATCGACAGACATCCCGGACAAATTGAGACGATGCATGCCAGAGGCATCTTCCGCAATGATTGCACCTTCTTCGAAATAGAGTGTGGCGTCCGGACCAACATTGATCCTTTCTAGGACCTGCGCCCGCAGCGCAGTACCACAAAGCTTTGCAGCGTTGCCCGACACATAGGTCTGACGGGAAGCGGACGTTTTACCGGCATCCGGCGTGATGTCCGTATCGGCTCCGACACGCTCGATTTGCTTGGCAAGCACCCCGAGTGCCTCAGCAAAGATCTGAGAGACAACAGTGTTTGAACCCTGCCCGATATCCACAGCCCCCTGATGCAAAACGACGCGGCCATCGGGAGTGATGCCCGCCTTGATCGTGGAAGGGTTCGGCAATGATGTGTTCCCGCAACCGTACCAGCCCGCAGCAACGCCAACTCCGCGTTTGAGGGTCGTGTTACTACTATTGAACGCCGCCATCGCTGCGGACTCCCGCTTCCAAGCGGACCGCAACGCGGTCAGACAAGCCCTGATTCCTACGCCCTGTTCAAATACCTGCCCACAGACGGTCGGCACATTGTTCTCAAGGGCGTTGGCGATCCGGAACTCCAAGGCATCCATGCCCAACTTTTCGGCAAGCGCATCAAACAGGCTTTCCTGTGCGATGGCCGATTGAGGCACGCCAAAGCCGCGAAAGGCCCCGGCAGGTGGGTTGTTCGTATGAACGCCCTTGGACTCAGCCCGATAGTCCTTCACCGAATAGGGCCCGGACGCATGCACCGGGACACGGTTGGCCACGGTGGGGCCCCAACTGGCATAGGCACCCGTATCGAACTCGCCAAAGAAGCTGATACCGCTGATCTTACCATTCCGGTTCGCACCAATCCGCAGCCTGATGTCCGACGGATGGCGTTTGGTCGAACTTTGCATGGACTCCGTCCGTGAATATCGCATTCGCACCGCTTGCCCTGTCTTGAGCGCCGCGATGGCCAAAAAAGGCTGCACCGTCGGGTCCAGCTTGGAGCCAAACCCGCCTCCGACGCCCGTAGGCACGATCCGTATTCGCGCGGCATCCATTCCCAGAATAGCCTCAAGCGCCTCGCGATCCATCATAGGTGCTTGTGTGCAGGCATGCACCTCGAGGCGCCCGTCCAAGACCTGGGCAAAGCCAGCCTCGGGCTCGATATAGGCGTGTTCGACAAACGCACTGCGAAACCGCCCTTCGACCAACACATCGGCCCTCTTGAGTGCGGCCTCGGCATCGCCCCGAGCCACCAACCCGCCACACATTACGTTCTGCACTCGACCCTCATGGATCTCTGCAGCCCCTTCACCCTGCGCCGATTGCATGTCTTTCACCGCAGGTAGCTTACGCCAACTTACAGGAAAGCTCTCTGGATCAAGCCCAGCGATGATCTCTGGCCGAGCGACGATCGCCGCGACCGCCTCACCACGGAAGCGCACCTCACCTTCGGCAAAAACAGGTTGGTCGACGAATTGCGGGATAACGCCAAAAAGGTTCCGGCCCGGCACATCCGCTGCCGTCAGGATTGTTGTGAGATCTTGCGCTGCCGCAAAGCTTTTCAGATCCCCAAACTTGAAGCCCGCCCGGTGGTAAGGCGAACGAATTACAAGGATTTCGAGGCATCCGGCCGGTGCCACGTCGTCACCATAGGACAGATCACCCGATATCTTTTCATCGGCGTCGACGTGCGGTATCGACGACCCAACACCATGGCTTTTCCCCGTCGTCACGGCAGGTACACCCATCACGGCATCAATGATCTTGCGATAGCCCGTGCAGCGGCAGAGCACCCCGCTTAAGGCGTCCTGCACCTCGCTTTCAGCAGGGTCGGGCCGCTCCCGCAAAAGCGCTGTCGCGGAAACCATCATGCCAGGCGTACAGATCCCGCATTGCGCGGCGCCGTGGCCCTTTAGGCTGTCAGCAAGCGCCTTGGCCGCCGGGTCCCGTCTATAGAGCCCGGACCAGGTATCAACGTCACGATCCTGCACCTGATGCGCGGGCGTCAAACACGCGCAGACCGGTTGGCCATCAAGAAGAATGGTGCACGCCCCGCAATCCCCCGCATCGCAACCAACCTTGACGTCCCGGGCGCCCAACTCCTCGCGCAGCACATCTGAAAGACGCTGGCCGGGGGTAGGTGAAGCTACCACAATTGCCTGATTGAGCCGAAATGAGAGCGTATGGTGCGTGAAATCCTTACTCATCGCGTACCAGCCCTCTGGATCGCACGGACAATCTGGGCGCGGACGGCATCTGACCTATAGCTCGCATCGCCGCGCACGTCGTCAATTGGCGAAAGCGGACTAAGATGAGCATCGGTGACCGTCACCGCACCAGGCCGCACGCCAACGAGTTCACGCTCCAATTGATGCAGACGCTGCGCGACGGGCGAGCAGGCGCCGACCGCAACACGAACTTCAGAAATCGCACCCCGATCATCAAGCAAGACGTTCGCGGAAGTCATGCAGATAGAAATCACGAGATATCGGCGTGCGCCGAGCTTCTCAAAGGCTGCCGTCATACCCGTCGGAAGCGCAGGAATGCAAACAGCGATAACCAGTTCGTCTTCTTCCAAGACCGTTTGGCGGACGTCTGTCACAAACGCGTCAAGTGGCACATGTCGGGGGCCGCGCAGCGCGCTCGCGATCTCTACTTGCGCATCAAGCGCCAGAAGCGTCGGCATCCCATCCGCTGCGGGCGAAGCGTTGCAGATGTTCCCGGCCAGCGTGCCCGCATTCTGTATTTGCACGCTGCCAACCTCTTTCGCCGCGGCTTTGAGGCCATCAAAGACAGGTGGGAGATCTGCGCGGACAATATCGCTCCAGGTGACTGCTGCCCCAAAACGCGTACCATCGGGCCCGTGAGAAATCTCACTAAATCCGGCAATTGAGGTCACATCCAGATAGCGCTTCGCAGCCGGTGCCCTACCGCGCGCCGGATATACATCCGTCCCACCGGCCACAATTTGTGCAGAACCGTCGGCCAATTGCCTCAAGGCATCTGTTACCGTGTCAGGAGCGAAATAGCCCAAACGTTACCTCGCGCGCAAACTTGTTGGTATGCAAATGATAGGGGTGCGACGTGTGGGCTGTCAACGCCGTTTCAGATCGAACGGGGACGCTGCATTCGAGGAGCAGATCGAAACGTGCTGACAGGACGCGAAGCACTTCTTCAATTGCGATTGGAATGAAGCAAACAAAGTGAGTTTTTTTACTTCGCCATTCTCGAAAACTTCTTCTTGACCTTGAGTTGCTCCAGGCCGGTATTTCCGAGGTCGTCAGAAGGAAACAGCCGTGCGCATATCAGAAGCCGCGTCCCGTTCGGGTCTCAAGATTGATACGATCCGCTATTATGAGGCGGAAGGCCTGGTCCCCAATGTCGCACGCGGCGGGGATGGGCAGCGTCGTTTCTCGCAGGAAAACATTGATTGGCTGACGCTGCTGTACTGGCTTCGCGAAACCGGCATGCCGATGAAGGTTATGCAACGCTTCGCAGCCCTCTATGCGCAAGGGGACGAGACAATACCAGACCGCAAGGAGATCCTCTTAGATCACTCCAGACGGCTTGCCAAACGTCGCCATGATCTCGACCGGTGCGATGAGATACTCGCCCGGAAACTGGAAATCTACGAGGAGTACCTTAAGTGAAAATCATTCTCGTCGGAGCAAGTGGGGATGTCGGACAGGCGGCACATGCCGAACTCTCAAAGCGCCACCAGGTCATCCGCGTCGGGCGAAGCACAGGCGATGTAACTGTCGATATCGCTGAACGCCCGTCAATCGAAGCGATGTACAATAAAGTCGGTGCCTTCGACGCTCTGGTTTCGGCGGCAGGAGACGTGCATTTTGCGCCGCTTGTCGAGCATACGGAAAGCACGTTCCGGCTGGGACTTGATCAAAAGACCATGGGGCAGATCAATCTGGTGCTCGGTGGCCTGCCTCGGATCTCCGACAATGGATCGTTCACACTGACCAGCGGGGTGCTGGATCGCGATCCCATTGTTTCCGGGACTGCTGCGGCCACGGCAAACGGGGCCTTGGCCGGATTTGCCACGGGTGCTGCGGTCGAGATGGCTCGCGGCTTGAGGATTAATGTGGTCAGTCCGGGTCTACTTGAAACCTCGGAGGCGCGCTACGGTTCATTCTTTCCAGGACATGAACGCGTCTCGTCGGACCGTGTAGGGCGCGCCTTCGCCAAATGCGTTGAGGGCGCAATCACTGGTCAGGTTGTGATTGTCAGTTGAGGTCGGGACATGAAATTCGCATACCTCATCGAGCCCCCTTTTAACTATCTGGATGACAGTGGTGGCGCCACCGGCTGTGATGTCGAACTGGCGCGCCATGTGTTTCACGAGCTCGGTCTTGAAAGCGTGGAGTTTGTCGAGACCGAGTTTGCGCAGCTACTCCAAGGCCTTGTCCGGGGGGACTGGCAAATGACCACCGGTCTGTTTGCCTCTGACGCGCGTCGAAAACACGTTTTGTTCAGCAGGCCAATCTGGGCGCTGGCTGATGGTCTTCTTGTCCGAAACGCTTATGCGGATCGCATCAAAGGCTATCGGAGTCTCGCTGCAGATGATGACCTGACCGTCGCTGTCATTCGAGACCAAATCCAGCATCAGACCTTGCTTCAAGCCGAGGTTGCAAAAAGCCGAATAGAAGTATTTGAAACTTACGCCGCCGCTGCTCAGGCCGTCAAGAACGGTCAGATCAGCGCATATGCTAGCGTTGCGCGAGCACATGCCGGATATCTACACCGCAACGGCGACCAGAATCTGGCACTGGTCGAGGTTCCCGCAGAGGAACAGCCACGGTCCTTTGGCTGTTTCGGTTTTGCGCGTGCGGATCCGGGTTTTAGAAACCGCGTCGATCACGTTCTCCGCCAGTTCTTAGGCTCCGCAAGGCACCGCGCGTTGATGGGTAAGTTCGGGTTTGACAAGAACGAGGTCGACCTCATTCTCTGAGCGACATTTCGGCTCATCGTCCGATGGGCCATTCAGATCGTTTTACGATCAGCAGTTGGTTGGGCAGAACGCTATCGCACCAGAGGCGCCGCTCAGGTCACTGCTATTGCGGGACCAGCAGGTGAACGCCTGACGGCGATGGCAGCGTTTCGCGCGGATGAATGTCCGCAAACACTTCGACAATGTTGCCCTCGGGATCGCGGAAGAACAGTGTTCGATGACACCAATCCTGATTGGTCGGACCCTCAATGATCTCGACACCTTTATCAAGCAGGGTCTGATAAGCCGTGTCGACGTCGGCGGGTGGCACCCGAAAGCTGATCTGAACAGACGCGGACGCTGCCGCAATCGATGGGCCGTCATACCCCCGCCCCCTGCGACGGAGGCCCAGAAACAGGGCGCCAACCCGAAGAAACACCATCCTGTCAGGCACGTCCTGCTCAACCTGAAAGCAGAACAAGTCCACGTAGAAGCGGCGCATCTCGTCGAGATCGTCACAAAGGACAATGACGTAGTCCAAGCTCCGGACGGCACCGAAACCGCCTTTGGCTGTCATTGCGGGCTCACTTGCTTCGTTCATTGCACAGGTGCCTTGAAACGTTCTTCTGGGATCACGGCGATCGGCACCACCTCGACCCGTAATTCAGGCGCAATCAATCCCGCTGCCTGGATCAGAATGCTGACGGGCCCCTCTTCCAGTTGTAGACGCTCGGCGCGCACTTTCTGAATGGCGGGCATATCGACGGGATCAACGTAGAAGATGGTGAGCGAAACGATGTCTTTCAGACGGCCGCCAACGGTGCTCAGGATGTGTTCCGTGTTGTCGAAGCATTGGCGCGCCTGCGCCTCGCAGTCTTTTCCGACCACATTGCCTTCATTGTCCCAGGCGACCTGGCCTGTTACATGCAGAACCCGACCTCGCGGTTCCACGACACCGTGATGAAACGGTCTTCCAAGTTGTGGCCAGCCCGTTGGCGGATTGTATCTTATCGTCATTTTGCAGGTCCTGTTCGCAACTATTTCGGCATGTTGGACACCAATTCAGGCTTTGTCTCAAACGACAAAAACTGTGCGGGAGGCTTAGAAAATCTCAGTCTCCACGGATGTTTCGCCATGTTAGAACAGAGCGTGGAGGCAACGTTATGACCTATCGATTTCCCTCGTTGAACGGACTAAAGGCTTTTGAGGCGGCCGCGCGACATCTCAGCTTCAAGGCCGCCGCCGCAGAGCTTGGTGTGACGGCCGGGGCCGTCAGCCAGCAGATCAAACGGCTTGAAGCGTCGCTTGGTATCGCGTTGTTTCGGCGTCTGCCGCAAGGTCTTCTGCTCACCAAAGAAGGGGCGGCATATCGACCTGAAATCTCTCGCGCTTTTGACATCTTAACAGATGCAACCGAAGCCGTTGCGCCCACGCTGAACGGTCGGAAGCTGAGCATCGGGGTGTCGGAAAACCTGCTTCCCCGCCTGCCGAAAGGTTGGCCTCGTCATTCGGACGCACTCAACGCATACATCCGCGAGACGCGCATCAGCGAAGACGTCAAGCTGATCTGGAGCAACGACATCGACGCACTTCTTCTGGAAAGACAAACCCGCCATAGAAGTCTGTCCGAGCAGGCAATCGCTTTGGAAAAAGATATGCGCCCGTTCTTCTTTGTCACCCGACCGGGCCTTGCAAGCTGCCGTCAATCCAGAGCGATCATCGAAGACCTGTCGGGATGAAGTTTATCGTGAAGCGATATCTAACGAGATCCCGCCAGCGCTGTCAGTAGTCCTTTCCACCATACCGATTTGGCAGACCTTTCACGTCCGGTTTGTCGATAAAGATGGCCCAATCGTCCCCTCGCCTCCAGATGCTTTCCATAATCGCCAGAGCTTGATCCTCTCGGATATCGGCGCTTGTCTTCGCGTAGCGAAAAAGGAAGGCACTGACCAGAGCGTTGTAGATACAATGAACATGCATTTGTGCCTCTGGATCGCGTTCGATCGCGTCTTTGAAATCCTCAAAATTCTGATCGGTCGGATGTTCGAAGTCCACCGGTATGTGAATGTAGGTCATGCTGGACCTCAACCGCTACACAGCGTCCGCTTGGCTTTCGCGCCTGCCCTCGCCCATAGCCGAGACCACCATGTCGCCTAAATCGCTTGCAAATTGCGCGATTGCTGGAGTTCCACCGGTCCAAGGGCGACAGCTTCTCCGCCCTTGGGCTGGCGCGCGCCCTGACAGATCCATCCACACTAGTCATTCCTAAGGCGCGCCGGTCTTGGTCTCCCTAACCAGATCGATAAAATTTGGTCAGATCCGGTCAACGAGTGCCGTCGCGCAGAACTTAGCGCCCAACCACCCGGATAGAGAACGATGTCTGGGCGCCCGGCGGCGGTGCGGGACATGGACCTGAACGCGCAATGGCCTGGGCGGCTGCGCGGTCAAATGCCGCTGAGCCGGAGCTTCTTACGACTGAGATACTCGATATCCCGCCCCGGCCGGTCACCCGAAATGCGACCGACGCCTGACCCCGTCCCATACCACGTACATTGCGCGCTCGATTGACGCATCGCGTTATAATACCGGGGTAGTTGGAGACCGCAGCATTGCCGCCGTCCTGACCCCGCGCGGTCCGCCCTTCGCTCGCGGTGCTTCTCGTACCGGTCTGCGTTCCGGCGGCGATACCCCGTCGGGTTTCTTGCGTAGCTCCGGTGCCGCGACGCGGAGCTTCTTGAATCCGCCGGGGTTGTTCCGCAGCCTGGCGCTGCTGGACCTTCGGCGCATGCTCTTTTTCGAAGGCACGGCTTCGCATGTTCGGACGTGCGGATTGCGTGACCTCGGCATTCTCTGGTGCATCGGATGACAGCGTTTCAGTCGGCGGTTGGACCGATTGAACGGCTTCTGGCGTGACCTGAGGCAAGACTGCCAAAGTCTGGGATTGGCGCGGTGTTTCGGTAACCTCGACACGCGGCACGACTGCAAGCTCCGGAGGAACCGGTGCAACATCAACGGGTTGGATGGAGGTGGTAGCAGTCTCGGGTGCAGGGGCTTGCAAGGTCTCTTGATCCGGTTGCTCAACCTCAGTGCGATCTTCGATCGGGTCGGGTGGTTCAGTCATTTCTGTCGTCTCGACACCAGACAAAACCCCTTCCGACATATCCGCAAAGGAATTGCCGAGCGCTGCCTCGCTGGCCACTGCATCACCTTCAATCAGCACATTTTCATCAAAATCGAACCCCAGCGATCCGCCAAGATGAAGGGCCAGGGCCGTCGCAAATGCGCCGATCGCCACGGCTCTTGAAGCGGCAATCATTGCAGCCCCCGTTCGGTCACAACCAAGACCTTGTCGGCCCCAGCAGCGCGCAGATCGCGGCCCAACTTGACCAAAACCATCGCATCGAGATCACGATCCGGAACGATACGAACCTGCAGGCGCTCTTCCTCAGTCAGACCGCTGAGATAGCTCATCGCATCTGCTTGGTCCGCGCCTCGGAAGGACAGACGGCCATCGGCATGAACCACAAGCGCGTCAGGGGGCGGGCGGCCTTCAAGATCGCTGGTCTCAACCAGACGCAGAGCCGGATCCAGCGATTGCGACAAAGTTCCTGCCACCATGAAAAAGACCAGCATGAGAAACACGATGTTGATGAGCGCAATCGTCGGTTCCCGCTTCGTCCTGCCCTTCATGACTCGCCGCATCAGCTTGTTCCTAACACGGTGACCGAGACGTTCGGCGCGCGCCGCAAGACCACCAAAAGGTCTGTCAGGCGCTGTGCTGTAACCTGTCCCCGCAAGCTTACCAGAACGGACCGTGATGTAACCTCCTCTGGTTCATCAGCCTGAACAAGCGCCGAAAGCCCCTCGGCAAGCTTTTCAAGAGAGACAGCGTTGCCGTTTAGCACGACGTTTTCCACGCTCAACTGCACGAAAACCGGCGGATGTGCGGGCGTGGTCACGTTAGCCCCGCTCCCACCAGCGGTCAGTTCTACTTCGGAAAACTTTGAAAAGGTCGAGGTAAGCATAAAAAAGAGCAGAAGAAGAAATATGACATCGATCAGAGATGTCATTGAGAGCCGGCGACGTGCTTTTCTGGCCCTAGCCATGAACGGGTATCATCGCTTCGTCCGTGGTATCTTTCT
Organism: uncultured Shimia sp.; assembly: GCA_937897325.1. Taxonomy (GTDB): domain Bacteria; phylum Pseudomonadota; class Alphaproteobacteria; order Rhodobacterales; family Rhodobacteraceae; genus CALCOY01. The sequence continues at coordinate 51,838 of CALCOY010000120.1, forward strand.
TCTGGCCATCACCCGGTTCAAGAACAGTGAGCAGAAGACGATCCGCCGTCACTCGTTCGCCTTCCATGCGGCCCTCAAGCCACGCCAGAGCCATGGCCGTTGGCATAGCGACGACTAGGCCAACCGCAGTCGTCAGAAGCGCAACCCAGATCCCGCCGGCAAGGATCGACGGATCGACTTGCGCGCCCGCGTCCTGTAAGGCTTGGAAAGCTTCGATCATTCCAAGAACCGTACCAAAGAGCCCCAGAAGCGGCGAAAGCTGCGCAACGGAATCGAGAAACCTGAAGCCGCGTTCCAGCTTGGCGAAACGAGCCTCGGCCTCAGCCTGCAGCCGGCTCTTTGCAGCGTGGGACATGCTGAATGCCGATCCGACCAGAGGCGCTAAGTAGCTTGTTGACCGCTCAAGCGTCTGCCGGGCGGCTGACCGGTCACCCTGGTCCCAAGCCTCAACGGCTTCGCTTAACGCCCGATGGCGTCCGACCCCAGCAACAGAGAATTGCCAGACTTTATATAGAATTACGGTCAAGGTCAGCACTGAAACCGCAATCAGGATCATGACAACAGGGCCGCCCAATTCAAAGATCGCCAGGAGTTGGTTCCAGATCGAGTTAAAAATATCCATCAGCCCAACACCTCGATCGCGGTGCGTGATGATGGGACGAGGCCATTCGCACAGGTTGACTGATCTAGTCCTTCGGCCGTGCAGGTGTGCAGCCCGTTGAAGAGCACTCGACCAAGCTTGTCGCAGGCCGTGTCGGGCACTGCGAACTGTCGGACACGCGGGCGCGCAACCGGCAAAGCACCGAAATCAAAGAGCGTAAGTCGGTCGACCTGTCCCTGATCATCAAACAGCACCGTTTCGAAAACCAGTTGATCAATCGCGACGGAATGGCCGTTGGTTATCATGAAAGTTAGCGTGCATGCCGCCTCGCCCGTCTCAATGGCGTTCAGCTCAATCGCTATCTTGTCTGATAAGTCCGTTTCCTGCGCTGATGCTGAAACCGTCAGCATCCAAATCGAAACCAGCGTGACCGGCGCACTAGCCCACCCCATCATCCACTCCTACCTTCCGGTGATCAAAGAACAAACCTTGCAATTGGGCTGGGCTTTCTCGGGTCAAAACACATCATGTTTGAACGTGAACTGCAATACCTGATCAAATTACCAAGGCTTAAGCCGGGCGTCGGCTTCCCCAAAAGCGATACATTGCGAACGACTTGCACACCTGCCCGGCAAGGCTTAGCATCTTTCGTCTTATGATCCTGTATTTCGGCTCAAAACTCTCAGAAGGCGCATCCGGAACACGCGCGTTTTCCGAACGCTCAAGTCTCGCCATTGGCGGTAGGTCGCCAGGGCCACTGCCACGGCCGCGCAGCCGAATGCGTAAAGACCAGCCAACCACATTACAAACCCGGCACCTTGACCGGCGAGCACCAAGCCAAACCCGGATAGAAGGCAGATGGCCCGACCACCCGCAGTGGAAAGACCCGAGCGACGAGAGGCGATCCGAAAGCAAGGCGCCGCTTGGGATCGTGCAACGCCAACCATATGGTCGCGCAAACGCTGATCAGCAACGCGGCAAGAATCATCAAGGCTATTAAAAAACATTTGCACGTAGGAACTATCGCGCGTGGCCCACCGACCCGCCGCGATGCTGCATCTGCGCTCAAAAATCGGCTGGTGGCGTCTTCCTCCTACAAGAGATTGCAGGCAGATAAACCCAGCAGCCAATCATCCCCTTCATAGATCAACTGCGCATTGACCAACGAGCAGTCGCTGCTGCGTTGAGCGGACGTGTTTTTTACGTCGAGGAAGCTACAATCGGATCAGGACACATCAAAACCCGGTGCGAGCCCGCTATCCAAACATGTCGCCAGCCAAAGCCTCGACCAAACGCAGTTTGTTTTTAGGACTGGTCCGAGCAGAAACATCAACTTTAAGCGCGCGCAGCTGTAGCGTCTTCGCATCGAATTGTTAGATCTCCTTGCCGGTCATCACTTCGGCACCGTTTTTTGGCCAAGTTGACTGGCGATAGCTAGCACCGTGCCCGCATGATCATCTCCACCCGGACACCAACGCCATCAGTGCTGCAGCTGTCATGAACGACCGGTTTCGCCGCCGCGCAGCAGCGGTTGCAACAGAGCGCTTGCAGCGATTTTCTTACTTCGTGCGCGCGCAGCGGTGTAAATGCCGAGATATTCGCTATATCTTACTGCCAGGCGGCGTTGACTGCTGCCGTTCGTGCCCGGCGCAGCGAGGATCGGGTGGGCAATTTACAGGTCGCGGACACAAAGCGCCATTTCGCTGCGGCTGCACCAATGACTGCTATCGCAATCTGGGTCAGACAGAGCTATCCTGCAAAACGGGCTTGAATTTGCTCGTCCGTGAGACTTTCAATTGTCTTACTCAATATCCATGCATGTCCGAATGGGTCGCGAACGCGACCCTCTCGCCTTCCATAAGGTCGATCATCGATCTCGATGACGACTTCTCCACCAAGCTTGACCATCGCCTGTGCCGTTTCATCTGGGTTTGAAACTGTAAGGTGTAGCAGAACTGAAGCGCCCATATCTTTGACCGGCGAGGTAAGTCCCCAGTCAGCAACCGCTTGAGCCATTGTAAAGACGGACTCTCCAATTTGCATTGCAGCGTGCACAACACGGCCGTTTTGGTCCATAAACCGCTGTAATCGGTTGGCACCAATTGTAACCGAATAGAAGTCAAGTGCTGCATCAACGTCTTCGATGATCAGGCGCGGCTCCAAGGAAATATTTACATTTGAATCAGTCATGAGCCAATTTTAGATGATCGCGGTTTCGCCGTATTGAAGAAAATTCAAGTTCTCATCGCGACGTGATTGCGATGCTGTTTGCAATTGAGCGCGTATTGGGTCGGCGACAAGCCGGAGAAGTGCCGGAACTCCCGAACCATATGGGATTGGTCAGCGTAACCAGCGTTCAGTGCTGCCTCGGACCAACAAGTGCCGGAGCCCTGGCTCTGAAGCAGAAGTTGAAACCGCTCAATCCTTGAGAAGGTCTTGGGTGTCAGGCCCGTGCGTTCACAAAACCGAGCAATGAGAGTTTGTTGCGAAACATCCAAGTGCTTTGCCACGGTACGAACACGAGCTCCGTTTCGGAGAAGCGTACTTGCCTGATGCACAATGTTGTCCCATCCACTCAGCATTGGTGCTTGAGCCAGCAGCGCCAATTCCAGCAGGTCTAGACGGGATACAGGATCGCCTGCTGTTAGCAACTTCTCATACAAACATAGGTGATCAGCCCATTTGAGGGCGCTCAGGTCAACGAGTTCTGAACCGATTTCCGAGATGGCGCCGCCAAAAAATGCGAAAGCCCCGCCGGACGAGAACGATACGCCGCAAAGCGTGCGCTGTTCCGCCCGATCTATCACGACTGGAGAATCCGATGGCTTCTGAACCGCCATTCCTGACGCGCGTTGACGTAAGCATCCAGTAGGATGAAAGTTGTGAAGCGCATCTTTGTGCAGATTAATAAGCAACTGCGCACGCCCACTTGGCAAGACACGTTCAAGGCCAGTGCCGTTGCTGACTTCGCAAGTCCAGAGAATGTCAACAAACGGCGCGAGGCGCCCGTCTTTTGGCGGTCGAGAGGTTATCAAAGCACTTTTCCAAACACGGTATCAACCTGACCTACTTACTCCAGAGCGGTCGTTCGTGCACGGCGCAGCATCAAGTACTTGGGGCTCGTTGCATACACTCGCGGGTTTGGCATCTTGTTGCACAAACCAGCGGTTTCGCGAGTTGGTCCTATGTCGGCTACGCGGACGAAATACCATTTCGCTGCATCGGCACCAAGGTCTGCTTCGGAGAAACTGCTGTTTAATTTTAGGGCGCAAAAAGTGAACTGCAGGGTACTTCATCGCAAAAAAAGGCAGGCCTGCGGCCTGCCCGTCCGTCTGCATTTGAAAGCGCTCAGGCGAGCGCTTTGATGTTTTTGAGGCCAAGCTCGTAGGTCTTGCCAAGCATGCGATCCATGAAGAGACCGAAGATGCGGAAGACCGGATTGAAGCCCATGTCTGAGGTGACAGTCCAAGTTACGCGGGTGCCACCCGCATAAGGTTTGGCCTCGATGGTCTGAACCGGCTTGCCCATGGCGCCAAGGTCAATCAGATGCGTAACGCTTGATGGCGTGACATCAGTGACGGTCTGCGTGCCTTTGCCTTCCTTACCTTCAAAGCGGAAGCCGGAACCAACACCTTCGGATGGGCCAAAGGGCGTGATCTTCAGCTCGGGGTCAGTTGTGCAGTATGGATTGAAGGTTTGGAAGCCCTCGGTTGAGGCAACACGCGCAATAACATGCTCAGGTGAGAGATCCACATCTGCGTTGCGGGTGACAACAACGGTGCGTGGCAAAAGAAGAGCGATCAGGGCAATTGCGGCGATGACGGCGAGAATTGTGTAAACGATAGTCATGGATCTGGTCCTTTCTGGTTGCTGGCTACAAGGGAATTTCTGTCCCTTCTGCCCACACGACGAACGACCGAGGCCCCAATCGACAGGTCAGGACATTTTTTTTCGCAAATCCGCGGTTTTTTTCTCAAGCCACCTTTGGGAGGGCTCATCTGTGCACAACATGAGAGCTGTATTGTAGGCTTCTGCGGCCTCTGCCACCCGACCGAGTTCTGATAGACAATGGGCGCGCACTGCATGGAACGGCTGATAGCTGTCCAAGCCATCGAAGGCGATCAGGTCCAGCATCTTCAGCCCCTCAGCCGGACCTGCATCCTCGCTGACGACAGCGGCGCGGCTGACCGCGCCACCAATTGATGGGTGGGCTTGCATGAGACCATGGTAGAGTTGCGACAGCGCGCGCCAATCGGTCTTGCCGGTCACTGATCGGGCAGCATGCACCGACTGGATGGCCGCCTCTAACTGAAACCGCCCTGGTCGCCCTTTCAAAGAAGCTTGTGTCAGGATGCTGGCGGATCTGTCGATCAGGGGTCTGTCCCAGAGGTCCACATCCTGCTCGGGAACCGGCACCAAAACGCCATTGTGGATGCGTGCATCGCGGCGCGATTCAATGAGACCAATCAATGCCGTGAGACCTAGAGCTTCGGGGTTTTCTGGATCCAGTTCAGCAAGAATGTTCGATAAGAAGAAGGCCTCATGGCTGAGGTCGCCATCCCCTTCGAGCCAATCGACAGCGTAAGCACCGTACACAGCCTCTAAAACCGCGCTCATCCTTTCAGGATAGGCCTCGGGTTCTGGCACGACGAAGGGAATGCCTGCGGATTTGATTTTCTTCTTTGCCCGGACCAAACGCTGCGCCATTGTCGCTGGTTTGATCAGAAACGCTTTGGCGATCTGCTCAGCCTCCAACCCCAACACGGTTTGCAGCATCAAAGGTGTACGGATCGTTTCATCAATTGCTGGGTGGGCGCAGACGAACATGAGCTTCAGTCGCTCATCCAATTGCGCCTCTTCTGGTTCTATCGCTTGTGTATCAGCCATGTCATTTGCCTCATCTGTGATGACCAGACGGGCATCCTTGCGCGCCTGATCGGTGCGTCTGTTCTTAGCGACCGTCAGGAGCCAAGCTTCAGGTTTATCCGGAATGCCACGCTCGGGCCACGTCTTGAGTGCAGCCACAAAAGAATCGGCAAGGGCGTCTTCCGCCGCGATGATGTCGCCAGACCGGCTAGCAAGCATCGCAATCAATTTACCGTAAGCGGCGCGGGCAACATCCTCTGCCCGCGCCTGTGCGTCAGTCCTGCTCACACGCTGCCCATTGCGGATGCGCGGATTTCGAGCTTGCCGTAGTGGACATGCGGGCATTTCTCGGCCCATTTCAGTGCTTCATCTAGGTTTTCGACATCAATGGCGAAGAAGCCACCCAAGGTTTCCTTGGTTTCTGCGAAGGGGCCATCCTGAACCTGTTTTTCGCCACCGGCGAGCGTGATGGTCGTTGCCGTATCGGCAGGGTGCAGCCAGTCAGTGTCGACGAAGACCCCAGCCTCTTGCAGAGCGCCAATATACTGGCCGTAGATTTCCTTGGATTTGGCCCAATCCTCTTCGGTCATGTTGGCAGCCATTGCAGGGTCAGAATAAAGAAGAAATGTGTAACGCATTGTTTTGTTTCCTTGTTGGTAGAATGTGTTGTTGATGGGATTAAGCGGCCACGTCGGCAATATTGGCAAGGCCAAGCTCGAAGTTCGGGCCGATCATGCCGTCCATGAAGAGCCCCATGACACGGAAGACCGGGTTCATTCCGAGGTCCATGTCCATGCTCCAGGTGACTTCAGTCGCCCCTTCTACAGCAACGGCAGAGATGGCCTGAGTAGGTTGACCCAGTGGCCCAAGATCGAGGTCAAAGACAACCTGATCGGCGGTGACGGATGCAACGGTCTGCTGGCCTATGCCGTCTTTGCTTTCAAACGAGAAGCCAGAGCCAACGCCTGAAGCCGGGCCAAACATCTCAACTTGCAAGTTTGGGTCGAGATCTTTGTAGGGATTGAAAGCTTGGTAGCCCGTGTTGGAGGCGGCCAGTTCAATCACGGCCTCGGGCGCTGCGTCGATCAAAGCGGAGCGTTCAATGCTCACGTGCCGTGGCAACGCCAATGCGGCAACTGCCAGCACAGCGACACCGCATGCTGTACATGAAGCAATCTTCTTGAAGTTCATAGGTCTGTCCTCTCGTGTCTGATGTGAGAAGGGCTTTTTTGCCTCTTCACCCACACGACGGACGAAAAACGCCCCAATCGACACCGAGGGGAAAAAACTAAAAAAAATTTGATATGGTGAAAGAACCGGTCATTCGCGCAGGGTGCAGCATAAATGGAAATAAGGCTCTTCGCGGCCATTGAAGGTGACTCAGCATGACCGTCGTGCGCAACCAGATCAGCCACCAAGGACGGCCCAGTCCTGCTGTTGGCCAATTTGTCAAGATGCTGCGCTCGCAGCCCGCTTACCCGTCATTCGCTGCAAGTGCACGATCAAC
>CALCOY010000121.1 GCA_937897325.1 uncultured Shimia sp.
CGTGAACGGAGATGTCTCCAAGCGCCCTTTTCCCGCAAAGGTGAGGGGCGTTTTTGAGATGGGGTGCTCTGGGTTAGGCGGCCAGCGGGTCAGCGTTGGCTGCGAAGCTGGGTGTTATATATGTGTTAGAATCTGTGTTACGGCCGCACAGATGTCGGATTCAGCAAATTATTCCAGTCACTTGTGGAAATGCAGTGCAGTTAATATCCCGATAGAATGCAGGTAATATCCGAGAAAATGCAGCCGTTATCCCGATAGCTCTTGTGGCGCAGCTAATATCCCGATAGCAATATCAGTGCAGCCGTTATCCCGATAGGTGATTCATGGATGAAGACCAACGCCCCCTCCTCCCGGATCGCCATCCGCAAGCGAACCTGTTCATTTGCGATGTGGCAGATGCTGTCATCAAAAGCGACATGGCGTCTATGGAGCATCCGATCTTCACGCTGTCGAAGAAGCCAATCCGAGACATCAAAAGATACGAGCATGGCGATGTTGTCTTGGAGGTTACGCCGGGCCCGAAAGGCATCGCCAACATCTATGATAAGGACATCCTGATTTTTGCAATCAGCCAAATCATGGCGGCTCGCAACGAGGGCCGCCCCTACTCCCGCGAAATCCAGTTCCAGGCACAGGACTTTCTGGAGTTCAGTAACCGTCACACCGGCGGCCACGACTATGATTTGCTGCGTGACTCCTTGGATCGCCTAGACAGCACCCGTCTCAGGACGACGATCAAGACTGGTGGCGAAGAAACCTGGGAGGCATTTGGCCTGATTGAGGGGGCAAAGATCAAGCGTAAGCGGCATGACGGCCGCGTTACTGAATGGGGCCTCAAGCTTTCGGAATGGCTATTCAAGGCCATTGAGGCCAACGAAGTCCTGACCCTTCACCCAGACTATTTTCGCCTTCGCAAGCCAATCGAGCGCCGGATTTATGAGATCGCGCGAAAGCACTGCGGCTCGAAAGAATCGTGGCAGATCGGGCTGAAGAAGCTTCAAAAGAAGTGTGGGTCAAGCGATGCCATTCGTAACTTTCGGCTGGCCGTTCGCGCACTTTGTGACTTTGACCACCTGCCCGACTATTCGGTGAGCTTGGAGGACGACATGGTGTCGTTTCGAAACCGCGTTTCACAACAGGTCATCGCCGGTTTGGGTTTCACGACCAAGCTCATGCCAGAAACCTTTGAGGCCGCCCGGCAAGCGGCACCTGGGTGGGATGTGTATGCCATTGAATTGGAGTGGCGAGAGTGGGTTATGGGCCTGCTTGAACAAGGGATGGAGCCCCCGCGAAACCCAGACAGCGCCTTCATCGGGTTCTGTCGCAAATGGGCCGCGCGCCAGCAGTAGGACATATTATATGCCGTATAAAATAGCACGTTATAAAATATGCCGCATATAAAAAATGACGTGACATATTTTGTGGCACGTCACATAAAAGAGAAAAACAACGAGCAGACAAATGATTGTAAGCGTCCTCTCACCCAAGGGTGGCTGTGGGAAATCTACAGCGACACTGACGTTGGCGTCAGTTTTCGCGAAGAATGAAGACCTCTCGATTGCAATCGTTGACGCTGACCCCCGGCAGAGCATTGCACGTGTCTGGTTGGGCAAGCGCAACGAAGAGAACCTTGGGGATGCACCTTTCAAGGTGATCTCAGACCCCTCTGACAGCACCATTCTCGATACACTGGAGTCAGCGGGTGATGACCACGATCTGGTGTTCGTTGATCTTGAAGGTGTGGCGGGCCTTATGGCGTCATACGCCGCTTCGGCATCCGATCTTTGCATTGTTCCGATGCGGCCGAGTGCCTTGGACGGTGATGCGGCAGGTGCGGCCCTCAAAATGATCCGGGACGCGGGCCGTGCCGCCAGGCGAACTGTGCCAGCTCGCATCCTGGTCACGCAGACTGACGCCGCAATCGTCACGACCTCTCACAAAGAGCTGCTAGCTGAATTGGACGGGGCAGGGGTGGAGCGCCTGCAAACCGAACTCATGCGAAGAGCGCCTTTTGAAAGGGTTATGGCAGAGGGCAGAACCCTTTTTGAACTGCAAGACAGTCAGTCTGTGAAGAGCGCGATCAGCAACACCGCTCGGCTTGGCAAAGAGCTGGCAGAGATACTGGAGGCACAGTGATGGCAGGGACGTTTCTGAATCTGAGCGACGACGACCAAGAAGAGCCCCAAGTGCCAAAGATTGGGGCAGGGTTAAAGCGCAAGAAGAAAAGCTCTCGTCCAAGGGCAGACGCTGAAGCCGTCGCGGCCGCAGGACGTGCAAACGGCTTCAATCGTTCCACCGACACAGCGCAGCCATCGTCAGCTCCAAGGCGTGGGCGGCCACCGTTAAACGAAGACATGACGTACTGGCGCATCTATGTCTCCTCAGACCTCCGAAATCAGCTCAACGAGTTGAGAGACAAAGAGGGCAGGCGGCTCAATGATGTATTGGCTGACATGCTTGTCGCATACCAAAACGGGAAAGTGACATGAGTGTGTCATTGACATATGTGTCAATGACGTATATCTGATGACTAGGTTGCAGACGGTTGTAGAGCTTCCGGAATTCCAGCGCCGGGCCAAAGCAGTCATGTCCGATGATGAGCGCGAAGCTGCCATCGTGTGGATCGCCGAAAACCCTGAAGCAGGGACCTCGCTCGGCGGAGGGTTGCGAAAGGTGCGTATCCCTCGGGAAAGCGGGGGGAAGCGCGGTGGGTTTCGGACGATCTACGTCTTTGGTGGTCGGCATATGCCGATCTTCCTGGTTACGGTCTTCGCCAAGAATGAAAAGGCGAACCTGACCCCAAAGGAACAAGCCGCAGCCGTCGAGTTGAGCAAGGAGATTGTGAGCATGTGGAGTGAGAAACAATGAGTGCATTCGAAAGCATCAAGCAAGGTCTCGAAGAAGCTAAGGCATTCTCAAAAGGGCAGGGGGCTGATGCCCGTGTTCACGAGATTGCCGTTCCGGCTATTGATGTCGCCGAGGTACGTGCCGCGACAGGTCTCTCCCAGGCAGAGTTTGCCCGCAGTATCGGCGTTGCTAAAGGGACGTTATTGAATTGGGAGCACGGGCGGCGCAGTCCTACGGGACCGGCTCAGGTATTGCTCGCGCTGATTTCCAAGAAACCGTCGGTTGTTCAAGAATTCTTGAAATGACGAGTAGTCCAGCTTTGTCGTCTCATAAATTCCACTACGATACTCATGTAGATAGCGAGCTTTTTGATGCCAACACCACGCGCCAATATCACTGAGTCCGTGCTTGTTTGGGCGCGGAAACAGGCCGGGTATTCACCGGAGGAAGCCGCGCGAAAGCTCAACGTGAAAGAGGAACGCTATCTCAGTTGGGAAGATGCTGACGACGATCTGAAACCAACAATCAAGCAACTTCGTAATATCGCAAAACTGTATAAACGGCCTGTCAGCCTATTCTATTTGCCTGAGCCGCCAGAAGGCTTCCAGCCGATGCGCGACCTGCGCAGATTGCCGGGGGACCGGCTGGGTGCATACTCGCCTACATTGCGCTTTGAGATGGAGCGCGCGCAGCAACGCCGTGAAGTGGCGCTCGACCTGTATCAGACGGCCGGGGACGATCTCAAAAAGTTCGGCCTGACAGTTTCTTTAAGAGATGATCCCGAGACTGTCGGCGCAGATGTGCGCAAAGCTCTTGGGGTCAATTTCTCCGACCAAAGGACATGGCGGCGAAAAGGGGCACTTGAACCTTTTAAGGCATGGCGGCGTGCTATCGAGGCTTATGGCGTGTTGGTTTTCCAGATGAGCGGAGTAGAGACGGATGAGGTCAACGGCTTTGCACTCGCTGCGGAAGTGCTGCCCATTATCGCCGTAAACCGGGGGGATGTACCAAACCGCAGAACCTTTAGTCTGCTGCACGAGTTTTCGCACCTGCTACTCAATCTAAGCGGTGTCTCTGACCTGGACGTGGACACCACACGCCCTCCTGAAGAACAGCGGATAGAGGTCTTCTGCAATCATGTCGCGGCGGCTGCGCTTATGCCGAAAGAACATGTTCTCAGCGCTCCAATGGTGCGGGCACATCCGGGTAAGTCAACGGACTGGTCAGACAGTGATATCCGCACCGTGAGCGATCAGTTCGGCGTCAGCCGGGAAGCCTTCTTGCGGCGTCTAGCAACCTTTGAACGCACAACGTTTGGCTTTTACCGAGCGAAGGCAGAGCAATACAACGAAGAATGGCGCGCTCTGAAAGCGCGCCAGAAGGCAGAATACAAAGAGTCGAAGAAGAAATTCAGCAAGAACCCGCCGCAGGATGTATTTGTTGAACTTGGTCGGCCTTTTGTCAGGCTGGTACTCAACAGTGTGCGCCAGGACCTGATGACGTTGAACGAGGCATCAGGCTATTTCAACAACCTACGAATTCGGCACTTCCCGAAGCTCGAAGAACGGGCATTCACGGGATAACGCATGGCCTCTGACTTTAAGTACAGCATTGATACGAGCGCTCTCGTCCACGCCTATCAGCGAAGCTACCCGCCCGATATCCTTCCTGATCTCTGGGACAAGCGGCTTGATGAGTTGATCGAAGCGGGGAGGTTGTTCGCCGCTTACGACGTTCTGGAAGAACTGGAACGCAAGCATGATGACCTGTTTGCTTGGGCCAAGGATCGGCCAGCCCTGTTTGTCGAACTGGATCAGTATGAGGCGGAGCTATCCAGCATCATGGCCGAGTTTCCGCGCCTGGTAGACACCAAAAAGGGGAAGTCTGGCGCTGATCCGATGGTCATCTCGCTCGCGCTGTCTCACAACCCGCGCCTAGTCGTTGTGACAGAGGAAGCATTTGGGTCAGAAAGAAGCCCGCGCATTCCAGATGTCTGCGGGAAGCGCGACCTACGGTGCATCAACATGTTGCAGTTTATTCGGGATCAGGAGTGGAAGTTCTAGGGCTCGACTTCGGTCACTTCCGTCAAGGTGGTGTAATTTGTCGGGTGGCCTGAGTGCAGAATAAGGCGCTAAGGAATCTCAGCCATTGTTGACCGCATAGTGACCCTACGCTGCGTCGTACATGAACTTGCAAACTGGGGACAAAGCTGCCCTTTACCACACGGTGGCAAACGTCTGCTTCTCCATTTGGGGACACACACCTGTGATCAGGGTCGACCTTGTCAAAGAGATGCACTAACTCAGAAAAAGGCTTCTTGGACTGCCATTTGGACCAGGTAAAACATGCAAATTAAACACTACTTTTTGATCCTTGCGGCTCTGCATGCAACCAATGCCATCGCCCAAGATATGTCTGCAAAGGAAGCTTTAGTAGACGCAAATATTCGCTCGATCTTCTATCACGAACTTGGTCATGCCGTGATCAGCGAGATGAACGTCCCGATCTTTGGCCAAGAGGAGGATGCTGCGGATGTGATGTCGGTATTACTAATTGACGCGCTATATGAGGAAGAAGCCGCCCAGGCATTGGCCTATGATAGCGCGTTCGGGTTTATCAACGATCCCGAGGGCACAGAAGAAATTGCCTACTGGTCGACCCATGGCCCAGACGAACAGCGGTACTACAATCATGTTTGTTTGTTCTATGGCGCGAACCCTGATGAACGAGATGACCTAGCTGTTGAACTTGGCCTTCCACAGGACCGCGCTGAATATTGCCCCGAGGAATTTGATCAGGCAAACTCTAGCTGGTCCCTCATTTTCGATGAAATGGAAGTCGCGGAAAACGCTGGCAAACTGGTCTACGAATATGAGGGCAGCGCGCCCAATGGGCTATTGGATCGCATCATGCAGCAAGAGGTCAGCGACATGAATGATACGCTGTCGCTGCCTCGGGATGTGGGTGTGGTCGTGCTATCTTGCGGTGAGGCGAACGCCTATTACGATCCACAAAAGATCGAAATTCAGTTTTGCGAAGAATTCATTCCACACCTCGAGACCATCTGGGAAAAACTCCAATAGCAGAAGGCGCGCACCACGCGTTGTTCAGCGCGAAGTTTGCACGATGGCCAGCCGAAACCCCATGTGGTCATCCGAACTGCCCGCTTCATCCGCCTGACGCGCATCGGCGCGAATGTTGTGCCCGCCTTCAAGCTCGTCCGGTCTTTGGTCGGGCCGACCTGCTGACGAGGACCAATCGCCGCCCTTTTGCATCCGCGCTTGCCCGCGACGTGCCAATGGGTCTGTCTGCTCTGTTGGGCGGTAATCATATTCTCCGTCATAGACCCATTCGGTCAGGTTGCCCGCCATATCCAAGACACCGAACGGAGAAGCGCCCAATGGAAACTGCCCGACGGGTGAAGTCAGCGGATATCCATCATTGATGCCGCGATGGACAAGCGATTGCTCGATATGGGCGAAGTATTTCGCAAAGCTATCATCGGCGTAATTGGCCTGCCGCCTGTCTGACGGCGTATTGCCCCACGGGTATATACAACCATCAGCCCCTCGTGCCGCATATTCCCACTGCGCTTCTGACGGCAGCGTCACCGTTAGACCCGTTTCGGTGCCAACCCAGTTCGCAAACGCGATTGCATCGTTCCAACTGACACATGCAACGGGATGTGCATCGGTGAACGGAATTTCAGGATAGCGCGCAATGATATCAGCGAAACAATTGCGCCAGTTATACCCCTGTTTCGCGATAAAACCACGTTCGTCGAAATCATAGACCCAAGGCCCATCTGCACCAGGCCGTTCTGCGTCGGTGACATATCCGGTCGCATCAACAAATGCCCGGAACTGGGCGATTGTAACGGGTGTCTTGGCAATCCAGTAGGTTGACAAGTTCACGGGGTGCTCGGGCGTTGCATGGAATGTGTCACGCGCTATACGCGGGCTAAGGTCATTGTTGCCCATGGTGAAACGCACCGCCGGAATGCGGATAAAATCACCTGCAACGGCAAGCCTGACTTCCGAATATCCTTGCGTATTGGTCGCGCCGCCACTGACAAGGGCTGCGTCCCAAGTGTCATCGGCGGCAGACGGCCCAGCAATTGCCGCCCAAAGGGCTGTTGCTGCAATGGTCTTTTCACTCTTACCTCGGTGTGTCTCTGAAGGGCTCTGCAACGATCTGAAAGTCATCTTCGTAAACAACAAATCCAACCCGATCCGTTCGGATGGTTTCGATCGTATGCCCGTAGATTTCCATCAAACTGATAAGCTCATAGGATCTTGCAAGATGCTCCTTGGCCGTGTCTTTGAACCAACTCAAACCATATGTGTCATCCTCATCTAAGTCCGCTTGTTTGCGACTGAAACGGTCCGGAATCGGCAGGTTCTCTCGAAACCACGCGAGTATCTCTTCAAGTTGCTCTTTCGTGAAAGCATCAACGTCTGGATCCTCGCGCATCTGGTAGGCAGGCACGAAAAAGCCTTCGCGGAATGACATCATTTGGACGTTGGTTTGCGAAACGAAACGAATAAACACTTAGTTCTCTTGGCCCTGCGTGGATTGGTGCATTCGAGAACGGCTAATCGTGCATTTGACAATAGTCAATATGGGCTCGAAGCGGACTTGCGGCGGCGCAGCTCAACCAAGACGCCCTCCGATGACAGCTATAGGGATATTTTGTTGAAAAACTCTTTCTTGATCGACGGATGATCTGCTGATTCAATTCGCCCTGTGGGGAGGGATTGGCGATGATGGGACCGAGGCAGGAAGCGCAAGCGTCGCTGTTTTACGAGTTTTCTCTGGAAGACCATGTCCCTCAAGATCACCTGTTGCGTTCGATTGATCGGTTCGTCGATCTGAGCGACATCCGCCAGTATCTGGCCGATTTCTACAGCCATACTGGTCGTCCATCGGTTGATCCAGAGCTACTGATCCGCATGCTGTTGGTGGGATACTGCTTCGGCATCCGTTCTGAGCGACGGCTTTGCGAAGAGGTGCATCTGAACCTCGCGTATCGTTGGTTCTGCCGTCTCGATCTGAATGATCGCGTGCCGGATCATTCAACGTTTTCCAAGAACCGGCATGGGCGTTTCCGTGAGAGCGAACTACTGCGTCATCTGTTTGAGATGACCGTTGCGCGGTGCATCGAAGAAGGTCTGGTCAGTGGCCAGCGCATGGCAATTGATGCCAGCCTGATCGAGGCGGATGCGAACAAACAGAACTCCACCCCAAAGGAAGAGTGGGATGCTTCGGACATCAACCCGGCGGATGCGCCCCGCGCCGTGCGTGAGTATCTCGACACGCTGGATGAGGCTGCATTCGGCGCGGCCAGCGAAGTGCAGCCGAAGTTCACATCCCATTCCGATCCAGCGAGCCAATGGACGGCGGCACGCAAAGGGCCTGCATTCTTTAGCTATTCTGACAACTACCTGATCGACACAGACCACGGCGTGATAGTTGACGTGGAAGCGACCCGCTCGATCCGGCAAGCCGAGGTTGGATCGACCAAGACCATGCTGAACCGGGTGAAGCAGAAGTTTGATTTGCACCCAGAGCGCTTGATCGCCGACACTGCATATGGCACCGGGCCGCTTCTCGGTTGGCTGGTCGAACGCCAGATCGCGCCGCACATTCCGGTGTTCGACAAGTCCGGACGCAACGACGGAACCTGGACTCGCGCCGACTTTGAATGGGACGCGGAGAACGATCAATACATCTGCCCCGAGGGGCATGAACTCAAACAGTTCCGTCGCAACTACTCAGACCCGAACCGACGGCCGACCGGCAAGGGCACAGCTCGCTACCGCGCCTTGAAAGAGGTCTGTCAGGTCTGCCCATCCAAAGCCAAGTGTTGTCCAAACGCTGATGCCCGCAAAATTAGCCGCGAAGAAACTGAAGACGCCCGCCAGGTTGCCCGCGACATCGCCAAGACCCGCCAATACGACGTCTCGATGAAGCTGCGGAAGAAGGTCGAGATGCTCTTTGCTCACCTCAAACGGATCCTTGGCTTGGGTCGCCTCCGATTACGTGGTCCATGCGGCGCCAATGACGAATTCCTCCTCGCCGCTACCGCCCAGAACCTCCGCAAACTGGCCAAGATCTATCCTGCACCGCAGCAAACGCGCAAAGCCTGATCAGAAAGGCACTCGCGCCCAGTTCGGATCGCTACTTTCTGCGCCAGCAACACGTTGTTTTTCCACAGAATCGGGACTTTTGAGACATTCGCTGCGTTTGCACCAATGTCCGGTTCGGCGACCCATTCAGTAAATCAGCTAAAACCCTCTGAAAACATCTGGACATCAAGACCAGAACCGAGCAAGACAAAGTCAGCTTGAAAACCTTGGTTCTGAACACCCAAGTTGCAGAAGTTTTGCCAAAATTAAGGAAATTGCCATGCGAGCATTAATCTTGCTTTCAATTGCTCTTGTTGCTGCCTGTAACCCAGACGGGAGTACTTCGGTGGTTACATCTGACGTCAGCCGATACTCGCCGTCGGAAAGGGCGTGCCTCCAATCCGGGTTCAAGAGAGGTACTGCGGAATTCATGCACTGCGTGAGCTTAAGCACAGCGGTTTCTCAACAGTTCGAAGTGGAAAGAGATCTGGCACGGACAGAGGCGACCATCGGGGTTGGTCTGGCAGCCGAGATTTGTGATGGACATGCACGAAGTAGGCTTGAACACCCTGTGAGAAAGATCATTTCTCAGTCTGTAACTGGCCAATATGTCAAGTCAGTTGACCTTTCCTACGAGATCGACATGTCATTGGTAAATCCGGACATCGTCTATGCGACCAGGGATGTTCGCTGCACCTTGCGGGGGCGTGAGCTGGTGGATTTCAATGCCAATAATTGAAGTCGCGCACAGTAGCACTGTTGGTTCTTCAGTCCGAATGCCCTCGCAGATATCGCCGCAGAATGGATGAAAGACCGATCACTACCAAGGCTACTATGCAGCGCGCCATATTACTGCGGCGCAGCTATTCGGAAGAGACTGGGCTACTGACCTACTTCGTGCGGGACAAAGCGCATTCTCTACGGATGCGCTGAGGTCGGCTCTAGCAAGTTTGGAAAATCTAAACTTGTCGTTGGCTTTGGGCCAAACACTACCACGTCAAACCTCGAAATAGCGGGGCACGGTGTGGAACCCAATTTGTCGCTGTCATAAATAGGCGATATTGAGGAGTACATAGGAAGGCAAAAAAGGATGACAGAACGCGTATCGCAGGTCCAAGGACAACTGTCTAAATTGATTGCAGTGAACCTTGGTTTGCCTTTGATCTTTCATTTTGCGCTTCTCACATTTGAGCCGGGCCAAGCCCGTTTGATCATCGCCCTTTCCGCAGCAGCGTTCCTGGCGTTACTAAACCTGACCTTCTTCTTAAAGGCATCTCGAGGTTATCGTATCGCATTTGCCGTTGCAGGGTTTGCGAACCTCATGACATTGGTTCTGTTCAGCAATATTTCAGTAGTTTTAGCGATACTGATACTCGCGTGGCCTTAATTTTGGTATCTTCTGTTCGCATCTCGAAAACCGGACATCCATGCACATTGCAGCATTTGGCAAATTGGGCTCCTTCGAGACCTTCGCCGCGCTCAGTTTGAACGGCGGCTATGGCGGGGCAGGGGTTTGCCGCCTGGTCCTGTTTCATCCGGTGAGCTGATACCCACGCTTTTGCTTGGCGCGATAGAGCGCGACCATCGCGTCGGTCGCGCGACCTGCATCTTCGAACAGCTCAATCCGGTGCCGCCCCTGAGTGCCGATCCGACCCCACTCGCGCAATAGCGACACACCACCGAACAGGTCTGGCATGAGGCGCAGCCGGTAGAACCTATACATATTGGCTTCTGGGTCCACGCGTTCGATGAGGATGTCTTCTGGAAACATCTCAAGCTGCTGCATCGGATGCCCCCCGCATGAGGCGACTGATCGTGGAACGATGGACCTTGAACAAGCGCGCAGCCTCGGCCTCCGTGCGCTTGCCGGAAAGCACCAAATCGCGGATTTCCTGGCGCTGGTCGTCCGACAGCTTTGGTTTGCGCCCTGGGTGGCGTCCTTTCTTGCGCGCGCGTTCTAAACCGGCGCGGGTCCGCTCCCGGATCATCTCTCGCTCGAACTCTGCAAAGACGCCCACCATCTGCATCATCATGCGCCCGGCGGGGGTGGTCGTGTCGATGGCCTCGGTCAGCGAACGGAATCCGGCTCCAGCTGCGTCGATTTTCTCCATGATAGTCAAAAGGTCTTTTAGAGACCGCGACAGCCTGTCGAGCTTCCAGACAATCAGCACATCGCCTTGGCGGAGCTGATCGAGCATCCGGTGCAGCTCCGGCCGATCCCACCGGCCACCCGACGCTCGTTCTTCGAAAACGCGCTCACATCCAGCCGCGCGCAGCGCGTCGAGCTGCGCGGCGGTCGCCTGGTCGTCGGTTGATACGCGGGCATAGCCTAGGTTCATACAAACAGTGTTGCGCTTTCTTGTTGCTCAATCAAGTTATTTCGCAACATATATTTGCAACAATGCGGGACAGGGCAGGGGATGCGACTTTTCACGATGAATGGCACTGTGTTTGTTGGGGTCGCAGACCGGCGACGCTCTTCGCCGCATCAGTGGGGCAGGGGAGTGTTGCGCAACCGGGCGTTTGTGCGCGTCTTTCCTCGGCAGCTGTGCGGGACAGAGCGGTCGTAGTGTAGACTTGTGCCAAGGGCCGCTCTAAGATTTTGAAAATGAAAACCGATGAAAAGCGGCCACATGTCAGTGAACATCTAAGTGCAAAGGAATTTGCGCGCTGGTACTGGCCCGTAACGCATCTGGAACAGTTCTGCGAACTTCTAAAAGTTTCTACTACCGGAACCAAAGCGGAGATGCGTGCGCGTGTATTCTTTGCACTAGATAACCCCGGTACGCCGCCTCCCACAACCTCCCGCCGAAAACGTCAAGACAAGTTTCCTTGGGCGTCAGCTGCTTTAACAGGTGAAACAGTCATAACGCATGGTGTATCGTTTGGTCCAAATGTCAGATCTTTCTTCAAACAGAAAATTGGAAGAAAGTTTGTGTGTCACTCGGATTTTATGGAGTGGATGAAGTCTAATGTCGGCGCTACTCTGGACGATGCTGTATCGGCTTGGCATGTTTTAGAGGACCGTAAGCTCGATCCGACCTTTCGACGTGAGATCGCTGAGTGCAACAATTACTTACGGTATCTTCGTGACATCCGCGACCACAACCAGAACTTAACGTTGGATGAAGCAATAGCTTGCTGGGATCAGAAAAAAATACGGCCTACGAAAGATGGTTTTGTGATCTATGAAAAGGCAGACCTTACTTATTTAGAGTGAAACAGCACACGATTGTTATCGCACCGCGTTTAAATGACCTTTGAATTCTAAGAGCTTATCCCAAAAAGCTGTCATTCATACATAGCGCAGCATCTGTAACTTTGGGCTCACACCGGACTTTTGCGCATGCAGAACCAAAGGTTCGCAGCATTTGTTGCACAAACCAGCCATTTCGCACGGCTGGAGTTGGTCAGCATCCACCGTTTGAGCAATATCTGAACATCTACTGATTCCTGATCGACTTGAATGTGAACGCTCCTGCGGAAACTAGGAGCCCGCCCGCGATCCAGTTCAACCATTGGGTCGCTCCTCTAAAAGCCATCCGATCTTTCAGTTTTCCAACGACCACAATCCAAAGGCCCGCGTTAATAAAGGCCAATGCTGTGAAAGTGGCAGCCAGGATGGAAAACTGGAGCATCAGTGGCTCCGATGGACGGACAAATTGGGGCAGAAAGGCGATGTAAAATACCAATACTTTTGGGTTGAGTGCCGATATAGCGAAGGCAGCAGCAAAGCGCTGACGCGATGGTTTCCTAGATTTCTCCGCCTCGGGCACTGTGCCTTGACGTATCGTCCTAAACCCAAGCCAAATGAGGTAAATTGCGCCGATAACCTTAAGCAGGTTGAACAGTGTGGTCGAGGCGAGCAGCAGACCACCGGCACCAGCAAGAGATGCCGTGATCGAGCAGAGAACGCCGAACGCAACGACCGGTGCTAGTTTAAGCGTCTGCTTGATCCCGTATGTGGCCGTTTGCCCCATAAGATAAAGAACAGTAGGGCCCGGCATCGCAATGATGACCGCGCTAGCGGCGACGAATGATAGCCAGATGTGTATCTCCATCGTCCCTCCTCTCGATCTGGTCAATTTGGGCTAAACTCAGAACTCAGGACTTTCTGACTTCTGGGCACTCTTTCAATTCGTTCTCTGATGAAACCCACGACGGGGTCAGATCACTGAATTTTCTTGGTACGCTGAAGGATCGAGCGTCCTTGCGTTACTAACTCAACCATCCTTTGCTCTGAGATATTCGAGCCGCAAGCAACCAAGCCCACCCGAAGGCCTTTCAATCTGTGATGAAGCGGGCCGCATATGGCTGCGGTCGCCGCTGCACAGGCCGGTTCCGCCGCAAGTTTGAGAGCGTCGTAGAGCAGGACCATCGACATGAGCATCTCCTCATCGTCTATTCGAACGACCTCATCCACACCCGCTTGCGCAACTGAAAAGGAGTACGGCAACGACACCGGCGAGCCAAGGCTATCAGCGATTGTACTGACCTTTTCCAGCGAAACCGGTCTACCAGCATCAAGACTTCGGCGAAGACCATCAGCCCCGCTAGGCTCAACCCCATAGACTTTGCAGCTTGGGGAGGCCTGTTTGATTGCTGAAGAAATACCGCTGATCAATCCTCCTCCACCGACTGGGACCACCACGGCATCAAGGTTTGGAACCTCCTTGATGAACTCCAGCCCACAGGTCGCCGCGCCGAGTGTCATCAACTCACCTTCAAATGGGTGAATTGCTACCCGCCCTTCGTGTTCCTTGATCCTGTCCATGGTCGCAAATGCGGCATGAATATCGTCGGCTAGGACAACCTTTGCGCCGAGTGATTTGCAGCCCTTAACACGAACTGGGTCTGCATTCTTGGGCATAACGACCGATATCGGTGAAAAACTCCTGCCACTAGATGTTGTGTTTTCGGCCTTGTTTTGGGCCCAAGCCTCTGATTCTGTTTGATTAACAGGATGGAGGTGCGGGTGATGATGGGACGGCAGGAAATCGGTGAGGCGCTATTCTACGAGTTCCGGCTTGAGGATCACGTCCCGGCTGACCATTCGCTGCGCAAGATCTACCGGCTGCTGGACTTGTCCGAGCTGCGCTCAGGCCTCCGGGACCTCTATAGCCACACTGGTCGACCATCCGTTGATCCCGAGTTGATCATCCGAATGCTAATCGTGGGCTATCTTTACGGTATTCGGTCAGAGACGCGGCTGTGCCAGGAAGTGCATCTCAATCTTGCGTATCGGTGGTTTTGCAAGCTCGGGCTGGATGGCCGCGTGCCAGATCGCTCCACCTTTTCCAAGAACCGCTATGGCCGCTTTGCCGAGGGGGACGTGCTGCGTCGTGTCTTCGAACTGGTCGTGGCCCGCTGCATGGAGGCCGGGATTGTCGGCGGGATGGGCGCTCTGGTGGATGGCAGCACTATCGAAGCCGATGCCAACCGCGACAAGCGCGACAGCCCAGACAAGATCGCGGATGCCTGGGATCAGACGGAGCGGATCACGCGGCCCGTGCAGGCCTACCTGGACGACCTTGATGCGGCCGACGCGCAGCAGCGGAACAGTGGCGGCAAGAAACCAAAGGGGCCAAAGTACATCTCCGAGACCGATCCGCAGGCCGCTTGGTCATTGAAGGACGGGCCGGGCCGGTTCTCCTACGAGACCAATTATCTGGTTGATGACCTGAACGGTGTCATCGTGGATGTCGAAGCCACGCCCGCGCGCTTGAGCCAGGAAATCGTCGCGGCCAAAGCCATGTTGGAGCGCAGCAAGGAGTATGGCTTCGAGCCGATCAGCCTCGCTGCCGACAAATCCTATGGCACCAGCCCATTCCTGGCATGGCTCGAAGATCGGGAGATTATTCAATACATCCCCGTCCTGGACCGCACGAAGCAAACGGACGGCAAGCTGACCCGCGAGGCGTTCAAACATGATGCCGAGCGTGACATGTTCATCTGCCCAAAAGGTCACGAACTGAAGCTGCGCTCTGACATCCCAGAGCGACGATTGAAACGATATCAGGCTAACAAGAGCGCCTGCGGGGCCTGCCCGATCAAGGCGACCTGCACCGACGCGCCGTCCCGCAGCCTGGCCGTCTCAACAGATGAACCGCTCCGCGAGCAACTGCGTGTCCTGGCCCAAACCGCCAGCTTCAAGCGCGCCCGACGAAAACGAAAGAAGGTCGAGATGTTGTTCGCTCACCTGAAACGACATCTCGGCCTGAAGCGCCTCCGGCTCCGAGGCTTGTCAGGAGCAAAAGAAGAATTCCTCCTCGCCGCAACCGCCCAGAACCTCAAACGCCTCGCCAAACTGGCACCCGCCTGAAGATCGAACAGAAGCCCCCGAGAATGATCGCCGCGCTCACCCGGCGCGGTGGCAAAACGGGCGCAAACACAACATATAGTGTAGATTCTGATTGGCTTCTCAACTCTCA
>CALCOY010000122.1 GCA_937897325.1 uncultured Shimia sp.
ACCGTTTTTGACGCAACGGTTTTGTCAGGGGGTTATTGGCCGGAAGTGCTGGACAGCTCTTCGTGTAAATGCGGCGGCCCAGACTCTTCAGACCGCCACTGTAAGCGGGCTTAAGCCGGATTGAACAGGCGTTGAGTGAACAGTCCGCGCTGCTTGGTATCGCGAAGCAGCTTTGCACCCGCGAGCACCGCCAAATCCGCGACAGGCTCGATCAGCACCACAAGAAGGTAGGCTGCACCAAAGCTGGCAACAGCGGACATGTTCTCAGCACCAAAGCCCTGACCGTAGAATGCCCAGAAGGCCACCCACGCAATCACACCGCCTTGATAGGCAAAAGACAGTTTAAGGACTTCGCTATAGCTACAATCCACATACGCCTTTTGCTCTGGAATGATGCGCTTTGCCAGTGCGTCGATGGCGAACAGTGGGAAGAGCAGGGTGGTGACGTTCACGAAGAACATCGGCATGTCGCTCGGTGCAAACAAAGCGCCTTGGATAAGTAGTCCGCCCGCTAAGCCTACCGCTGCCGGGCCAGCCCCGAGCAGAAGCAAGATGGTGGTCCCGAGGATGAAGTGAACTTCCGAGATGCCAACGGCAAAATGCGGGAAGACTTCAAAGAAGACGAAGACGGCTGCGACAGCAAGGACGCTCCGCAGGCCAAATGAGATAGTCGAATGTGACTTCAGGTCATCCGCCACGAGTTTTAGGGAGTATCCTCCCGCCGCAGCGGCAGTCCCATAGGCGAGGACCATTTTTGCGCCATCCACGACGCCGGGTTCAATGTGCATATCAAGTCTCCTTGCCGTCCTTCCTGACGACATTTGATGCCGAAAATCGGCGGTTGCGTTGGCGGCAGGTCTCCTGACTCGCGGGTCAACGCGCCCCCGTACCTTCCCAACACATTATGTCAGTGGTGCAGTTTCGGGCTTGCTCGCCGCTTACAGTTGCAGGGGCAGCCGAGGTTTCTCACCCCGTTCCCTTTTCAGCCGCGACTCTCAATCGCGGCCACCGCGTCTAAGCTTAATCACCCGTTTTGTGGCCAAGTCAATTCGAAGCCTGTTCAGGATCGAGATTTAGGCCTCTGCGTGAGCGTGGTTTTCGCTTTCGCGACGCTCTGCCAAAGCTTGTCGCACGATCTGGAACGCAGAAGACAGGAACAAACTCGCCATGATCGCAGCGACGATAAAGTCTGGCCACCCAGTTGCCGTTCCCCAGACGCCGAGCGCCGCAATCATCACTGCAACATTGCCGATGGCGTCGTTCCGCGAACAGAGCCAGACCGAGCGCACATTGGCGTCGCCGTCCTTGTAGCGGACAAGTAACAGCACGCTGGCGAGGTTTGTCGCCAGAGCCAAAGCTCCGATGATGCCCATGATTTCCGCTTCTGGGACGCCGACATAGAAGACGCGGTAGACGGTTGATCCAAACACCCAGAGACCCATTAAGAGCAAGCTGATCCCTTTGGCCAAAGCCGCGTTCGTGCGCACGCGGATTGAAGCACCAATAACAGCGAGCGAGATACCATAGGTCAGCGCGTCACCCAGAAAGTCGAGGGCATCGGCTTGAAGAGCCTGAGACTTCGCGTAGTGACCGGCGGTCATCTCAACGACGAACATCGTCGCGTTTAACGCGATGACGATCCACAGCCGTCGTTTGTAATCGTCTGAGACACCGTCGAACTTGGCGTCATGCCCGCAACATCCTGACATTGGAAAGCCCTTTTGAGTCTGCCTTGAGCATAGTGTAGTGTCTCTAGTAACTAGAGGTTCAAGAGGTATTTTCATGTATTCAATCGGAGAGCTTTCAAAGCGTACGAAGGTCAAGGTGCCGACCATCCGCTATTATGAAGAAATGGGCTTGCTCTCTGAGCCTGAACGAACCGAAGGCAATCAACGCCGCTATGATGCAGCAGGGCTTGAGCGGTTGAGTTTCATCAAGCACGCGCGCGACCTTGGTTTCTCGATTGAGGCAATCTCCAAGCTGATCGAGCTTCAGGGTCATCCGGATCGGTCGTGTCAGGCCGCAAGTGAAATTGCCGTCTCGCAGCTTTCGGATGTCCGGGCCAAGATCAAACGCCTACGAGCACTTGAGAAGGAGCTGGTTCGGATTTCCAAGGGCTGTGACGGCGCAGGCGTGTCGCAGGATTGCTACGTGCTAGCGTCCCTGGCTGATCACAAGCTTTGCCGTCACGAACACTAACCAGACAAAACTCATACGTTTATGTCACCCGCGAAAACGACTGTTTTTGGCGCAGGAGTTTTGGCAAGGGGTTTTTGTCAGCGGGCGTGTTGCAGTACCGGTTTCCGACGGCGATTGACGAGAACGATACCCGCAATGATGCAGGCAGCACCGGCCAACAGCACGGCCGAGATTTCCTCGCCAAGCAGTATGACGGCCAGAACGCTGCCGAAGATCGGCATCAGGTGCACGAACTGTCCTCCACTTTCAGGCCCGATCACACTGATCCCGTAGGACCAGAACAGAAAGCCGAGCGCAGACGCGAAGATAGCGATATAAAGGACCGCCGTTACCGTGTCGCCTGACATTTGCGGTTGTTCGAAACCTTTGACGAGCAGCAAGACAAGCATCGCTGCAAGCGCGACTAGGATGCTCGCCACGAGCGTCACTATTTGAGGTGCATCAGTCGGCTTCCCGCGCAACAGAAGCGTGTACCAGGCCCAAATCAGGATCGCACCGAACATCCAGAGCTTGCCCGCATCGAACTGAACGAAGGAAAATTCGTGCTCGCGACCAGAGAGCACCAGAACAATTGCTCCCATTAACGACACAAGGAGCCCCAAGATTTGCGCCCCCGTTGGTCGAAAACCTTTCCAGATCATCCCCCCAGCGACCGTTGCAACCGGTGCGAGCGCTAGGATCAATAGGCAATTCACCGCTTCGGTCAGCGACAGTGCCTGGTAGACCATCGTATGGAAGGCCGCGATCCCGGTGAGCCCCAGCAGCACGACCTGCCGCCATGACGCTAAAAGAGCGCGGCGATGTTCAATGATGCCACGCAACGCGAAGGGCAGCAGGATCGCAAGACAAAGGCCCCAACGGATCGCGTTCAATTCAAGTGGCGCAATCTCTCCCCGGATCGCACGTCCAGCGATGAAGTTTCCCGACCAGAACAGGGTTGCCAGAACGAGCGAGGTCAGGGCTGCCCTGGTTTCATACTTAGGTGCAATTCTCATCCGTTATGTCCTCTCACTGCGTTTTAGACAGTTTGAGGCCAATGCCGACTAACGCGCATGGGGCCGATGTCCCCGCCGTGCAGGGAAAACGATAGTTGGCTTAGGGCATTTGTCCTATCTGTCCGGACAGGGTTCGGACAATGAGTTCCGACCGCGTGCTCAGCCCAGTCTTCTCCAGCAGCGAGGACACCTGATTGCGCACTGTCTTTTCGCTCTTGCCAAGCTGAGCTGCGATATCCGGATTGCTCAGCCCCTTTGCAACCAATCCCAGTACGTCCCGCTCTGCCGCTGTCAGGCCAATCTCTGCCCCGGCAAGCACTGTGCTGTTGCCGAGAAACTCGTTGATAGCCAAGCAGAGGTCCAACCAGGCAGGCTCGGTTTCAAGTAGCACATGATTGTTGCTGTTCAGCGGCACGAATTCCGCCCCCGGAATGGTCATGGCCAAGGCACGCCCCTCTTCAAAGGGGATGCGCCTGTCACCGCGCGCGTGCAGCACGAGGGTCGGAACATTCAACTCGGCCGCGATACCGCTGACATCAATCTTGTGCAAGACATCCATCGTCCGCGCGGCCACCTCGGCTGAGGCCGTTTCCCTTTCCAGGGATCGCCACCAGTCATGTTGCTCTTTTGTGCCATCGGGAATGAACAGATTGGTAAAGACTTGGCTGAAGGCGGTGTGGTGCTGCCCCCAGCCAAGTCGCATCAGATTGGTCAATGTTGCAGCTTCGGTCTGCGTGCGATCACCTTGATCCCGTGAGAGCAATCCCTTTGTATACCCACCAATCAGAATGAGCTGCTTCACCTTCTCCGGGTGTCGGAAAGCATAGGCAATCGACAGCGCCGCACCTTGGGACATCCCCAGCAACGTGAACGGTTCTTCGAGCTTCGAAGTCACGGCTTCCAGGTCTGCAAGCCACGCCTCAAAACTGATTTCCGGAACGGCCCTGGAAGACAGTCCGCACCCGCGTAGATCATAGCGTACGAGGTGACCGTAGGACGACAAATCCGCCAACCAGTGCCGCCAGACCGGGCTTTCGAGGTCACGCGAGATGTGGGTCAGCCAGTGAGCGGCACGCACGATAGTTGGGCCACGCCCCATGGACGCACACGCGATGCGCGTACCATCATTGGAGGTTACAAACGAAATGTCCTGTCTCAGAGTATGCGAAGGCTTCATACCTTGAGTTTACGGAAATTCGCGCTGCAGCACACCATTTGAGTCTTGGGATGTAAGAGAGCGGCGCGGGCAATCAGAGTTGCCAGTGTTCAAGTAAAGGTTTGCCAAAACTCATACGTTTATGTCACCGGCGAAAACGACCGTTCTTGACGCATAGGTATTGGCAGGGGGTTTATGTCCGGTGTGCGAGACTTAGTTGCCGTTTGGTCAAGAGCGAGATTTATTTTAGTCCGCCAAGACTTTAGTGAACTCCATCCGGTACACCACTTCGTCACCTGTGCGCGGATCAACGCCAGGAGCGCCACTGATCACCAACCTATCACCTTCCAAGACAAACGGGCGAGATAGGTCGCCGTGCCAATTCGGGTTCCATGAGCCGTCGACGTGATGAACGACCCTATCGCCCTCGAGCGAGTAAGAGGCCACATATGCAAGCATGTCATCAAAGAGCTGCGATTTTTCCTCCTCACTCCAACCGCTTACGCTTGCACTCAATCGATCACGCCGGAACACAGTAGCCATCATTCGCCCGTCTGCATGGTATGCAATATAGCCAATAGGCTCCGGCCCAAGAGCGTCCGTGACCTCCCCGGTTTCTACCGACTTCCGTGTCCAAGAAATCATCCGCCACGACCCCAACAACCCGCTTTTGTCCAAATCCAAATTCCCTTTCTGCCAATAGTGATGCGCCGTCACAATGAGACGCTGGCCTGAGATTACCTGTAAGCTATCAAGTTGGAAAACACTGTAACTATAGGCTCTTTCGAAACCTTCCCCGCACCGCAGGATGTCCCTTAATTCAGCCGCTCCTGTCACAGGCGGAATCGTATTTTTTTGGCTGGACGGTTTTGGCAATGGGCTAGGCGCCGGTCGATTATCTTTGGCTAACTGACTGCGACGTGCGACATTCACAAGAACTGTCAGTCTGAAGGATAAAGAAATGATTGATCCGGACGCCGTGGCCAAGATGGCCGCAGATTATACAGCCGCCTGGAATTCCAAATCCGCCGAGGCAGTGGCCTCATTCTATGCCGAAGAAGGCGAGATCATCATTAATAACGGCGATCCCTGGACGGGGCGGCCACGCGTTCAGGATATGGCCGCCGGTTTTTACGCGGATGTTCCAGACTTGGCGTTAACCTGTGACGATGTGCGCTGCTCGGGGAGCCATGTGATATTCGTTTGGACGTTTACCGGGCACGACGCAACGACCGGAAAGCCTCTCAACGTTCGCGGTTGGGAAGAGTGGGAGGTTGGAGACGATCTCAAGGTCAAAGCGTCACGAGGGTGGTTCGACGCCGAGGAATACGCACGCCAGGCAGAGGGCAGGTAACTATTCTACGATTTCCAAAACCGATACGTTTTTGTCACCGGCGAAAACGACTGTTTTTGGCGCATAGGTTCTTTCAGGGGGTTGTGTCCGTCATGCGG
>CALCOY010000123.1 GCA_937897325.1 uncultured Shimia sp.
TGTCACCGGCGGAAAGGACCGTTTGTGCGCGGGTTGAATGTGGGCTCTCGCAGAGAACGCCGACTTCCAAAACATGGTGAAGAATGTGAGCGTGGTCACATCCAGCAGTTAGCATGGGAAGGAATTTATTATTGGAATATCTTGCTCTTATTGCAGCAATCCTGCTAGTTGATCTTCTGGCGTTGGTTAGTCCCGGTCCAAACTTTGTCCTCGTCAGCTCAGCCGCAGTTTCTCAATCACGCAAACACGCGATCTGGACAGCTTGCGGTATCGCCACTGGCTCTTTTGCGTGGGCAGCAGCAGCGGCACTGGGGATTGTTTCTGTTTTCGAAGTCTTCCCGCTCCTTGGCCTTTTCTTGAAGGTAGTGGGTGCCGCTTACCTCCTCTACCTCGGAGCTAAGCTGCTGCGATCAAATGGGTTTCAACCGAAGGAGCGCCGAGACCAAAATGCTCCCGGTGAGGCAGCAGGCTACTGGCGCGGTTTCCTGGTCAACATGACCAATCCAAAGTCGGCTGCCTACTACGCCAGTGTGTTTGCCGCGTTTCTCACGCCTGAGATGCCGACTTGGGTACTTATCCTACTGGTCAGCGCAATCGCTCTGATGTCTTTGGCATGGCACGTGTTGCTGGCAGTCGGCTTTTCTGCAGCCGCCATCCTAGCGAGGTATATCTCGGTTTCTAAGTGGGTTGACCGGCTGTGCGGTGCGTTTTTGGTTCTTCTGGGTCTCCGCTTGGCATTGGATACTCGCTAGGAACCACGAGAATGGTGCACAAACCAGCGGTTGCGCACAGTTGGAGCTGGCGAGAAGCCGTCTAGGCAGTGCCGCCTCGACCGGAAGTTTCTGGCGGGGCAGAGGCGCTTATTCCGCCTCGCGTAAGAACTCGGACAGAATCCACCGTTTTAGCGCATAGGGACAGCAGCTCGGTGTGCAGACGAAGCGGAGACGAATCAGGTTAAAGTGCGTAGAGATTTTCCTTTAAGCGCAAACCCTTGATTTTGGGGATTGCAGCAACTGGCTCTAGGGTCATCACATGAAGCGGCTGCTCAAGATCATAGTATATACCGCGCTTCTAGGCGCATTCTACGTGTTCACGGCGCGGATGTTGTTTCCTCTGCCAGACATTGCAGACCGCCACAACGAATATACACTACCTGTCAGTATGGCCACGCCCATTGGTGCGGCAGTAGGTGCCGAAAGCGCCTTGCATCCAAGCAAGTCCGGCATATTACCCCTGAGAGACGGACTTGGAGCGCTTGTTGAACGACTCATTTTGGTCGAAACAGCAGCGCAGTCTATCGACGCGCAGTACTACATCTGGCACGACGACATTTCCGGCATTCTGTTGCTCGACGCTCTTTCCAGAGCAGCCCAAAGAGGTGTTCGGGTTCGATTGCTGCTCGATGACAATGGCGTACCCGGCCTTGATGGCATTATGGCAGCCCTCAATTCTCAAGAGAACTTCGAAATCCGCCTGTTCAATCCGTCAACCGTTCGGACACCAAAATATGCAGGCTATACATTCGATTTTCTCAGGATGAACCGCCGCATGCACAATAAGTCCTTCATTGTTGATGGCGCGATTGCGATCGTTGGTGGGCGCAATATCGGCGACGAGTATTTCGATGTTGTGGAAGACAACTTCTATGTTGATCTGGATGTGCTTGTCGCGGGACCAGTGGTTGCCGAAACGTCAACCATGTTCGATCAGTACTGGAACAGCCAATCCGTTTTCGCGGTCGAGACGATCATCAACCGAGCGGGCAGCCTTGATGACTTTTCAGAGCGCGCCGCAGAAATCGCCGCCGACCCGAGCGCGGCACCCATACTGCATACGGTGCGGGGCGCTGCTACCCCCGGATACATAGACAGAACGAAGCTGCAGGAGTGGACCGATGTCCAACTGATTGCCGACGATCCGCGCAAGGGGCAAGGCATCGCAACACAAGATCAACTCATGATCAATCAGATGGGGACCATTCTGGGAAGCATAGAGACGCGGCTCGATCTCGTTTCGGCCTATTTCGTGCCCGGTCATCGTGGCACAGACTGGCTTTCCGAAATCGCATTGTCGGGAAAGGACGTGCGCGTCGTGACCAATGCGATGAACACCACCGATGTTCCCTTGGTCCATGCCGGTTACACGAAGTATCGCCGTGAATTGCTGAAAGCGGGCGTCCGGCTTTATGAACTCAAGCTTCGGGGCGGCACATCGGATGCGGGGTTGCACCCGCTGCCGCTTGGTCTTTCAGGTGCAAGCCTGCATGCTAAAACCTTTGCCATTGACGGCGAGCGGGTCTTCATCGGGTCCTTCAACTTCGACCCGCGATCCGCGCTTCTTAACAGCGAAATGGGATATGTCATTGAAAGTGCATCTCTCGCGCGCCGCGTCAGCAATGGTGTGGACGGCCCGCTGCTGCTGGCGAGTTACCAGCCTGATCTTACGCCTGAAGAAAAGATGATCTGGCAGGAACCCCTGTATGATGGCTCGCTTGTCATCTATCAGGAGGAACCCGGCGCGTCTTGGATCGATCAGCTAACCATAGCCGTCCTCGGATTGCTCCCCATTGAGTGGCTACTGTGATGGAACGCTTCATCAACTGGACACTAGAGGGCTCGCCTATCTTGGCCCAGATTCTGGCCTTTGCTGTGCTTGTCTCTTGCGCTGGCATCCCCGACAGTTTGCACGCACAGGCACTTAACAGGGAGGACAATCTACCCTTTCTGACACTGCGAAACGACACTGGGTCCGACAAACCGGATAAGGTATTCGGTGATGAACGCAGTCGTCCAAAGGCAGGGTGGTGCAAAACCCGGGAACTGGTCTTTGACTTGCTGTCCCCCCTAGCCAATCAGGCGCCTGCCTACATTCAGGAAGAATTTGTTCGGGTCGAGAGCATTGATCGCGCGTCGCGCGAAACTGTTTTGGATGCATTGGAGGCCTCTGCAGAAGGACGCCCGCCGCTCCTTTATACGCACGGCTACAACATCAGCTTCGAAAAGGGGTGTCGACGCGCTGCGCGTCTTCAAGAAAATGCTGGGCTGTCT
>CALCOY010000124.1 GCA_937897325.1 uncultured Shimia sp.
AAGAGGGCTGTCGCGCCGCAAAAACCGCCAAAGAACCGCATCCAACATATGGATCGTGGATCGCAATATTGTTCTTGCGATTGCCAGAAGCTCCTGCGCCAGCACGGGTTCCAGGTGCCAATGAGCGGCAAAGGCAATTGTTACGACAACTCCGCCGTCGAGACGTTCTTCAAGACGATCAAGGCTGAACTGATCTGGCGCAGATCATGGCAGACGCGCAGAGAAGCCGAGTTAACCATCTTCCAGTACATCAACGGCTTCTACAATCCCCGCCGAAAGCACTCAGCACCGGGATGAAAAGCGAGGTCGCCTACCAACAAAAAGTGGCCTAAACGACCACCTGTGGCAAAACTAAATCGCGACAGTTCCACTCTTGCATATGGCATCGTCTTGGGAAGCAAATGTCGACCAACAACACTTCGCTGAAGCTTTCGATAAGTTCCGGCATAAGAATTGCTCCTGCCAGCCGCTCGTTCAAGGCCGTCTAGCCCGCGCTGAACTTCGCTTCACGACGCTGCTTCGAGGTGGTTAGAGAGATAGGCGATCACCTCGTTGCTGGTCAGAACATCTCCGTATCGCCGGTCGATGTCGCGCAGAGCCTGGTCGTGCGGCCCTTCTTCCACATCGCCACAGGCATCGCGTGGCAGGATGGTTCTATACCCGTAGGAAAAGGCATCCACTGCCGAGGCGCGCACGCACCCTGACGTGTTGCAGCCAACGATGATCACCGTATCGATTCTGTGCTTGGTCAAAAACTGGACGGCTGGCGTCTGAAAGAAGATCGACGGCGCTATCTTTCGAAAGATCACGTCTTGATCGGCGTCGTAGATCCTTGGATCAAGCCGCGTTCCTGATGTCCCGTCCCGGAAATTGGTGCGCACCGCAGGGATCTTCCAGTTGAGCGCGTCACTTTCGTTGCAATGACCGACATAGGTTTGCAACACCGGCACACCGGCCGCCCGCCCAGCCTGCAAGACCCGCGCCGCGTTCTCGACGGCGGCATCAACAAGGGGGCTCCCCCCCAACGGCTCCTCCGCGCTGGTGAACCCAAGTTGGAAATCGACCACGAGGATCGCCGGGCGCTCTCCGAAGCCGATGGCAATCTGACCAAAGCCCTGATCTTCATAAGCGTCCGACATCACGCGGCCTCCCTGCCCGGAAGTTCATGCCTGAAATGGCGTTTTAGAATGTATGCGATGTCTTCGTAGCAGGATCCGACGCGCAGGATCTCAAGCGTCTCCACATTCAAAAGAGTTGATGATTGCCGATAGGGGTGAAACGGCTGCAACCCGTGATCCACGATCTCATCGGCTATCGCGATGATCTCGGGCTCGATATCCTCGACACAGAACTTCGTGCCGCCCATCGACATATTGGCCGAGGATCCAAAGAGCGGCAGCATGTGCTGATGGCTTAGCGCGGTCAGGGCGGCATGATGGGCACCTGCATTCATCAGCATCACGATCGTGCCGTCTCGCGATGATCTTGGGACCATGACATTATCGAGTGCAGTGATCAGCGGATGATCCATATTCGCGGGCGCCACACAGCCCAAAGGCAGGTTGTAATCCTGCGTGATTGCGTCGACGATCTCCCGCCCGCGCGCACTACAGCAATGCACCTCTTCATGGATAGCCTGATTGCCGATCATCGCGTTCAGTTTCGAAGACGCACGCTTCTTGGTGTTAAAGATCTTGAGCAGCGCCTCCGTCGACCCGCCCAAGGCGGCATATCCGATATTGTGCGGAACAACAACGATCCCACCGGCCTTGAGTGCCGCAAAGGCCCGCTGCGCATCGGCTTGAACATCGAATTGTGACATGATCTTTATCTTCCTTTCCTCAATCCATCGGCTTGCGGCCTCGGATCAGTTGCGACACCGACACCGCCAGGATCAGACCACCTCCGTAAAAAAGGTTCTGCACAAAGCTGTCCACGCCGAGGAAGTTCAACCCCATGATCCCGGTCGACAGGAAATAGACCGCGATGATCGCACCCGGCGCATTGAATCGGCCCGGATAGATTGTCGTCGATCCCAGGAATGCGGCGGCGAAGGCTGGCAGCAAAAACGCCAGCGCAGAAGATGGATCAGCCGCCCCACGCATGCCGGTGTAAAGCACGCCCGCAATTGCCGCGACGATGCCCGATGCGATGAACGCCCCTGCCCGAAGCCTGAACACATCAACGCCGGACAGCTTTGCTACCTCGCGGCCCAAACCCACGAACAAAAGCCTTCGGCCCATGCTGGTGTATTGAAAGACATACCAGATCACGCCCGTCAGAGCGGCGGCGTAATAAAAGGCCAAAGGCACACCCAGAAAGCGCGTGAGGATCACGACATTGACAAGATCCATCGAGATCCCGGCAATCGTGTTCGAATTCGAAGCCCATAGGATCAACCCGGCCACGAAATACCCCGATCCCAGCGTCACGATCAGAGAGTGGATCCCGAAATAGAGCGTGAAGAACGCGTTGGCAGCCCCGATCACCGCGCCCGAAGCCACAGCCAGCAGCACGGCCGGTCCGATATCAAGGCCCATCTTGACGTTGAGAACGCCGATCAGCATGGAACTCAGCCCCATCGTCGCGGCAACGGACAAATCGAAATCACCGGCCACAAGCGGGATCATCAGGGCAAGCGTCAGAACGACAATCATCGCGTTCGAGCCCAGCATCGTCGCATAGGAATTCCAGGCAAACATCTGCTCTGGTCGAAACGCCCCTAGGATCAGAATGAGCAGACCCCAGGCCATGACAAGTCCACCCCGTTCGAGCACCGTTTTCCAGTCTTTTAAGGGGGCTGCGCGAGTTGACTCGATCGCCGAGAGCTTCGCTTCAAGTGCCGCAATGCGTTTGGTCAGTTCCTCTTCGCGCGCGCGGGTTGCCGGATCTGACGGTGTCATATTCATGCGGCTCTCTCCACACCGAAACACGCCTCGACGATGGTGTCTTTGGTCAGTTTTGCGCCGCTCAGTTCCTGGCGTATCTGTCCATCCGCAAAGACAAGAACCCGGTGGCAGAGGCTTGCGAGTTGATCATAGTCCGTAGAGGCGACGAGCACTGCCATGCCTCCGACTTGCGTCGCTGTATCCAACGCTTCCCAAATTGCCTGCCGCGCGCCCACGTCCACCCCTTGTGTCGGTTCATCCAGCAGCAAGAGGCGTGGCTTGGTCTGCAGCCACTTTGCCACCAGCGCTTTTTGCGCATTGCCGCCCGACAGGGCCGACAGCGGCAATTCCGGCAGGTTGGGTTTGACCCCGGCGGTTGATCCCAGTTGCGCAGCGTATGTGTTGATGGCCCGACTGGTTAGTCCGAACCGCCCGAAGAGCCTATCAAGTACAGGCATCGCCACGTTGTCGCCGACAGGCAGCGCGCCCACGCCCGCCTGCCCCAGCCGGTCCGCTGGCAAATATGCGATCTGTTCAGCGACAGCGGTTTTCGGGCTGATCGTCGCCAGATCAAAATGGCGCTCGCCCATCCGAAGATAGCCCCGCGCCCCGGAAACCGCCCCGCAAAGCAAACCGGGCACCCGCTCTGCTCCGGCGCCGATCAGCCCAGCAAGGCCAAGGATCTCACCCTGACCAATCTGAAAGCTCAGCGGCCCGAGACCCGGTGCGCTCAATCCGTTCACCTCTGCCGCAATCTCCGCTGTCTGGCGGATCTTCGTGGCCCCTTCATAAGCGCCAAGCGATCGCCCGACGATGCTGCTGACAAAGCCGCTGTGATCGGTCTGTGCCGTCTCAACGGTGTCGATCAGAGAACCGTCTCGGAGAATCGTGGCGCGATCGGTGATGGCCCGCACCTCCTCGATATCATGGCTGACGAAGAGGACACTGGCACCCGCGCCCGTACAGCTTCGGATCAGTCGGAACAGGTGATCCACCTCCGATCTCGGCAAAAAGGGCGTAGGCTCATCCAGGATCAAAACACCGGGACGGCTCGCATGATCCTCCGCAGCTTCCATCAATTCACGATAGGCGCGGACAATGGCGAGCAAGGCCCGTTCCACCGCCGACAACGTCGCAACAGAAGCAGAAGGATCGAAGTTCAGATCGAAATCGCCAAATATCGACCGCGCGCGACTACGCATCTCGCGCCAGTTCAGCCGCCAGTCTTGCCCCATTGTCAGATCATGCATAAAGAGATTCTCTGCCACCGAAAGCTCGGGGATCAGCCCCAGGTTCTGATGGACGAAGGCCAGACCCGCCGCCTTGGCCTGAGCACCGGTCATTGGCAAAGGCATCGACCGACCATATAGCCGCAGCGCCGCACCGGGTTCTGGCGTGTGAAAACCAGCGAGAGTCTTTATCAGGGTGGATTTCCCTGACCCGTTCGATCCTAAGAGCCCATGCACTTCGCCCCGCACAACGCGCAGCGAAACATCGTCAAGGGCGGTTGCCGCGCCAAAACGCTTGGTGAGGTGATCGACCTCCAGTGCGGGACCGCCCCCTGACATCAGTCCAGCTGCCAAAGCTGACGGAATGCTTCGATATGCACGTCGCCGTACCCGTCGTTGAAGTTCGCCGGATTGCCCGCCGTCTCAACATTGGCGTCGGTAAAGACATAGGCTGGTGTGTTCAGCGTGCCGACCGGCTCTTGATCACAAAGCAGGCGCATATTGGCATCGGCCCCGGCCATCCCGACCCAGCCCAGGCTTTCACCGACGTTCATTTCTACAACGTCGCCATCCCGCATCATATCCAGCACGAAGGGCGTGCCGTTGAACGAGACGATCTTTGCGCTTGAACCTGCAATCTGGATGGCTGGTGCCGCGAATTGCGACATGGAATCGTAGATCGGTATCACGTAGTTGATGCTTGGATCAGCGAGCAACGCGGATTGCACGGTTGTCTGGATCTTGGTCGCCCAATCGGCAACCGGCACATTGAAGTATTGCGTTGTCGCGCCATCACCCATCTCGGCAATCGTATCGATGATTGCGTCTTTCAACGGGGCCGTCGGCGTCACCTCGTCAGAGCCTATAATAATGGCATTCACCTTGCCCTCGGTCTGCATCACAGTCCAAGCTCCAATGATCCGCCCAACGGTGACGTAATCCGTATTCGCCGCTCCATCGAGATATTCGGGCGCATTCTGCGTGGTCGCATCATAGTTATGAGTCGCGGTAACCTTCAGCCCGGCATTGCGCGCTTCAGTGATCTGGGGAACGAGAAACTCCGGCGGCACGCCGCCTTGCAGATCGATCAGATCATATCCCTCAGCAACGGCCGTATTGATCCCCTGGATCCATCCTGCCGGGTCAAGCTGCGTCTCCCATGTGCGGATCTCGAACCCGACCATCTCCGCCGCATCGCGGAACCCCTGGCTGATCGCCTCGTTGAAAGGATTGGCCGAGGTGAGCGGGATCACAAACATCTTCTTGTCCGCCATGCAGGACCGGGCGTCGAAGGGTTCCCCTGGTGTTTCAAAGGACGGCAACTGGCTATACTGATCCACAATCGCCTTAGCCGCCGCCACATCCGCAATCGCAGGCAAAGACAGGGCCAGAACTGCGGCCCCCGAAAGCAAAACCGTTTTCATACGCAATACTCCTCTGTCAGGCAGGCTGCCTTTCCGGCGAAGCCTTTGTTATCGTTTTGAAATAATCGATTGCGCCGTCCGTGGTGACGAGATCGGCGTATTTAGCACTCATGTCGAACAGATTGGCCTTGTGAGGCTCTTCCGCCCGGTCGCCCACCGCATCTTCGACAACCAGCGTCACAAACCCGTAGGAAATGGAATCAATGCACGTTGCCCGCACGCAGCCGGAGGTCGTCACACCGGCCAGCAGCAGTGTGTCGACCTTGAGCCACCGCAACGTTGCATCAAGCGATGTACCGAAAAAGGCACTCGGATACTGTTTTGAGATCAAGATATCATCTGGCTCAAGCGTCAACGGCGGCGCCAGCTTTTGCGTCTCCTGACCGGCATCGAAACAGCTTAGCGCAGGCACCTTTGCATAGAACGCACCGCCATCTACACCACCCGGTTGATAGATCACCTCGGTGAAAACAACCGGAACTCCAGCGGCCCGCGCCGCAGGGGCAAGCCTGGCGGCATGATCCAATGCGTTCTGACAGCCCTCACCCCCGTATAGGGGCGAGGATGAATCGAAATATGCCTTGGCAAAGTCGATCAGCATCAAAGCCGGTCGCGCGCCCCAGCTTTGCGCGGCATGATACCCGGCCTTGGCGTAGTTTTCGTCGAGCGCCTCGCCCATCTACTCCGCCGCCTTCCTGAACGCGTTGCGGAACACCGGGGCAATCGGGGGTTCAAATCCGGTCTCAGCCTTGCAGCGCGCTTTCAGCTCTTCGATGCTGTCAAAGCCGCGCGAAAAGAGCGGGATCTTGACCTGCGCAGGTGCCATCTCAGCGCGCAACTTTCCCGTGGCGCCCTCATCGATGCGGCCACCCGCCACAACGACCCCATACCGCCGCGCGCCGTCAACGGTGACAAGCCCGCGTTCTATGTCCTTAAGCACCAGCGCCGGGTCACGGTCCAGCGGGTTACCCCAACCGCCGCCACCCCAGGTGTTGAAGTAAAGGATATCGCCCGGCATAACCTTTACCCTGTCGCATTTGGAGGGGATGTTCTCCTCGGCCCCGTCGACACGCACCAGCCGCTTGGTTGACCTTGCGCCCGGCGCGCCGCCATTCACACCCCAAGGATAGGTCATCCAGCGGTCGTCATGTACAGAGATCTCGCCCTCAGCCAGAAACTCGTAGGCGATCTGAATGCCGTTGCCGCCCCGATGAAGCCCCGCCCCACCACTGTCAGGAATGGCTGAGTAGTCGCGGATGCGCAGCGGCATATATGCCTCGAGGAATTCGTTCGGCACGTTGGTAAAGGCAGGCCAGAGCGAATGGCCATCAGGCCCATCGCCCGCAGGACGTCCGGGAATCCCGCCAAAGCCGATCTGGTAAAGCTGATACCACTCGCCGTTCTTGTCGTGACCCGCATACATGAAATGAGGGGAATCTGAGAACCCCGCTGC
Organism: uncultured Shimia sp.; assembly: GCA_937897325.1. Taxonomy (GTDB): domain Bacteria; phylum Pseudomonadota; class Alphaproteobacteria; order Rhodobacterales; family Rhodobacteraceae; genus CALCOY01. The sequence goes on from CALCOY010000124.1 coordinate 6,995, forward strand.
GTTGAGCGCGTCTGGCGCCCCCTGCCCCAAAAGCCCGCCCATCAGATCGAAGATCCGGCCCAGCAGATGCGTCCGGCAGGAAAGCGCAGCGGGTTTCTTTGGTTTGAGGATGCAGCCTTCGGGGATGCGGACATCGACCAGATCGTAAAACCCGTCATTGAAAAGGATCTGCGGATCGAAAAGGTTGATCGTGAAGGCCCCAAAGAACATCTTGAACATTTCTTCGTTCAGAATGAAATTGATCGAGCTCAGCGATTGCGGATCGCAATCCGAGAAATCAAAGATCGCCACATCCCCTTCGCGCCAGAGGGTGCAGGCGATCTTGTAAGGGCCGTTGCCCATACCGTCGTCGTCGATCCAATCCTCGAAATGCGCCTTGTGGCCCCCTTCCGGCACGATCATCTTGATGATCTCGCCCATCGCCATCTTGTTGCGGTCCAGCATGTCCCACATGGCCGAGATGTAGGCGTCCACCCCGAACCGGTCGATGTTTTCGCGCACACGTCTTTCGGCAAGTCGCATCCCCGCCATGATCGCGAAAAAATCCGACCGGTTCCATTCCGGCATCCGGCAGTTGGCCAACAGAATCCCAAGGATTTCTTCGGCCAACTCTCCCTTGCGGTAGATCTTGGTCGGCGGAACGATGATCCCTTCCTCGTAGATCATCTTGGCATCCGTCGGCAATGACCCCGGCACTTTGCCGCCCACATCTGTCATGTGCCCGAACATCGCGGCCCAACTGACCAGCCGCCCCTGGTGAAAGATCGGCATCATAACAAGCCAGTCATTCAGGTGGCTGACAGCCCCGCCACAGGAATAGGGATCGTTGGTCATAAAGACATCGCCCTCTTCGATGGTACCGTCGTAGCCTTGCATGAAGCCGTACAGAAACGACCCAAACTGCCCCACAACCATCTTTCCTTCGTGATTGGCGATCATGGGAAAGGCGTCATGCTGCTCGCGGATCGCAGGCGACATGGCGGTACGGAAGAGGACCGCGTCCATCTCCGCCCGCGCATTTCTGAGCGCGTTCTCCACAATGTCGAGCGTGATCGGGTCCACCTCGGCCCTGGAAAAGGGCCTGTCGTCGGTTTGAATGATCTTTGCTGGCATGATGTCGCTCCTTAGCGGGTCGCCACGGTGGCGCGCGGGTCGCCTTCGGGCCAGATGAGGATGTTGCCGACACTGTCCACCACGCCGACATGAGCGGGCAGGATCACGCAGGTCGAATCCATCTCGGTGACAATGGCCGGGCCGCTTATACGGTTGCCCGGCTTCAGCTTGGACCGGTCGTATATCCCAGCCTCATGCCAGGCGCCGCTTTCGAATATTCGGGTGGATTTGACCTTGGCGCCGCCCGGATCCGCACCGCCCGCCGCCTTGGTCTGTCCAACACGGCCAGCGTCGGGGCCTTGAACGACAGCGCGAAGACCAACGATCTCGTGTTCGGCTTCAAGCGCAAAGGTGAAGAGCTGTGCATGTTCATCATCAAAGCGCTTGCCCAGACCGGCGAGCCCCACTTCCGCGAAATCCGCAGGTGCGATGTCGATGGGCAGGCTGGTCCCTTGGCCGCGATAGCGAATGTCGATCTGGTAAAACGTCTCTTGATCGCTCGCCAGCACGCCTTCGGCCGACAGGGCCTCGCCAGCGGTATCCCGCAGGGTCTCCAGCATCTGGCGCACCTCGGTATCTGACGTATGGGACACCCGGCTGACAAAGGTCTGGCTGGTTTCGTTGCGCAGCCGTGTTGTCGCATCACCATATGCACAAAGCACCCCGGGCCCCGGCGGCACGATTGCGGGCCAGGATTGTACCAGTTTGGCAAGCGCATTGACATGCAGCGGTCCCGCCCCTCCGAACCCGATCAAGGCAAAGTCGCGCGGATCATAACCTTGCTCGACCGAGACAAGGCGCAGCGCACCTGTCATGTTCTCATTGACGATGCGGATGATCCCTTCGGCCGCCGTTTCCAGATCGACCCCAAGCGCATCGGCGATCTTCTGAACTGCCGTCGCCGCCAGATCACGGCTGATCGCCATGTCACCGCCGAGCTGCGCGTTGGCGGGCAGATAGCCCAGCACGACATTGGCGTCGGTCACCGTCGGCTCTTCCCCACCCTTCTGATAGGCCGCAGGCCCTGGCACCGCGCCCGCCGATTGCGGACCAACCCGCAGGGCCTTGGTTAATTCAGGCACATAGGCGATTGAACCGCCACCAGCCCCGACAGAACGGACGTCGATTGAGGGCGCGCGCACCGTCACATCGCCCACCTTTGTCTCGCGCCGCGTCCGCGCAATCCCCTTTTCGATCAGAGCCACATCCGTGGATGTTCCCCCCATGTCGAAGGTCAGAAGGTTTTCGAACCCGCCCCCACCTGCAACCCAAAGAGCACCCGACACACCGCCGGCAGGCCCCGACATCAGCAGATTCACCGGCTGGTCCATCGCCCCCTGCGCCGAGGAAAGCCCCCCATCCGACCGCAGGATCTGCAGGTTGACGTCGCCCATCCGAGACGTCAGCTCGGAGCGAAGATTGTCGATGTAGCGCGACACGACCGGGCGCACGTAAGAATTGACCACGGTCGTTTCCGTCCGCTCATATTCGAACATTTCAGGCATAATCGCGGCCGAGGTCGAAACGGGGATATGCGGCGCCATCTCGCGGGCGATCTGGGCAATCCGCAGCTCGTGCGCATCGTTGGTATACGCGTTAAACAGCGCCACGGTCAGCGCCTCGATCCCGCTGTCAAACAGCGTTTGCAGGCTGGCCCGCACCGCCTCCTCATCCAGCGGCACAACCACCTGGCCATCCGCGCCCATTCGCTCATCCGCCTCGACGGTCAGTTCAAGCGGAGCGAGCGGAGGTCGCTTGTTCCAGATCACCCAGCCCCCCAACCCGCCCGGCACGAAAGATCGCGCAATCTGCAGAACGTCCTTATAGCCTTTCGTCGTCACCAGCCCGACCAGCGCACCAGATCCGGTCAGAACCGCGTTGGTGGCAACGGTCGTTCCGTGCATCACCTCGCCGATATCCGACGGTTTGATCCCGTTCTGCGCGCAGATCTTCTCGATCCCGTTCAGCACTCCGATGGAGCTGTCCTCAGGCGTAGAGGGCACCTTGGCCGTCATCTGTCCGCCCGATGCCGGATCAATCAGCAGAAGATCGGTGAACGTCCCGCCAACATCTACGCCAAGCCGCAAACCGCCCCGCACTTGCGGCGAAGCGGGACCGGACCGTTGCCCCGTCTCCATCCGGTTCAGGCGGTCTTCCAAGGCTGCCAAACGTTCTTCGTAGCGGCGGATCAGCTCGTCAGTGTCGCTCATGATGTGCCTTTCCTTTCAGGGTTTCGGGCCGCGCCGGGTTCCGATGACTCGTTGCCAGAGGCCGGCTTTGGTGCTGTTTTTCATGGCCGTGAGACCACGCTCGGCCAGGCTCAAAACATGTTCGAGGGTCGCCTCGCGATCGGTCAGTTGCTGGTCACGGGCGACAAGCTGCGCCTCCATCCGTTCGGCCGCCTCCATCGCGCGGGCGAGCAGCGGCTCGACCTCTGCCCCGCTCTTCTGTGCTGCCATCCGTTCCGCTGAGGCCAATGCACGCTCCACCAGATCGGCCAGCCCTGCCACCTCGGCGTCACGCTTTTCCAGAACCGACAGGGCGCGCGACAATGTCTCATCCTGTCGCGCAACCAGATCTGTCATCCGATCAATAGTCTCGTCCCGCATAGCGAGCGCGTCATATAGCTCGTCCAGCTCATCAAAAAGGTAGTCCACAACTGCATCCGCAGGCGGTGTCCCACTACCCAGATCGACCGGCGCCTCGGGCAAATCAATGCGCAGACGTCCCTCGTTGTCGATCCGCCCAGAAAGATCTCCCATGGCCACGGCCTCGCGGATCCGCAAACGGCTTGTCTTCAGCATTCGCGCTGCCTCTTCGACAGTGAGAAAGTGGCGTTTTGTGTTGCGACCTTCGTCATCGTCGCTCACGGGCTCCTCCGACTGTCTGTTGTTTGGTTGCGAGACCGGATCATCGCACGCACCTCAGATGATGCCCTGAGCGGCCAACTTGGCCTGCCGTTCTTCCGACAGCCCCAGCACGCCGCCATAGACATCGCTGTTGTGCTGGCCCAGTTCGGGCCCCACATGACGCACGGATCCGGGCGTGTCCGACAGACGGGGTGCCACGTTTTGCATACGGATGTCACCGAATTCGGGATGATGCACCGTGACGATGGCCTCGCGTGACTGAAAATGCTCATCCGCAATCATATCGCTCGCCGTGTAGATCAGCCCACAGGGGACCCCATACTCATTGAGAAGCGCTTCGAGTTCCTTCAGCGGGATCTTTTTGGACCAATCATTGATTATCCCGTCGAGCTCTGCCTGATGTCGACCGCGCGCCGAATGGGTCGCATAGCGCTCGTCCTCAGCCAAATCCGGTCGGTCCATAGCCGCCGCGAGCCTCTGGAACACCGTGTCTTGGTTGGCCGCTATCAGCAGTAATTTATTGTCGCCGGTCTCAAACACGTTGGACGGCGACACATTCGGCAATATCGGGCCAGTACGCTCCCGTACGTAACCGGCCACGTCGTATTCTGTCACCAGACTTTCCATCATGTTCAGCACGGCCTCGTAGATGGCGCTGTCCACGATCTGACCCTTACCGGTTCGGGCACGCGCATGGATCGCCATCACAGCACCGAGCGCCGCATGCATAGCCGCCAACTCATCCCCAATCGAGATACCCATTCGGCTTGGCTGTGTTGAGGGATCGCCCACGACGTAACGCAAGCCGCCCATAGCCTCCCCAATGGCCCCATAACCGGCCCGCGCAGCATACGGTCCTGTCTGGCCAAAACCGGTCACCCGCACCATCACCAGTCGGGGGTTGATCTGCGACAGCACTCCGTAGCCAAGGTTCCAACGCTCCATCGTGCCGGGGCGAAAGTTCTCAATCAGGATGTCCGTCGATTTAATCATCTCGTGGATCAGCGCCTGACCTTCTTCCGTACGAAGATTGATCGTGATCGACTTTTTGTTTCGCGCCACCACCGGCCACCAAAGCGAATGTCCGTGCGGCTTCTCCCGGCCCCAAACGCGCATGGGATCACCCACGCCAGGTTGTTCGCACTTGATCACCTCAGCGCCAAAGTCGGCAAGCATTTGGCCACAGAACGGCCCGGCCAGCAACTGCCCCATCTCAAGAACACGCAGGTCCGCCAACGGGCCTTCGCGCCTCGACTGCGCATCGGTTTGCATCATCTCTCCCCGGTGTCATGTGTGGCTGATTTTGGCCCAGCAACCCTTCGCGGACCATCGCCACTTGTGTTAAGCGTAGGTCGATTCGCATACAAAACAAAGCCACACATGTGGCGAGGCGTCGCAAATGATCGATATTATTGAGGTTTCAGCCAGAGATGGGATACAAAATGAGGCACAAATCCTCACTACGGAGGAAAAGCTGAGCCTAATCGCCCGTATTGCCGATACCGGGGTGACACGGGCCGAGGTCACAAGTTTCGTGAATCCCAAACGCGTCCCGCAAATGGCCGACGCGATGAAAGTGGCCACCGGCCTGCCCGCAAAAATTCGCGCGGGCGCCATCGGCCTTGTTCTCAATCAAAAGGGCTTTGACAGGGCGCGCGATGCAGGCCTGTCCGAGATCAATGTTGTTGTGGTCGCCACCGACACGTTCTGCCAGCGCAATCAGGGCTGCGATGTCGCGGACAGCATCGCCGCCTTTGGCGCAATCCGGCAAGCCGCGCCGCCGGACATGCGCGTCGGCGTCACGATCGGGGCGGCCTTCGGATGCCCTTTCGAGGGCGAGGTGCCGCTTGCAAGCCTCAGGCAAGTGATCGAGGACTGCGTGAAACATTCACCTAACGAAATCGCGTTGGCCGACACCATTGGCGTCGGCTCACCACGCGATGTGACGGAGCGCATGGCCGCCCTGAAAGATGCATGGCCTAAGGGCAAAACGCGTCTGCACCTCCACAACACCCGCGGCACCGGCCTAGCCAATGCCTGGGCCGGGATCGAAGCCGGGGTCGACGCGCTTGACGCCAGCCTCGGCGGGGTCGGCGGCTGCCCCTTCGCACCCAAGGCGACTGGCAACATCGCGACTGAGGATCTGGTCTACATGCTCGAGCGCTCCGGTATAGCGACCGGCGTCGATCTTGACGCGGTAATCCGCTCTGCCGAATGGCTTGAGACGGCCCTGAACATCCGAGCACCGGGCAACGTGATGCGTGCAGGTGGTTTTCCAAATGGACAGTCCAATTGATGCCGTCCGACACCACCACCCTTCCCGCTTCCGAGCGCGCCTACCGGCGCATCCGCGACGAAATTCTTAATGGTGAGCTTTCCGCAGGTGAACGATTAACCGAGCAGCGGCTCGCCGCACATCTCGGCATCAGCAGAACGCCCGTGCGCGACGCGCTTAAAAGGCTGATCCACGAAGGATTTGTCGAACGCGGCAATGGTTACAGCACCCGAGTGGCACCGCTTGAAACAAGCGAGATCGACCAGATCTACGAATTGCGCGCCATGCTGGAGCCGTACGCGGCCCGTCGCGCGGCCCAACACGCCAGTGTGGATCAGATCGAAAGACTGCGCCAACTGGCACAGCGCATGACCGACCGTACACCCCCGCGCAACGACGAAGACTACAACACAATTTCGAAAGCGAACGAGGCCTTTCATCGCACACTTTATGAGGCGGCTGCCTCCCCGCGATTGGTCTATATCATGGCCACGGTCATCGACGTAGGGATCGTCGCGCGGACCTATCATCAATACACCGACCGGGACCTGATCCGAAGCGCCGCACACCATCACGAGATCGTCGACGCGATTTCGGCGCGCGCCCCCGATTGGGCCGCCAGTGCGATGATGTCCCACGTCCTTGCTGCTCAGGCCTGTCTGGTGCAGGGCGACTGACTAGTTGCGGGTCGGCCAATTTAGACGTGAAGGCACCGCAAAAGGGCAATGCCACTTCGCGTGGTGAACATGCGGCGCAACCACCGGAAAGCCGGATGCTGCGCAAATCTCACCCCGTAAAAGTGCGAAGCTTGACTTGCCCAATAACCCGGACTACCACAACCGAAGGTATCAGCGAATATGGAGGGCAGATATGAATGTGTTTTCGTTTTTCCTTCACGGTCGCATCCGTTTTGGAGTGGCCAAACCCTGAAACGGTCGGTCTTCTAGACCCTCTGTTCTCAGTCACACCCGCTTAATCACAAGTCATCGCTGTATCTACCAGGGCGCGGCGCTCAGACCCGCGAAACTCCCATGTACCGTATGAATTCAAGCGGCGCATTTGCGCGCGTTCTTTCTTTCGCCACTCGCCTGTGGATGCGCAGGCGTGGCCTCGTCGTTGCCCTTTTGGGTTTTGTGGTCACATCCACAGCTGCCGATATCGCCATCCCGGTGGTCACCGGCCACTTGGTCGCGTCTGTCGCCGATGGGAGACCACCCTGGATGTATTTCGGCCTGCTTCTCAGTCTCGGCGCGATCTCGATCGGCGCAAAGATCTCAAGCTATTTCATCATCATCAATCTCACAATTCCAACCATGCGGGCGGCAGAAGAGGAAGCCTTTGCACATGTGCAGCGCTTACCCGCTGACTGGCACGCCAACGCGTTTGCCGGATCGACCGTGCGCCAGATAACCCGCGGTGCCTGGGCGCTGGACGATATGGCGGATGTGCTGTTCCTGGCGCTTCTGCCCGCAACGCTTGTCCTGATCGGCACCATTGGAACGCTTGCCGCGTTCCGCTGGGAGGTCGGGCTTGTCGCCCTGATCGGTGCGTTGCTCTTTCTGGGACTTTCGCTCACGCTGACCTTGCTATGGGTGGCGCCTGCCGCGCGTTTGTCGAACGCGCAGGACAGCCGTGTGTCGGGCGCGCTGGCTGACGCCATAACCTCAAATGCGGTTGTGCGGGCGCATGCAGGCGAGGCACGTGAAGATGCACGCCTGGGCCGCGTCATCACAAAATGGGCACATCGGACGCGGCGGACTTGGCGCCGCGGCACCTGGTCTGGCCTTGCACAAGACACCTCGCTCTGGTGCCTGCGCGCAGCGGTCCTGGGCGGCGCATTGATCACCTTCACCAATGGCTTGGCCGGGGCTGGCGACATCGCCTTTGTCGTCTCAGCACTTGGCGTCCTGGACGGCTATCTTCGCCAGATTGGCAATCACGTCCGGATGCTTCAGAAGGCTGTGAACGACGCGGAAGAACTGGTTGATCTCATGGCCGCGACACCCGAACGTGAAATTGTCCGCACGCCGGCGCGGAATTTGCCTTCCCGTGCCGCTTCACTTGCCTTTGAGCATGTACATTATGGGTATGCTGGCGCGCCGACACCGCTCTTCACGGATCTGCATGTCGCAATCCCAGTTGGCCAGAAGGTTGGGCTGGTGGGCCGCTCGGGCTCCGGCAAAACCACCTTCGTGAAGCTGATCCAGCGGATCCATAACGTCACCGATGGCGCGATTACGCTGGGCGGTGTCGATATTGCACAGGTGCCGCTTGCCGATCTGCGGCGGCAGATCGCCCTGGTCCCGCAGGAGCCAATGCTCTTTCACCGGTCGTTGGCGGAGAACATCGCCTACGCGCACCCCGGCGCGACGTCCGAAGAGGTGCGCGAAGCAGCAGCCCGGGCGGGGGCCGCTGACTTCATTGTGCGACTGCCGAACGGCTTTGGCACGGAGGTGGGCGAACGCGGCGTGAAGCTGTCCGGCGGTGAACGTCAGCGTGTTGCTATCGCCCGCGCGTTTCTGTCGGATGCGCCAGTCCTGATCATGGATGAGGCAACATCCTCGCTTGACTCTGAAGCCGAAGCCAAGGTCGCCGAAGCGGCAGAACGGCTGATGGTCGGACGCACAACGCTGGTCATCGCGCATCGGCTCGCCACGGTAGAACGGATGGATCGCATCCTCGTTTTCGACCGGGGGCGCATCGTTGAGGACGGCACCCCTGCCGAATTGCTTGCGCGGAAAGATGGCCTCTACCGCGCGCTGCGGGAACGCCAGACGTTAGCAGCCTAAAGGTGGGTTGGGGGCGGGTCATTCCCGCCCCGAACTAGACACCTCTGAAAAATGGGTCAGGCCAGCAGATCGTATTCCACGCCTGCGATCCGCAAGTTGATCTGATCCTGGTCTGCACCGTCCACCAGAGCCCAAAGAATTTGCCCGGTGGTGCGGTCCACGATGAATGCCTCCGCCGTTCCGACATCACCCGCCCCTGCCGTACTCGCGAAGTTCACCTGGAAATCGCTGCGCGCTCGGGCGCCGCCATAAACAAGTGCATCGCCTTCGGATGAGTCGTAATCCTGCAGCCAGTCCGAACCGTGGCTTTCCGCACCAATATGAAAGAACCGGTCTGCGCCATTTCCGCCATTGACACGGTCCGATCCAAATCCGCCATTGACGAAGTCATCACCGTCGCCGCCGAAGACCAGATCGGAAAAGGCAGAGCCCGTGATCGTGTCGTTTCCGCCCTGTCCCTGAACCTGGTCCACACCGAAGCCTCCAGCCAGCACGTCGTCACCGTCGCCGCCGAAGATCACATCATTGCCTGCACCGCCATCGACGGTGTCATTTCCATCGCCGCCAAACACCGTATCAGACAAATCGCTTTCACCCGATCCACCGAAGATCACATCGTCGCCTTCCAAACCGTTGATCCGGTCGGCACCGTTCAAACCGTTCAGCCGATTGTTCCCGCTGCTGCCAAGCAGAACGTCCGCCCCTTCGGTGCCGTCCTGCTCAAATCCGGTTGCGGCGCCCTCGGTCGTGATCACGGTGTTCCCGGCCTCGATGTCGAGCATGAAATCATCAACTTCGAAAGCGCCTTGAAGCGTAATCGTCGTATCAGCCGTGCTGTCGCCATCCGTATCGATGTCAAGAATGGCAGAGCCAAGCGTGATTTCGATGTCATCCATGCTTAGCGTCACACCGATCAGTTCCAACGCGTCCGCATCTGTGAAATCCGAGATGACGTCGCCATCAAGATCAGTAGGCGCCCCGATCACCACGTCAGCCCCTGCGCCAAGCGACAGAATGTCGGTTCCCAGCCCGGGATTGATCGTGTCATCGCCGAAACCCAGCTTGAAGGTCTCGGGCGATGCCGTACCAACGACATCGTCGCTTCCGCTGGTGCCGCCATCCCCTGTGACAAACGTGCCCGAACCCAACGTGTCAACCGCGCGTACGTTGCCGATGAAAAGACCGGAATCGTAGATGTCGTCGCCGGTATCTGCGATGCCGATGCGCACGTTGTTCTGACCAAGGGCAAGTGGCACAAAAATCGTCAGGCGTTCGGAAAAGCCGTCATACTGGGTGGCCCAGGCGCCGGAGGTGTTGTCGATAAAGTTGTTCTCGGTCGTTACGTTGGTGCCTATAACGCTAAGCGGCTGGTCCGGTTGCCCATTGAACAGGGCGTAATTCGTGCCGTTGACCGATACGACGGCAATGTCGACGAAATCGCTGTCGGCAAATTCCGGGTATTCCTCCGATCCAAAGATCAGATCGAACGAGATGCCGCTATAGGTGGCGCCGGGCGATTGCGTAATGGTGAATTCAAGCACCATCGCATCTTCGGTCGGCCCGGCCGCTGCAAACGCTGCCGATGCGGCTGCGTCCAGCTCAGCATCACCAGGGGTGCCGTTGATGTCCGAAAAGTCTGGTCGGTCATTCACCTCTCCGGGAAATGTTCCCGAAGTTAGAAAGATGCCTTCATTGATTGAAACGGTTTCGCCACCGACGGTCTGCTCGAACGTATAGCCGTCCGCTAGCACCATGCCTTCAGTCGCGTCACCGATGAAGTTGATGTTCGAGATGCTGTTGATCAGGAACGCGTCCCCGATCAGCGCATTCAAGAGCGTTTCATTGTCTGAGTTTGCAATAGATATCGCCATGGTGAATTCCAGTCTTTCCGTGAATGAATTGCGTTAATAATTGCCTTAGAATTGTTAACTTTATCGAAGCCGCCGCGCAATACCCGGTATCCTACGCGCACTGGTAGCACAGATGTTGTGGTTTGCACGCAAGAGGCACTCTTGCCGCACGATGTACGCGCGATCAAAATCTCGGGCTCGTGTCTGCCGTTCGGCCCGGAAAGCTGACCTCTAAAGACACAAAGTCTTTCGACACAAACCCGCCTTAATCGAAACATAATGATGCGCAATATCGACCAAAACTGCACATTCCCGCATCGCGAAAACCGGTTTGGTTCTTTTTCCTAACGGTCGTCAAATGAAGCGATCCGAAGATCTGGAAACCAGTCTCATGATCACCACTACCTATCTAAGCAATTTTTCCGCTCCCACGCCAATTTCGGGAAGCAATGCGGACACGTTCCCGTCGGGGCTTGTGTCCCTGCCGGGCGGGCGCACGGCGATCGTCTGGACGGAAAACATCAATGCGGGTATCTGGCTCACTCTAATCGATGCCGGCGGCGTGTCCGAGGGACCGGCCATCAGGGTGTCGGAGCCCGGACAGGACGTAAATCGCCCCGCCATCACGCTCCTTGAAAACGGCAATCTGCTGGTCGCCTTCACCGATCTCTCGGACACAACAAGAGCCGTAACGGCGACGCAGGCATTCGGTCCAGATGGCACCCGGATCGGACCGCAGCGAGAGATCTATGGCGACCCCGATCACACAGTCGTTAACCCCGAGGTCCTGGCTTTGCCGGACGGCGGCTATGTAACCATGCAGGACAATCTCGGCGGCGATGGTTCGGCCTTCGGTGTCTATGGCCAGATCGTCAGTGCTGATGGGAACCTACGCGGCCCCCCTTTCTTGGTGAACGAAACCACAGACAGCTTTCAGTCAGAGGCCCAAATGGCCATCCTTGACGATGGCGGTTTTGCAGTCACCTGGCGTTCCCGCAGCGTTGACGGAAGCTTTGCTGCGGTGATGCTCCGCACGTATGATCCCGACGGCACGCCCCGACATGGCGAACGGCAGGTCAACACGTTCTTTCTGGACAGCCAGCAGGATCCTTCTATCGCTAAACTCGCCGATGGGCGGCTGATCATAACATGGAACAGTGACGGACAAGACGGATCGGGCGATGGCATCTATGCGCGCTTCTTCACCGCCTCGGGACTTCCCGACGGACCGGAATTCCGGATCAACGAACGCACGCTGAATGACCAGAACAATCCGACCGTTGCCGCGCGACCCGATGGTGGCTTCGCCATCATCTGGCAAAACATGCTGGCTGATGACCAAACCGACCTGCGGCTTCGTCAGTTTGACAGCAATGGCGAGGCAATCAGTGCAGAAGAAATCTTGGCCGAAGGGCCCCTGAAGCTGAGTGTCTTTCCAAAGCTGCAAATCGCGGAAGACGGGAGCGCCTATGCCGGCTGGCTCAACCTCACCCAGGGCAGTGGCGAAGGCACCACATACTTCACCAGTTCCGGCATCAGGGTGACGGGAACCGAGGATAATGATGTGTTGTCCGGCTCTGCCGCAGGCGACGTTTTGTCGGGCCTCGCAGGCGATGACACGCTAAACGGCGGCAATGGCAAGGACACGCTTATCGGCGGCGAAAGCAATGACTATCTCGTCGGCGGTCTCTCAGAAACCGATCTGCGCGACATTGTCTATGGCGGTGCGGGTCATGACAGCATTGACGGTGGGGCTGGC
>CALCOY010000125.1 GCA_937897325.1 uncultured Shimia sp.
CTCATGTGACACCAAAATAGTGGCACAGTTCTAAGCGGCTAAGACAGGTGGTGGCGGAAAGTATCGGCAAAAAGCTCGAATGAAATGCCTCTGTCCCATGACGGACGAAAACAAGAGTCTAGATGAGGCTTTACTGAGACATTGGTTAGTTAGCCAAAAACTGAACAAAACGTCATGCGGCTCAAAGGCCTTCCTGCGATCCTATGTAGCCGTCGTTGCACTGCGCGGCAAAAGTGCCACGTGAGCCCAAAATGCACCATGCTGCGATGTGCTCAAATGGCCGAGTTCCTGATCTGGAACGGTTCGAAATACTAAACGCGATGCTCGACAACCGGTTTTTTATTCTTTTTAAGACGCCTTGCCATTTGCAGCATCATCTTGCCCTTCTTTGGAACCAAGCGGGCTGGACGGGGATCAAAGTTGTCCATCGGAAGCTCTGGAAATAACTCTGCAATCTCTTTGCGTGCAGACGAGCCAACTGATTTCAAGGCTTCTCGACCTGTGAATAAGCTTTCTGTTGGGGCGCCGTTCGAAAAAACAACTTCATGACGATCAAACAAGAAGTGGTGATAAGTCACACTCATTGCATCGGTCTCAATATCGACACCATCCAAATCCAACAACTTCTTTGCTGGAACCAGAACTTCCAGCACACCAAACATGCGCTGTGCTACAATGGAGCGCACCAGAACCCTATGCTGTGGTGAAACAAGCAAATCACGATGAGGAAGACCAGGTGCGAGCGCGCCAGCTCGAATTCTGATCGGTCTTAGGTTGGGATGCGTTACCAAATCAATACTATCCAATGTGCGTGACCCGATCCAACGGATCGCTTGCTGCCCATTGTCCATGGTTATGACAAAGTCTCCAACTTGTAGTTCTTCGACAGACACCTCACCAGATTTCGTCTCGATCAATGTCTCGCTCACGAAACAAACAAAGTTCGCGTATGGTTCTGAGTTGCCGTTAAAGTTGCTCTCCGCCGTGTAGACGTAGGTCGTGTTTGGTTCGAGAGGGATCGTCGTCGCAACGAAGTGGGTTGTGTTGCCGCCGCCGTTGTTCCCAATTGCTGAAACAGAGATTAGGTCGGGGTCGGTTCCATTCGACAGCCTGTAATTTCCAAATATCCGAGCGTTGTCGGCGTATGTCACTCCGTCGATAGTAATGGCATCTGTCAGACGCTGGTTTCCGTCAATTTCATCGAAGTTGGCATCGTTATCGTTGATTTCCACTGCTATGCGCGTCAAACTAGCACCGGTGGTTACGGTAAATGGTGGAGAGCCTGCCGCTTGCGCTCCAGCTTCATTTGGAATTGTGGTCGTAAAATCTGACAATGCATAAACGTAAATGACCGGCATGAGTGTGCCCCATCGTCACTGCAACTACTGAAACGAGTATTGCGTGCACATCTTTAGCTTGCAACATTTTTAAAGATACGTGCTACGCACAGTTTCACTGATAGTGCTGACGCTTTCAGAAACGATGTTGAAAGAAGGGTAGACTTGCCCTCTAAGCGTTGTCTGGTGGATTGCGCGCTCCTCAAACGCGGCCATTGGCTCCAAATAGACCAATGGTAGCAAAGTCCTGCACCTTACCCGCTCAATGGTCATTTTCGAATGTCGGCTTCGGGCTGGCAGCATTGAAAAGCCCTGCGTCGTGCTAAATGGTGGAATGGCTTGGCGAGTAGATCCAGCGCCTGTGAGGTCGCGCGAACTTAACTCGGTGCGCGGCCTCACTTCTTCGCCGAACCCTGCATTGCGTTGGCCTGACCAAAGTCGGCTTCGGGCTGCCAAGAACCATTGGATGGCCTCGCAACTGCGTGGCTCTGATCCTGAAGCGGACTCGTCCTCTAATTCAACTGTGCTGGCGTATAAAAAAGCACATGTGACCAAGAAGCTTACAAGATCAAGATGGCCCAAATCTCAGCCATATTGCCAGCTTTGCGGGACAAAACGGTAACCTTCTGACGCCGCTTCGACATAGCCCACACCGGGGAAGGATATGTGCGCTCCTGCGATGCGCAACCGATCCGCGTTTGCCATGTCAAAGACCCGGGCGCGAGTAGCAGCAGCCATCTCGGCATCGACATCAAAGCCGATAGTGACCTCCGGGCGCGGAAACTGGACTGGACCGACATGCACAACATCCCCAAAAAACAGCAGTGTGTCATCGCCCGAACTGAGCACGAATCCGGTATGACCTGGCGTGTGCCCCGCCAGCGGCATTGCAGTCAGGCCAACACCCAGATCAGCCTCACCTGTAAATGGCATTAATCGGTCACCAAAAGCCGCGACCGCTTCGGTCGCCATGTCGAAGAAACCCTGAAACTCCGATGGTGCTTGGGACTTGATGTCTGCATTGCCCCAAAAGGCCAGATCAGCGCCATGGACATGCAGTGTGGCGTTGGCAAACGGATTACCCGCATCAGTCAGAATGCCGCCGATATGGTCCGGATGCAGGTGGGTTGCACAGACCGCGTCCACGGCCGTTGGATCTAGCCCCAGCGCTGACATTGTAGCGACCAGATGGCCAAGACCGTCGCCAAAGGCCGTGCCGGTGCCGGCGTCGACTAGTGTCAGCCGCCCGCCATGGTCAATGAGATAGGCGTTCACCCCGGTCAGATGCGCCGGCCCG
Source organism: uncultured Shimia sp. (assembly GCA_937897325.1). Classification (GTDB taxonomy): domain Bacteria; phylum Pseudomonadota; class Alphaproteobacteria; order Rhodobacterales; family Rhodobacteraceae; genus CALCOY01. Next base: position 2,635 of record CALCOY010000125.1, read on the forward strand.
GGCAGATACGCGTCGGCGAGCAAAGCAGAAAATCCTTCAGCATCAATTCCGGTGAGTACGGACGCGTCGATGGGCAAAAATCCGTCCGACAACGCGGTTACAATCGCCTCTCCAATGCGAAACTCTCGCGCCGCCGCCAGACCCGTCACCGAAGAGCCTGCCGCGTGCACTGGTGCCATCCGCAGTCCGGCCACGCCGGCCGCGGCCAAAGCGCTTGTAGTGAAAAAGTCTCGACGGTTCATATCGGCTCTCCCGTGTCAGCGAACGATTCTGGTAACGCCCTCCACCTTAACAGAAAAAGTCTACAGGTCTTCACTCCGATCGTAGATCACTCAACCTGTCAGCTCTTTGGTGGGAAAGAGCCGCTGGCGCTTATCCCTTTCGAGGTTGAGAGGATATCCGCTAAGTCCGCTTCTCACCTATGAGACATCCCAGACCAATGTCGGCTTCGGGCTGCCCGTGGACCTTGGGACTGGGTGCGGCGGATGACCGTAGCAAGCCCAAGTTGAGCCTTAGTCTACCTCCAACGAACGTCCGCTGTAACGTGTCCTTCAAAACTCGAGCGATGCGGCTGCACCGACAAGCACGACTTGGAGAGGCTCTTTTCACAGTACATCAGGGCGAAGATTTTAGTCTACCGGACCACCCACACGCAACTCTCAGAAACCACCCATCGTGAGACACCGCAAGAGTAAAGCACAGGATGATTGCCATGTCACTCTCGCCTGTTATTCTGTGCGCACAGACAAAAAACAACTAAGAAAAGCGAAGAATGGTAGGTCTCGTCTCAATCATCGAGTCAACGAAGAATTCGCTCTATATTTTTGGAGCAGCAGGTAGATATGAAGAGGTCCAGGCTGGGATGGTCGGCCTTGGACAGTCGCTTAACAAAATCAATTGCAAGGTATTTGTTGAGTCCGAAGACAATCTGTTCACAAAGTCGCTTATATCAGACACTGAGGTAGCCGATAATCGGGTCTCTTTTTCAAAGCTCACATTCGATCAGCGGCGAGTGCTTGACAATCTACCAAGAAAGCTGGCGGACCAAGGTGTTGAGGTGAAAATTTGCTACCTCGACCTTCCTACAAATTTCGTGATTTCAGACGAAAGAATTTTTGTGTCTGATTGGATTATTTCTCCAGTAGATAACTACTCAGAGATAAATCCAGACACGCAACGAGGACGTTCGATCAAACTCTTTGCCGAGTATTTGCTCGATAATAACAAAGGTGGCAAATACTGCGCCTCCTATCGCAACCAAAATGGGGATTTGACTGAAACCATCGAGTTATACGACGAGAACCTTGTCAGACGTGGGATATTCCCTAGATCGTCCGTCTATGACTCGGACTTTATAAAATTGGTGGTTTGGGTTTTCATTTTGGTCAGCCCCACTGGAGTGGTCCAATTTAATTGTTAGTGCATGACCGGCCTTGGGTCCATCTGGACGATGGTTTC
>CALCOY010000126.1 GCA_937897325.1 uncultured Shimia sp.
CCCTCATGTGACACCAAAATAGTGGCACAGTTCTAAGCGGCTAAGACACCGGTGCACTGGACATAGCGCAGATCGCGGCGCTCATCGGTGATCCGGCGCCCGCCAACATGCTGACCGCGCTGATGAGCGGAAAGGCCCTGACTGTCAGCGAATTGGCTGAAGAGGCCGGCGTCACGATCCAGACCGCCAGCTCGCACCTGTCGAAGCTGCATAGCGGCGGCCTGCTGCGTCCACGCAAGCAGGGACGCCACAAGTATTTTGCCTTGGCAGGAGAGGACGTCGCGCATGTTCTCGAAGGTCTTATGGGGCTGGCGGCTGGCTCAGGGCATCTGCGCACCCGGACCGGCCCAAAAGATGCCAAGCTGCGACAGGCGCGGGTCTGCTACAACCACCTTGCAGGAGATATGGGAATACAGATGTTCGACAGTCTGATTGCGCGGACACATCTGTCTTTCGATGGCAAAGATCTGAAACTGACGGACAGCGGTTTCGCATTTGCGTATTATCTAGGCATCGATGTGGGTGCGCTTCACAGCGCAAGAACACCGCTTTGCCGGGAGTGCCTCGATTGGAGCGAACGCCGATCCCACCTTGCAGGTAGCCTGGGCCGGGCATTTCTATCTCGGTTCGAAGAGTTGTCGTGGGCAAAGCGAGACCGCAAAACCCGTATCGTGACATTCTCGCGGCCGGGGGCTGAGGCGTTTCATGAACGGTTCCCCGCGAACTGAAACAACCGCCAGTCAGGGGGCAGGATTGCAGATCATGTGTTTGAACGGCTGGGGAGGGAAGCTCCATGAGGCGTTGCTTGCCTATCTCGGGAAACTGCGCCGGACGTTCTGTGTTTTCAGGAGGTCATACATAGCCCTGCCTCTGAAAAGGAGTGGCTGACCTACCGCGATGGTGATCATATCCTGCCGCAGCGCGCGAACCTGTTCCGCGATGTCGCGTCTGCGTTGCCAGAGCATGTCGGAATTTCTTGTCCTGCGGCGCAGGGCGTTCTTTGGGATGACGAGACGTCGATCCCATCGCAATGGGGGCTTGCGACGTTCGTGCATCACTCTTTCCCGATCATCGGGCAAGTGCAGGGCTTTGTTCACAAGGATTATTCGCCTGTCGGCTATGGTGACCATCCGCGTTCGAGGAGCGCCCATGGCGTGCGGGTCTGGGACTACCACACAGATCGCGCAGTCAGCGTCACGCACATGCACGGATTGCGCGATCTGAACGGGAAGATGGCTACCCCCGAACGAACGGATCAGGCGCGCAGGTTACTCGAGCTTTCGCGCCAATTGGCAAGGCCGGATGACCTTAAGGTGATCTGCGGCGATTTCAACGTTGAGCCAGACAGTGAGACGCTTTCGATACTCACGGATGCCGGGATGACCGAGTTGGTGACGGAGCGCGGATTCACCAGAACGCGGAACTCGCAATACAAGAAACCAGGGCGCTTTGCCGATTATATGCTGATTAACCGCGAAGAGGCGGTGAAGAGCTTTAATGTGATCCATGAACCAGAGGTGTCGGACCACTGTCCTCTTATTCTCGAAGTGTAGCGCCATTTGGCAAAAGCGGACCTGCGATACAGAGAGTTCAACGGCAGCAAAGTCCGGAGGGTATGTGGAAACTGTCTGAGATTGTGCAGCATCGTAGGCGTTTTGTTTGGGGCACGGGTTTTGCCAATTTATCGTTCAGATTTGGGCTGAATGTTGCCCCTAGGGCGATTTAGCGGCGTTGGGATGAGACTTTTTGGGGCCAAGCTGCCGTTGTTTAAGCCCTCATCGCAGCGATCAAGGTCGGGATGCCGATGATCTTCATCACTCGGGTCATGTTGTAGGCCAAGACGTGCAAGGCCATTTCGGTGGCGACATTCTTCAGCTTTCGCATCTTGAAGTGCGTCGCCCCCATCCAAGACTTGATCGTGCCGTAGGCATGCTCAACGGTCATGCTGCGCACCGCCAGTTGAGTGGGGTCTTTGTCCAGGCGTTGCTGAACGCGTTCCAGGACATTTTTGTGTTCCCATCTGCGGATACGCCGTTCCTTGCTGTTGGTGCATTTGTCCTTGATTACGAAGCCTTCGCATTCGCTCGACCAGTACGTCCGGATCGCTTTGCCGTCTTGCCGGCCTGTGAACCGATAGATCAGGTGTTCGCCAGCGGGGCAAACATAGACATCGGTTTCTGCGTCATAGGCGAAGTCAGCTTTGTCGAACTGGCCCCTCGCTCCGGCGTTCGAGGTTTGGGGCTTGGGAACAACGACCTCAGTACCGGCCTGTTCACAGGCTAGGATTTCCTCGCTTTTATAGTATCCCTTGTCTGCGATTGCCTCGATCTGATCCGGGGCCATCGCATCGCGTGCCGCCACTGCCATCATCGACAACGCGTCCCTGTCATAGCCCTGCATGGTGACCTCATGAGCGACGATCAGATGGTTCTCTGCCTCAACTGCCGTCTGAACATTGTATCCAACCACGCGCGGCATCCGGAGCGTCGTGGCCATGGATCGGGCGTCAGGATCGCTCAGCGACACCTGCGTCTCGCCCGTTTAATCCATGCGTTTCTCGATCGAACGGTAGCGTGCTGCTTCCTTACGGAGATGCTCGAGCTTGCGCAGGGCGCGTTCCATCCGTGCCTCCGGCAGCACCGTGCCAGTCTGATGAAATACCTCGTCCGCGCGATCCAGCTCGCTTAGGTAACGTTCAATGGCCTTGCCAATCTCACTGAGCTTCTGACGGAGCTTGCCGCGTGTGTAGTTCTTGGCCTTCGCATTCACAGCTTTGAACCGGCTGCCATCTATGGCCATAAGTTTTCCATCCAGCAGATTGATGTCAAGGCATAGTGCAACGCACTGCTGGCAGACCTTTCGGATCGCGGGGCCATTGTTCTTTCGGAAGTCGGCAATTGTCTTGAAGTCCTGCTATAATCGGCACATCAGCCAAATGAGTTCCAGATTGCGACCGCACTCGCGTTCCAGTCGCCGCGATGACTGGACTTGATTGAGGTAGCCGTACAAATAAATCCGCAGCATCACTCCCGGATGATAGCCCGGCCGACCCGTCGCAGCGGGCACCGCATTGAAGCCGAGCCCCGAAAGATCAAGCATCTCAACGAAGGCATCAATCGCGCGAACTGCGTTATCTTCGCCGACATAGTCGTCCAAACATGCAGGCAGCAAAATCACCTGATGACGATCCATGCCCTCGATAAACTGCCCCATTGAATGCCTCCGCATTTCTCGCGCAAAGCATACCATCCTTCAGATCATCCGGGGAGTTTTCACACAGCCTCTCCGCCAAGCCAACATTCCCCCTTCTGTGGAGCCACGCTCGCGCGGCGAAGGGCCGCTCTGAACTTCCGAACTGCTTACCAAGAAATGCCTAAAGATGCGCGTGCTTCAATTCCTCGATTGGCCAGCCGGACTTGATCGCGGCGCCTTCGTACAGGCTTTGAAGAAAGGACAGGATGGACCGGGACGGCGTTCTGGCATGGCGGATATCCTCGTATTTGAGGATACCGAGGGCACCGCCATTTTTCTCGGCCCAAAACGCGGCGTCGGGTTTGAGGGGGACCGTGTTCATACCGGTCGGTTCGGGATAGGCGTAGCCGTAGAACGCAGCCTCGGGAAACGAGTCGTCGCCGGGCCAGAACCCGACCGATATGGCCTGATGGGAATATGCCTCCCGGTCGGATTGCGTGCCGCCTTCGAGTTGGTGGGCGCGTCCGGAAAACCGGGTGACGACCAGATCGAAGGAATGCCAGTAAAGCTGCACCGGCGACTGCTTTCCGACAAAATGCGCGCGGTAAACTTCGAAGCTGCTGGCGATCGCGCAAAGCGCCCGCCAAAAATCCGAGATCGCCGCCTTGTCATAGGGGCGGCGTGCCGCGTCTTCGGCAAAGGGTCGGGTTGACTTGTTGTCGTAGGGGACGGCCACGATTTTGACGGTAATCCCGAGGGCCTCGAGCCGCGAAAGGAGCGCGTCATAGAAATCCGCCACCGTACATCCCGCCGCCTCGAAGCTCTCCTGCCGGCCATCATTCCGGCTGATGATCACCTTGTGGTCGATCATGTCAAAGAGGATCTCGAACCCGGTTCCTTCGTAGGGGATGCGGCCCGTCGTCAGACCGCGCACATGCGGGTAGAGCGTGACGTGCCACCAATGGTTCAACTTGGGGTGGGTTTTGAGGCGGATCTTCCCGATGATTTGCAGGAAGAGATGAAGCGTATCCTTGGAGTCCGACCAATCCGCATATGGCAGGGCTGGCAGTGAACTCATCTAGGTCTTCTCCGTCAAACAGTCGTACAGGTGTAGCATACACGGGCGGCGGAGGACCTCAATGACAGCGTGGTACCGTATTGTCGGCGGGGGGCTTCGATGGTGAAAGCGCGGCAGACGTCTGATTTGAGCCCAACCCGGTCATCCTAATTCCACGCTGCGAGCGCACGCAGCGTGGAAATCGCAGCAAACGCGTAAATCTCGACGCCGCTGTGCGGAGGGAAAACCGGTCATTCATGAAAGCCTCAGCGGACAATACGCGTTCAAGGATCAAGTCCCGGACAAAACCGCCCTTTGCGCCCGACCTTCCACTGACCGGTCCAATGCAGAAGTGGCCGAATCCAGAATTACGAAAAACTACCTAAGCCGAAACCGTAGTGGCGAGGACGCAGTAATCCTCAATCATCGCTTATCGCATGCACTACCCTCGGGAGGCGAACCCAGGAGAGCCCTTTCGCCAGTAAGCAATGCTCAACTGCTCGCCTTTTTGCAATCCAAACTCGCTTTTGAAGATCTTACGCACCTGCTGGGCGGCGCCAAACTCACCGGCGAACCAACCGAATGTCACCGGTTCATTCGTGCAGGCACGCACGAGATCGGCGATGGAGGCACTGAATTGGCCTGGTTCAACAGCCGTCACGCGCAGCTTAGACTTAGGCAAATAGTCCTCCAGTGCTTTTTGAGATGGAGCCGCTGCGAACACATGGCCGGTGACATGGCCGCCGACGCTTTCAATGAGACGCGCGATTGCCGGAAGGCCGGTGTAGTCACCCGCAAGCACCACGTTTTTCGTGCTTTCTAGATAAGCATCACCGCCAGGTCCTATGACACCCACTTCCTGCGCATCTTCCTCTAAAGCGGCCCAATCGGATATCAGCCCGCCGCTATGATGCGCAATATCCACGTCAATCTCACGCGCGTCGACACGAATGTCGTGGATGGTGACCCAACGGGCGTGTAGACGGTCCCGCCCTTCCGGCCATGCGATGCCTCCATTTTCGCCGACAACGGGCCAGACGGGGTTGCGCCCACGCTCTTCAGGCATCATTAGCTTTAGGTGGATGCCATCTTTAGTGAGTGCCTGCACATCTATCCCCTCGAGCGTTACGCGGATGAGGCCGGGGAAAACCTCGCGCCGGGCTTTGGCCCGCAAGATGCGGAAATTGGAGGGCATTTCGCCCACGCGGATAGCACCTGTCCAACGCATATCGACGGCAGCTTGAGGTTCAAAGTTGTCAATCTCTTCAATCAACTCGTCCCGGATGAAGATAAGGAAGTTCTCGGTTGGCGTATCCACCAGAATATCGATGGCTTTATCTTCGCATTTGACTTCGACTATGCACCCCATCTCTTCCATCCTCAGAAGATCGGGGTTGGGACGGGTGCAGGTGATGCCGTGCTCGGTAAAGGTTTCCTCCATATGCAAAATGAGCGCGGCGGGATCAGCCGACGGCACAACACCGGTAGAGACGGAGCGATCCCCTTCGAGCCCGCGTGCGGATTTTCGGATCGGGGCAATGGCAAAGTGCAGGATTGCCAGTGGCACGAACCCCAAAAAGATCGCCGCAATGAAGACCGGCATCACGCCGTGGCCGTCCATAACCAGTCCGGCGAAGGGGTCTGTGAAGCCCGCCAGCAGCATGTAGATGGCAATTTGCGCCGAGAAGTCGAAGCCGGGCATTTCGGGCCGGATCTTGTCCATGGCCCCGCGAAACATAACGATGTCCGTCAGCGCCACGGCCATCCAAGCCACGATGATCGCGTATCTGATGGCGTCCGGGAACGCGGCGGCGATGTAGGCCACGCCGATCAGAACCGGTATGTTCAGAAGCCCCACGATGTAGATTGCGCGCACGCGTGGCAGGTTGCGCAAGAGCGGACCAAAAAACACGGTAGAGCCGCCTCCCGCGCTCATGGCGAAGAGACCAAACCAGACCGCGATCTCTTCGGTCGACATGCCCTGATCCACCATCATGAGCCGCATCGGCAGCATGGTGGCCAGGATCGGCATGCGCATCGTGCCCAGGATTGCGAGCCAGCGGCCCATCTTTGGTTGCTGGAAAAAGCGTAGTGCGTTTCTGAAGGTGACAGGTGGAGCACCGCGCAATCGCTGCGGCTCATTGATAAAGGCAAGGATCACAAGCGGTACCGCGAAGATGACCGTTTGGATCAGCACTGCGGCGGTCCAGCCGATGATGCCGTATAGATAAAGAAACCCAAATCCACCAACGATCGCCCCGGCATAGGCACCTGCGTTCTGAAACGTTGCACCTATGGTACGCTCGGACGGGCGCATCAGAGAAATCGCCAGTGCGTCCACGGCCACGTCCTGTGTAGAGACAGCAGTTGTTGCGATGATCAGACCGATGAAGAGCGGGATAAGTGGGCCCGAAGGATCGACAAATGCCACGATGCCCAAGGTGACCACATGCAGGGCCGACAACACAACGATCCAGCTTTTGTAGCGGTCTCTGCCAAGCTTATATTTGTCGATCAGCGGAGCCCAGAGAAACTTGAAGACGTAAGGGATTGCCGCGATTTGCACCAGGCCGATGGTGGTTGCGGAATGCCCTTCTTGGCGCAGGATGATGGGCAAGGCCATGATCATGAAGAAGAGCGGAATGAACTGGACGGCGTAAAGAATGCCAACAACTGAAAGAACGTGCCAACGCATCCTGCGTGCTCCAACTTAAGACGAGGGACCGGCCCCGGGATGGGACCGGTCAAGAGGTTCGCGGTTAGAACCGCATCGTTGCCGCGATAGTGATGGTGCGAGGGCGCCCCACTTTTTGCAACGTGCCAATCCCGGAGAGCTCCGAGAAGGTGATATGGCGTTCGTCAAAGAGGTTTTCGACAAAAGCTTCAATTCTCATGTCTTGCCCGCTTGGTAGCGCGAAGTCATATCCGACCCCGACATCGACGATGGTAGAGGACTCGATTTCCGGCTGGTTGATAGCGGACGTGTGCGAAGATACGTACCGGGCTTCTGCCGAAGCAAAAAAGCCGTTTTGCGCCGCATACCGCACCCCAATTGATGCCGTCGTGCTGGGCGCCCGGGGCAAATCGAGCCCAAGAAAGGCGGCCTGTCCTGTACCAGCTTCAGTGATTTCGGTGTCCAAAAGACCCAGGGCACCATTAAAAGTCAGTCCATTAGCAGCGCGGTATTCGAATCCTAGCTCCAACCCTCTGCCGGTTGCTTCAGGCACGTTGCCCAAGGCGGGATCCCCGCTGGCCGGATAGAAGGCTGCGCCATCCACCTGAGCATCGTTGAACTGGTAGTAAAACGCCGTTGCGGACAGATCCAGCGCCCCATTCAACATGGTTGTTCTGGCATATATCTCATGCTGGTCCAGCGTTTCCGGCCCAAAGGCGATGGCAGAGACTGCGCCCCCGAAAACGCCCGCACCGGCATCCACATCAAGACCACCGCCGCGAAACCCTTCACTATAGGTGTAGCCAAAGGAGGTGTTTTCGTTCAGCTCGTAGCGAAGGCCAACCTTGGGAAGAAACACACTCTCATCAAAGTCACCTCGGCTGACAGTTCCGGTGGTATCGATCAACTGGCGAAAGCGTTTGTCTTCTTCGTATCGCCCGCCGACTATGAATGTTAGCCCTTCAGCAATGCGATCTGCGCTAAGCTCAAACTCGCCATATAGCCCAGTATTTTCGATCTCGCCTGTGACATCAAAGGCGATTGTGCCGTTGTTGAACCCAACCTCATCTTCCTTGGTATGGATCACACCGAGGACGCCACGTTCCAGAATGCCGATGTTTTCGAACCGCAGATACACCTCACCCTCTTCTAGCTCTTTGTCGAAACCGGTTGCGCCGAGGTTGAAAAAGCCAAAGAGAACTTCGCCGGTATCTGCAAATACCAGCTCGTTGTCGAGCCGAGAATAGCGGGCAATCAATGTTGTCGAAGCTGAAATAGTATAGCTAAGACGCGCAGAATAAGTGGTTTGATCCACAATCTCATAGGCTGAGACCGCACCAAAGGCGCCGCCTGTAACCGACAGGTCGGCAAAGTCACCATCAAAGAACCCTTCGGTTGGTCCTTTAATCCGGCTGTCTTCTACGGAAAATAGCAGACTGAGCCCCGGGATGTCTGCTGGTTCGATAAGTAACTTGGCCCTCAGGCGGGTCAGTTCTTCGTCATTGGGATTGATGCCACTTGGGAGCGGATTGGGGTTATTGTTGATGTAGCTGTCACCGTTCGCATATTCGCCGACAAAGCGCAGGGCGACCTGATCCCCAAGGGGGCGGTTCAGCATGAATGCTAGACCCGCGTTGGTTTGATCGTTCACGAACACACGCACCGCACCCTCATGTTCAAACACCGGATCGTTGGTGTAAACGCGGATTGCACCACCCACCGTGTTGCGCCCAGTGCTTGTGGCTTGAGGCCCGCGCGCCACTTCGACCGTGTCGAGGTCAAAGGTGCTGGTCTGGGTGATGTTGCTGGCCTCGTTGGACGGTAGCGGCACGTCGTCAACCAAAACCGGGATGCGCGGCTGTGTCCCGGCGCTGATCGATGGGCGGGATCCGCCGTTGCTGTCGATGCCCCGGATCGACGGCAAGCGGAACCCTTCATTGGCCAGCACGTTGCTTTGCCCTTGGATGATGTCGTCAATGTCCTGGTGTTGCACCGATGACGCCTCTTCCCCATCGATGACAGTTGTGCCGGTTGACGTGTCTGCCGCGACGCGCCCGATCTTTTCACCGCGCAGTACCAGTGTACCCAGATCAAAAGGTTGTTGATTGGATTGTGCAAATGCAGCTGGCGGCAGAGTGCATAGCGCACAAAGCATAGCTAGCCTCGAGATGCCCCTCGAAACCATGGATTATCCTTTCCCATTGCTTTGAGAAGTTTCGCCAAGCGCTGGTTTGCGCTCTAATCCATTCGTGCGGTGATCAGTGCTATTTCAGCTTTTTTTGATAATTTTTGTCGGGTATTCTGGTATACAGAGGTGAGTGATGACGATACCGGCAGATGAGATCATTCATGCGCGTCTTAAAAATGTAGGCGCAGATGTGCGGCACCTTCATGTTAGCTGTGATCGCAATGTACTGGTCTATGACGCAGAATATTCCAACCATGAATCTGCAATCAGAGGCCTCCCCGTACTATTTGCGATGCTTTGTGTCAGCGGTGGAGGATGGCTTTCACAGAAGACCAATGACCAGGATCTGGAAGCCGAGATTGGGCCCGGCGACATCGGAATTGCCGCACCATTCTCGCCCGGCTACGGTAGCTGGCCGGCCATGCGTGTCATCGGGTTGGCTATTGACGTCGCTTCGCTGCGCAGCAGTTTTGGCAACGCGTGGCCCGACCGGGTGCGGCATGACGTGATATCCCAGGTGTTCCGGGATCCGATCGTGGAAGCGACGATGATGCAGATCGGCTATACTCATGCTGGCCGTGTCACCGACAGCGCCCTGGTCCATGCGGCGCAGCTTGTCGTGCACCAATTGCTGGATGAACCGGACCCCAAGGCTGAGCCCACCCGGGAGGGAGCTTCGATCTACCCACTGGAAGACGCGAAGCTGAAAGCGGTCGACCAGCATATTGCAGAACATATTCACCGCGCCATTTCGGTGGATGAACTGGCGACCATAAGCGGGGTCAGCCGACACCACTTTGGCCGCCGTTTCAAAGCAAAAACGGGGCAAAGCCCGTATCAATACGTCCTTGCGGCAAAACTGGACCGGGCAGCCGAGACACTTTCAAAAGATCATTCCCGGAGCGTGACGGACATATCCGGCAGCATCGGATACGACAATCCAGCGCAATTCGCCAAAGCCTTTCGCCGCCGTTTCGGAGCAGCGCCCAGGCTATGGCGTAGCATGAAACGGGGTTAACGTGGGCGACACTTTCTAAAGGGTTCGTGGGTTCAATGCACGAGAAGCGTGGCGCCACCATTAAATAGGCGGCAGCTTTGCTGATGTTTCCGGCCTTTTGGAACGTTTGCAGTATTTAGGGGTTTGGGTTCAGTGCAGCATATCGCGCACGCAGCGATGACTTCCTTCGTGCATCTCTGACACCGGCCCTTCGCTCAAACTGTAAAATCGTCTCGTCAGCGCGGTGCTGATGCTTGGGCATGGAGGGAGGATTGGAGGGCATACTATGCCGCGAGTCCAACTTCCCGCAGTCACCCCGAAACGCAAAGCATGGAACAAAGGGCGCATCATTGGCCAGAAGCGCCCCTGTTGCCTAAACAGGTATGGGCGATACGGGCACGGCTCGAACTAGCCTGCAACTTTCGCGACCTGACGTTGTTCAACGTCGCCATCGACAGCAACTTGCGCGACTTTGATTTGGTCAAATTGGCCGTATCCGACCTGGTAAAGGATGATCCCGTTTGGGAACGTGTTTCGGTGATCCAGAGCAAGCCCAAGCGATCCGTGCAGTTCCAACTGACGCAACAAAACACGCGCGAAACTGTCTAGTCTTGGGTCAGATCGCCTGAAATGTTTGCGTGCCGGTTAGTGTTTCCCAGCCGGTTTCATGACCGCCCGCACATCTCAACGCGCCAGTATGGACGACTTGTTCGCGACGGGGTGACAGCAATTGGGCTTGAGCCGAGTGGGTATCCTATGAATTGACGCCCTTGGGTCGCAGCTTACTTGAGATGCTAAAGCCACTCGTCTTCTGGTCGCATGAACAGATGGATGAAGTCAGACAATTGCGCATGCAGTTTGACCGCGAGCAGACAAGTTAACTTCAAAGCGGACCTAAGACTGACAATCTCTGACGGCAGCTTTGTCCGCATCTTTCGGGTACATTTTCCACGCGTTGAAGGTGACTTTTGAGTTCGACCCTGATCGACACCTGTGAACGGCTAGTTCGGTGACTTGCGCTGCAACGCAACAAATTGAACGCCGCGAGTGCAAACGAATGCTGCGCCAGCAAAGCACGAAAACACAAGGTCGGTTTAGTCCGCATAGACGACCTCAGCCAAATTCACCTAAGCTTCAGCCCGCCGCATCGTTACGACCCAAAATCGCGAGTTCGGCAGGATCGCAGCGAGGCCCAGCCCCAAGACAAGTCCTGTCCAGACGCCGATACCGCGGAGCCCCAGCACGAAACCGAACAGATACGAAGAAGGCATTCCCACGCCCCAGTAGCTGAACGCATCCATCCACATCGGGATCGCCGTGTCCTGCACGCCACGAAGGAGGGCCAATGCGATGACTTGTGCGCCGTCGACCAATTGAAAGAGCGCGACAATCATCAGCAAGCCGATTCCACGCTGGAAGATGATCGTCCAACTTTTCAACCACCAAACCCACCACCGCAGCCAAGTCACATTTGCGTTGCACGCGTTGGGAGTGAACTATGGCCCGACGGATATTCCGTGGCGCCCAGGAGCAGGTTTTTTTGCTGGATAGAATGATTGGTTGCCCAATTTTGCTTACAGAGGACCCTGTAGCGAAGTGCAAGCAAGGGCGGCGAATGGCTCAAAGAACCCATCTTAGTTTTTTGGAGAGCGGATACTGAAGTAAGGCAGCGAGACCAAGTGGGCTGCAAGACTAATTGTAAATTCAAAGGACGTTCCTCAGGAAATCAGCGGCCTGATCCGAAGCATCCGCCACAATCCCAGGATCATCGTAGATGTCAGTTTGGCCCTTGGAAAGCAATGATACTTGCTGTTTCTCGCCCGGAACCGCCCTGAAAAACTTGTCCGCCCACGCAGGGTTCAACGCATTTGGGCCATGCAATTGCAGGAATGGCAAGCGCAGATCAGGTGCTGCGCTTTGGACATCAAACTGCAAAAAATGCTCTCGCGACATTACGGAGAACGCGTTCTTATAGTTCGGATGCGCGGCTCTCTCCGCGTAGTAATCATACGTCGATTGCAAGGTCATCGCAGCATCTTGCTCCAGCGAAACCGCTGGGATCATAGCGACTTCTCCGGTGGCCTCATGTACTTCGCGGGCTTCGCGTCCTTGCTCGACGCGGTCTTGGAAACCTTGTGGGTCTTCGGCCATCATTGCGGGTACGTCCCGGTAATATCCTGCGATAGCAACAAATGCTCTGATATCAGAGCGGGCTTTGATAGCATGGGCGAGGTATCCAGACCCCAAGCAAATCCCGACGGCTCCGAGCCGCGTTTCGTCAACGTCAGGCTGAGCGGCTAGAGCATCGATAGTTGCCTTTAGGTCCTCTATCTTGTGCGGATAGAATTCGTATTGGCGCGGTTGACCGCCGCTCTCGCCATAGTATCGATGATCAATGGCGAGTGCTGCAAACCCTCGATCTGCCAAAGCTGCAGCATACGTGCCGGTCACCTGTTCCTTGACCGAAGTCATTGGCCCGCCTGTTACGACTGCAGGAAAAGGCCATTCTCCGTTCGGCAGGTGCAGGTCGCCCACAACGGTGTCGCCTGCGACCTCGAATTCAATGCGACGGATCGGCATCAGCGTCGGCGAAAGAAGAACGCTGCATTCGTTCCTCCGCCCTGCTCAAGTGCGAGTTCGATATTGAGATGAGCTATCCCTTCCAAGTACCGGGCTGCTGAGAGTTTTGTCATCGTAACCGGAGCGAAGCCCATATCTGACGCGATCTGTGCAACGGTTGCCACTGCATCGGGGCTGTCGCCTGCAACAAAGGCCGTAACGGGATTTCCGTCCCAACCTTGCTCGGCATGCTCCATTACGTCCGCGAAGATCGTATTGAAGACTTTGACCACAATTGTGTCTGGTACCATTCCGGCAACAGCTTCACCAGCCGAGATGCCGTTGTCTAACACCAAGGGAGACCAATCATCGTTCAGAGGGTTGGTTGCATCGATTAATATCTTTTGTTTCAGGAAATCCGACGGAGGTGCAAGGACCTCCTCAGCCGCAGCATAGTGTACCGCCAAGATAATGATTTCCCCGTCCGCCGCAGCGTCTTGGAAGGTTTGGTCAGCCCCACTGGAGTGATCCAATTTAATTGTTAGTGCATGACCGGCCTTGGGTCCATCTGGACGATGGTTTCTGGGGCCGGTGGGCGATAACCTAGAGCACTGTGTGGTCGTTTGGTGTTGTAGTGTTTCCTCCATTCCTCGATCAGGATTTGCGCCTCACGCAGGCTGCAGAAGATTTCGCCATTCAGGAACTCGTCGCGGAACCGGGCGGGGTGAAATGCCTTTGGGAACTCGTCCGAGCTCAACTGTGACGAAAACGTATAATCCGTCGATAAGGACTGCTGACATCGACCTTATCAGTTCATCCAAGTTCGTCTCACCAACCATGTATCATTCTTTTCCCTACATTGAGCTCTAAGCGATGCCGACAAATGTGCCGTGGTTCGAGTTCGGGTTGCACCATAGTAGGCGCTTTGGGGTTTTGTTAGGTTTCCAGACATTGGTTGATGTTGCAGCATCAGTCGGTATGGGCTCGAAGCCGCCCAATGCTTGCGCGGCAGCGACGGTCATCGTGCTTCTCTGACACCGGCCATTCCTTTAGACTGTAGAATTGTCCCGGCAGCGCGGTGTCGGTGAATGGGCTTGGAGGGTGGATCGGAGGGCAAATCATGCCAAGAGTCCAACTTCCAGCAACCACCCCGAAACGCAGAGCCTGGAACAAGGGGCGGATCATCGGTCAAAAACGGCCTTTACTGCCAAAACAGGTCTGGGCGATCCGGGCTAGGCTCGAACCCGCGGGCTATCAACGCGATCTGGCTTTATTCAACGTCGCCATCGACAGCAAACTGCGTGGCTGTGATCTGGTCAAACTGGCCGTACTTGACCTTGTGAAGGATGATCGCGTTCGGGAACGTGTTTCAGTGATCCAAAGCAAGACTAAGCGACCGGTTCAGTTTGAACTGACGGAAAACACGCGCGAAACTGTGCTGGCTTGGGTCAAATCACCAGAGATGTTTGCGTGTCGGTTTTTGTTTCCCAGTCGCTTCCATGATCGGCCACATATCTCGACCCGCCAGTATGGACGTATTGTCCGCGATTGGGTGACAGCTATTGGTCTAGAGCCAAGTGGCTATGGCACCCATTCGCTCCGCCGGACAAAGGCGGTGGAGATATATAGAAAGACCGGCAACCTCCGCGCGGTCCAACTGCTGCTCGGCCACACGAAGGTCGACAGCACGGTGCGCTACCTTGGCGTTGAACTGGAGGATGCCCTGAGTATCGCGGAGCGCATCGACATCTAGTGCAACTTGGCGAGCGGCCCTGCCGTTCGCCAATTCAAAGCGGGTGTCCGTAGCTCATGCAGCGTTGGTCGGTGCTGAGCCGTTAACGCCAAGTGCTGCGCCCTGCTCAAACAACTGCAATGTACGCGTGAGCGGGCTTTGCAAATTTCAGTGGTGAGCTCATGTCCTCCACACGTGACACAGCGCTTCGTCGCGATGCAATTTCCGAATTCGCTGCCATCTGGAAGCGGTTATGAATCGCTATCACGGAAATCGACGTGGAGGTGGTTTCCCATTGGGTCGGTCAGGTTGAATTGGGTGATGTTGGTGCCTGGGACCTCGCTTTTCTCAAATGGCACGCCTGCCGCGATGAGTTTTTCGGCAAAGGCGGTCATGCCGGTCGCGCGAAAGGCGAAGTGCTCCAGGGAGGTCGCCTCGCGCGGGAGCGGGCTTTCGTCCAGCACCAAGTGCACGACGGCCACGTCATTGAGGTAGAGCCAGACCCCGGTGATGGGGGTTTCAGGCCGCTTCCCCCGCTTCAGCCCCAGATGGGTCTCGTACCAGTCGATCATCAAGTCGAGGTCAGGGGTGCGGAGATTGACGTGATCGAGGGCGGTGAGCATGGCGGGCCTCCAAGTGGAAATTCAAACAAGCTAATTTATTATTTGTACGTTTGTATAAATAATGTAAAGCTCTGGCAAGGGCGAGTCGATCTCGCCGGTCTTACGGACAGGGCCCATGCCAGAAACCTTCACAATCGAGTGCCTCATTCAATGCGAGAACCACCTTGGTGAAGGGCCGGTGTGGGACGTTGAGACACAGACGCTCTTTTGGGTAGACAGCACCGGGCCGCGCGTCGGCAAAGACGCGATTTGGCGGTTTGATCCCGCAACGGGCGACGTCCAATCCTGGCCGCTGGAGCGGGATATCGGGGCCATGGCGCTGCGTGCGCAAGGCGGGGCGATCCTTGCCCTGTCAGACGGGTTTTACACATACGACTTTGACAACCATGCGGTTGAGTTGGTCGCCAAGGTCGATGACGATCCGACGCGGGCGCGTCTGAACGACGGAAAATGCGACCGTGCGGGGCGGTTCTTTGCGGGCGGCATGGACGACAAGGAAGAGCTGGGTATTTGCGGGCTGTGGCGGCTCGACCCTGACCTGAGCCTGCACAAGGTGCAGGATGGCATCATCTGCTCAAACGGACCGTGCTGGAGCCCGGATGACAGCCTATTTTACTTTGCCGATACGTTCAAAGACGAGATCTGGGTTTATGATTATGATCTTGCCATCGGCGAGCCGAGCCGCAGGCGTGTGTTTGCCTCAACGGCGGAAGACAAAGGGTTTGCGGATGGTTCAACCGTTGATGCGGAAGGCTACGTCTGGAACGCGCAGGTCATTTCGGGCGATCTGATACGCTATGCGCCTGACGGCTCCGTTGATCGCAAAATCACCATGCCGGTGCGCAACATCACGTCGGTTATGTTTGGCGGGCCCGACCTGACCGACATCTACGTCACATCCATGGCCCGGGTGAACCACCCGGCGGCCCATGACGGATTTGAAAAACAGACCAAGCCGCAATTTGCGGCCGGGAGCCTGTTTCGTATTCGTGGCCTTGGGATCAAAGGGGTGCCGGAGCCACGATTTGCCGGATGAACCGGGAGGGGAGAGAGAATGAAACCATCAGCGTTTGACTACGAATGCCCAACAGACCTCAACGCCGTTCTGGCCATGTTGGGGGACACCGAGACCGAGACAAGCATTCTGGCCGGCGGGCAAAGCCTTGTGCCGATGATGAATTATCGGCTGGCCGCCCCGGAGCGGCTGGTGGACATCAACCGCCTGCCCGATCTCGACTATATCCGCGAGGACGCGGGCTTTGTCGCCATCGGCGCATTGGCGCGGCACGGCGAGATCAAGGCGTCGGAGCTGGTGGGCCGGCACTTTCCGATGATGTCGGAGGCCTACGACTGGATCGCCCATGCGGCGGTGCGCAACCGGGGCACCCTATGCGGCAACCTGTGTCATGCGGACCCGGCGTCAGAGATGCCCGCGCTGATGCAGGTTCTTGATGCAACCCTTGTTGTGGCAAAGGCCACCGGCACCCGTGAGGTCACCGCGCAGGATTTCTTTGTCGGCACCTACGAGACGGTGCTGGAAAGCGATGAGATGCTGACGGAGGTGCGCATACCGATCCCCGAGGCGGGGACCGGCTGGGGCTTTGAAGAGGTGGCGATGCGCAAGGGCGACTACGCCTGGTGCACCGTTGTCGCGACGCTGCGCGTGGTCGAGGGGCGGATTGCTGCACCGCGGATTGCGGTCAGTGGCGTTGGCGACGCGGCAATACGGCTTGGCGCGCAGGAGGAAACCCTCGCGGGGGCAGAGCCGACCTCTGCGGTCTTTGAGGAGATCGCTGCCGCTGCTGCCGCAGCGGTCAATCCGCCCAACGTCGAGCATATCAGCGCCGATTACCGGCGTGATCTTTTGCGCAGCTTGCTGCCGCGCGTTTTGAGCGCGGCTGCCTCGCGCGTAGCGGCCTAGGAGGAGGAACCATGAACAAGAAAGCGATAAGCCTGACTGTGAACGGACGCGTGCGCGAAGCCCTTGTGCCGCCGCGCATGCTGTTGTCGGATTTCATCCGCCACGAACTTGAGTTGCCGGGCACGCATGTCGGCTGCGAACATGGTGTGTGCGGGTCGTGCAACGTGGTCGTGGATGGCAAAGCCGTGCGCTCCTGTCTGATGTTTGCGGTTCAGGCGAACGGCACCGAGATCACGACGGTTGAAGGGTATGACACGGCCGAAGGGCTGCACCCGATCCAGCAGGCGTTTTGGGAAGAGCATGGGCTGCAATGTGGTTTCTGCACCCCCGGCATGCTGGCGGCAGCAAAAGAGCTGTTGGCGGCCAACCCTGACCCAGGCGATGACGAAATCCGCGAGGCGATCTCGGGCAACCTGTGCCGGTGCACGGGCTATGAATTCATTATCAACGCCATCCGTTCCGCCGCCAAGGCGATGCGCGAGGCGGAGATACAAAAAACGCTTCAGCCCGCCTGAAGCACGAGGGGAGGACATAATGAAATCGCATCTCGACACCAACGTCATTCCGCCCAGCCGCCAGCGCGAGGCGCCGCGCGCCGGCCTTACCTGGATTGGGCAAAGCATCAAGCGGGTCGAAGACCCCCGCATCCTGACGGGCAATGGCGGCTATATCGACGACTTCAAGGTGCCGGGCATGGCTCATGCCGCGATGGTGTCGAGCCCGCACGCGCATGCGCGGATTGTCAGCATCGACACGTCGCGGGCCAAAGCGTTGCCGGGCGTGATCGGGGTCTATACCGGAGAGGACTTGGCGAGCGTTGTCGATCCCTGCCCCAGCTTTGCCTCACCCCCGATCCCGCAGACGGCCATTGCCGTGGGCAAGGTGCGCCATGTGGGCGAGGTCGTGGCCGCCGTGGTCGCCGAAGACCGCTATATCGCCGAAGATGCGGCCGAGCTGGTTGAGGTTGAGTGGGAGGTCCTGCCCGCAAATGTCGACATTGAAGCCTCCGCCGCCGCGACAGGCGATGCGCTGCTGCACCCGGATGACCGCGAAAGCAACGTGGCGCTCGATGAAAGCTTCAACTTTGGGCCGGTGGAGGAGGATTTCGCCGCCGCCGATCACATCATCAAGCGTCGCCTGCGCTGGCACCGCTCTTCCGCCCAGGCCATTGAGACCTGCGGGGTGGTGGCTCAGTTCGATCCCTACAAGGGCGGCTATACGATCCACTGCAACTCAAACTTCTACAACTTCATTCCCTTCGTGATCGGCGGCTCGCTGCGGGTGTCACCGGGTGAGATGCGGATCGTGCCGAAACTGGCCGGTGGCAGCTTTGGCTCCAAGGTGTTCTCGCACAAGATCATCATCCTGACTGCGGGCCTTGCGCGTCTTGCTGGTGTGCCAGTCAAATACATCGAGGACCGGCTGGAGCATTTCACCAATTCTGACAGCCACGGCTCGGACCGGCTCTATGATGCCGAGCTGGCCGTCGACAAGGATGGCACCTTCAAGTCTCTGCGCTTTACCGTGCTGGATGACTATGGCGCTTATTTGCAATTC
This sequence comes from uncultured Shimia sp., assembly GCA_937897325.1. Taxonomy (GTDB): domain Bacteria; phylum Pseudomonadota; class Alphaproteobacteria; order Rhodobacterales; family Rhodobacteraceae; genus CALCOY01. The sequence goes on from CALCOY010000126.1 coordinate 18,501, forward strand.
GGTGTCGGCACACATGGCAACGCCATGGCGCAGGTAACCGGCCCCTATACCATCGGCAGTTTCGGGATGCGCGTCAAAGCGGTGCTGACCAACAAGTGCCAGCAGGGGCCATATCGCGGGTTCGGTTCGGAAGTAACCAACTGGTTGATGGAGCGGATGGTGGATGCCGCAGCGAATGAGTTGGGCCAAGACCCGCTGGCGCTACGCGAGCAGAACATGATCAAGCCCGATGCCTTTCCTTACATGATCCCCACGGGCAACATTTATGACAGCGGGAACTTTCAAAAGGTGTTGGCCGAAGCCAAGCAGATGTTCGACCTCGACGGCTGGCGCGAGAAGGCCAAGAAGATGCGCGCCGAAGGGCGGTGCGTGGGCGTGGGCGTGGCCACCTGTATGGAGCGCAGTGTCTATGGCCCGACAGAATGGTGGTCGCTCAACAACAAAGAGACGCCGGGCTTTACCCTGACCTCAACGCCTGAGAGCATTTCGGTGCATTTTGACCCCTCGGGAAAGCTTTTCGTCACGCTGCATTCGCCGATGGTTGGCAATTCGCCCGAAACCGTCGTGACGCAGATTCTGGCAGAACGGCTGACGGTGGCGCCCGAGGACATCGTGTTCAACTATTCAGACAGCCAATCGGGCTTTAATGGCGTCGGCCCGCAGGGCAGCCGCTTTACCGCGATGATCGCGGGGGCCTGTGTGAGCGCTTCGATCAAGCTCGAAGAGCGGCTCAAGCGGTTTGGGGCGCATATGTTGCAGCGCCGCCCGGAGGACGTGGAGCTTCGCAATGGGATGGTTGCCGTGAAGGGGCTGAAAGATCAGGAAAAAAGCTTTGGCGAGATTGCGCTGACCTCCAGCTTCTTCCGCCTCAGCTTTCCCGATGGCGAGGAGTTTGATAGCGGGCTGGAGACAACGGCGGTCTATGATCACCCGCTTTCGACGGACCCTGATGAGGATCGTAAGCACCTTGGCATCTTCTACCCCATCGTTGGGCATATCTGTCATATCGTGGCGGTGGAGGTGGACCCCGGGACCGGCAAGGTCGAGATGCTGGATTATGCCGCAGTTCACGACAACGGCACGATTGTGAACCCGCGCACGCTTGCGGGCCAAGTCTGGGGTGGGACGGCGAACGGCATCGGCACAACGCTGAGCGAGCAGTTCCATTACAATTCGGACGGACAGTTCACCAACCCCAATTTTGCCGAGTTTGCCATGCCAACGGCGAATGAGATGCCGCGCAACTTCAAGCTGGGGCATGTGGAAACGCCGTCTCCGTTTACCGAGTACGGGATCAAAGGCGGTGGTGAAGGCGGACGGCTTGGTGCGCCTTCGGCACTGACGAGCGCGATTGAGGATGCACTTTCCGATCACGGCGTTAAGATCACGTCGCTGCCGGTAACGCCACCCGTGTTGCGCGGTCTGATCCGGGACGCTGAGCAGATGGCAGCGGGATAGGAGCCCCCATGGCCAAGCGGCGGCCCGTTATCATCACCTGTGCAATCACCGGCGCGATCCATACGCCCTCCATGTCGCCGCACCTGCCTGCTACGTCAGATGCCATCGTCGCATCGGCCGTGGCCGCCGGCAGGGCGGGTGCGACGATCCTGCATCTGCATGCGCGCGATGACGAGACGGGCAAGCCCGATCAGAGCGTTGAGGGGTTTGCCAATATCGTGCCTGCGATCCGCGCGCAGACTGACGCGATCCTGAACCTCACCACCGGCGGCAGCCCCTATATGAGCGTGGCCGAACGCGTGCGCCCGGCGGCGCATTTCGCGCCAGAACTGGCCTCGCTCAACATGGGGTCGATGAACATGGGCCTCTTCCCAATGCTGGCGCGTCATCCAGAACTTGGCGGGTGGGAAAAACAGCACCTCGAAGGTTCCCGCGATCTGGTGTTTCGCAACAGCTATCAGGACATCGCGCATGTTCTGGACGCCTGCCGCGACAATGGCACGCGATTTGAGTTTGAATGTTACGACACCTCTCACCTCTATAACCTTGCCCATTTTGCGGATCAGGGTGCGGTGGAGCCGCCGTTTTTTGTGCAGACCGTCTTTGGCCTCTTGGGCGGGATCGGGGCGCATCCGGATGACATCGCGCATATGCGCCGCACGGCGGTGCGGCTCTTCGGCGATGATCTGGTTTGGTCGGCGCTTGGCGCTGGCGCGCATCAGATGCGCGTGGCGGCGACAGTTGCCGCAGCGGGCGGGCATGTTCGCGTGGGGCTTGAGGATTCTCTCTGGGCCGGGCCGGGGCAGCTTGCGACGTCCAATGCCGATCAGGTGCGCATGGCGACGTCGCTGATCGAGGGCCTTGGTGGGCTGGTGTCCAGCGCGGATGAGGCGCGCGCACTGCTCAAGTTGCAAACACAAAAGGCATTTGCATGAACGACGACACTTCCCATGCCAGCCTGACGCTTGAGACGTTGCTGCCGACCGATGCGCCTGACGGGCCACGCAAACCGGGGCGGCCCAAGGGCAACCAATCGGCGCAGACACGCGAACGCATTTTGAACGCCGCAGAACAACTGTTCGCAGATCGTGGCTATGACGGTGCCTCGATCCGGGATGTGGCCGCCGAGGCGGGCCTGCAGGTTCATTCGATTGGCTATCACTTTGGCCCCAAGGAGTCGCTTTTTGACGCGGTGGTTGCGCGGCGCGCGGAGATCATGACGCGGCTGCGGCGCGATGCCCTTGAGGATGCGCGCGCGAAGGCCGGGGCACAGGCGATCGCGGTTGAGGTGCTTGTCCACGCCTACGTGGAGCCGTTCATCAAATCGGCGAGCCACGGTGATCCGGGCTGGCGCAATTATGCGGCGCTGATGGGGCGGCTGGCCAACTCCCCGCTTGGGACAGAGATCATCGCGCGCCACTATGATGTGACGGCGCGAGATTACATCGCGGAACTCAACCGCTCTCTTCCCGGCGCGGATGCGCTGGATGTGGTCGAGGGGTTTTCGGCGATGGTGGCGGCGATGCTGGGCATCTGTTCTGCAACAGGCCGCCCTGAGCGGTTGTCCGGGCGGGCCACACCGCGAGACCCAGAGCGCAGTTTTGAAACGCTGGTTCGGTTTCACACGGCGGGTTTCCTGGCCCTCGCGACGACGCAATGACGCATGAACGCGGGGTTTGGCCGTGCAGGCGCCGAAGCCAGCGCGGCGTGGGAATGAACGATCTCAGTAGCAGAGGCACCTAGATGAAAGACATTGAAACGCTGGAGGCATTGCAGCGAAAAGTGCTCTGGCTTGCCTGCTGGATCGTACACAACGCCAATCACCTGCGCACCTCCGATGAGATCAAAGTCGGTGGGCATCAGGCGTCGTCAGCCTCCATAGTCACGATCATGACGGCGCTTTACTTCTCTGTCTTGCGGCCCGAGGACAGGGTGGCGGTCAAGCCGCATGCCGCCCCGGTTTTTCATGCAATCCAGTACCTGATGGGCAACCAGATGCGCGAGAACTTGGAGGCATTTCGCGGCTATGGGGGTGCGCAAAGCTATCCCAGCCGGGCCAAGGACGTCGACGATGTTGATTTCTCCACGGGGTCTGTCGGGCTTGGAGTGGCCATCACCGCCTTTGCCTCGATGGTGCAGGATTACCTTTTGGCCAAAGACTGGTCAGCGCTCGACACACCGGGCCGCATGATCTCACTTATGGGGGACGCAGAGCTTGATGAGGGCAACATATACGAATGCCTGCAAGAGGGTTGGAAGCACGGGCTGCGCAATACCTGGTGGGTCATCGACTATAACCGGCAGAGCCTTGATGGCATCGTCAAAGAAGGGCTGAAGGACCGAATTGCGGGCATCTTTGAGACCTTCGGCTGGGACGTTGTCACGCTCAAATACGGGCGTCTTCAGCAGGCCGCTTTTGCGCAACCGGGCGGAGAGGCGCTGCGGGGCTGGATTGACAATTGCCCCAACGCGACGTTTTCGGCGCTGACCTATCAAGGCGGTGCCGCCTGGCGCGCACGGCTGATGAACGACATCGGCGATCAGGGCGACGTCTCTCGTCTGGTGGACAGCTACGACGATTCAGCGCTCGCACGGCTGATGACTGACCTGGGTGGACATTGCCTTGAGACCCTCACGGAGGCGTTCAACAACATCGACCACGACCGGCCAACTGTCTTTATCGCCTATACGGTCAAAGGATGGGGCACGCCGCTGGCCGGGCACAAGGACAACCATGCGGGCCTGATGACCAAGGATCAGATGACCACGTTCCAGGCCGAGATGAACGTGCGCGCCGGGCATGAATGGGACCCGTTCGAAGGGCTGGAGATCGCTGCGCGTGATCTTGCCAAGGCACTTGGTGATGTGGCGTTTTTTGCGCGAGGCCCACGGCGCTACGCGGCAGCACCGGTTGCCGTGCCCGAGATTGAGACGCCCAGCGACAAGGTTATCTCGACCCAGGCGGCGTTTGGCAAAATCCTTGATGCGCTTGCAAAGTCGAACAGCGCCCTGGCCCAGCATATCCTGACCACATCCCCCGATGTCACTGTCAGCACGAACCTTGGCCCCTGGGTCAACCGCCGGGCGCTCTTTGGCACGTCTGATATCGCCGACACCTTCCGTTTGGAGCAAATACCCAGCACGCAGAAGTGGCAGATATCGTCAGCAGGCCAGCATATTGAGCTGGGTATCGCCGAGATGAACCTTTGCCTGCTTCTGGGCGCTGCGGGCCTGAGCCACTCGCTCTTTGGCACGCGTTTGTTGCCCGTCGGCACGCTTTATGATCCGTTCATCAGCCGCGCGCTCGATGCGTTGAACTATGCCTGTTATCAAGATGCCCGCTTTTTGCTGGTGGGCACGCCATCGGGCGTCAGCCTTGCCTCCGAAGGGAGCGCGCATCAATCGGTTGCGACACCGCTGATCGGGATGAGCCAAGACGGTCTTGCCAGTTTTGAACCAGCCTTTGCTGATGAATTGGCGGTGCTGATGGGCTGGAGTTTTGAGTACATGCAGCGCGACGGCGAAGGTGTCATGGATGAGCGCACATGGCTGAGGGATGAGACGGGCGGCGCGGTGTACCTGCGGCTGTCCACCCGACCGCTGGAGCAACCGGGGCGCGTGCTGGACGCGGACACCCGCCAGGGGATCGTTGACGGGGCCTATTGGCTGCGCAAGCCAGGTCCCAATTGTGAGGTGGTGATCGTTTATCAGGGCACCGTGGCCACAGAAGCCATCGCCGCCGCCGGACTTCTGGCCACCGACAGGCGCGAACTTGGCGTGCTCGCCGTGACCTCTGCCGATCGTTTAAACGCAGGCTGGCAGGCCGCACAACGAGCCCGCGCGCGCGGGAACAGCGGGGCGCATTCGCACATTGAGACGCTTTTGCGGGATCTGCCGAAACACACGACCCTCGTGACGGTTATCGACGGCCATCCGGCCACGCTCAGCTGGTTGGGAAGCGTTACGGGGCATGCGACCGCCGGGCTCGGGGTGGAGCATTTTGGCCAAACTGGCCGCGTGTCCGATCTCTATCGGCACTACGGCATCAATGCCCAGGCGATTGCTGTCACCGCCGCGGGACTTACCGCAGGACGCCCCCTTCGCATCGCGGGCGTTTAGGTTCAGGACCGGTACTTTTTTCAAACGACCGCGCGCTGCACTATGCGACCATTCGATCCAAGGTTCGCAACGGCGGCATAGTCCGCGCCTAGAACCTGGCCCATCATACACATCGAGCAAGTGCAGCGAACGGCAACTTTGCGGACTGAGACCGCAGAAACTTGATCTATGGGCCAACGGCGGCTCAGGGCCGTCTGTGAATGCGGCCCAAGCTGGGTTGTCATCCACTTTTCTAGGTATGCCAGTGGCCATGTAGCCGACGGACTTATCTTGAAAGCAGTGGTATCGACTTAGCCTGGAATAATGGGCTTTACCGGTTCGTCCTGCGCCTGCATCAAGGCTTCGAATTCCGGCACTCCCAAGGTGCCCAAAGTCTCGCCATTTGGTCCCAAAATTTCGTAGATCACACCATCGGTGCCCTTGTTGCTGAACCAGGCGATGCAGTCTTGGTCCCCGCCGCCTTCAGTATGTGGTGCGCCACCAGCAGACTTCTGAACAAAACTCGCCGTTGGGCGGACTTCGGTCAATGCACCTGAGGCGTCGTACAGGCGCAACTCACCCTGAATGATGAACGTGCTGTAATCTGCATGATGCTTATGTAAAACGACCTTTTCATTTGCGGCGAACTTCAACAGCAGATCGACGACCTTGAGATCCCGATCCACGTTGAGGACGTGA